>JBJEGZ010000021.1:0-46876 GCA_051875555.1 Candidatus Limimorpha sp. | reverse complement strand
GTTGGTGCAAGGGAAAGGAGTCAAAGGCTTATCCGTTTTTATAGATGACGACAACTGGGGACAACATTAGACAACATTTTTTTTGTTGGTGCAAGGGAAAGGAGTCAAAGGCTTATCCGTTTTTATAGATGACGACAACCGGGACAACTTTAGACAACATTTTTATTTTTGTCCTGCGAATGGTTCAAAGCCTTATCCGTTTTTATAGATGACGACAACGTGGACAACTTTAGACAACATTTTTTTGTTGGTGCAAGGGAAAGGAGTCAAAGCCTTATCCATTTTTATAGATGACGACAACTGGGGACAACATTAGACAACATTTTTTTGTTGGGTTTCCGGTAAACATTTCGATAGAAGACCAATTAAAAATTCCCGGGCAGTGATGTAAGATAATAAAAAAGGATTGGCGAAAGCCAATCCTTTTTTTGTAGTGTGAGATTTATAAACCGAATTGTTGTTTTATTTGTTCTATCATATCAAGTTTTTCCCAGGCGAAGAATTCAACATTCTTATAAATCTTGCCATTTTCTATAAAAGTGTCATCATCCTCGTAATACACTTCCACTTTGTCGGTGTAATAGTCTCTTCCGAAGTGTCCATATGATGCTGTTGGCTCGAATATCGGGTTCTTCAGACCGAAGCGTTTCACTATTGCATAAGGGCGTAGGTCGAACATCATTTTCAGTTTGTCAGCGATTTCGTCATCATTGATGATGTTTCCCACTGCGTTCCTGACGTGTGTTGTGCCGTATGTGTTCACATAGAAACCTACGGGTTGTGCTACGCCTATTGCGTAAGCTATTTGGACGAGAGCTTCATCGCAAACGCCGGCTGCGACAATGTTTTTGGCGATGTGGCGAGCCGCGTATGCTGCTGAGCGGTCAACTTTTGAAGAGTCCTTACCCGAGAACGCTCCTCCGCCGTGTGCTCCTCTTCCGCCGTAAGTGTCAACGATGATTTTCCTTCCTGTAAGTCCGCTGTCGCCGTGAGGGCCGCCTATGACGAATTTCCCTGTTGGGTTGACAAATAGTCTCATATCGTCCTTGAAAAGGATGCGCACTTTTTGAGGGAGCAGTCGTTTCACTCTTGGGAGCAATATTGTTCTTACATCGTGTTCTATTTTGTCAATCATAGCTTTATCATCGCTCATGAACTCATCGTGTTGTGTTGAGACAACTATGGTGTCGATGCGCAATGGTTTCCAGTTTGGACCGTATTCCACGGTGACTTGTGATTTCGCATCAGGGCGGAGGTATCTCATTTTTTTGCCTTCTCTGCGGATTTTTGCAAGCTCCATCAGAAGCATGTGTGACAGCACCACTGTGAGAGGCATATAATCCGGGGTCTCTCGGCAAGCGTATCCGAACATCATGCCTTGGTCGCCGGCGCCTTGTTCTTCCTCGTTTTGGCGTTCCACACCCCTGTTGATGTCCTGCGACTGTCCGTGAATGGCTGATAACACGCCGCACGATTTACTGTCGAATTGGTATTCTGCCTTGGTGTAGCCTATTTTCTCAATGACATGTCTCGCTGTCTCTTGGATGTCAACATACCCGTTTGACTTAACTTCTCCTGCAACAACGGTCAATCCTGTCGTTACCATCGTCTCGCATGCCACTTTCGACTCCGGGTCTTGGCGTAGCATTTCATCGAGCACGGCATCTGAGATTTGGTCAGCCACTTTATCCGGATGACCTTCTGATACTGATTCTGAAGTGAAATAATAACCCATAATTTTAATAGTTTAATGTTGGGAGCTAATAGCTCTCACCTGATTAATAAATATGGATAATTTGAGATTGAATAAAAGAAACGCATTGTTTTAGCATTTTTTTCTTGTGGTTGCAATCAATCAAATCTGTCCACGAATTTTTCCGGCTGCAAAGATACATCTTTTTTTTATGCACGAGCCATTGTGCGTCGTTTTTTTCAAACGACGCACAATGTTGTTTTGCCGCCTTATCTTGTCAAGGCCTGGAAGCATTCCTCTATGCTCGCGTCTTTTGAGTGCATGACGTTCATCTTGATATTGTCGATAGTGTCGTTCGCAACAACATTACCTTTATTAATAATAATGATTTGCGGGCACATTGCCTCTACCTCCTGCATGATGTGTGTAGAAAGCAAAACGGTCTTCTCCCTGCCTATCTCTGTTATAAGATGCCTTATCTCAACGAGTTGGTTCGGGTCAAGTCCTGCCGTGGGCTCGTCGAGAATCAGCACTGAAGGGTTGTGCATCATCGCTTGTGCAAGTCCGATACGCTGACGGTAGCCTTTTGATAACGCTCCGATTTTTTTGCGCATCTCAACGGTAAGCCCCGTTTTCTCTATCATCTCATCGATGCGTCTTTGGGCCTCTTTCCCTCTGATGTTGTGGATGCCTGCCACGAACTCAAGGTACTCGCGCACATACATGTCGAGATAAAGAGGGTTGTGTTCCGGCAGATAGCCGATGCGTTCGCGTACCTCCATCGGATTCTCAAGCGTATCGAAACCCTCAACAGTCACATCGCCCTCCGTCTGCGGGATAAAGCATGTGATAATCTTCATCAGTGTTGATTTCCCAGCCCCGTTCGGCCCTAATAATCCAACAATATGCCCCTTCTCAATCTCAAGACTTACATCGTTTAGCGCAAGCTGCTGCTCATACTTTTTCGTGACGTGGTTTACCTTTATCGACATCGTTTATCGTTTTTCTTCTTTGTTGCAAAGATACACATTATCACCGAATCTGTAAGAAATAGTGCTTTTTTTTTCTCAGAATGCTCCTGCCGCCATTTTTATACCTTCCTGACCGACTCCATTTGTCGTTTTTTTATATGATTTTTTTACAATGGTAACATCTCTCTATGTGACTGCGCCCACGGTGACTCTTGTAATTGCCTGTTAATCTATGGGATAATGATGATATTTACATTTGTTAAAACCACTGTTTTATATCCTTTTTCCGCATTTTTCTGTGATTTGGGAATAATAATGGCAAAAAAAATAAATATTTGTGAATAAATGTTTTTTCTATTAAAATAATACTTAACTTTGCATGACTTACTTGGATAGGTCGGGTGATTTATTTGGTGGAGACTTTGATATTGATAAAAAAACAAGCTGAAAATAATATTTTAACAACCATAAAATTAAATTACTATCATGAAAAAAAAAGTTAGAATTGGTATTAACGGATTAGGGCGTATCGGTCGATTGGTGCTGCGTGCTGCACAACTTAGAGATGACATCGAAATAGTGTGTATGAATGGAACTTGTCCTGTTGATTATCAGGCATATATGTTAACTTATGATACTATGCACGGCAGGTTTGATGGCACTATAAACTATGATTTGGAGAAAAGCACCCTTATTATTAATGGTAAGGAAATCCCTACATCAGTCACAAGAGATCCGAAAGAGGTACAATGGGGAAAGTATGGCGCGGATTATGTCATCGATTCGACAGGAAAATTCTTGACAAAGGCAGATGTACAGGCTCATCTCGACAATGGCGCGAAATATGTTGTGATGGCGGGCCCTTCAAAAGATGACACACCAATGTTTGTGTGCGGCGTTAACGACAAGTCTTATGTCAAAGGTACGAAAGTCGTCTCAAACGCTTCTTGTACAACTAACTGTCTCGCACCTATCGCAAAGATTGTCAATGATAGATGGGGTATAGTGAGTGGACTTATGACAACGGTTCACGCCACAACAGCTACACAGAAGCCTATCGATGGTCACTCATTGAAGGACTGGAGGGGTGGACGTGCTGCCTCAGGCAACATTATCCCTTCTTCGACCGGAGCCGCTAAGGCCGTTGGCAAGGTTATCCCTGAGTTGAACGGAAAACTTACAGGTATGTCGATGCGTATCCCTACTCTTGACGTCTCTGTTGTCGATTTGACAGTGAACCTTGCAAAACCAGCGAAGTATTCCGAGATTTGCGCCGCAATGAAAGAGGCGTCTGAAGGGGAGATGAAAGGAATCCTCGGTTATACCGAAGACGCTGTGGTGTCATCTGACTTCCTCGACGATACTCGCACCTCTATTTTTGACGCTACCGCCGGTATCGCGTTGAGCGACACTTTCGTTAAGCTTATATCATGGTATGACAATGAAATAGGTTATTCAAACAAACTTCTCGACCTCGTCAGACGTATGGCCGAAATCAACGGAGATATTTAGTCAGCGTTTATCGACTGATTTTAATTATAATTGATAACTGTGGGGTTGAAAGATCTTTTTCAACCCCATATCATTTTTGTGATTATCAAAGGCTTGCACTTTACTCGCCATCTTGGTTTACATAGTTACAACCCCATTATATGTTTTTTTTTCTTGTGTCAAAAAATGAGATAGTATCCCGAACGTAGTCGTTTTTTAACATTGTTGTTTTCTACTTATTAGATTATTAGGCCTAATGTAAAGATGCTCCAAAAGGTACTTTTTTAACAAAGGATTTCAGGTTTTTTGAAACAAAGGCGCCGAAGAAAGTGACTTCGCATACTTTTAGATAGGGGAAGCGTTTCCCTTGGCTTCTAAGGAGGCTCTTTTGTAAAAAAATGAGAAAAAACGTCCGCAAATTGGCGTAAAAAACACTTGTTACAGTCGCTGAGGCAATGCGCATTTGATGGGAAACGCGCTGTTTAGGATTAAAAGACTCATTCAATAGAGTTGATACGTATTTTAGGAAACGCAAATAAAATAAGGGATTCTTTGAGATTGTAAAAATGTTTTAAAAATGTTTGTGGTAATGAACAAAAAAAATATTGAGATGTTGTAATTGTAAACAGATAAATTCGTATTTTTGCTGGATTTTTCAAATTTTAAAAATAACTCACATGAAAAAAATTAGAATAGGAGTTAATGGATTCGGTCGAATTGGCCGATTAGCATTAAGGGCAGCGGAAGAGCGTGGTGATATCGAGGTTGTTGCGATTAATGATATACAACCTATTGATTATCTTGCTTACAATCTCAAATTTGATTCTGTTCACGGGAGATTTAACGGCACTGTCGATGTTGACATGGAAAACAGTTACATGATTATCAACGGCAGAAAGGTTGTGGTTACAGCGGAGAAAGAACCTCGTAATATCAAATGGGGAGAGTATGGTGCGGAATACGTGCTTGAATCAACAGGATTATTCCTTACAAAGGAGAAGGTGCAGGGACACCTTGATGCAGGTGCGAAATATGTTATTATGTCAGCACCTTCAAAAGATGACACTCCTATGTTTGTTTATGGTGTTAACCACAAGACATACACGAAGGGCACACAGGTTGTATCGAATGCCTCATGTACTACAAACTGTTTGGCACCGCTTGCCAAGGTGTTGAACGACAATTGGGGAATTGTGAATGGATTGATGGCTACAATTCACGCTGTTACAGCAAAGCAGAGGACTGTTGATGGAAACTCTATCAGGGATTGGCGCGGTGGAAGGGCTGCGTTCGGAAACATTATCCCTTCGACTACAGGTGCGGCTAAGGCTGTTGGCAAGGTTATTCCGGAATTGAATGGCAGACTCACAGGTACCTCATACCGTGTCCCAACTATGGACGTTTCTGTCGTTGACCTCACCGCGGTTCTTGAGCGTCCTACGACATACGAGGAGATTTGCGCGGCGATGAAGAAGGCTTCAGAAGAAGGCGACCTCAAGGGCATTCTCGGCTATACCGACGAGCAGATGGTTTCAACCGACTTTATCGATGATATCCATTCCTCTATCTTCGATGCACAGGCGGGTCTCGCTTTGAACGACAAATTCGTTAAGGTTGTCGCTTGGTATGACAATGAGATGGGCTATTCAAGAAGAGTTTGTGACCTCATCGCACACATGGATTCCGTAAATAGCAAGTAGTTGTTTTATTTAATATTATGGTTGTAAGGTTGTCAGGATATGACGACCTTTTTTGTTAAAAAAAATTAATAAATATTGGGAATTACAAAATCATTTATAAATTTGCAGCTGAAAACGAAGCATTAAAAATTGGCATATTATGACTCTACCAGACACCTATTCCCCGGAAGAAAAAATTGAATTGGACCGACAGTTTAACGAGTTGTTAAAATGTTGGAAGTCACGCAAAGATGATGAGGATGTCGCGCAAGTGACTGAGGCATATCTGCTTGCTGCAAACGCTCATAAGGACGCTCGTCGTCGCTCGGGAGAGCCATATATGTATCATCCTCTCGCCGTCGCGATGATAATAGCGGGTGAGATGGGAATGGGACGCACCTCAATAATCGGTGCGCTGCTCCATGATGTGGTGGAGGATACTGACTATTCGGTAGAGTATATCCGCAAGCGTTTCGGTGATAAGGTGGCCGAGATTGTCGATGGGGTGACAAAACTCACGAACGACGATTTTAATGGGGAGGGTGTAAGGAGCCTTCAGGCTGAGACTTTCCGTAAGGTCGTAATGAGCATGTCGAACGAGGTCCGTGTGATTCTTGTGAAACTCGCCGACCGTCTGCACAATATGCGGACCTTGGAGTCGATGCCTCACCATAAACAACTTAAAATAGCTTCCGAGACAACACAGATTTACGCACCATTGGCATACCGCCTCGGTCTTTATAAAATAAAGGTGGAGCTTGATGACCTCTGCCTGAAATATATCAGGCCGCAGGTGTTCGAGACAGTGAAAAAACAGCTCGAAGGCTTGCGTGAAAGCAAGATTCAGGAATTGGAGGAGTTTATCGCACCGGTGAGAAAAGAACTTGACGAGAAAGGCATCAAGGTGCGCACTATGACGATAGAGAGGAATATCAGCGCGGTGTGGGAAAGAATGAATAAGTTCGGCATGTCTATTGACGAGGTCTATGACGTTTATGTCTCAAGGATTATCATCGACTGCCCGAATAATGAGGAAAAGATTAGATGCTGGGAGACTTATGCGGTCCTGACCGATTTCTATTATCCTGACAGCAAGAAACTTCGCGACTGGGTTTCGTTCCCAAAGACAAACGGCTATTCGTCTATCCACGGAGTATTCATGGGTAAGAAAGGCAACTGGATTGAGACGCAGATACGTACAGAGCGTATGGATGATATCGCAGAAAACGGATTCTCGGCTTATTGGAGGTACCGCGATAAGAATACCACCGAGGAAAGCGGTCTCGACTTATGGATGGGCGTGGTGAAGGATCTGGTGAAAGAGTCGGATAAAAACAATCTTAACGCTCTTGAGTTTATCGATAATTTCCAACTTGACCTTTTTAGCGACGAGATATTTGTCTTCACACCCAAAGGTGATAAAATAACCCTTCCGAAAGGCGCTACCGTGCTTGATTTCGCTTACGGCATACATAGCGAGCTTGGAAACCACTGCATAGGAGCCAACGTCAACAAGAAACTTGCACGCCTCGATACTGAGTTGAAAATGGGCGACCAAGTGGAGATTATCACATCGCAACATCAAGAGCCTCAGGAGAAATGGTTCGTGTTCCTTTCAACGTCAATAGCCAAAAGCAAGTTGAAAAGCAGCATAAAAGATTATAGGAGGACCTTCAAGGAAGAGGGGAAAGACAAGCTCCATAAGATGTTTGACAAACTTGGCATTGAATTTAGCAAACCAAACAGGTCGGCTCTTGCTGAGAAACTTAATATGATGAGCCGCAACGACTTATATTATTACGTGGCAATCGGAAAGGTTGAGTTACAAGATGTCGAGAGCGTGTTTAAGAAAAATGAGTCAAACTGGTCGGATAATCTCGTGAAATACCTCACGCTCGGTATCGTAAGGCCTTCGTCACATAAAAACTCGGAGGGAAAAGTCAAATATAATATCGCGACATGTTGCAAGCCAATCCCGGGCGATGATGTGGTCGCCATTGAACTGCCCGGCGAACCCGTGCAGATCCATCACCCCGATTGCCAGAAGGCAATGAAACTTATGTCGCGCTTTGGCCAGAACATTGTAAAGGCAAAATGGCAGTTTGGAAACGAATTCTCATTCCTTGCGACTATTAAAGTGTTTGGTATCAATAAGATGGGACTTGGAACGGCTTTGTTCGACGTGGTGACGAACAAGGAACAACTCGATGTGCATTCTCTCGATATGAAGTCGGAGGGCGGATTGGTGGTGGCCACAATATCTGTGTATGTTGATAATTTGAAACGCCTTGAGTCGCTTATCGACCAGTTGAAAAAGATAGAGTTTGTCCAAAAAGTAGAAAGAGTGGGCAACACAAAAAATTAATTTTTTATTATACATACTGATATACTTTTTTTTAGTAAATTTGACCCCGTAAAAAAATTAATCATAGTTACTGTAACTAATTATGAATGAACCGGATGAAAAAGTACTCACTACGGTGAGGAAAATTTTTATGGAGTATTTGAACCGTAAGAATTATCGTAAGACGAAAGAGCGTTTCATCATCTTGGACGAGATATATAGGGTGAACGGTCATTTCGATATCGACTCCTTATACACACAGATGAGTATTAGACGGGTTCATGTCAGTAAAGCTACGATTTACAATACTGTTGAGCTTCTTATGGACTGTAATCTTGTGACAAGGCATCAGTTCGGGAGGAATTGTGCTCAATATGAATGTTCCTACGAGTTTAAACAGCATGACCATTTCATTGACCTTTCTACTGGCGCCGTATTTGAATATTGTGACCCTCGCATTATGGAGATACAGAAGTCGGTGGAGGAGATGTTTGATGTGGACGTGGCATATCACTCACTGATATTCTATGGCACAAAGAAGAAACACAAGAGGAAACGTATTGGTGCTGGTGAAAGAATAATTATTGATAATTAACAATATATAATTCATTATGGCAAAAATAGATTTGCTTCTCGGTCTGCAATGGGGAGACGAAGGAAAAGGTAAGGTTGTCGATGCTTTGACACCTAATTATGATTTGGTTTGCCGTTTTCAAGGTGGTCCTAACGCAGGTCATACTATTGAGTTTGATGGTAAGAAGTTTGTGCTTCATACAGTGCCGTCAGGGGCGTTTAATGAGAAATGTATCAATGTCATTGGGAACGGAGTCATCATCGATGCCAAGATATTGAAAGACGAGATTGATGGCTTGATGGCTGCCGGGATAGACCTCAGGACACGCCTGATTATTTCAAACAAGGCTCATCTCATTCTCCCAACTCACCGGGTGCTTGATGCAGCTAACGAGAAGTCTCTCGGAAAAATGAAGATTGGCTCTACATTGAAAGGTATCGGCCCAACCTATACCGACAAAACGGCCCGCCGTGGCCTGCGTGCCGGCGATATATTTATGCCAGACTTCAAAGAACGTTATGAGAAGCTTAAAAGTCAGCATCTTACACAGATTAGGAATCTTGACTTCGATATTAATTCAGTTCAACTTGACGGAATGTCTTATGAGCAATACGAGAAAGCCTGGTTTGAGTCCGTTGCGTTCCTTAAAGGTTTCTCATTCATAGAGAGCGAATACTTTATTAATAAATGCCTCGATGAAGGCAAGACGGTGCTTGCGGAAGGCGCCCAGGGCTCAATGCTTGACGTGGATTTCGGAAGCTATCCTTTCGTTACTTCTTCCTCGGTTATTGCTGCTGGCGCATGCTCCGGCCTCGGTATCGCCCCAAGTAGAATCGGCAAAGTGTATGGCATTTTCAAGGCTTACTGCACACGCGTCGGTACAGGCCCGTTCCCAACGGAATTGTTCGATGAGACGGGTGAGAAACTTCGCGCCATGGGACATGAGTTCGGCTCAACAACAGGTCGCCCACGCCGTACAGGCTGGCTCGATATACCTGCATTGAAATACGCCTGTATGATTAGCGGTGTCACCGACCTTATGATGATGAAGTCGGATGTGCTGAACGAGATGGACGAGATAAAGGTTTGCATCGGCTATGAATATGACGGCAAAGTGATTGATTATCTTCCTTATAACGCATGCACAGAGACAATGAAACCGGTGTTCGAGACCTTCAGCGGTTGGAAACAAGAGATAAAAGACACTATCCCGGAAGCATTGAACAATTATATCGAGTTCATTGAGAAATCTGTCGGACTGCCTGTCCGCTTTGTCTCTTACGGCCCTGATAGAAACGCAAATATCTTAAGATAAGACTGTAAATCAAATATTTGAGTTAAGGGGAGCAATGTGTTATTGCGTTCTCTTAACTCTTTTAATTTATTAATATTTTACCTCATGAAACGTTTGTCCTTTTTATTCGCAATTATCTCGTTATCCATCTTCACAATCTCCTGTGGCGGAGATAGCCATTTCATTAGTGACCCTTCTCAGCGCGCCGATATGCGTGATGACTTGGAAAACAAGATGTTAGCCTTCTCTGATGATGCCCCATTCTCTATCCTTGACGCGGATTTGGGTGTGAGAGAGCGTGAGGCCCTTGAGTTTCTTTATGCCTATATGCCTTTGTGTGATGTCACGGACTATCCCGGTGACTTCTTCCGTAAGAATGTCAACGCCTCGTTCAAAGCGAAGGAGGAGATGCCTTGGGGAGACATAGTCCCTGAGCGCGAGTTCAACCACTTCGTTGTGCCTGTTAGGATTAATAACGAGAACCTTGATGACTCTCGCTTCGTTTTTTATGACGAGTTAAAGGACAGAGTGCGTGGATTATCAATGTATGATGCTGTACTTGAAGTAAACCACTGGTGCCATGAGAAAGCGAATTATAAAGGCTCCGATTCGAGGACGAGTTCTCCATTGGCGACGGTGAAGACCTCATGGGGCCGTTGTGGTGAAGAGTCAACGTTCCTTGTCGCGGCATTGCGCTCGGTATGTATCCCGGCAAGGCAGGTCTATACTCCAAGATGGGCGCATTGCGATGATAATCACGCTTGGGTTGAGGCTTGGGTCGATGGAGAGTGGCATTTCCTCGGCGCTTGCGAGCCGGAGCCTGTGCTTGACTTGGGTTGGTTTAACGCGCCCGCCTCACGATGCCTACTGCTCCATACAAGGGTCTTCGGCAGGTATTATGGCCCGGAAGAGGTTATTGAAAGAACCTCGAACCATACCGAGATTAACGTCGTATATAACTATGCCGAGACAGCTAAACTTAATATCGAAGTCGTTGATGTTGAAGACAATCCTGTCCCACATGCGAGAGTGGATTTCAAAATATATAACTATGCTGAATTTTGTACCGTCGCAACAAAGATCGCTGATGAGGACGGAAAGACATGGATGACAGCTGGCCTTGGCTCAATGATGATTTATGCGTCTAACGATGGAAAGTTTGGTTATCAAGTACTTAAAATCGGTGATAAAGATACTATAAAGATTGTTTTGGATAGAGATGGCCTCCCCAATGGCAGCGTTATGGCTGAATGCCTCGTTGAGGAGTTCGACATTGTCCCTCCTATGGAAAAAGCCCGTATTCCTGAGGTTACAAAGGAAATGCGAGAGGAAAACGACCGCCGTTTCGCTTATGAGGATTCTATAAGAAACGCTTACATTGCTGCCTGCGTCACAGCTCAGAATATTGGCTGCTATCAAAAGGATATTATGAATAAAACATGGGGTAACTATCAGAATATCAAAGATTTCATTGATTATGCCGAGGAAAGGGGACATCCTGATTATGCCTATGACTTGTTGGGTGTGATCACTGATAAGGATCTTCGCGATGTTACATTAGATGTGTTGGCCGATTGTTTCGATGCGAGAATGGAAATGACTGACTGTTGCGGACTGTCTTCTGAGATTTTTAACAAGTACGTCTATAATCCACGGGTTTCAAACGAGATGATCCGTCCTTATAAAAAAGAGTTGAAAAAATCATTGCCGGCTCTTAACTCCCCTGAAGCTGTCGTTCAATGGGTCCGTGACAACATTGTCTTGCGCAACGACTTGAATGTGCGCTGTATTCCTATGCTTCCTACCGGTGTGATGATGTCGCATGTCGCTGACTCTCACTCAAGAGATATTTTCTTTGTCGCCTTGGCGAGGGTAAATGGCATTCCTGCAAGGATTGACCCTGTCACAGGAAAGGTGCAATATTATGACAATGTGGCTTGGAATGATGTTGTTTTTGAGGTCTTGGAAGATAGCACAAATGTGGAGAATGGAATGTTAGTTATTGGTTATCAGCCTACAATGAATATGCCTGATCCGAGATATTACACTCATTTCTCAATCAAGAGATTCAATGGTAACACATTCGATCTGTTGGCATACGATGACAAAGACCCGGGAATGGACGTTGGAATGCTTTATTCACAACTCATGAAGGACGGTGCCATTGAAATGGATCCCGGTTATTATGTCATGGTTTCTGGGACACGTCTTGCTGACGGAAGCGTGCTTGAAAGGAATGTTTTCTTTACGATCGAGAGCGGTAAAGCAACTGAGGTTCAGCTTGTTATGAGAGAACCTGTTGATGGTGTGCAGATTATCGGTAACTTCAATTCTGAAAACCGTTTCATGCCAGTTAACTCCGATGAGGATAGAAGTCTTCTTCAGGTAGCCGGCCGTCATTTCTATGTCCTTGGCCTTCTCGATGGTGGAAGTGAGCCTACGACACATGCGATGCAAGACATCTCTGTTTTGAAAGAGAAGTTCGACGAGTGGGGCGGAAGTATGATTTTCATTTTCCAAGATAAAAAGAGCCTGGATAATTTTAAGTTGAAGGGCTTCAATGAGTTGCCTTCTAATTTGACGTTAGGTGTTGAAGGAGGAGCGATGCTTTCGGAAGTTGTAAACAATATGAAGCTTAGAAATAAGAGCCTTCCGATTTTCATTATTGCAAACTCGAATAACGAGGTTGTGTTTGTCCTTCAGGGATATACCATTGGATTAGGAGAGAGGATATTAAATGTCTTGAACAAGATATGAATCTGATGATGGCTTCTTAAAAACATTGGTTTTGAGCCGTTATAACACGAGCGGCACGCGAAAGTCTTACAATGCACTTTCGCGTGCCGCTCGTGTCGTTTGCTGTGAAGAGCAGTGATGTTTGAGTCCCTTATTCAATGGCAGCATGGTGGACAAAAAATCCGTCTTTCCAGAGAGGGTTAAAGAAAAATGTATTAACTTTGCGGACGATACTTAATATTACCAACGGACTGTGAGAATAATGCCGATTTGGTGAACCGGTATCGGCATGGATGCGCAAAAAATAGGCGCAAGAGATAGACGACAGCAAATATAATAAATTGGATATGGGAAATACAGGTGAAGAAAAACCTAATGATAGGATATTTATATCATACAAAAGAGCAGATTTGACCAAGGTCTCCGAAATCAAGAAACGCATCGAATCTGAACTGCACGAGACCTGTTGGTTTGATTTGGATGGAATAGAGAGCACCCAGCAGTTCCGTTCTAAAATTTGTTCTGCCATTGATAGAGCGACAGTATTCCTATTCATGTACTCGAAGTCGCATTTAAACATTGACTTCGAGAACGATTGGACAATCAAAGAGTTAGACTATGCCAGGCTAAAAATAAAATTGTCGTTCTTTTAAATATCGACAACACGCCTTTGGATAATCTCTTTTTATTGGAATTTGGGTCGAAAAACAACATCGATGCGAACAATGAGGCCCAAATGAAGAAACTGATAAGGGATTTAAAATCATGGCTGGGGATAGATGAAATAGCCGATGACAAGTCATCATCTTCCGAACAAGCCAATCAACTCGAGGAATATCGCAAGATGATTGAAGAGTTGAATAGAAAATATTCTGAACTTGCCGCCAAGATAAGCCATACAGATCCACCATCTCCATCACAACCTCAGACTCATTCTCAAGGGAACCGTTTATTCACCGTTAAAGGCGTGAGCTTCGAGATGGTGTATGTTGAGGGCGGCACCTTTGAGATGGGCGGTACCACGGAGCAGGGTGGCGACGCTTATGATGACGAGTATCCTGTGCATAGCGTGACTCTGAGCGACTACTATATAGGCAAGTATGAGGTTACGCAGGAGCTGTGGAAGGCAGTGATGGGGAGCAACCCGAGTGAATTCAAAGGAGCGGATAACCCTGTGGAGAATGTGAGCTGGAACGACTGTCAGGAGTTTGTCGCTAAGTTGAACAAACTAACCGGGAAGACCTTCCGGCTTCCAACGGAGGCTGAGTGGGAGTATGCCGCGCGAGGAGGGAAGAACAGCTGCCATTACAAGTACAGCGGCAGCAATAATATAGATGACGTGGCATGGTACAGTAGTAACAGCGGTGAAACGACCCATCCTGTAGGGACAAAGGCAGCTAACGAGCTTGGGATATACGACATGAGCGGTAACGTGGAAGAGTGGTGCTCTGACTGGTACGGCAGTTACAGTTCAGGGGCGCAGACGAACCCTCAGGGGCCGTCATCAGGCTCTTGCCGCGTCCTTCGTGGTGGTAGTTGGCGCAGCAGCGCGAGGAACTGCCGGGTGTCGGCTCGTAACGGCGGCGACCCCGGCGGCAGGTCCGACAGCTACGGGCTGCGCCTCGCTATCGTTCCTTAGAATTACTATTGCAAAAACAATACTAAGCTAAAGAAAGAAAAAATAATAAGACTTGGTTGCGCCGGCGTCCATGCGAGCGGAGCGAGGGACGAGCGAGGCAAGCATGGCAGTGGGCGCAACCAAGAGCAGAATTAACTATCAGCTAAACAAAAAGTCCCATCCGACTTATTGAAACATAGTGGTTGGGTGCTTCCAAGTTAAGGCAAGGCCGTATATTCGTTTTCCTTCACCACCGGTGGAGAAAATAAGGCTTCCTCAAGCAATAATCCTATGTTCCTCCCCGACATATTGAATAAACTATTCATGTTGAAGAACTCCATCAGCGTGTCCATGCAGCCAACCGGCACCTTGTGTTTGAGTCCATTTTTTCCTGATGACATAGACACCATGTCTCTTATTTGGACTCTTAATATAATCCGAACCTTCGTATTCCGAACGCTAACAACGGTTTTGAAGGTGTCTTTTCAGACTTGAAAATAAAGCTGAGGTTTCACAGGTGGCATCAGCAAGGAATATCGCAATAAACTTATAGATGAATATTTGACAAGACGCTCAAACTTTCACCACAACCCGGAGTCTACATGAATAATGATGTTGAAGCGTTATATTCAAAAAAAATCTGTGCCGTGATGACAGCACAGATTTATAGTTAAAAGGTAGGTTTATATTACAGTTTTCTTGAGACCTCTTTCTCTTGATAACCTTCGATGATATCGCCGACTTTAATATCGTTGAAGTTCTCTATGTTAAGTCCGCATTCAAAACCAGCGGAGACCTCTTTGACGTCGTCTTTGAAGCGTTTCAACGAGCCGAGGTTGCCAGTGAACACTACGATGCCATCGCGGATAACACGTATTTTTGTTTGTCTGTTGACCTTGCCGTCGAGGACCATACAGCCTGCGATAGTACCGACTTTGCTGATCTTGAATGTTTCGCGTATCTCGATGTTGCATGTTACAACCTCTTGTATTTCAGGGGCGAGCATGCCTTCGATAGCGGCTTTAATCTCTTCGATAGCTGTATAGATGATAGAGTAGAGGCGGATATCTATTTGCTCACGTTCGGCAATTCTTCTTGCCTGAATTGTAGGACGGACGTTGAAACCAACGATGATGGCGTTTGATGCGGAGGCAAGCATGATGTCCGACTCGCTGATTGCACCGACCGACTTGTGTATTACATTCACTTGGACTTCTTCTGTAGAGAGTTTCAGCAATGAGTCAGACAACGCCTCGACAGATCCGTCAACGTCAGCTTTAACGATGATGTTGAGTTCTTTGAAGTCTCCGATTGCGATACGGCGGCCGATTTCGGCGAGTGTGATATGTTTCTGGGTACGTAATCCTTGTTCGCGTTGCAACTGAGTACGTCTGTTGGCTATTGTTTTAGCCTCGTGTTCGTCAATCATAACATTGAAGTTGTCGCCTGCCTGTGGCGCGCCGTTAAGGCCGAGCAGTAACAATGGGGTAGAAGGTCCTGCATCTTTCATTAGTTGGTTACGTTCATTGAACATGGCTTTTACTTTACCGTATGTTGTTCCGGCGAGGACCATGTCGCCAACACGCAATGTGCCTTCTTGAACTAAAATCTTTGCCACATATCCACGGCCTTTGTCGAGAGCCGATTCGATGACAGTGCCTTTTGCGAGTTTGTTCGGGTTGCCTTTGAGGTCAAGCATCTCGGCTTCAAGAAGAACCTTTTCGAGAAGTTCCTCAACACCTATTCCTTGTTTGGCGGAAATCTCTTGTGACTGCACATTTCCTCCCCATTCCTCAACGAGTATGTTCATGTCCGCAAGTTGGCGGTAAATCCTCTGAGGATCTGCTGTTGGCTTATCTATCTTGTTGATTGCGAATACGATAGGCACGTTAGCCGCATGCGCGTGGTTGATAGCCTCTATTGTTTGCGGCATGACGTTGTCGTCAGCGGCGATAACGATGATAGCAACATCGGTGATCTTTGCTCCACGTGCGCGCATGGCTGTGAACGCCTCGTGACCCGGAGTGTCGAGGAATGTGATTTTCTTTCCCGACTCGGTCTGGACCTCGTACGCACCGATATGTTGTGTGATACCACCTGCCTCGCCAGCCACAACGTTTGTACTTCTGATGAAGTCAAGGAGTTTTGTCTTACCGTGGTCAACGTGTCCCATTACGGTTACAACAGGCGACCTTGGTACGAGATCCTCCGGGTTGTCTGGCTCATCGTTCTCAGCAAGAGCCTCCTGAACGTCGATACTTGTGAACTCGATAGAGAATCCGAACTCCTCAGCGACAACGGCAAGTACTTCAGCGTCAAGACGTTGGTTGATAGAGACAAACATGCCGAGACTCATACATGTTGAGATAACCTTGGTGACAGGAATGTTCATCATAGTTGCCAGCTCGTTAGCGGTAACGAACTCGGTGACTTTAAGAACTTTCTTCTCCTCCAATTCGTGCATTCTTTCCTCCTCAATCTCGTTGTGGATGTTTTGACGTTTCTCACGACGGTGTTTTGATGTCTTTGATTTTCCGAGAGGAGACAGACGAGCCAAGGTCTCTTTGATCTGTTTCTGGATTTCCTCATCTGTTAACTCGACTTTTTCCTCAATAACAGGTTGTTTGCCTTTCTTGAAGCGGTCGTTGTTCTTGCGGTTATCGTTATTCTTCCCAGAGTTTTGCGGTTTGTTGCCTTGTTGTGTTTGTCCGCCTTGTCCTTGAGGTTTGTTACCGCCTTGTCCTTGAGGTTTGTTGCCACCTTGGTTCTGCTGTTTGTTGTTATTCTTAGGCTTGTCTTGTCCGCTAACCTCATTAGGGTTTACAGGGGAGTTGCCGATACGTTTGCGTTTTTTCTTCTTGTCCTTTGAGAATTTGTCGTCACCAGACGAGGCTATTGGCTGTTTGCCTTTAGACTTGCGCTCGGTTGGCAGCTCGATCTTGTCAATAATCTTAGGCCCCTCGAGTTTTTTAAACTGAGTAGGTATGAAGTTGATATCAACATCAGACTTGGCAGGTTGGGTCGGTGTTTTTGTTGTTGCAGCCGTGTTTGCCGGTTGTGTGGGCTGTGGCTGTTTCTGCTGTTGTGCGGCAGGTGCGGGTTTGTTTGTCTGTTCTGTCTTGGCTGGTTTTGCTGTTTGAACAGGCTGCTCTTGTTTCTCCTTTTTCGCCGGTTGTGCCGTTTGAGCAGGTTTAACATGTTGAGAATGTTTGGGTTGTTGGTTGCTTTCTTCCTTCTTGCCATTGTTGATCGGTTGTCCGTTACCTCTGTTTTCTTTGGCTTTTTTGGTTTCAGGAAGTTCAATCTTTCCAACGACATTTATTTTAAAATGCTCGTCAGTTTTCTTCTCTACATCATTTTTCTCTTGTGTCACTTTCACGGTTTCAGCAGCAGGTACCGCTGGAGCTTCTGTTTTCTCAGCTTTCGGAGTCTCAACCGGTTCTGCCGGTTTTACAGCCACAGGCTCTTCAGGCTTTTCCACCTTTGGCTGTTGTTTCTCCTCTTTTGGTCTCGCTGCCTCCTGCTTGATTTCAGGCGACTTCTTCACATCGGTTGAGGTCTTTTGAGAAGGCTCGTTTTCCTCTTTGTTGTGAATGATAGTCGTTTTAATGGATACGGTGTTGACCTCATCTTCTTCAATAATAGGAGACTGTTTCTCTGTCGTCTCGACAGTGATTGTCTTGCCTCTGAAGGTGAGGTTGCCGAGTTGGTCGGCGTTTTTCTTCACTTCTTTCTCGCCTTGATATTCCTTCACCACCAAGGCATATTGCTCGGCTGTGAGTTTTGAGTTCGGTGACGGGTCAATATTGAATCCTTTCTTCGCAAGGAATTCCACAATCGTCGAAGTGCCGACGTTAAACTCTTTTGCAGCTTTAGATAATCTGATGTTTATTATTTCTTCGGACATAGAATTTTATTATGTTGTTAATCTTTTTTTCTTTCTAAATATTGTTTTTGTCTGATAATCAGCAATTAGTTTTCGTCATCGGCAAATTCTGCCTGTAATATTCTGAAGACGTCGTTCACTGTCTCTATCTCGAGGTCGGCTCGTGTTGCCACTTCTTCAGGAGTGTAGGCGAGGACGTTCTTCGCTGTGTCGCAACCCATTTTCCTGAGAGACTCGATAATCCAGTCATCGATTTCGTCGTTGAACTCTTTCAGATCGACATCATCTTCCATGTCAATCTCATCGGTGTTACGATATACATCGATGTCGTAGCCGGTGAGTCTTCCAGCGAGTTTGATGTTGTATCCGCCTTTACCTATTGCGAGGCTGACTTGGTCGTTCTCCATATAGACTTCAGCGAGTTTCCTTGCCTCATGAATTATGATCGAGGAAATCTTAGCGGGACTTAAAGCCCTGGTGATGAACAGGTCAGGTTTTGATGTATAGTTGATAACGTCGATATTCTCGTTCCTGAGTTCTCTCACAATGCCATGGATACGAGAGCCTTTCATGCCGACGCATGCGCCAACAGGGTCGATTCTGTCATCGTAAGATTCGACGGCGATCTTTGCCCTTTGTCCGGGTTCGCGTACTATTTTCCTGATAGTGATTAATCCGTCATAGACCTCAGGGACCTCCTGTTCGAAAAGCCTTTGTAGGAAAATCTCAGATGTTCTTGACAGTGTGATGACGGGCGAGCCGTTCTTATTCTCCACACTTTTCACTATAGCGCGGAGGTTCTCACCTTTCTTATATACATCGGCTGGAATCTGTTCGCTTTTAGGCAGTATAAGCTCGATGCCTTCTTCATCAACGGCTATAATCTCTTTGCGCCATGACTGTGATACCTCTACGTTGACTACCTCTCCAACTTTGTCTTTGTATTTCAGGTAGATGTTCTCTTTCTCATATTCCATGATTTTCGTCTGGAGGTTTTGTCTGATAGCCAAAATCTCTCTTCTGCCGAAGCTTGAGATGTTGACGACCTCAGCGACCTCATCGCCAACCTCAAAGTCAGGCTCGATCTTTATCGCCTCTGAGTATTCAATCTCTGCGAGTTCGTCTTCAACCTCGCCATCTTCAACAACGGTGCGGTTGTGGTAAACCTCCAAATCACCTTTATCTATATTAACGATGATGTCGAAATACTCATCGCTGCCATATTTTTTTGCGAGCATAGCCTTGAAAACATCGCTGAGTATGTGCATCATGGCCTCGCGGTCGATGTTCTTGAACTCCTTGAATTCGGAGAAGGTGTCGATTAAGTTAAGTGTGTCCATCGTATATTATTTATGTTGTTATCTAAAATTTTATATAAGGTCTGGCACTTTTTATATCGCTGAATGGCAGCTGCTTGGCCTCATGGTATTTGTCTTGTGTCCGCTTACGGCATGTTTTTTGTTCTAATAGCTCCACTTCAATGGAGTCTTCAAGCACCGCTGCCAGCCGATATGTGTTCTTTTCACCGTTGTTGTCTGTGATGACAAGGTCCTCACCTATATATTTATTGTACTGCCTCTTCAAGCGCAATGGCTCGTCAATGCCTGCCGACGATACGTTAAGCTCATAATCCTCAATATCCCTGTCGAGCCGCTCGTTAATAAAACGGCTTACACTGACGCAGTCGTCAATAGTGACTGAACTGTCCGAGTCAAGAAACAACTCAATGACATTGCTCTTGCTAACAGTCACATTAACAACGAATTTGTCGCTCCCTTTTATGGCTTCCTCTGCCAAACTGATAATTTCCTCTCTTGTAATCATTTTTTCTTATAATAAAAAAACCTGTTACATTCTGTAGCAGGCCTTCCGTATCATTTCTATGATGTTGTCGAGCAAGGATTCGAACCTTGACAGGCAGAACCAAAATCTGCAGTGCTGCCATTACACCACTCGACATCTTTTCAATTCTGAATGCGAGTGCAAAAGTAATACTTTTTTTGATACGACAAATAAAAAATATGCATTTTTTAAAAAATATTTTCACCCATGGACTTAGTGCCGGACAAAATGCCACAGACCATCGGCCACAAGGTGCGTGATATGCTGCTGCCTGAAGACCATCGGCACCGATAACGGGATAAGTTATCTAACCAAGTGGCTGGCTCGTAAAGAAATTCGACACCAAATATTTTTAGCCGGCCCTTCCTGCCACGGACGTAAAGACACAATTGAAAACGCCGGCAAACTGATAAGGCAGTGCTTCCCCAAGGCACTGATTTTAACAAAGTTAACAACAATGAAATCATGAAAGTACAGAGCCGTATAAACGCAAGACCGATGGAAAAACTGAATTTTTTATCCCCTGTTGGGGCCTTTTTTGAATTTTGCCGTTAATTCGCACATGCTTGTTGAGAGTGGGTTGTATAATAAAAATAGGAATAATTCTGTTGTTGAAATAAAAAATATTATCTTTGCAGTTCGATATTTTTATTTGATAATTGAGAATATTTAGGAATATAAATCAAAGAAAATAATGAGTTTCAAAAAGTTAAACAACATTGTGGGATGGTGCGTTTTCCTTGTCGCCACCATTGTTTTTTTTCTCACTATGGAGCCTACTGTAAGTTGGTGGGATTGTGGTGAGTATATCTCGACAGCTAATAAGTTGCAAGTGGGTCATCCTCCGGGAGCGCCTTTGTTCCAACTCGTAGGACGTTTTTTCACTTTGTTCGCTTTTGGTGACGTGACAAAGGTGGCGATGATGATAAACATCATGTCGTGCCTGTTCAGCGGTTTCACTATCCTTTTCCTTTTCTGGACAATTTCGATGCTCGCACAGAAGATTTGGATGAAAGAAGGTGAGAACTCTCCGAAAATCAATCAGATAGCTGTTCTTGCAGCGTCAGCGATAGGTGCTCTCTCATTCACTTTCACCGATTCGTTCTGGTTTAACGCGGTTGAAGGCGAGGTGTATGCAATGTCGTCTTTCCTTACAGCGATAACCTTCTGGGCTATCTTGAAATGGGAGACGGTGGCTGAAGAGCCGAATCATTACCGCTGGCTGATTTTTATCGCCTACATCATCGGACTGTCTATCGGTGTGCACCTGCTGAACCTCTTGGCGATTCCTGCAATAGTCTATGTCGTCTATTTTAAGAAATTCAAATTCTCTTGGAAAGGATTCATCGTCTCCGGCATCATCTCTATCATCCTTGTCGGATTCATACAAGTGATACTTATCCCTGCAATCGTTTCTCTCGCGGGAAAATTCGAGCTTTTCTTCGTGAATACCCTCGGATTGCCATTTAACTTCGGTACTGTTTTCTATTTTGCTTTGCTTGTCGCATTGATAGTCTTAGGCTTATGGTATTCGACGAAATATTATAAACCTGTCCTGAATACTGTAGTCCTCTCGTTTATGTTCATCTTGATTGGGTATTCGTCGTTTTTTATGCTTGCCATTCGTGCCAATGCGAACACTCCTATAAATGAGAACGAGCCTAAAGATGCGGTGTCTATGCTGTCTTACCTGAAACGTGAGCAGTATGGCTCATGGCCTATTCTGTACGGCGCTTATTATACTGGAAAACCTTACGACATGACAGAAGGCTCACCTATTTATTATAAAGATGAGCAAAAAAAGAAGTATGTCGAAGTGGCTAAGAACGCTGGTGACTATGTGTATGATGATAACGTTATGACTATCTTCCCGAGAATGTGGAACGGCTCAAGGAAAACATTTACAAGTACATACGAGCGATATATTGATAAGTCGAAGATGAATGTCACAACTCAGCGTCGTCCTGACGGCTCAAAAGAGAGGGTCTTAATACCTACATTCGGACAGAACTTGAGATATTTTATTGACTATCAATGCGGTTGGATGTTCTGGCGTTACTTTATGTGGAATTTTGTCGGCCGTCAGAATGATATTGAAGGACAGGGCGAGATAGAGCACGGTAACTGGGTCAGCGGACTCGGTTTCATTGATAATCCGCGACTTGGCAGTCAAGACGACCTCCCGAGAAGTATGCAGAATGCCGCCCATACCGAATACTATTTCCTCCCATTAATATTAGGTGTGATAGGACTTCTCTATCAGGCTAAAAATGATTCGAAAAACTGCTGGGTGGTGTTCCTCCTTTTCTTCATGACGGGAATCGCAATCATTATTTACTTGAACCAGACTCCTTATCAGCCTCGTGAACGCGATTACTCGTATGCCGGCTCGTTCTATGCTTTCGCCATCTGGATCGGTTTCGGCGTGCTCGGAATAATCAGCGGTCTTGAAAAACTGCTGAAAAACAGGAAGACCGCAGTCGTTGTTTCCACTGCCGCATGCCTGTTCGTGCCGGTTCTTATGGCGGCGCAAGGCTGGGAGGGACATAACCGTTCGGGAAAGACATCAGCCCTTGACTGGGGTAAGAATTATCTGACGCAACTGCCTGATAATGCGGTGATTATTACCCGTGGCGATAACGATACCTTCCCGTTGTGGTATGTGCAGGAGGTGGAAGGCTACCGTACTGATGTCCGCGTCTGCAACTTCATGCTGTCATCAGGATATTGGTATGTGCACCAGATGGGCCGTAAGATTTATGACTCGGAAAAACTTCCTTTAACTCTTACCCCGGACCAATATAATAATGGTGTTAACGAACAGGTCTTTATCCAAGAAGTGATAGATGGCCCCGTAGAGCTTATCGACGCTATCGAGTTTGTGAAGAGTGACAATCCACGAACGAAAGCAACTGATATGTCCGGTAGAAAGGTGAATTATTTCCCGTCACGCAAACTTAAACTTACAGTTGATAAAGAAAAGGCTATAGCTAACGGCATAGTCCCGGAAAGTATGAAAGACCAAATAGTTGACGAGATAGTGTGGACTATCCCGGATAACGTCTCATACCTTATTAAAAATGACCTCATGCTCCTTGACTTTATGGCCTCAAATGATTGGGAAAGAGCGGTTTATTTCACAAGTTTGAGTGATATCTCAAATATCCTCGGCATTGATAAGTATATGCATCAGGAAGGCATATCGTATCGCTTTATCCCTGTTGTGGCAGAGGAGTATTATAAGGGCGCTGGCGGAGTCTATATCGACGGCTCCTACGATCTGCTTGTGAATAACTCCCGCTGGGGTAACCTTAACGATCCGAACGTCACTGTTGACCCGGAAAGCAGCCGGAACCTTATCTATGTAAAACAGGCGTATATGCGTCTCGCCCAAGCACTTGTGAACCGTCAGAGAAATGAAGAGGCTGTCACGGTGCTCGATAAATGCCAATATTTCTTCCCAGATGAGAAAGTGCCTTATGATATTTATATGGCTTACTACCCTGATATTTATTACAGAGCAGGCTCTATGGAGAAGGGCGATGAGATGCTGAAAAAAATCCTTACAAATTCTTTGGATAATCTTCGTTATTATAAGTCGTTGAAACCTAAGTTTATAGAATATTACTCTGAAGATGTGCGCGATGAATTGCGCCTTATCAACCAATTGTTAGAGACCGTTAAAAAACATAACCGTGCGGATCTGCGCTTCGAAATCGAGACGGTCCTGGATACAGAGATAAACGCGTTCTTGTCGTACCTATAGTGCGTCCCTACCCGTTTTAATATAAAGAAACTGTTTTAAGGACTGGTTTTTATGTGAACCCCGAAAGTTTTTTGTCTAACTTTCGGGGTTCACTTCATTAGAAACTCCCTTTTCTTTTTTGTGAAAATATTTAAAAAATTAATTTCAAATAATTAGTCGTATGTATGGGTGTCGGAAATATAAGTCGTATTTATTTTTTGAGAGATTATGAAGATTGTCGCTGATGAATCCTAAAATAATCGGTATTAAAAAAAGGTTTAGTGTTAGGAAGTGCCAAAATGATTTTTGTAATGAGGTGGTGCCGGGCTAAGAAATGAACCGAGGTGCGGAGAATATTTCGGTAATAAATAAAACGATGACGGAACTAAAGGATTATTAGCGATGAATAAGCGCGGCAATCGCTAATTTTCATATAATAGTTTGGTTTTTGCAAATAGACCATATTACAGCGATATGTGTCATATCTTGAACATGGGTCTGTCCGCAAACTTCCAATCAGGGCAATGGAGAATATCGCTCTTTTGACTGAAACTACTGTCTATTTTGCTTTTTTCTTGAGGAATTTCCCTTTAAGTCCCATTATCATAAACACTATTCCCACGATTAAGAAAGGAATGCTCAGCCATTGTCCCATGTCTAAAACCATTGAGTTCTCAAAGTCAACTTGGGGTTGTTTGATGAATTCTATTAGTATTCTTGAGCCGAAGACAGAGGTGCAGAAGAAACCGAAGAAAAATCCGGGGTATTTGTTGACAGTGTCTTTTTTGAAATACAGAATCATCAGAACGATGAAGACAATAATACATATCAGAGCCTCATATATTTGTGTCGGGTGGCAGGCGGGGATCATGTTGATAGGAGTGCCTGGAGCCCAATCGCGGACGAATTTAAATCCCCACGGTAATGTTGTTTCATTGCCGTAAATCTCAGAGTTCATCAGGTTGCCAATTCTAATCAATGCGCCGCCTATTGAAACGGGGATGACGATTCTGTCGAGTATCCAAATATACGGCTTTTTGACTTTCCTTGAGTAGATGAATAATCCGATGAGTATTCCTATTCCGCCACCGTGACTTGCGAGTCCGCCTTCCCAGATGTAAAGGAATTTAATGGGATCTGAGAAATAATAAGACGGCTCATAGAACAGACAATGCCCCAATCGCGCTCCTATGATGGTGAAAATCAGCATATACATAAGGAGTTTGTCAAGGTAATCGTCCCCTATGTTCTCTTTTTTAAATATTTTTTTCATCACCCAGTAACCGAAAAGGAAGACCAATGCCCACAAGAGTCCGTACCATGCTATAGGGCGACCGCCTAAGATTGGGAAGTTCTCAGGAAATGTGAAAATGTATGGGTTAACATTCCAGACGATATAATTCAGTGTCATAAATAGTCTTTTACATTAATTAATTAGTTTCAGCCAATTCTCAATGAAGACGTTGATTCTTCCCTCATCGTCATCAAACTTGTCATGAGTTGAGATGTCAGGCATGCTGACGTTTTCTATCTTAAAATCAGACTGCTTGCACCACTTGAAATATCCTTGTTTTCCATGTAGTTTGGCGAGGTATTCCTGCTCGGTCTGTCCCGGTGTCGGTATGAGGAATGCCGATCTGTTCAGGCGAATCATATCCATCAGGGAGGAATAGCCGCCTCTGCAGATGATGTTCTCGGAGTCTTTTATTAGGTGGACGAACAAGCTGTCATCTGCGTTATTTAGCATCACCACATTGCACGGAATGTCTTTGCGTAGATCCGCGGAGTCAGGCATTGCCCTGAGAATCACTATGTTGTCTTTTACGCTTTTAGCTTGTTTTAAGATGATGTTTTCAAAAATCGTCCTTTGAGGCTCTGGACCGGAAAGAATGAACAGATATTTGGTGCTTTTGTTGCTGTTGTCGCTTACATCAGTGTTGCTGAATCTGCTAAGAAGCCCGATATAAGATATTTTCTTATCTATTTTAAAGGGATGGGACAATGCTCCTGATAGAGAAGGCTCCTCTTCCAAATCAGGGACCCATACCTCGTCATATTTTCTTATATAACTGTTATTGAATAAGTTAATAATAGGTTTTGCCCATCGCCAGAGAGATGGGACCTGGATATTCAGCTGGTGTGTTATGAAAACGGAATGTGCCTCTTTGCTCCAGCAGCCGAATCTGTTATCAGAGATGACAATATCGATATTGTGAGTCCTTACGATAGATCTTATCGCCTTGTGGTCGCGGTGAAAATCCATGATTGCTTTCGGGAAGGAGGCTAACATCTTGAGGACCTGGGAGTTTGACCTGCTGTAAATAGGGTCAAAGCCGGGGAGTTTAATAAACTCAAGGTTGGGGAAAACATGTTGTAAGAAAGACAATGGAGCCTTATCCGCGGCAATTATTACCTCGCAGCCCTGATTTGTCAAGGCTTTAATGATTGGGACACAGCGTGTCGCGTGTCCTAATCCCCAATTTAACGGACATATAAGTACTCTTTTTATCAAAAGATAATTTTTTTGCAAATATAGTGCTTTTGTTGTGAAGATGATGAATTTTTTTGGTAAAAATAAATTAATAATTCGGGGGCGTATTGGGGTGAAATGTTAATAAAAATTAACGTAATAATTTAAAAATCAATGTGATACGTATTAAAAAATGTGTTATTTTTGCACCATGAACGAACAAAAACTTTATGAGATAGCCTTGACATTGGTTACTGGAATAGGGGACGTTAACGGGAAGAGGCTGGTGGCATATTGTGGAGGCGCTGAGGCTGTGTTTATGGAGAAGGGCCCTTCGTTAGTGAAGGTGCCGGGTATTACGGAACGAGTGGTTAGCAGTATAAAGTCGCGAGATGTGATGCTAAGGGCGGAGGAGGAGTTGCGTTTTACGGAGAATAACGGCGTGAAACCGCTGTTTTACCTCGACCATGAGTATCCTAAACGGCTTCAACACTGCCATGATGGTCCGATGATGCTTTATTATAAAGGTAACGCCGATCTGAATGCAGCAAAGGTGGTCGGTGTTGTTGGGACGCGAAACATGTCGGATTACGGGAGGAGTGTCACTGAGATGCTTGTCGAGGATTTGGCATGTGACAATGTCCTGATTCTAAGTGGTTTGGCTTACGGGATAGATGCTGCCGCACATAGAGCGGCGTTGAAATATGATTTAGACACAGTTGGGGTCCTTGGCCATGGGTTGCAGACCATGTACCCGGCTGCGAATAGGAAATTGGCTGAAAAGATGATAATGAAAGGAGGTATATTAACAGAATACTTGAGTGGGACATTGCCGGATAGGGAGAATTTCCCGAGGCGAAACAGAATAGTCGCTGGAATGACAGACTGTTTGATAGTGGTTGAGAGTGGGTTGAAAGGCGGCGCTGTAATCACTGCTGAACTTGCAAACTCTTATGATAGGGAAGTGTTCGCTATACCGGGCAAGGTGGGTGATATCTTTAGCGAGGGGTGTAACCATCTGATAAAGACTAACAAAGCGAGCCTTGTCACAAGCGCAGATGATGTGCGGTACTATATGCGGTGGGACGTTGACACAAAGGTCGTAGCCAAACAGATGCGCCTCTTCCGGGACTTTAGCGATAATGAGAAAAAGATTGTCGATGTCTTCGACGGTAGGAACATAGTCCATTTAGATGAGATAATTGTAAAGACGGAGCTGCCGCCGGCAAAGATAGCGTCAGCACTGCTCTCGCTCGAATTTGACCGTGTCGTCCAAGCCCTTCCAGGAAAACGTTATCAATTATTATAGCGTAGTTGAATAAAAATCTGTACCTTTGCAACAAAATTTTTGTTGTAAGATGCCTGTAGGAAGAGTGATTAAGTCAACTGGAAGCTGGTATGATGTACAAGACGATGCCGGTATGGTTGTGCAATGCCGTTTGAGAGGCAGGATAAGGTTAGACGGAATACGCACTACCAACCCTGTCGCCGTCGGCGATATGGTGAATTTCGAGAAGGAACATGATAAGGATACTTGCGTTATCGACAGGATCCTGCCAAGGAACAACGTTATCGTGAGGAAATCAGTGAATCTCTCGAAAGAGTCGCATATCATTGCCGCTAACGTCGATAGGGCGATTGTTGTGGCTACCGTGGCATATCCAAGGACCTCTACCGGTTTTATCGATAGGTTCGCAGTGACGGCAGAGGCTTATCATATACCTGTTGCGGTGGTGTTTAATAAGTGCGACCTGTATGATGACGAAAAGAACGCTTATGCCGATGAACTGATTGCGACTTATAGAAGTGTTGGATACGAGTCGTTTAAGGTCTCCGCCAAAACCGGATACAACTGTGATTTGCTCGAGTCGTTGATGAAAGATAAAATCACGATGTTGTCGGGACATTCCGGCGTTGGTAAGTCCGCACTTGTCAATAGGCTCGACCCGGGCTTGAACCTGCGTGTGGGTGATATCTCTTCTGCAAATGAGAAAGGCAAGCACACTACAACGTACGCACAGATGTTTCCACTTCGTTTTGGAGGTTATATCATTGATACTCCGGGTATTAAAGAGTTTGCCCTCTTCGATATGGAGAAAGATACTTTGGCGCAACGCTTCCCTGAGATGCGAGCGTTGATGCATCAATGCCGCTTCAATAACTGTACTCACATGCATGAGCCGGACTGTGCGGTGAAAAACGCGGTCGAGGACAATACCATCGCGAGATGGCGCTATGAGAATTACTGTAATATGATGAACGACTAACAGACTCCCGCTTTATGCGCCGCCTACTGAAGAACATACTCCTCTTCTTCTTGATGTCTCAGCCTTTTCTGGCTTCTGCCCAAGATTCGGCGGACAACTATTTTGTGTTAGAAAAAATAAACCTGATTGGTAACAACGTTACAAAACCTTCTACGATATTTAGGGAACTGCTTGTACATGAGGGAGATACAATCTTTTTTGATAACGCCTCCTCTGATAAAATAAGGCAGAGTAGAGAAAACATCCTTAACACATCGCTCTTTAATTTCGTGGATTTCGCATGGGTTGATGGTGATGAGAATAATAAAATATTGAATATCACCGTCGTGGAACGCTGGTATCTATGGCCCTCACCTTATGTCTCCTACGCTGACAGAAATATTAATTCATGGCTTGAGGCAAGAGACATTTCCCGTCTCAGTATCGGCTTCGACCTTGCCTATTCTAATGTTTGGGGATTGAAACATGGGCTCGATATTACCGTTATTGGCGGCTATAACCAAAAACTCGCATTCTCGTATGATGTCCCTTACCTTACCGATAGCCAACGCCTTGGATTGTGCGTCTCATTTGGATATTTAAGAGATAAGGAGATGGCGTATCAGACCGTTAACGACAAGATAGTGTATTTTAACGCAGGAGGAGGTTTCGCACATAAGTCGTTCTTCACCTCGCTCAAACCCTATTATAGGTTCGGGTTTAGGAACAAACTGTACTTTGACATTAGTTATTACGACAGGTCGTTTAATGACACACTCTGCGTATTGAATTGTAATTTCTCTAACGGCTCGGAAATACGGTATTTATCAGTGTCCGCACTGTTCAAAAACGATTATCGGGACGACCATAACTATCCGCTTGATGGACATTATCTTGAACTTGAGTTGACAAAGGTTGGAATGGGCTTTTTTGATAATGAGCCGGATTTGTCGTATGCTAAGGTGACCGCCGATATCTATTTCCCGATATACGGAAGGTTTTATTGGGCGTCAAATGTCACGGCAAAGTTCTCGAATACTGCGTCTGCACCCTATTTCTTGTCGCAAGGATTAGGGTATAGGAATGACTATGTGCGTACTTATGAACTGTATGTCGTTGATGCTCTTAACTTCGCCTTGTGTAAAAACAACCTGAAATATGAGATAATGAAACCGGTGACAAAATATATCCCGTTCATTAAAAATGAGAGGTTTGGCAAGATTCATCTGGCTTTGTACGCTAATCTTTTCTTCGATTTCGCCTGCTCGTGGAATGTGAGCGTACAGGAGAACTCGTTGTCGAATTTGCCTAACAGATGGCTTTTTGGCACAGGCTTTGGCATCGATTTCGTGACATATTATGATAAGGTGATACGTTTTGAATATGGAATTAATGGACTTGGAGAGTCAGGATTCTTTATACATCTCGTTGCTCCAATTTAATTTAAAAACTGAAGGCCTTTGTACAATTTTTTATCATATTCCTTCGTTATTGTGCAGATTTATTATAAATTTTTCGTTATAGTCATAATATTTTTATCAAATTGAGACGAAAATGGAAATTTTTTTGGATTATAATGAAAAAAAATATAAATTTGTCGTTTTATTTACGTGATGTATAATCGATTGTCAATCAACTGAAAAAGAATTGGTTATAGAATGAAAAATATTAAAAAACATTGTGCTGTAGCGTTGGTCGCCCTGTTAATAGGACTTTTTTTGCCAACAAAGGATGTCCATGCCCAGGTAATAGAGGTGGGTCCGTCGGTTGGATTGTCATATTATATGGGTGATATAAATCCGAAGATGCCGTTTCGTCAGAGCAGGTTGGGTGTTGGCGCGGTAGCGAGGTATTATAGCGGTACTCGTTGGGCTTTCCGCCTTTCGTATTCTTATCTTAACCTGCAAAGTGACGATTCTGTGGTGAAGTTCATGCCGGAGCGCGGACTGTCGTTCAAGACCACAGTACATGATGTGTCATTAGTAGCGGAATTTAATTTCTTCGATTATTTCACGGGAAGCAAAAGAAGCTATATTTCTCCTTATATTTTTGGCGGTGTCTCAGGATTTTACTTCAACCCCAAAGCCTTGGACGGCACTCAGTTGTCTGGAATCATTACCGATGTCGAGGATTATGAGTCGGAGCCAAAGAGCCCGAAATACAGCAATTGGAGCGCCTCGATACCGTTCGGCGTTGGAGTGAAGTATAGCGCGGGAAAGAGGGTCGGCCTCGCTCTTGAATGGAGAATGCATCTCACCTTCACCGACTGGATTGACGATTGCCACGCTTATTACCCACAATATAATGGACAAATAAATGATATCCAATATATTGACCCGAATGGAATCGCAGGAAACGATATGCAATATATTCAAAGAGGAAACAAACATGATACCGACTGGTTCGGTTATCTGAACTTCTCCATTGTTTATAAATTCGTGCTTCCTGGTAATGACGTCTGCAATCCGGGTTCGGATAAGAAATATGCTAAGAACTATTGATGAATGGATACATTAAAGGATAAAATTATAATAGAGAGGCTGCCAAAACATATAGCCGTGATAATGGACGGAAACGGTCGCTGGGCGAAAGAGCAGGGTAAAGTGAGGGTTTTCGGCCATCAACATGGAGTTGACTCGGTGAGACGCGTCACAGAGGCTTGCGCCGAACTCGGTGTAGAATACCTTACGCTTTACGCCTTCTCGACAGAGAACTGGAACCGCTCCTCTTTTGAGGTGGACGCTCTGATGACTCTGCTGACCCAGGCACTTAAAAATGAGGTTAAGACACTGAACGACAATAATATACGTCTCAATGCCGTAGGCGACCTCAAACGACTCCCCAAATTACAGTACGACGCACTTATGGCAGCGATAGAGGATACGAAAAACAATACCCGTATGACTCTTACCCTCTGCCTTAGCTACTCCGGAAGATGGGAAATTACTGAGACAGTGAGGAAAATCGCCGAGAAGGTGGCTAAGGGTGATATCAATATAGATGATATTGACGAAAATGTAGTGAGTGAAAATCTCTCGACATCGTATCTGCCTGACCCTGAGCTCCTTATCCGTACAAGCGGCGAAGTTAGAATTAGCAATTTCCTCCTTTGGCAACTCGCTTATTCAGAATTGTATTTTACTCAAAAATATTGGCCGGACTTCTCGAAGGAAGACCTCTATGAAGCTATTATCGATTACCAAAGCCGTGAACGTAGGTTTGGTAAGACAAGTGAACAACTAAAAAAGTAGTGAGATGACTTTTTTCAAAAAAATAAAGATATTTGGCTTGCTTTGTCTGATCATGACAAGTTTTATCGCAAACGCTCAGATCCAAATCGGTAACGACCTCTCCGATATAGATTACTCTCTTCCAAGAGAATACGAGATAGCTGGATTGACAGTGAGCGGCGCGAAATATGTTGATGCATCTGTAATCGTGATGCTGTCAGGACTACAGGTGGGTTCTGTGGTAAAAGTGCCCGGTCCGAAAATCACTGACGCGATAAAGAAACTATGGGACCAAGGCCTTTTCGAGGATATACAAATCATCTGCACTCAGAAAGTGGGCTCCAAGATTTTCCTCGATATTCAGCTGAAAGAATGCCCACGCATCAGTAAGTTCTCCTTTAAAGGTGTGAAAAAGTCTGACGCTGAAGAACTTAGGAAGAAAATAAACTTATCGCGAGGAGATGTGGCTACCGAGCATACATATAATAAAACTCGCAGCATCATCACTGATTATTACGCTGACAAAGGGTACTTGAACACCGAAGTCAATGTCATCGCGGTGCCCGATACCGTCCGTGAGAACTATGTCTCCCTTATTCTTGATGTGGATAAGAAGTCGAAAGTGCGTATTGGAGAGATTGTCGTATCAGGTAACGAGGTGCTGAGCGAACGACAGGTCAGGCAGGCGATGAAAGACACGAAAAGAAGAGGCAAGTTTGACCCACTCCGTCCTCTCGGCGCTACGGTAATTAACACCTTGTGGGACGTTATCACCCTGAGACCGCAGAAAGCTGAAGAAGAACTTATCAGCTATGTGACCGATAATATCAGACCGAGGATTTTCAAATCGTCAAGATTTGATGAGGATAATTTCGAGAAAGACAAAAACATAATCATTGACAAATATAACGCAAAAGGTTATAGGGATGCGAAAATCGTGAAAGACTCGGTTTATGTCATTGACGATAAGAATATTGGAATAGCACTCGAGATAGCAGAGGGCGATAAATATTATTTTGGCGACATCTCGTGGGTGGGAAACACCAAGTACGACACAGCTACCCTTAACAGGGTGCTCGGTATCAGGAGAGGCGATGTCTATAATCAGGAGATTCTGGATAAAAACACGAATTATAACGAGGAAGGTTACGACATAAGCTCACTCTATATGGACGACGGTTACCTTTTCTTTAGGATAGATCCGGTAGAGGTTAGGGTTGAAAATGACACCATCGATATTGAGATGCGTATGTATGAGGGCGACCAGGCTAAAATAAAGCATGTCAATGTCAAAGGTAATACAAAGACAAATGACAATATAGTGATTAGGGAGATGTACACAAAGCCGGGACAGCTGTTCAGCCGTAGCGATATTATCAGAACAACGAGGGAACTCGCTTCACTACAGTATTTTAACGCTGAGAAACTCCAACCGGATATCAAACCGGACCCCTCAGACGGTACCGTGGACATCAATTATATTGTGGAGGAGACACCTAACGACCAGATAGAGTTGTCGGTTGGTTGGGGATATAACCGCCTTATGCTCTCTCTCGGATTGAGCCTCAACAACTTTTCGATGAAAAATATTTTTAAGAAAGAGGCTTGGAGACCAATACCGGTTGGTGACGGACAGAAACTCTCGCTCAGAATCCAGACTTACGGAACCTCATATATTAATTATGGACTCTCGTTTACAGAACCATGGCTCGGTGGAAAGAAACCTACCTCCCTCAGCGTATCTGTCTATCACTCCAGTTATTCATACGGCTATAACACTACAAACGACAGCAAAGCCAAGTTCTATCAGACAGGTTTCTCCGTTGGTATAGGCACTCGCTTGAAATGGCCTGACGACTACTTCACTATGTATAACGGAATCAATGTGATGAACTACCGCCTGAATAATTATAAGAATATCTTCTCTTTCGGCTCTGGTAATGGCTCCTTCAACGTTATCGGTTATAACATCACCATTGGACGTAACTCTGTAAGCCAGCCTATTTATCCACGATACGGCTCTGAGTTCATACTGTCTCTCGAGTTGACTCCTCCTTATTCACTTATTCACCCAGTGGATTATATAGCGCAGTATCCTGACGATGTTGACAAGAGAGAAGATGCCATGTATAGATGGGTGGAGTTCCATAAATGGAAGTTTAAAGCGGCTTTCTATACAGAACTTGCTGATAAACTTGTGCTTATGACGAGAGTGCGTTTCGGTCTGCTCGGATATTATAACTCTGATATTGGAGTGACACCGTTCCAGAGATTCTATCTCGGAGGTGATGGACTGTCAGGCTCTTATAACCTTGATGGTCGTGAGATTATCGGTATGCGTGGATATGCTAACGAGACATTGACACCGTATTATTCGTCAAATTCTAATATCGGTGGAAACGTTTTCACAAAATATACAATGGAGTTGCGTTACCCTCTCTCGCTTAATCCGCAGGCAACCATCTATGCTCTCGGCTTCGTGGAGGCAGGTAACTGCTGGCTCGGACTTGATACCTTCAACCCGTTTGATGTGTATCGCTCAGCAGGTCTCGGTGTTAGAATCTACCTCCCGATGTTCGGTATGCTCGGACTCGACTGGGGTTATGGATTTGATAAAGTGCCAGGTGTCAGCGATGCATCAGGTAGCCAGTTCCACTTCTCTATTGGAGGTTCAATAGATTGATTTTGATTTATTTAGAAAAATGAAAATATTATGAATACAAGAAAGTCTTTTTTACTGCTCGCATTTGTTCTGTTGCTCGGAATGTCAAACGTTAATGCTCAAGCAAACCAGAAAATCGCATACGTCGATACGGATTATATTCTTCAGAATATCCCTGAATATAGCGACGCACAAGAGGAGATAAACCAGATGTCGCTCAAATGGGAGAAAGAGCTGAAGGCTTTGCGTAAAAAGGTTGACGATATGAAACGCGAATACCAGACCGAGTCGATACTTCTTTCTGAAGACCAAAAGAAAAAGAAAGCGACGGCTATCGAGGAGAAAGAACAGGAGTTTGCACAACTCCAAATGCAGTATTATGGCCCACAGGGCGAGCTGTTTACAAAACGTATCGAGCTTATACAGCCTATTCAAGAAAAAATTTATAACGCTATAAATCAGGTGGCTATGACGAAAAACTATGCTTTCGTCTTGGATAAGGCTTCCGGCACTACAATTTTGTACTGCAATGAGAAAAACGATATCAGCGATGATGTGCTCGATGAAATAGGCAACGTGATGCAGACCGTGCGCCGCCAAGATAGAAAACGCGGCTCCGCAACATCTAATTCTGGAACAAAATCTGCTAATAAAGGTGATGAAAGAGGGAAATAATCGCTCGCACTAAAATAATTTTAATAGTTTTTAAAAAAAATAGTATTTTTGCAGCAAATTAGAAAATAATCAAATGTTTTATAAAATGAAAAAATTAACTAACGTATTATTCTTTATCGTGTTAGCTCTCGGTATGAATTGCGCAGCTAACGCACAGTCTCAAAAAATCGGTTATGTTGACTCTCAAGTTATCATTGATCTGATGCCGGAGGGTGCTAAGATTGAACAGGATTTGCAGGCATTCTATGGAGAACTTCAAAATGAGCTCCAAGCTATGGTGACAGAATACCAAAATAAGATGAGAGACTATGAGGCAAACCAAGCAACAATGTCAAATATCCTTCGTCAGTCAAAAGAAAAGGAAATTATGGACCTTCAAGGCAGAATACAGGAATTCCAAGCTAGCGCAGAAGGCGAACTCGCCGCTAAACAAGAGGAATTGACAAAGCCTATGCTCGATAAGATTGAAAACGCTATCGACGCAGTGGTGAAAGCGAAAGGTCTCGCTTACGTATTCGAAAAGACAATGATTCTCTCAATAGGTGAAGGCGCAATTGACATTACGGCTGATGTGAAAACTAAACTTGGTCTTTAATTCATTTCATTCATTATATTATAATAAAAAATCCGTTGAAGCTCAACGGATTTTTTTGTTCTGCCATTAAAATTTCACTTTCGCAAATCGGAGTGCCTTAGTGATAATCCTGCATAATGGTTTGTAATCGTCTTTGTTTCTTAGGTTGACAGCAATTCCAAGCTTCTTGATTACCGGAATCTTGAAAGTCTCCACGAACTCAATCAAAGTGCCGTCAGGATCCTCCACGTATGTGAAGTGACCGTTGGCATCGCCCATATCGAAGTCCTCGCCACTATCGCAAACGAAATCATGTCCGAGTTGCTTGGCGGCCTCATGAACCTTGTCCATGTTTCTGACATCGAAGCAGAGATGAATGAATCCGGGGTCGCCCCACCATCTTCCTTCGAGGGTCTTTTTCCCTTCAATACCTAAGTTCTGAACCAGTTCTATATGTGATGTGCCCATGAGTTCGCATAATGGTCCGCATATCGGTTTTGAGCGTCTTAACTCGACACGGCGAATGCGGTTCTCTCCGGAAGGAAGGCACTTCATGTCGCTGAAAACATCTGTTTTGTCGAATGCGACAACATCAAAGTCAAGGAGTTTGCTATAGAACTCTATGGATTTGTCCATGTCAGACACGCCTATCACCACGCCGTTGGAGCCGCCTGTGAGTTTGTCGGCGTTGATGAAGCAGTAGTCGTCTTCCTCAACCTCGAAAATATTATCCCAAGGGTCTTTCATGTAGAAATGCTCCAATCCGAGGGGCGAGGTGCTTATTTCACTGATGATGTTGTGACCTTTCTTTACGAACGCCTCATAGGTTGCCCGCACATCTTTGGCTTTTATCTTGCAGATGTTTATTCCGTAATCACCTATGCGCAGGGGTTCTTTAGGATAAACCACTTTTCTGCCTTTAGGCTGCCAGATTTCAAAGCCTCCGCCTCCTCTTTGTGAGATGGCTAAGATTGCGTGCCGCGGCTGTGGCTTGCCACCGGTATAGGGGAGCATGCGTTCAGCGACACCGTCGTCGTCAACGATTTTAATTTCAATGTTAAAGTTTTGGTTGTACCATTTCCAAGCGGTCGTAAGGTCTTCAACACCTATGCCAACTTGTTGAATTCCACATATTACTTTCTCTTTCATGTTGGTGATATCTTATTTGCTATTTTATAGTAAAGCGCGGGAATATACCTATTGATATATGCCATTAGCAGCTCGATGCCGCCTATAAGTTTGCGGTGTTTCTCTTTCTTGATGGCTTTTACGGCTATTCTTGCGGCCTTGTCCACATCGAGGCCTTTGGCCTGCCCATCGTCCATCTTACTGTATCTGCTCCCGTCGCCAGTGAGTGCGCTCATGCTGATAGGGGTGTTTATCCTTCCTGGAATGAGGAACGTCACCCTGATGTTAGGGTATTCTAATCCAAGCGATTCGAAGAATCCGAACAGCGCGTGCTTTGAGGCACAATACGATGTCCTTAATGGGAAACCGAATAATCCGGCTAACGACGAGGTGACTGCGATATTGGTTTTTTCACTCGCGAGAATCTCTTCTTTGAACTTTTTGATTAGATAAACGTTGCTATAATAGTTGACGTTCATGATCTTTTTGTCTGTTGAGATGTCGGTGTCGAATCCGCGGTCGCGTTGTGAGATGCCGGCGTTGAGTACGAAGAGGTCGATGTTGTCGTAAGATTCCTTTATCGCCTCAACTAAAATGTCAATCTGTCGGAAATCACTAATATCGCAAACTATGTATGATACTTTGACGCCCTCTTTCTCGCATAATTCCTTAGTATCGACAAGATTTTGCACGTTCTGCCCCGTGAGGAAGAGATTGCATTTCTCCTTTGCGAGACAACGTGCTATGGCAGCCCCAATCCCTGAGCTGGCCCCTGTTACTAAAGCGGTCTTGTTCGTGAGTTTTAACATTATCCTGATGTTATGCAGTAATGCTCTTTTTCGTTTCTTAGTGTGTGCTATTTGCAACGGCACAAAAATAATAAAAAAATCAAAGTCAAGGCTATTAAATGTTTTTTTACTGAAAAATGATAAAATAATAATTTCCTTGTTTACTGTAAATATTTTTACTATTTTTGCCACTCGAACAAATACAGTAATATTAAAAAGGTGTAATATGGAAATTTTTGAAAGAATAGCTCACGATTCCGGTGGTCCAATCGGACAATACATGGATAAGATTCACGGATATTTCGCATTCCCGCGCCTTGAGGGAGAATTAGGTCCGCACATGCGTTTCAACAATGTTGATGTCCTTTGTTGGAGTTTGAACAACTATCTCGGTCTCGCCAACCATCCTGAGGTTAGGAAGGTTGATGCTGAGGCTGCTGCGCGTTGGGGATTGGCATATCCTATGGGTGCCCGTATGATGAGTGGTAACACCCGTCTTCATGAACAGTTAGAAAAAGAGCTTGCAGAGTTTGAACGTAAAGAGGACGCATACGAGTTTAACTTTGGTTACCAAGGTATTGTGTCAACAATCGATGCTCTCTGCTCTCGTAATGATGTGATAGTGTTCGATGCTGAGGCTCATGCATGCCTTATCGATGGAAAACGTCTCCACAGAGGACAGTCGTTCCACTTCAAGCACAACGACATAGTGAGCTGTGAGAAGATGTTGCAGAAAGCCACTGAGGTCGTGTCTAAGACTGGCGGCGGCATTCTCCTTATCACAGAAGGTGTTTTCGGTATGACTGGCGCACTCGGTATCCTTGACCAGATTGTGGCTCTTAAGAAGAAATATCAGTTCCGTATCCTCATTGACGACGCTCACGGATTCGGCTGCATGGGCCCTACAGGCCGTGGCACATCAGAGCATTTCGGTGTTATGGACGAAATCGATCTTTATATCGGTGCTTACGCAAAATCAATGGCTATTATCGGAGGTTTCGTGGCTGGTCCTAAGTATGTCATTGACTATCTTAGATATAATATGCGTTCGCAGATGTATGCGAAGTCATTGCCGATGCCAATAGTTGAAGGCTGCCTCAAACGTCTTGAGATCATCAGGAGTGCGGAAGGCGATGAGCTTCGTAAGAAACTCTGGACAGTGACGCGCGCTTTGCAGAATGGATTCCGCGAACTCGGATTCGAAATCGGACCGGCGGAGGCTTGCGTGACTCCTATCTTCCTTCCTGGAAATGCCGAGCAAGCAGCGCAGATCGCCCTCGACCTTCGCGCTAACTATAAGATTTTCTGCTCAATAGTGACATATCCTGTCATTCCAAAGGGTATGATTATCTTCAGGATTATCCCTACCGCGGCGCACACACTCGAAGACGTTCACTACACTCTTAACGCTTTCAAAGAGGTCAAGGAAAAACTTGAAACCGGTAAATATGATGGCAAGGAAATGCCTGACATGGCAATAAGATAATTCTAATAATGGAGTTTTTTTACGATAAAGTGATAATTATAACGGGAGCCAGTTCTGGAATAGGGCTGGCTACCGCTAAATTGTTCTCGTCGAAGGGCTCTAAACTTGTACTCGCTGCCCGCTCTTACGACAAACTACTTCAGATAAAGTCGGAGATGCCTGACCCAGATAAAGTGCTGTGCGTCAGGACTGACGTCACCATAGAAGATGATTGCCGCAACCTTATCCAACAGACTGTTGATTATTTCGGACGTATCGACATCTTGATAAATAACGCAGGTATCTCTATGCGCGCCATGTTCATCGACCTTGACCTCGATGTGATGAGGCGTTTGATGGACACTAATTTCTGGGGCACGGTGTATTGTACTAAATTCGCACTGCCTTATCTTTTGAAGACCAAGGGTAGCCTTGTCGGCGTCATATCCACCGCCGGACATATAGGGCTTCCCGGGAGAAGCGGCTACTCCGCATCTAAGTTCGCCATACGCGGCTTCCTAAACACTATCCGAGTCGAACACAGATACGATGACTTGCACGTGATGGTCTTCGCACCCGGATTCACCTCGTCAAATATCAGAAATGTCGCCTTGCTCGCCGACGGCTCCCCTCAAGGCATGACGCCTCGAAAAGAAGAGAAAATGATGTCGGCAGAACGCGTCGCCATTCGTATGATGAAAGGACTCCTCAATAGGAAGAACGAAATGGTGCTTACACCTATGGGCAAAATGTCTAAGTTCTTCAATTTCGTGCTGCCACGCTTCGTAGAATGGATGGAATATAAAATGATGGCGAACGAGCCTAAAAGCCCTATTAAAAAGAAAAAATAATCCCACATATCCCTTCCACATATATTTTTTTCACTGAAATATTGGCGTTTCCTGATTATTATTGTATATTTGCAGGACTATTTATCAATACCTGATATTATGATGATAATTAAGAAAATCGCCGTGTATATCAATATCCTGAACTCAAGGATAAAGAAACATTTTGGCGATAAACTAGTAGATAACAATATCAATATGACTCCCGAACAGTATCTCGTGATGGATATCCTTTGGGACGAACAATCGCTCTCGCAGCAGAGAATAGCAGACATCATCCAAAAAGATAAAAACTCCGTCACAAAGTTTATCGACTCCTTGGAAAAGAAGAACTTGGTGTTTAGGACCGTTGATGACAACGACCGCAGGATAAATAAGATTGAGCTCACCGAAGAGGGAAGGCTGTTGAAAGAGCCTTCAACGGAAGTGGCAATAAAGTTTATGAATGACACCATCGCTGGAATTAAAGAGGAGGACCTCGATACTTTTGTGCGTGTCCTTCAACAAATTAAAAATAATCTTGACAAAAACAAATAAGACAGGCATCTGCCAAACGCTGCCTATGTCTCTTTTTTTTAACTTTAATTCTGAACCGTTATGAGAAAAATATTGTTTGTCGTTTTTTCGCTTGTCGGCTTTGCCCTTAATGCGCAGTATGTGCCGGCAGGTGACAGTCTTAAGACCCGTTGGACGGCAGAGGTGTCGCCCCAGAATGTGTTGCCTGAATATCCGCGCCCATTGTTGCAGCGTGCTGAATGGAAAAGCCTTAACGGACTTTGGAACTATGCTGTTAAGCCTTATGGAACGCCAAAGAACGACAACTTCGATGGCGAAATACTCGTTCCATTCTGTATAGAGTCGTCACTCTCCGGCGTGCAGAAATACGTGGGTGAGGAGAATGAACTGTGGTATCAGCGTGATTTCGTGGTGCCGCAGTCGTGGGGCAATAACCGCATTATTCTTAACTTCGGCGCCGTCGATTGGCGTGCTGACATCTGGATTAATGACGTGAAAATAGGCACGCATGAGGGCGGATACACTCCTTTCTCTTTCGATATCACACCGGCTCTTAATAAGAAAGGGAACACCATTACTGTCCGTGTGTGGGACCCGACTAACAAGGGAGAACAGCCGCGCGGGAAACAGAACACCAACCCTCACGGAATATGGTACACTCCCGTCACCGGAATATGGCAGACTGTTTGGATAGAGCCCGTCAACAATAACTATATCTCAAAACTTATTACAGTCCCTAATGTTGATTCGAATTCTGTGGCAATAGATGCCGTCACAGCCTTCCCCGATCCTGATGTCGTACTCCAAGTGGTTGTCTTTGAGAACGATAACCCTGTCGCTTCGGCAAAATCGTTAAACGGAGAGAAGTTGGAGGTGCAGCTCCCCGAAGAAATAGAGCTGTGGTCGCCCGAGAATCCTTTTTTATACACTATGAAAGTGTCTCTTTATAAAAACGGCAAGGTGATAGACGATGTCAGCAGCTATTTCGCTATGCGCAAATTCAGTTCTGCAAAAGATGATGACGGGATAGTTCGCCTGCGACTCAATGGCGAGCCAATCTTCATGTTCGGTCCACTTGACCAGGGCTGGTGGTGCGACGGTCTTTACACCGCTCCTACCGATGAGGCGCTGCTTTACGATATCCAGAAGACGAAAGACTTAGGGTTCAATATGATAAGAAAACATGTTAAGGTTGAACCGGCTCGCTGGTACTATCATTGCGACCGTTTGGGGATAATAGTTTGGCAGGATATGCCGAGTGGTGGGAAAGGACAGGAATGGATAACCGACAGATATTATGACGGCGTGATGAGCAACCGCAGTCAGCAGTCGGAGTGCATATATAAGAAAGAGTGGAAAGAGATAATGGATTATCTGTATTCCGTGCCGAGCATCGGGGTGTGGGTCCCATTTAACGAGGCGTGGGGTCAGTTTAATACGACGGAGATTGTTGAATGGACAAAGAGTTACGACCCTTCACGTCTTGTCAACCCGGCTTCGGGAGGAAACCATAACCCGGTTGGCGATATCCTTGATATTCACAACTATCCTGAGCCGAAAATGTATCTGTATGATTCATTCAGGGTTACTGTCTTAGGAGAGTACGGTGGCATCGGCAGGGTCGTCGATGGACACACATGGGTGCCATCTACAGGTTGGGGCTATGTGCAGTATGACAGCGAGGAAAAAGCCACTGACGTCTATGTGGATTATGCTAAGATCCTTCTCGAACTGATTCCTAAAGGGTTATCGGCTGCTGTTTATACCCAGACCTCCGACTGTGAGAAAGAACTTAACGGACTTATGACATACGATAGGGCAGTGCTGAAGTTTGATGAGGAAAGGCTGCGCGATATTAACAGCAGTGTCTCTAATTATTTCCGTGACAAGAAGTGATGAGTGCGCGCCGTCCGAAAACAACAATGATTAGTATTAAGACAAGTACTTCCAATATAAAAATAAAACTCGCTCGGAAGAGCGAGTTTCCCCAATTAAATGCACTTTGAAAAATAATTAGTCTTCTACGATTGCATCGTTTGGACAAACACCGGCGCATGTGCCACAAGAGACACAGCTGTCAGGGTTGATTGAATAGATGCTACCTTCAGAAATAGCTCCAACTGGGCACTCGTCAATGCAAGAACCGCAAGCTACACATTTGTCTGTAATTTTGTATGCCATAATTTTAATGTTTAAGATTGTGGCGCAAAGATAGATGTTTTTCTTATACGCATGACTTTTTTCCTTTAATTTTTTTATCTATAAAATGAAAAATTAATTGAGGTAAAAATTTTTTTATATTGAATATATAGTTAATTTTGCAACGTTCTTTTAAACTTGATTTTTTTGTTTGGAATTAGTTATTTAGTAATTATAATATAATCAATTAAATTCAATTTCTTATGGCTAACAGATCAAAAGTTGTAGAACTTGAACACGTAGTCATTCGCTTTGCGGGTGACTCTGGAGACGGTATGCAGCTGACAGGAAATTTGTTTTCCGATTCAACAGCATTAGCTGGAAATGACTTTGCCACTTTCCCAGATTATCCAGGAGAAATACGCCCACCACAAGGCACAGTGTCTGGGGTATCCGGATTCCAAGTGCATTTTGGACATAAGCCTGTCCATACGACAGGTGACCTTTGCGATGTGCTTGTCGCAATGAATCCAGCCTCAATCAAGGCGAATATGCGATGGCTCAAGCCCGGTACAACTATCATTTTCGATATCGACTCCTTGAATGAGAAGGCCCTTGAAAAAGCAGGCTATGAGTCAGACCCTACACAGGACGACACACTTAGTCAGTACAAGGTGGTGAAGGCTCCTATCACCTCAATGACGCTTGAGGCGTTGAAAGATTTCGGCTGGGACCGTAAGGCTATGTTGAAGTCAAAGAACATGTTCGCTCTCGGCATCGTGATGTATCTCTTTAACCGTGACATCACCATGTTGAACGGATATTTCAACAATAAGTTTAAAAATAAACCTGAAGTTATAAAGGCGAATCAGATTGTTGTCGCTGCTGGTTACAGTTATGCTGACACAATGGAGATTTTCGCTAACACATATCGTATTGAGCCGGCAAACCTTGCCAAAGGCAAATATCGTGACATCACCGGTAACGTCGCTACTGCATGGGGACTTATGGCCGCTTCAGAGCGTTCTGGCCGTCAGCTTTTCATCGGTTCTTATCCTATCACTCCAGCAACAGATATCCTTGCTGAACTTGTGAAATATAAGAACTTGAAAGTCAAGGCGTTCCAGGCGGAAGATGAGATTGCGGGTATCACATCATCTCTTGGTGCCTCATTCGCAGGCTGCCTTGCTGTCACTACAACATCTGGTCCTGGCCTCTCTCTTAAGTCTGAGGCTCTTGGTCTCGCTGTCATGACAGAACTTCCTCTCGTAGTCGTTGACGTACAGCGTGGCGGACCATCAACAGGACTTCCTACTAAGGCAGAGCAGAGCGACCTTATGCAGGCTTTATACGGCCGTAACGGTGACGCTCCTCTTATCGTCCTCGCCGCACGTAGCTCGGCTGACTGCTTCTACTCGGCTTATGAGGCGGCTAAACTCGCAATGGAGCACATGACCCCTGTCATCCTCCTCACAGACGGCTCGCTCGGTAACGGCTCGGAGATTTTCCGTATCCCTAAAGTCGCTGACCTCCCGTCAATAGTCCCTCCTATCGCAAAGGACAACGACCCTGATTACGAACCATACAAACGTGACGAACAGAAACTTAGCCGTATGTGGGCTATACCTGGCACTGAAGGCTTGCGCCATCGTATTGGTGGACTTGAGAAAGCTAACGGGAAGGGTAACCTCTCTATTGACCCTAAGAACCATGAGCTTATGACAATCCTCCGTGAGGAGAAAGTTCAGCGCGTGGCAAACTATATCGCTGACCAAGAGATTGTTGGCGACCCTAACGCAGACCTCCTCGTAGTAAGCTGGGGCGGTACCTATGGCGTGGTGCTGTCTGTAGTCGAGAAGATGATCGAAGAAGGCAAATCTATCGCACACGCTCACTTCCGCCATATCATGCCTCTGCCAAAGAATACAGCAGATGTGCTCAGCGGACATAAGAAAATTGTCGTGTGTGAGAACAATAGAGGACAGTTCGCAAACTATCTCAGAGAGAAAATGCCTGACTTCAAATATGAACAATATAACAAGGTGCAAGGACTTCCGTTCCTTACAGCAGAGTTGGAAAATAAGTTTAATGACCTTTTAAAATAAGATTATCATGGAAAATACAAATATAGAAAATCAGGTTGTTAATCTTACAAAAGAAGATTTTATCAGCGATCAGATTATCAAATGGTGCCCTGGCTGCGGTGACCATGCTATCTTGAAAGCCGTGGAAGACGTGTTCCCGAAACTCGGTAAGAAAAAAGAAGATATCGTTGTCGTCTCCGGTATCGGCTGCTCATCACGCTTCCCTTATTATATGAACACCTATGGCTTCCATAGTATTCACGGCCGCGCTTGCGCAGTGGCTACTGGCGTCAAGCTCGCTAACCCTAACCTCTCAGTTTGGATTGTGTCAGGCGACGGCGACTGCACCGCTATCGGTGGTAACCACTTTATCCACGCCGTGCGTCGTAATATGGATATGAACCTCCTCATCTTCAATAACCGTATCTACGGTATGACAAAAGGACAGTTCTCTCCATGTACCTTCCGCGGTACTGTCACCAAAACCTCTCCTCAAGGCACATACGAGGACCCATTCAATGTTGGCGAACTCGTTATCGGTGCCGGCGGCAAATTCTTCGCCCGCGGTATAGATATAAATACCAAGGAATTAACAGATATTTGCATGGAAGCTAAAAACCATGACGGTATGTCGGTCGTCGAAGTGTTCCAAAACTGTATGATATTCTCTAACGGCGTTCACGAGAATATCACCGGCAAGGACGTTAGAGACGATATGCAGGTGAAATGCGTGCATGGCCAACCCCTTATCTTCGGTAAAAACAGAGATAAAGGCATCCGCTTGAATGGTAATAAACTCGAAGTCGTCACATTAGGCGAAAACGGTATCACAGAAAAAGATATCCTCGTCCATGACGCTACAGAGAAAACCACCGGTATTCACATGATGCTCGCTCACATGATGCCTCCGGAGTTCCCAGTCGCTATCGGTGTTATCCGTAACGTCGATGCTCCTACTTATAACGACTGCCTCACAGATATTATCGATCGCGAAACAGCTAAATCTAATATTAAGACAGTTGACGACCTCCTCAATAGCGGTACAACATGGACTATTGAATAAGTCACTCATACTGATATGATTGTTGACTGTGCCGTGATATTATTTCCTGCGGCACAGTCTCTTTTCCCACAAAAAACGAAAGACGTATGAATGTCGAAGATGTCAGAGACTTTGCCCTCTCACTTGACGGCGTCACTGAAGATATGCCTTTCGGTGATGACCTCGTGACCTTCAGAGTTGAAGGCAAGATCTTCATGGCCCTCTCCCTCGATGTGGAAAATGTTCACCTTACTTTGAAACTCCTGCCAGAACGTAACGAAGAGATGAGAAGCCTATACTCTGAAATTACACCGGCATGGCATTGGAATAAAAAACATTGGAGCGATATCGCTTATTCCGGCGGATTCCCCGATACACTGTTAATGGAATTGATTTCTGAATCATACTCGCTGATAATCAAAAAACTGCCTCTAAAATTACGAGAGAAATACTCGAAATGTAATACGCCTTTATCATGAAACATATTAGAACCGACGGATTGTCACTGTTGTCCATTCATAGAAAACAACTTTTAAATGTCGCTCTACCTTATTGGATTTTCATCGATGGGCAGGCTTTAGGTGTCATGCGAACCAAAGATGTGAATATCAAAATCCCACCCGGAACATATAATATCGGTGTTAAAATAGTACTTCAACTTTTTAAATGGAAATTGTCGTTCGGCTCCGAACAGCAAATCCGTCTGCAATCCAATTCCAATACCCACCTATTAATAAAAGATAGAGAGAAATGGTGGAATATATTGTTCGATATAGACCTCCTCGTCTGGGTCGCATGTCTCTTTTTTACACTTCCTCACCCATGGAATATCGTATATCATGTTGTGTCAGAAGGCTTTTTCGCTGTTTGGATGCTTAGAATATTCCTCATCAGAAAGAAATACTTCATTTTTGAGATTAAAGACGAACCCCTGACACTCTGACCTTTCACTCAATCTCTATTCATTGTCTCTCTTTCCATCTTTTTTGATGAAAATATCCTTTGAGATAAAGCCTCTTTTTTCATCTTGATAGGCACTTTCTGCCATATTTTTTGTAAGTGTCCGGTAAATAGATTCGAAGCCTTATCCATTTTGATAGAAGACGACAACGGGGACAACTTTAGACAACATTTTT
>JBJEGZ010000020.1:0-2218 GCA_051875555.1 Candidatus Limimorpha sp. | reverse complement strand
GACCATGGGGAAAATGATAACGCTGCTTTAAGTTGTCTGTGTTGCATTAAGAAAACGGTGGGATACGAAGCCCCTTTTAGTTTATGAGCAATTAGGCAAATCACCTTTTACTTTTAAAGAAAGAAGTGAGTAGTTCAAAGCATTCATCTTTAAGGACGCCTGACACCACATTTGTCTTAGGATGCAGAAGTTTCCCGAAACGTGAGAAGCCGTTTTTTTTGTCATCACAGGCCCAGACCACTTTTTTTATATGGCAGTGTTCGAGAGCTCCGGCACACATCACACAAGGCTCCAAAGTGACATATAACGTGCAGTCATCGAGATATTTTGCTCCGAGAGCATTGCTGGCGGCTGTAATTGCAAGCATCTCGGCATGAGCGGTGACATCATTAAGCAATTCCACCTGATTATGCGCGCGCGCAATAATTTTGTCATTAACAACTATCACTGCGCCTACAGGGACTTCGTCCTCTTCAGCGGCAGCTTTAGCCTCATTCAAAGCCTGGCGCATGAATCCCTCATCTGAAAATGCGGTAATCATAATCAGAACTCATTGGTATATAACAAGTTACCTTCGGTGTCGAAGAATTTCCACAATCCAGAAGGTTTCCCATTGCTGTATCCACCATCAATATTAAGCTGTCCATTCTCATGATAAACGAGACCACGGCCTTCTCTTTTCCCGTCAACGAAGTCACCCACACTATACAGACTGCCCGATGGATAATACGACTTAAATTCGCCATCTCGCTTACCATCCTTAATATTCCCCTCAAGGCTCAGCATACCGTTGTCATGATACCATTTCTCAGCCACCCAGACCGAATCGCTGCCCTTCACATCATAATAATACAAAATCCAAGGTGTGCCGTTCGACTCATGGTACATAAAAACCTTTTCCACTCTCTTTGTCTGGTTATCTACGCAAGAGGCGAGGAGTAAGGTAAGTAAAGGCAAGAATAAGAGTTTCTTCATATTATCTAATAAATTTCAATGGTTTAGCATTCGGCGCACTATCAAACTCTCCGTTATGATAGACAAGTCGGCCGTTAACAAAAGTATGAGTAACGGTGTGATGAAAAGTAACGTTAGAATAAGGTGACCAGCCACATTTATAAAGCACGGTTTCATCTGATACTGTATGAGGTAATGCAGGGTCAACAATCACGAGGTCAGCATAATAGCCCTTGCGGACGAAGCCTCTTCTATCGATAGCATAAAGAGCAGCGACATTATGCGACAGTTTTTCAACCACTTTAGTAATGTCAAACACACCATTATGAACAAGTTCGAGCATTCCGCAAAGCAGATGTTGAATAGACGGCATACCAGAAGGAGCGGTAATATAGGGGTGCAATTTCTCTTCCAGGGCATGAGGTGCGTGGTCAGTACCCACCACATCGATACGATTATCTATCAAAGCCTTTCTAAGGGCCGCACGGTCTTCTTCTGATTTCACCGCCGGGTTGCATTTTATTCTATTTCCAAGTCGGGGGTAGTCTTTATCGGTGAACCACAGATGGTTAAGGCATGCTTCGGCTGTAACTCTTTTTTCTTGTACGGGGATATTGTTAGAGAACAGCGGCAGTTCCATAGCCGAGGTGACATGCAGCACATGCAGTCGTCCGTTAAATTTCGTAGCGAGTTCAACCGCTTTTGACGATGATTTATAGCATGCTTCAGCATTTCTAATAAGAGGATGGACCGATGGTGTGACATCATCAGGGTTGATTATCATCATATTAGAATTGCGTAGAGACCCATTTTTCAACAAATCCGTATTAAAACGGATAGTATGGTCATCTTCGCAATGGGCAGCGACAAGGCAAGGCGACTCCTTAAACAACTGAGCGAGAAGGCCATCGTCATCTACAAGCATATTGCCGGTGCTTGAGCCAAGGAAAACCTTTATTCCGCATACGTTCTTGGGGTCTGTCATTAAGACCTCGTTGAGGTTGTTTTTAGAGACTCCAATATAAAAGGAGTAGTTTGCGAAGGATTTTTCGGCGGCGATGTCACATTTCTGTCGCAGGAGTTGGTGTGTCAAAGTCGGAGGGTTGACGTTAGGCATATCCATGAAAGATGTCACTCCACCGGCAACGGCGGCCTTACTTTCAGATGCGATGTCAGCCTTATGAGTGAGTCCGGGTTCACGGAAATGTACATGGTCATCTATTGCGCCCGGCAGCAGATACTTGCCTTTGGCATCAATAACCTG
>JBJEGZ010000019.1:0-60316 GCA_051875555.1 Candidatus Limimorpha sp. | reverse complement strand
GCTTGTCAGGGGCTATACGACTCTGACTTTCTTAGTGTGCGTGATTACCCTTTCCTTGCTTTCTGTGTTGATTCTCATTTTCTTAAAAGATATTTGCTACCTTCTTGGAAGCGATGACGAGGTGTATCCATACGTCCGCACTTACCTCGGAATCTTGTCGGGCGCGGTGGTGTTTTATATAATACCGAATTTCACTGAGGCGTTCTCGCGTCTTGCTGGAAAGCCTAACAAGGTGTTTACGAGCGGGGTGATCTGTTGTGTGGTGAATATCGTCCTTGATTATTTCTTTATCATGAGGTTTGGTTGGGGGATGGCTGGCGCGGCAGTCGCGACATGTGTGGCGAACAGTACCGCCGCCGTTGTGCTTGCCCCGAACGTGCGTTTCGGAAAGGTCGCTGGAGGCTGGAAGGAAGTCGGGCGCATTTTTTATAACGGGTGCTCGGAGATGCTTAACTCAGTGTCGGCGGCTATTGCGATGTTTATGTTTAACTTGGTGTTAATGAGGGAGATAGGTTCGTTAGGCGTTGCCGCTATGACGATAGTGTATTATATTAATATGGTGGTCAATATGTCGGTTTATGGGCTGTCGCAGGCGTTATATCCTCTGATGTCGTATGAGTTGGGCGCGCGAAGTTACCAGAGGATAAAGGCGTTGCTTGTCATCTCACTAAAGTCGAGCGGTGCCATAGGAGTGGCTGTCTTTGTGCTGGCGCAGGTTTTTAAACACCCGCTCGTGTCAGTGTTCTCAGATGGCAATCAAGAGCTCGTGAGTCTCGCAATCACAGCTGTCTCAATAGTCACCACACATTATCTGCTTTCATTCGTTAATATCATCGGAAGCAGCTTCCATACCGCGGTGGAACGCCCCGTGGAGTCGGCGGCCATAGCTCTTTGCCGCTCCCTTGTTTTCGTGTCGCTGCCACTTTTACTGCTCCCCCGCCTTATTGGTGATACCGGGATATGGCTCTCAATGCCTGTCGCCGAACTGCTTACCCTTTTCGTTTCACTTCCTTTGTATATCAAAACATTGCGCCGTCTGAAACTGAGACTGAACGGATAGTTTTTCCCCTACATTTGAAAATTATCTTTGAATTGTTGTTTAAAAGCATTATTTTTGCAAAAATTTGTCTAAATGAAAAAGATAGTTATTATTGGAAGTGGTGCTATTGCTACAGCTATTGGTGATGTCATCGCAGAGAAGAACCAAGATGATGTGACTATGCTGTCTGTCGAGCCTGAAGTGATTGAGATGGTTAATAATCAGCATATTAACACTTCTTATTTTCCTAAATTCCGCCTCGATGAACATCTGAAGGCGACATCAGATAAAAGAGTCCTTGAAAACGCTGATATCATCTTCTTTGCTATCCCTTCCGTCGCCATCGTCGGCTATCTTAAAGAAAATCAGAGATATATTACCCCGTCTTCGATCTTAGTGAATCTCGCGAAGGGTTTCGCCAATGAGGACCAGATTATTCCTGACTGCGTCAGCTCTTTCTTGGGAAACAAGATTGTCACTCTAAAGGGGCCTTCTTTCGCACGTGAGATTATCAACAGGCAGGATACTGGCCTTACGGCCGCCTCTTCGGATACCGCCCTTTATGATGTGATAAAAGATGTCTTCGAGTGCACTAATATCCGTATCGATTTCACAACTGATGTGACAGGAGTGGAGTATGCTTCTCTTCTGAAAAATATTTACGCTATCGTTATTGGAATTGTCGATGCGAATTTTGATTCCGCTAATCTGCGCTCTATTGTAATAACAAAGGCTATCAACGAGATGCGCGACATCCTTACTTCCTTTGGAGGAGATGAGAACACAATGTTCAAATACTGCGGCTTCGGCGACTTCTCTCTTACCGCACTCAATGATATGAGCCGTAATAGGACCCTTGGCTTACTTATTGGAAAAGGCTTTTTTAATTCAGGCATCTCCGAAAAAGTGGTACTCGAAGGCCGTATCGCCGTAGATGTGATGCATAGGAAGTTGGAGAATAACAATATGGATTTCAATGACTTCCCTCTGATGGATGAGTTGTATCATGTCTTGAATGATAACGATTATATGACTACTAACTTTGTCAAGAATATTCTGAAGAGGATATAATGGCTGTACTTGTCAATCTCAAGTTGTGATGCTATGGGTGTTGTCGTAAAACAGAGTATTAAGGGTACGTTAATAAATTACATTGGTGTAGCCGTTGGTTTCGTTACTACCTTTTTTGTTATGACAAAATACCTTAGCACCGAGGAGATTGGCCTTGCGAGTGTGCTAAGCAATGCCGCGGTTCTTTTCTCAGGCCTTGCCCAAATGGGAACAGCTACCTCGGCAATGCGTTTCTACCCTTATTTTAAAGACCCGGATAGCCGCGACCATGGCTTTTTCGGCTGGACACTCATCGTCCCTATGGTGGGATTCGTTATCTTCACCGCCCTGTTCTTCATCTTTAAACAACAAATAGCAGATTACTTCTCCGAACAGTCGGCATTGTTCGTTGACTATATGTACTTCGTCATACCTATGTCCTTCTTCATGCTGTACACCGTTGTGTTCGAGACGAACTCTAACCTGCTGATGCGCATAGTGTTCCCTCGCTTTGTCCGTGAGGTGGGAATCCGCCTCTTCACACTCATCGACTATCTGCTGTATATCATGAAGGTTATCGACCTCGATGGAATGGTTGTCGGCCTTTGTGTAACTTATCTGCTCGCTACTATATTGAATATCATATACCTGCTCTCGTTGAAAAGAATCTCGTTCAAGGTAGAGCCATCGTTTGTGGATAAGAAACTGCGTAGAGATTTCTTCCTTTATACCATGCTGCTTATCGTCTCATCGGTGGTAAGTACAATAATCCCTGTACTTAACTCCTTGTTAATCACAGCGAAGATGGGACTTGCCTTCACGGGAATATATAAAATAGCTACCGATATGGCTGCCCTTGTGGAAATGCCGTATCGCGCACTCGGATCAATATCCAAACCTAATATCTCCCAGGCAATGAAAGATAACGATATTCAAAATGCACGCAAGATCGCGAATAACGTTACCCTCCATCAGCTTATTGCCGGACTTTTCGTATTCTTCATCATCTGGATTAATATCGACTTGTTCTTCGAGATTCTTCCTAATGGTGAGGTCTTCGCCGCCGGAAAATGGGTGTTCTTTATCTTGGTTATCGCAAAAATGATAAACTCGACATTGAATGTGGGTGTCATTGTCCTCAGTTATTCAAAATATTACTATCTCCAACTGCTTTTCTCTCTTATACTTACATTCGCGGCGATAGTGATGAACAACTTGCTTATCCCGCGTTTTGGAATGGCTGGCTCGGCCTTGGCGTCTCTCATCGCTTTCTCGATTTATTATATTATTGTCCTCTCCGTTGTGGGGTGGAAAACCAAAATCCATCCTTTCTCATGGAGTGAGATGGCTGTAATAGGTGTCGTTGTCGCATTGTTTGTTGTTGATTATGCTATAGTTAATACAGTCTCTCCTTGGCTGGTGGGTCTGATGGGCGGCGGGCTTGTCGCTAAAGCCGCAGAGTCCTTGCTGAGGACGATGGTTCTAACCCTTATTGGAGTGGCTGCCGTTTATAAATTGAATGTCTCTAAACAGATTACAGAGATTATCGTCATGCTGAAGAATAAACTTTTGATGAAAGATAAAGGGATTGAAAAATAAGTTGTTTGATAAAGAGTCTTAATATTTCACTATGAGAATAGTTATTGTCGGTCCTTCTTTCCCTTATAGGGGTGGTATTGCGGCGTTCTCTGAACGTCTTGCGGCTGAATTTGTTAGCGAGGGAGACTCGGTTGAACTTGTTACCTTTACTCTCCAATATCCGTCATTCCTCTTCCCTGGTAAAACCCAGTACTCCGACACATCGACAGCGCCTGACGGGGTTCGAATATCACGTATGGTGAACTCCGTCCTTCCAACTAACTGGATTAAGGCTGGAAAGAAAATCAGGGAGAAAAATCCGGACATAGTGATTTTCGCATACTGGATGTCGTTCTTCTCGCCATGCTATGGCACAATTGCCCGTTTGATAAAGAAATCGAAGAATATCAAGTGCTTGGCCTTGGTGCATAATATGGTCCCTCACGAGAAGTCGGTGCTTGACAAAATGTTGCCTCCATATTTTGTGAAAGCTATGGATGGCTTCGTAACTCTGTCAAAGTCAGTGTTCTCAGATGTTAAGTCGCTTGATAGACAGAATAAGCCTAAGATTTTCACTCCTCATCCTCTCTATGATAATTTCGGAGAGATAGTCTCGCGCGAGGAGGCGTTGGCATCCCTCCGATTAGAAGAAGGATTCAGATATATGCTCTTCTTCGGTCTTGTACGCGCTTATAAGGGCCTTGACCTGCTGATAGAGGCTCTCTCTGACAGTCGGTTTTCAGAGATGCCTGTCAGACTTATCGTTGCTGGCGAGTTTTATGACGATATCTCTCAGTATTTGGAAATGATTGAGAATTATAATCTTAAAGATAAAGTTATCATTAGGAATAATTATATTCCAGATGACGAGGTGAGATATTATTTCAGTGCCGCGGATATTGTAGTACAACCTTATAAGTCAGCTACTCAGAGCGGCGTGACGCAGATTGCCTATCATTTTAACCGACCGATGCTCGTTACAGACGTTGGAGGGTTGAAGGAGATAGTTCCAGATGGCAGGGCTGGATATGTGGTGGACCCTTGTCCGAATCGTATCGCTGACTCTCTCGTGGATTTTTTTGAAAACCGCAGGTTTGAACAGATGTCGTACAATGTAAGTGAAGAAAAAAAGAGATACTCTTGGTCGAATATTACTGATGGCATTAGGAGGATGTTTGGTGATAGATAATTGATAATGAATTAAAAGACTTTTTCTAAGAAATGAAAAAAATAATAGGATTATTGACAAAGATATTTCCTCGTCAGGTGCTGATAAGGTTCAGTTATCTTTTTAGTGTGTTGGTTCGTCCGTTTTATATTGGGAATAGGGTGGAATGTCCGATTTGTGGCGGGCATTTCCGGAAGTTTCTGCCTTACGGCTATGGGCATGCTATGGATAACAGGCTATGTCCCAAATGTTTATCGCTCGAGCGTCATCGTTTGTTATGGCTGTATCTGAAAGAGAAAACGGGGTTCTTTACTGATAATTTGAAGGTGTTACACTTCGCTCCAGAGCAGCCGTTTTTGAAACGATTTCGCTCGTTGCCAAACCTTGACTATACTACAGCGGATATTGATTCTCCTATTGCGGACCTTCATCTTGATGTCACTAAGATGGAAATCCCTGATAACCAGTATGATGTCGTCATTTGCAACCATGTGCTCGAACATGTTGGCGATGTCAACGCGGCTTTTAGCGAGATTAAACGGGTGCTGCGTCCGGATGGCTGGGCTGTGCTTCTCGTCCCGATAAACCCGGATGTTGATTCATGGGAGGACCCTACAATAACATTGCCGGAGGAGAGGGAACGAAACTTCGGCCAGTATGACCATGTGCGGCAGTTCGGTAGAGATTATGCGCAAGTACTTGAGAATGCGGGATTTGTTGTCAATGCTGACAGTCTGTATTATGAGCTTTCGGAAGAGAGGCGAGAAAGGATGCGTCTTGCGAGGAGGGGAGAGGAACTTGTCTATGTCGTTAGGAAGAAATCTTGACAATACGCCCGGTATGAGCATAGTGTAACGGACGGAAATTCTATACAGGGTAAATGACAATGGTAAGGCTGCTCTGCAAACTAAAGCCAGAAACCGCAATTGTTTTTACTGTGGTGTGGGAAGTCTATAAACGTGAAGAGTGGAAGATGTGCGCCAATGATTAGTGCTTGATTCCTAACTGTTTTGTGTCTTGGTGGGTATCTCATTCCCCTTGTCGGACATATTTCACTATCGTCTGGCTGGAGTTTTGCAGCCGTTGCTCCATGACCGAACGCACTTGTTTGCACAATTCTGCGCGTTGCTGGCGCGGTGTCATCTCTTCCGGCGGATAAAACGGTCCGTCGATATACACCTCTTGCTGTACGCATTTGCCTCTGGCGTAGGGGCGATAGACGGCGGTCATCGTAAATGATGGTGCGTGTAGTGAGACGGGAAAATGAAAAGCCGTGTCAGGGAAGGGCCGCAGCTGGGTATAGAATGGCCATACGTGTCCTTCAGGATAAATAGCGACTACATGTCCTTGTTGTATATGCGTGGTGATAGCCTCTGTCAAGGCTTTCGGTCGGTGGTTTGGCAATGCGCCTATCAACGGCAACAGTTTGCCTATAACGGGTATGCCGAAATTGGCGGGACTGAATACGCCGCATGCACGATGATGTCCGCATAACAGCATCACCTGCACCACGTCTCCAAATGGCTGTGTATGATTGCCGTAGAGGAAGAAGCCTTGTTCGCGGAAAGCCTTCAACCGCTCTGTGCCGTAGAAACGAGTATGCAGATGACATCGTAAATAGACCCATCCAACAGCCTGAAACAATCGGTATATCACGTTTCCCGCTAAGCGGTGCCGCCATGCCGTTCGGATATATACATAGTCGTCCGGCATTTGGTAGTCCTGATGTTTTGATTGAACAACATCATCTGTCAAAGTATGGTATCTGTATTCTTTCATGATTTGTTTATGTTGTTGACATAATCAGCATTTGTAGTCTGTTCTCCACATTAGCATACGACGTGTCGGGGTCGAGGTCCAGTGGCAGAATCTGAATATCCGGGTAGTCTTTTTTCAATGCGCGAATGACGCCTCTTCCGCAGACGTGGTTAGGCAGGCATCCGAAGGGCTGTAAAATGACGAATGAGCGCACTCCCTCTTTGGCGAGATGTGCGATCTCGGCCGCCATCAGCCATCCTTCTCCGCACGACAAGGTCTTGGGTATGATATGCTTGACACCCTGGTACAACATGTCGGGCGTTTGTGCGCATACATACAGTGGATGTTTGACCGCTACCTTTTCCACCTCGCGCTGCACATGGTCAAACAGCCATGAGACGGCAAAGGGATACTTCGGTATATTGGCGTGATAGTCTTTTATTTCCGCCATCGAGGCAAGGAAATCTTTGCGTAGTTGGTCGGTCACTCGCGGGAAGACCGTCTCTAAACCGTTTTGCTCAAGGTATTCTTCGATATGGAAATTAGAGCCAGGGTGGTATGTGACCAACAGTTCACCTGTCACAAACACGCGTGGTTTTAGGTGGGTACGGTCATAGGCTATCTGCTCCATCTCATGGATGCAATAGGGGAATATCTTTTTCATTTTCGACAGGCTCTCACCCGCCGCCTCTCCGATTAGCTCTGTGCAGGCGGTAAGCACCCGGTCCGTCTCACCTTTCTTTGTCTCATACGGCCGTATCTTGCGCGCCAGTTCTTTGAGCACATCGAGCATCATGAAGGCATACACTGCATTGATTACCTCTATTGGTCCGAGTAACTTCACTCCGGGTTGCCCGTTCTTCGTGTCGTTTGGATCGGTAGTCACAACAGGTACTCTGTCAAATCCCGCCGCGTCGAGTGCTTTTCTCAGCAATGCCGAGTAATGTGACATTCTGCAATCACATTGGAACTTAACCATTCCTACTGCTACATCGTCTTGTGCATAATTTCCATCACGTATTGCATCTATCAGTTCTCCAATCACCATTTGGCATGGGAAACAAATATCGTTGTGGGAGTATTGTTTGCCGGTGTGTATCTGTGCGACCCCACCAATCGGGACTTGCTTCACTACAAATTTCCGTCCCAACAAGCCGGCAAGCACTACGGATATTTCTTTGGAGATATTGGGTATCAGCAGTGTGCGTCGGTGTTTGTCCTCAGGCAGGAATTTAGTGGGAAACGCATTCTGCAACGGTTGACCGGATGTCTGATACGTCTTCTGCTTGCCTCGGCGGATACGTATGGACTCCACGAATGATTGTACCCGTATGGAGAGAGCTCCGTTGGCATCGCTCTCGTCTATCTTTACCACTAATGGTGATTTCTCTCCAACCTCATGTAGAATGCGTGTTATCTCGTCGGTGAGGATAGCGTCGTGTCCACAACCGAACGACACCATCTGAGCATATTCCAGACATGGGTTTATAGCGGACAGATATGCGGCGGACAGCATACGGGTATGGAAGTTATTTGTAATCTCAGCACGTGTGTTGCGCAGATCCACCTCTTCTATTCCAGGCAGGCTGTCAACGGTGAAAACGCTTACGCCGTTGTGTGTGAAGTAAGAGGAAAGCCGGTGATTTACCATCGGGTCAGACTGATACGGCCGGCCGGCCAGCACGACGCCCCAGCCGTCCCGCTTCTCTAACTCATGCAGCAAAGTGCTTCCCGCATCGCGTAGTTGGCGCCGGAAAGAAAAAAGCGCCTCTTCCCCGAGCAAAAACGCCTTTTGGGCTGCATCTTTGTTTGCTGCCAAAGAGTCCGTGGCATAGGCTGTGATCTGCGTCTTGCGGTCTTTGGGACCGAACCAATGGAATATAGGTGTATGGAATGGCAGACCGTAACGCTCTTCAGGCGCCTGTGCATTTCTTACGACCATCGGATAACCTTGCAAAACCGAGCACATGTATGGCGATAATTTGTCCGTTCCTTCGGGCGGCATGTGCATGACATAGGGGAAGAATATTATGTCTGCTCCTTGCTGTACAAGGTCAATGATATGTCCGTGTACAAGTTTGGCGGGGAAGCAAATCGTGTCTGATGCCACAAACTGAAGGCCGTCTTCATAACATCGTCGGCTCCCGTTGTGGGAGATGAGCACATCGTATCCAAGCGCAACGAAAAACGCGTGCCAGAATGGCAGGCTGTCCCAAAACTCCAGCACCAAAGGTATTCCAATTCTCTTTCCTTTCGAGGGCAGTAGCTGTTTGTGTGATGGCGGCTGCAAGAGCAGACGCATACGTGTCTGAAACAGGTCGTTGGCGGATGTGTTAATATGGTGTGCCACTTGCTCGGGCGCGTATTGTTGTGCTCCCCGATTGCAGCGGTTACCTATCAGCCATTGCTTGCCGGTGGAGAAACGGGTGAGTGTCAGTGCGCAGTTGTTCTCGCATTGTCCGCAATGTAATCCGGTCTGTGTCTCGTAGGAGAAATCGCGTAAAGCCTGCCATCCGATAAACGATGATTGTGTCTGCACTTTCTCAGCCGCCAGAAGAGCCGCGCCGATAGCTCCCATCTCGCCTGGGAAAGGAGCGCGGAGCACCGGATGCCCTACATATTCCTCCATGGCCGCGAGCACGGCATCGTTCCGGAAAGTGCCGCCTTGTACTACTATGTGTTCTCCCAATGACTCTTTGTTGTGAATACGAATGACTTTAGTGAACACATTCTCTATGATTGAGCGGCATAATCCCGCCATTAAGTCATCGGGTTGTTTCCCTTGTCGCTGCGCTGTGATGATGGTTGATGTCATGAAAACAGTGCAGCGGCTTCCCAGATAAGCGGGCGCGGTTGAGCGAAGCGCGTGTGTGGCTATCTCATTAGCCTTGATGTCCAGCGTGGACGCGAAATTCTCTAAGAAAGATCCGCAACCGGAGGAGCAGGCCTCGTTTAGCATGATATTAGTAATCGCTCCGTCTTGAAGCCATATTGCTTTCATATCCTGTCCGCCAATGTCTAAGATGAACGATGCCTTGGGAATATAATGTAGGCATCCTCGTACATGTGCCACAGTCTCTACGGTATGTACATCAGCTCCGAATGCCTCGGCTGTTATATGTTCTCCGTAACCGGTTGTGCCGACACCAAGCACGTTTAACTCTATGCCTATCGAATGGTATTTATCGTATATTGCCAGCAAGCCATTTTTCAATACGTCAATAGGTTTGCCGAAGTTGTTGGCATAGAAAGTATCTATTACTTGTTTTTGTTCGTCCATCAGCACGAATTTTCCGGTAGTGCTTCCCGAATCGATACCTATGTACACGCCCAACCTGCCGTTTGTAGGGTGTGGGGTTGCCGGTAGCTGATAGTCGTTGGCGTGTCCGCATAGTCGCAGTGGCGGCGCGTCGTTTACGCTGTCCGAACCCACAGTCAGGATATAGTTGCTCACCTGCTCTGTCAACTCGCGCATCGACAGTGGCGGACGTTCCGCAAACATCCGTACGCCTGCCATAGCTGCTCCGAATGCTATCATCGTCTCAGCATGTCGGGGTAGGAAATAATCGCTTTCTTGCAATCCCAACCTTTCTGCGAACACCTTTATGAGCCGCGGATTGAAGGTGAGTGGTCCGCCCTCAAAGACAATGGGAGCACTCAGTTCCAATCCTTGTGCGAGTCCGCCTATGGTCTGTTTTGCGATGGCGTGAAAAGTGGATAACGCAATATCCGCGGGTCGTGCTCCCTGTAAGAGGAGTGGCTGTATATCTGTTTTGGCAAACACACCGCATCGTCCGCTGATGGCATACACTTGTGTTCCTTGCTCGGCTAAATCGTTGAATTCTTCTACGGGAACACGCAGTAGTTGGGCTATCTCGTCGATGAACGCTCCTGTTCCTCCAGCGCAACTGCCGTTCATACGCATGTCGTTGCTGCTGAGCCGTCCTTGTGCATCGCGGTGGAAGAACACCACTTTCGCATCTTGTCCTCCCAGTTCTATGGCCGTATGTACGTTGTCATATAGGTGGCTTACTGCTGCTACGTTTGCCACCACTTCCTGCACAAACGGGACACCGATGGCGTCGGCTACATTCCTGCCGCCGCTGCCGCATACCGATACGCGCAACAGTGTGTCGGCGGCCATGTTCAGAGAGTCTCCCATCTCTGCGAGCAGTCTTTGCAAGGTCGCCGCTTGTCGTGCATTATGCCGTTTATACACACGATATAGCACTTGCTCTGAATCGTCAACCAGCACTATTTTGACTGTTGTGCTACCGATGTCAATTCCTAAATTATATGTTTTTTTTTGCCAATCCATCTATGTAGTCGTTACACAAAACAATGCTGGTATTACGGTCGGTACCCGGCTATGTCATCGTCTTCGAAGTCATAGGTTAGTTCCTTACCGTAGGCAGCCTCGTAGGCAGCTTTTTTCTGTGCATAATCCTGCTCCGCCATCCGGTGGGCATTTTCCTTGTCGGACAAGTTGGGGTCGGGGAGTATGGTTGGCAGTATATGTACTGTGCAATGCACTTCGGAGAAATGTTCGTCTATCATTCGGTCGGTGTCTTGTATTTCAACAAAGCAGGAGATGACAGGCACATGGTTCCTTGCGGCGTAGTAGTAAGCTCCGACAGCAAGGGGACGCGGTTTGCGATAGTTGAACCACATCTCCTGTTCGGTATAAATCAGTATGAGATGTCCTTTTTGCAGGTGTGTGCGTATATATTTGTCGAATCGGGAATGCAGGTACACAGGCGAGCGGTATATCGGTATCAGGTCAGCATATTTCATGAGGAAGCCGAAGAACCCTCGTTGGGCGAAGTTGTTGACATGGCTCACCACGAAAAATCTGCGTCCGAGGTAGTTGGATACCATCTGACGTATCAGTGCGTTCTCGTATGGATTGAAATGATTGCTTGTGATGATTGCTCCGCCTTCTATGTTGCGAAGATTGTCCGTGCCAACAAAATCCGTGTCTTGGCAAACAGTCCGGGTCAGTCTGTTCACGATAGTGCGTGCGCGCAGGTTGGGAATTGCATACGATAGCCATGAGCGTCGGTATTCGTACCAGTCGAGAATCTGCTTTATCTGTTTGTCGGAAATGACGGGGTCGTCTATTTCCACGACGCGGTAGAAGTCACGGTCAGCGACAGCCTTGCGGATATTGTCCATCACTTCTTGTCTGTGAGGAGGGATTAGCAGTTTCATAGCCGTTTTTCCTTTCCTGTTTCAAAAAGTGTTTTGAATGTTAGCTTGTTTGTTGGAATCTCCTCTCCTCTGTGCAATAATCGAGCCATTGATTCATCGTCTTGCTGGCGTTGTTTGTCGGTATAGTCTGCCAGATATTTGCGGAAATAGTCGCCTAATCCAGCCATATCCGCGTATTTCCAGAAATAATCCGCATAGGCAATTCCCTCTCGCTGCCAAGGTTTCTCAAAAAGGTTGTAATGGATGATTTGCGGGTTGGGCAGCTCTCCCTTTTTGTCTGGCATCGCGTCCCATTCGTGTCCCAAATACAGGATACGGCCGTGGCATAACGCGTTCAGATAGTCTTGGTCTGGTGCGATACAATCCACGTGATAGGTGTTGAGCATATCTAAGAAGCGGGTCTCGAGATGGCATTCTCTCAGTAACCGGGTGTTCATCAACAACACGCCTGAATTGACATACGTCTCTGGTGGGAAACCGAATCCTTCCTCGATATAGTATCGCAAAGGCGCTATATCCTGTATAGACCAGTCGGGACAGGCCGCTATAAGGTTGTCTCCCAATGGCATATCGTATAGTCGGCTTATATCTCCGGGTATCACCACATCGCTGTCTAAATAGATTACCTTGTCATACTCAGGGAACATAGTCGGAATAAACAGACGGAAATAGATGGTCAGCGTGAAATAATCTGCCCTCAGTCGGTTTCCTATCACATCATCTATCCCGTCGATGCAATCGGGCATGCTGCGGAAGGTGATGTGCATGTTGTCTTTGAGTTGTCGGGTGATCAGCTCTTGTGAAAGTTGGCTAAGGCTCTGATGCAAGATGTATATTTGATACTCCCGTGTCTTGTCGGCATGACAAGCTATGGAGCGAATCGCCACTGCAGCCAAAGGCGCATAACTTTCATCAATCGTAAAGAAAACAGGGATTGCAGTTCTCATAATTATCTCTATTTAGCGTTATTTTAATTTGCTATGTGTCAGGTCTTCGTACAATCTCAACAGTTTGTCATCTATCTGTTCGCGCAGTACCTCCTTTACCGCCGTCGGCTGCCATGGTTTGACTGTCACGGAGCGAGGCGGAAATATGCGAAAAGTGGTAGTATAATGCCTGAAAACAGTGTCTTCGTGTGTGCTTCGTTGGTCGTTGTAACGCCTCTCGCAGATGCGCTTGCGCTGCACCAAGGCGTTGAGGGCGTGCTGGTCGGGGAGGAACATGCGCCGTTGAGCACATAGGTCGCGGCAACGAGCTAACAGGTTGGTGTCGCGCATCGCTTCCATATTCATCAGCAGTACTCCCGAATTGAGATAATCGCGCTTGAATGGATGCGAATAGAACCACTGCCCATAATAGTCTCGGACCCCCGCAAACTCTATCTCATTCATGGGCTGATGATAAAAATCCGTGAAGTCGCGCAAAGCCAACACATCGGTGTCTAAATATAAGATTCGGTGCGGTATGTCGGGCAATAAATCCGCATACAGGCGCAGCATGCAAGCTGGCGTAAAGCGTGTGGTCATATTCGCCAATGGGAGATGCCGCTCAAACAATGAGCTGCAATCGTATCGTTCTACTCTGCTCATAGGATGACGCTGCTGAAGAAATTCCTGTAACTCCAAGCATACCTGTCCTCGCAACGGCTCCATTTTCGTCTGATCATCTTCATAACTCATTGTGAGCACATAAATACACAGGGGCTCATCCGTGTGTTGCAGCAACGACAGCGCCGACAACTGCATGCCCGTTTCCATTTTTCGGTCACCACAATAAAGAATATTCATGTCTTTTGGCTTTTCTTATTAGTTGCTCTCAAATACTTATCCCCAAATGGATGCTTTAAAAAACGTTACAAAGATACGATTATTTTTTGTTAGCGTATAGGGTAAGAATTAGTTATTATTGATAAAAAAGTAACCTATATTCTCTATTTTACCTAATATATTGGGTTTTATTGGGAAAAAAGTACTACTTTTGTATCTAATACACAAAACGATATGTCCATTATGTTCGATGCCACTACGCTGAGAGACGACCGATTTATTAACATAGCTGGGTTTCAACTGCTTGTCGCTGGGCATGCCCAAGTGTCTATCCAGGGCATTTCTCACTATTGTTCGGTTGGCACGCTTATTATGCGCTCGCCACTTGTCCTGATTGATTCAGAAACCAACTCACCTGATGCTCAGTGGATTCGGTTTGAGACGGATGCGGACCAAGTCGTATCTGTCACCAGGCACGTTATCTCTGATATAATCCAAAAGCGCATTTTCCTCAATCCTTGTTTTTTGATAGCACAACAGGATATTCACAACATACAATATATCTATGAGAAAGTATGCAAAAGGGAGAAGGAATTGACGGATTTGTCTCAAAGCCATATTCGTCCTTTGGAGGAACAGAGCATTTTACTGTGGAAACAGGCACTCATTGCAGAGGTGCTTATTTGCGTCTCGCGCCACAAGCCTATCATGACCGCGCCGCAGACAAGACGAATGGATATCTATACTGCTTTTATGCAACTTCTATATTTAAATTATCAAACGCATCGTGACGTGGCGTGGTATGCGGATGCGCTGCATATCTCGCCTAAATATTTCTCCAAGGTGGTCCGTACGTTTTCCGGAGAGAGTCCCGTCACGTGGATCACACGCGTCACTATCGCGCATGCAAAGCATCTTCTGCAACAAAGAGAATGGTCTATCAAGCAGGTGGCAGAGAATCTGGGCTTCCCCGAGCAGTTCACTTTCCGCAAGTACTTCAAGCACTACGTAGGTCTCAGCCCTACCGCCTACCGCATCGAATTAGATGCGCAGGTGACCCAATAGCTGAATAAAACCTCATGGTTTGCAGAAAGGATTTGGGAAAATGGAGTTGGGTTTTCGTCTTTTGCGATAACTGGGTACATTGGATAAAATGGCTTGCTGATTTTGTATGCTTGGCATGCGTTGTCTGACGGCTGCTGTTTCAGATGTCTGGGTTGTGCTTCTCGTCCCGATAAACCCGGATGTTGATTCATGGGAGGAACCTACAATAGAGAGGGAGCGAAACTTCGGGCAGAATGACCATGTGCGGCAGTTCTGTAGAGACTATGCGCAAGTCCTTTAGAATGCGGTTTCTGTTGTCAATGCAGATAGTCTGTATCATGAGCTTTCGGAAGAGAGGCGAGAGATGCTGTGTCTTGCGAGGAGGGGAGAGGGACAAGTCTATGTCGTTATGGAGAAATAGCTCAGGGGAAAAATAAGTGCGGCGCAAGAATTGCGCCGCACCCGTTTATTATCATGTTATTTTGCTAAGAATGGGTATCCGTATTCTGTCGCGGGTACGAATGTCTCTTTGATAGCGCGAGGGTTGGTCCATCTGATGAGGTTCCATAATCCTCCGGCCTTGTCGTTAGTGCCTGATGCGCGCGAGCCTCCGAATGGCTGGCAACCGACAACGGCTCCCGTAGGCTTGTCGTTGATGTAGAAGTTGCCCGCTGAATATTTGAGTTTCTCGTCTGCAAGCTGACGTGCCTTGAGTTCGTTAACAAAGATTGCGCCTGTCAAAGCGTATGGCGATGTGGTGTCGCATAACTCTAATGTCTGCTCGTAATCCTTGTCCTCGTAAACGAAGATGGTGATGATAGGACCGAAGATCTCCTGTGCCATAGACTCGTATCTTGGGTTCTTTGCCAGAATCACTGTTGGCTCTACGAAATATCCTATGCTCTTGTCGCAGTGGCCGCCGAACACGATCTCTGCCTCATCTGACGCTTTCGCCCTGTCGATATAGCCTTTGCAATTGTCGAACGAAGCCTCGTCGATGACGGCGTTGATATAGTTGGTGAAGTCACATACATCACCCATCTTGATTGTCTCAAGCATCTCGCCTACGATTTGTCTTACCTCGTTCCATAATGATGCCGGTATATATGCGCGTGACGCTGCCGAGCATTTCTGTCCTTGGAACTCGAATGCGCCTCTTACTATTGCGCATGCCACCTCGCGCGGGTCGGCCGAGCTGTGTGCGAAGATGAAGTCCTTGCCGCCTGTCTCTCCAACAAGACGTGGATAAGACCTGTAGCTGGAGATGTTCATACCGACGGTTCTCCATAATCCTTGGAATGTGGCTGTCGAACCGGTGAAGTGAATGCCTGCGAGGTTAGGGTTGTTCAACGCTATGCCGCCAATGAGCGAGCCTTGCCCCGGAAGGAAGTTGACAACTCCGTCTGGCAGGCCGGCTTCCATCGCGATTTGCATGAGATGGTAGTTTGATAACAATGCGGTTGTCGATGGTTTCCAAATAGTCGTGTTTCCCATTAACGCCGGTGTCATGTTCAAGTTCGATGCTATAGATGTGAAGTTGAATGGTGTCACGGCCATGATGAAACCTTCAAGTGGACGATATTCAACGCGGTTGAGTTGGTCAGGTGTGGATGACGGCTGCTCTGAATAGAGGTTGCCCGCATAGTAGTTGTTGAAACGGAAGAAGTCGATGGTCTCACATGCAGAGTCAATCTCAGCCTGAAAAGCGTTCTTGCTCTGTCCTAACATACACGATGCGTTGATTCTCGCACGGTACTTGGTGGCTAACAACTGTCCAATACGCGCCATGATAGATGCTCTCTCGACCCATGGTGTGTTCTCCCAGTCCTTCTTGGCTTTCATGGCAGCTTCAATCGCCATGTTGACTTCCTTCTCTCCAACCTTATGGTATCTTGCAATGACGTGCTTGTGGTTGTGTGGCATCACGACCTCACCTATATCACCCGTGCGTATCTCCTTGCCTCCAATGATGATAGGTATCTCTACCACCTCATTCGATTGTTTCTCAAGCTCTTTCTCTAATGCTATACGCTCAGGACTTCCTGGCCTGTACTCTTTCACAGGCTCGTTAGCAGGATGTGCAAATTGAAATAATGCGTTATTCATATCTGTATTTTTAAATGGTTGTTCTTTTTTGCGCAAAAATAATTATTTCTCGAAATAATTCTACATTTTATCCCGATTTTTTATCTATATTCGTCAACACCTTAATAATATACATCATTATCGGATTGTCTGTGGCAATAAGGAGCTGTCCTGTGATTTTTATTATTGCTAATCAGATATTTATTATCCTTTTTATGGCGCTGAGGAAATGGGTGTGCCGGCCTAACTCCTTGTTAAAGATGCCGGTCTGGTCGATAGAGTCGATGCGGACTTTGCCTGAGGCGTGAATGATTTTGTCGTTGCCGAGAAGTATTCCTACGTGAATGGTGCGGTGTTCTTCGTTCTCGAAAAAAGCTATGTCGCCGGGCTGTGTCTCCGCTAAGAAATATACGTCTTCTCCTATCAGTACCTGCTGCGAGGCGTCGCGTGGAATCCTGACGCCTACCGTCTTGGCGCACAACTGCACGAAGGCTGAGCAGTCAATGCCGAAAACTGTTCTGCCTCCCCATCGGTATGGTACATCAAGTAAGGACAAGGCATTGTTAATAAAACTGTTAGATTCAACGCACCTTTTCTCTGAAGTGTAAATAGTAGTCCCAAATGTAAGGATTTTCGAATCGTATATCTCAATAGGAGTATTAACGGCGACAAACTCTCTCGATGCTAATGTCCTGAATGTATCTTCTTCAATATCAAAGTGTTGCAATGAACGTATCCAGCCCTCGTATCCATCATATTCCATCTTGATATAAAACCATTCGCCTTTTTTCTCTAAAACCTCGTATATGTCGTTGAATAACAGCTCTGTTACTAACTCGCTCTCGTGACTCGGCTCGCGCCTTACGCTGACTGCCGATAATGTGCATATCCCAAACATAATTATTTAGAAATTTTTTTCTTTTGCAAATTTAAAAAGATTATTTGTATTTTTACATTTTATAAAAAATAATCAACCTTAAGTTTTTAAAATATTTAATATATTGATAATGAATAAGGTACGTAAAATTGTGGATAAGATACGCCATTCATATTATGGTGCGATGAAGGCCGTCGCGTTCATTATAGCCTTGGTCGTTGTGGTGCTTTTGATGCCTCGAAATGCAAAATTCAAGTATGAGTTCCAAAAGATGAGGCCTTGGCAGCATGAGTCGCTATATGCTCCGTTTAACTTCCCAATCTATAAATCATCGGAACAAGTGCTCGCTGAGGAGGAGAAAGCTCTCGAAAAAGTCAATCCTTGCTTCGTTTTTGATGTTGAAGGGACCGAGGTGGGACGGGAGAACCTTTTGAAAGATTTAGACGAACAATGGAACAAGGATTATGGTAGTAAAAACTATTTCCGTAACTTGGCTCTCGAGATTTTCAATGATATTGAGAATGTCGGTATTGTAGCCAAAAGTGATAAGATATTGAAAATCAAACCTGACCAGACGGTCTCAGTGGTAAGGAATAAGGTTATCTCTGACTGTTTGTTTAAGGATTTTTACACAATGTCAACGGCGCACGACTATGTGCGCGAGAAATTGGCGGATATAAAGAATATCGACCTTATGATGATGATTGACAACGTTATACAGAGCTCTCTCCGTCAAAATGTCGTGTATTCCGATAACCTGACGAAACAGGCTGCGAAAAAGGCTCTCGACAATATTCTGCCGACATTCGGTATGGTTCAGAAAGATGAGCTGATTATTGCGGAAGGCGAAATCGTCACTGAAGAGAAGTATGTGGTTCTCATGTCTTTACAGCGTGAGTATTCCGAACTCACCTCAAGCCATGTCTTAAGCATGAACTACATATTTTACGGACAGGTCCTGCTCGTCGGCATGGTGTTAATCGCTCTCTTCTTGATACTTAAAATGTTGCGACCCGATGTCTGCGAGGAGTTGCGCTATATCAACCTTATACTTTTGTTGATGCTCTTGATGATTGTGCCGTCATTGCTGCTGCTAAAATACGCCCCGTCTCTCATCTACCTTATGCCAATCGCTATGGTCTCTATGCTGCTGATGACTTTCTTTGATGCGAGGGTGTCTATAGTGGTCCAGATTATGTCGCTGATTATTATAAGCTTGTCTATGCCGAACCCGTTCCAATACCTTTTCGTACAGTTGTTTGTGTCCTTCGTGGCAATCTTCTCGATGAATAAAAGGACAAACCGCTCTGATTATTTTGGTACTTCGCTGTCGGTGTTCGTCACTTATCTTGTCGTATATCTCGGTATGATGCTTATCTATGACGGAGGGTTCGACGGGTTCAGATGGATCGATGTGGTCATTTACGCCGGAAATGCTATCCTTACAATGCTTGCTCTTCCTCTGGCGTTCTTCGTGGAGCGTGTCTTCGGCTTTGTCACTGACCTTACGCTCCTTGAACTGAGCAATTCTAACAGCCCTCTTCTTAGGAAACTCGCTTCTGACGCTCCCGGCACTTTCCAACATGTGATGCAAGTGGCCGACCTTTGCGAAGAGGTGATTTTTAATATTGGGGGAAACGCGCTCCTTGTAAGGACGGGCGCAATGTATCATGATATTGGAAAAACCAAGAATCCTTATTACTTTATTGAAAATCAGAATGGTAAATATAACCCGCATGAGGATATCTCTTCTATGGAGAGCGCACAGATAATAATTAGCCACGTTATTGACGGAATAGAGATATGTAGGCAGAACCATATTCCAGAGCAGGTTATCGATTTCGTGAGAACTCATCACGGTACTCGCAGGACCGAGTTTTTCTATCAAATGGAACTTCGCGAAAACCCTGATTTAGTTGATGATAGCGAGTTTAAATACCATGGACCTATCCCGTTCTCTAAAGAGACTGCCGTCTTGATGATGTGCGACGCCGTTGAAGCCGCCTCCCGAAGCCTGAAAGATAAAACAGAAGAGTCGTTGAGTAATCTCGTGGATAATATTATTGACGGTCAGATAAAAGCTAATCAATTCGATAACACCGACATAACCTTCCGCGACATCACGCTTGCGAAGAAAGTCATCAAGAAAAAACTTATTAGCATTTACCATGTCCGAATCGAATATCCGAAATGATAAGGAGTGTCAGATATTGGCAATGTAATTCATGGCTTCCGGACCTTCGTTGAACAGCAAATCAATGATCGAAAGATTTGATACGAACGGCTGACGGTCCGAGAAAACCTGATAATATTTCGGGAAAACAGTGTCTGTAAGCCTCCATTTCGATAAACTTATACGATAGTCGGTAGAACCTGTAATGCTATGATAGTCATCGGTGTATTGTATAGGCCTGCTCGACTTCATTGTCTTTAAGATAAATTTCAAGCAAAACTCGTTCAACTCGATGAGAGTGTCGAAACGTGTGCTGTAGGCTTTCTCAAGATACGGGAAATAATGGTCGAAAAACGGTGTCTTGCGGTATGCCGACTCAAGGCAACGGCGATGAATCTGTTGCCACGGCTCCTTATAGCTTATAATGATGTCTTTCGTCATAGTATGGTTGCCCATAACCTTGACAATAGGTACTGCCAGAGTCTGTAATCCGTTGGCTGTCATTACATTGCACCTTGTCCTGCACGACTGCTTCTGATATGTCTCGTAAAGCTCTATTTCTGGAGATTCCGCCCTGAGAAACAAGGAGATATATCTAATGTCGGGAAGATATGCTGTTGGAAAAATATCACTCATCGACAATCTTGTTTATCATAGAACGAAAATATTGCTCATCTTTTGCCCCGACTGATTTGTAAGGCTGCCTTCCGTTATTGCTGAAAAAGAAAACTGTTGGTATGTTCTTGACTTTCAATATGGCAGATAGCTTCTGCTGCTCATCGGTGTTGACCTTATATACTTTTATCTTGCCATTGTATTCTTCGGCTAACTTCTCCATTATCGGAGCGACTTTCTTGCATGGCCCGCACCAAGAGGCGTAAAAGTCGATGACGCAAGGCAAATCACCTTTATAATATACCGTGTCAGGGTGTTTCTCGAAATCCCAGACCTCTTTTATAAATCCGTTATACGTCAGGTCTTTGATAAAAGACTTGTCTTCCTTGTCGCTTTCTTTTGCTGAAACACTTTGCGCAGACGCCTTTCCCCCTTCGTTAGAAGTGTCGCAAGAGGTGGTAAACACGGCCAACAATATTAATAAGCCTATTATTTTCCTCATTATTATTAATTTTTTGGCAAAGGTACATTATTTTTTCATTAAAATCGTATATTTGCAACTCAAAAAATAAGATAAGAGAAAACAATTAACGGTAAATATTTGAACAATGGCAAGAAAAATTGAAAAACAGGACTTATTGAAAAATGAAGTCAAACACATTGACATCAAGTCATACGATTCAACAGAAATAATCAACGCGATGCGTCAGATGTCGTTCACCTCGCGCGACACGGCCCGTGCGGCTGACATCTTAATGATGATGTGCAAGGAGAAGACATGTACCAACATCTTGACTTTAGCCGGTTCGACATCTGCCGCTGGCTGTATGCAGGTTTATGTTGACATGGTGCGTAATAAAATGATTGACGTGGTTGTGGCTACAGGAGCTTCTATTATCGATATGGATCTCTTTGAGGCTCTCGGATTTAAACATTATATTGGAGAGAAAGAGAACGTTGTCGCTGACACCAAGCTCCGGGAACTCTACATTGACCGTATCTATGACACATATATTGATGAGGAGCAGCTTCAGGCTTGCGACAACGCTACATACGAGATGGCGAATATGCTTGAACCTCGCCCATACTCATCACGCGAGTTCATCTGGAACCTCGGTAAATGGTTGCATGAAGGCAGAGGCGTGAAGAAAGACAGCCTTATCCAGACATGCTACGAATGTGGTGTCCCGATTTTCTGCCCTGCTTTTAGCGACTCATCGGCAGGCTTCGGCATCGGTAAACATCAATGGGAACGCACTCACGAGAACAAACCTTACGTGTCAATCGACTCAGTCCGCGATTTCATCGAGCTGACAGAGATTAAGATGCAGGCTCCACAGACAGGTCTGTTCATGGTGGGCGGCGGCACTCCTAAGAACTTCGCACAGGATACAGTCGTTTGCGCTGAAATCCTTGGCTATGAGGTCCCTATGCATAAATACGCTATCCAGATTACTGTCGCTGACGTTCGTGACGGCGCTTGCTCTTCTTCAACATTGCTCGAGGCTGGCTCATGGGGCAAAGTTAGCGAGAAACTCCAACAGATGGTCTATGCCGAAGGTACAACAGTTATTCCAATGATTGCCTCTTATGTATATCATAATGGTCCTTGGAAAAAACGTGAATATAAAAATTGGCAGAAACTTTGGGTTAAAGAGTAATAACTGAGAGATTTTTGACTGAAGGCGATCTCCGGATTTGGAGTCGCCTTTTTTTGAATGTTTCTGCATTATGCCTTTTGTTTTTGATGATGAATAAAATACACTGAAAATGCTTATTAACAATATTAAAGAACTGTGCGGTGTTCTCGAAGACGGCAGCCTGTGGAAAGCAGGTGCGGAAATGTCTGAGCTGACGCGGATTAAGAACGCCTTCCTCTATATTAATGATGATAAAATCACCGACTATGGAGTGATGGATTCCCCAGAATACCAATTATATCTCGCAAAGGAGAAAGAGATAGTGGATGCTAAGGGCGGACTCGTACTTCCAGCGTTCTGCGACTCGCACACCCATATCGTATATGCTAACTCACGTGAACTCGAGTTCTGCGATAAGATAAAGGGCCTTAGCTATGAGGAGATCGCGAAAAGAGGCGGTGGAATCCTGAACTCGGCGAAAGCGACGGCGGCGGCTTCAGAAGATGAGCTTTATGAGTCGGCAATGCAACGCCTTGACGAGATAATGCGCATGGGCACCGGTGCGGTGGAGATAAAAAGCGGTTACGGCCTGAGCACAGAGAGCGAACTCAAAATGCTGCGCGTTATCCGCCGCTTGAAAGAGAACTCTCCTCTTACTATCAAGTCGAACTTCCTCGGAGCCCACGGCATACCGTTGGAATACAGAGGACATCAGGAGGATTATGTTGACCTCGTGATTAACGAGATGATTCCTATGGTCGCAGCCGAAGACCTCGCCGATTTTATCGATGTGTTCTGTGATAAGGGGTTCTTCACTTGCGAAGATACAGAGCGTATCTTGATGGCCGGTATAAAATATGGAATGCGCCCGAAGATTCATGCTAACGAGATGGCCGTCTCAGGAGGCGTCCAAGTCGGTGTGAAATATGGAGCTATCTCCGTTGACCACCTTGAACAGATGGGAACCGCCGAGATTGATAGCCTAAAAGGCTCTGACACTATGCCTACCGTGCTTCCTGGCTGCGCCTTCTTCCTTAATCTTCCGCTTTCACCAGTGAGAGATATGATTAATGCGGGTCTGCCTGTCGCTATGGCTTCCGACTTTAACCCTGGCACCTCCCCGTCAGGAAATATGCAGTTTGTCTTGTCTTGCGCATGTATCCGCTATAAAATGACCCCGGAAGAGGCCCTTAACGCCACAACACTGAATACGGCTTACGCAATGGGCGTCAGCGAAGAACTCGGATCTATAACAAAAGGAAAGATAGCTAACGTAATCGTTACAAAACCAATGACACGGCTCGAGTTTATGCCTTACTATTACGGCGTAAATAAGGTTGAGAAAATAATTGTCAACGGTAAGGTAAGATAATCCACGCTTGTAAAAATTAACCCTTCTTATGAAAATAAGAACTGCCTTCACCATCGGATGTGCCGCGTTATGCGCCTCGTCGTCATGCGTCAGAGAACAGCAGCCCCCAAATGTCGTGATAATAATGTGCGACGATATGGGCTATGGCGACCTCGCATGCTACGGGCAGCGTCTGATCCGTACCCCGAATATTGATGAGATGGCACGGCGTGGAATGCGTTTCACACAAGCGTATGCCGGCAGCCCGGTGAGCGCTCCTTCAAGAGCGTCTCTTATGACAGGACAGCATACCGGACACTGCGAGGTGAGGGGAAATAAAGAGTATTGGCCCGGCTCGCCGAAAGTAAAATATGGCGTTAATGAGGAGTTCTCTGTCTCTGGCCAACATCCATTAGACCCTGATAGAATAGTGCTCCCGGAAATACTGAAGTCACAAGGCTATTCTACCGCCATGTTCGGGAAATGGGCAGGCGGATTCGAAGGCTCGTGCTCTACACCGGATAAAAGAGGCTTTGACGAATTCTACGGATATATATGCCAATATCAAGCGCATCTTTATTTTCCAAACTTCTTGAACAGCTTTAGCAAAAACAGTGGCGATACCGCGGTGTCACGCCAGATACTTGATGAGAATGTCTTATTCCCGATGTTTGGAGACGATTATTTCAAACGTCCGTCTTATTCCGCTGACCTTATTCATGAGGCGGCTCTGAAATGGCTTGATAATCAGATAAAAGAACAGCCGTTTTTCGCCATGCTGACATATACTCTCCCACATGCAGAGCTGGCCCAGCCGCACGACTCAATAGTGCGCTATTATGAGAATGAGTTCGGTGACGACAAGTGTTGGGCCGGACAGGAAGGCTCACGTTATAATCCTGTCGTTAATACCCATGCGCAATTCGCCGCTATGATTACCCGGCTCGATTGTTATGTCGGAGAAGTCCTTGACAAATTAAGGGAAAAAGGCCTTGAGGATAACACCATTGTGTTTTTCACCAGCGACAACGGACCTCATGAGGAGGGCGGTGCCGACCCCGCTTTCTTCGGCAGAGACGGGAAACTGCGTGGACTAAAACGCCAATGTTACGAGGGAGGAATAAGGATCCCGTTCATCGCCTACTGGAAAGGAAAGATAAAGGAAGGCTCTGAAAGCGACCACCAATTGGCGTTTTATGACATGATGCCGACATTGTGCGAGATAGTGGGAGCCGAATGCCCCGCTACTGACGGTATCTCGTTCGCACCTACGCTTTTCGATAATGCAAAACAAGAGAAACATGACTTCCTGTATTGGGAGTTTGAGGAGACAGACCAGATAGCTGTTAGAATGGACGATTGGAAAATGCTGGTGAAGTCGGGAAAACCGTATCTGTATAATCTCGGTGAAGATATACATGAAAATAACGATGTGTCAGACCTTTATCCCGAGATAGTTGATGCAATGATACAAATTATCGAAGAACAACATGTTGAGAGTGAACTGTTTAAGGTTACAATGCCTGATCGTTAATGCCCTGTCATCACTAATGAGGGCGGAAGACCGTTGTCAAGAAGCTCGCACATCTTCTTCATATAAGGCTCGCTGTGAGTGAAGAACATTTTGTAACCGGCGCATAGAGAGTTAAGACCCGGGTCGCCGGTCTCATCGACGTCGAACCTGTGTTTCGGACATTCACCGTTGCAAAGGAATAGAAACCTGCACTTCTTACATTGTTTTGGTAGAAGCTCTTTTTTCTCCATGCCAAATCGGAATTGCCTTAGTGACGCAAGTAACTCTTTGATACTGTTTTCCTTGATGTTCCCGATTAAGAATTCGGGAAAGACGAAATGGTCGCAAGGGTAAATGTCGCCATTGCGCTCAAGGACGAGGCAGTCGCCACATGTCTCGGACAGAGTGCATAGCGAGGCGGGCATTCCATACCATCTCTCTAAAGTGACATCAAACAGCTGGACAAAGACCTTGCCTACATCTTCACGTATCCATTCGTCAAAAACGTCAACCATAAAATTGCCGAATCCTTCCGCCGATACCGACCATGGCGCAGGAGCGGCGACAGCTACCTCCCGCAACCCGACGCCAACCCTTGCCTTCTCAATAGGGAGATGCTCATATACCGGCATGAATTGAATGAAATCGCCAATGCTTCTTAAAAATCGATACACTTCTTTGCCTTGTCCTTCCGAACCCTTGCTGATGGCGCACATCAAATTGTAATCAACACCACATCTGTACATGGTCTCGATGACCCTTATAACCTTTCCGAAAGTAGGACGGCCTCCCTTGTCTTTGCGGTATCTATCGTGAATGTCCCTTGTGCCGTCAATGGAAATCCCTATTAGAATGCCGTTGTCCCTGAAAAAGTCACACCAATCGTTGTCAATAAGTAGCCCGTTAGTCTGTATGCTGTTGCTGATGTTTTTTGTCCCCTTGTATTTGTTTTGTATAGTGATGGCCTTCCGGAAAAAGCCGATGCCCGCGGTTAAAGGCTCGCCTCCATGCCAGCAAAATGTGACATCGTCACTCTCTGACAACTCAATGTATTGCCTGATAAATGATTCCAACAGATTTTCATCTATGATACCTTCTCCTTGGACTGTCCCTTTGTCTCCCGAATAATAACAGTAAGAACAGCTCATGTTGCATTCCCCTCCTACGGGCTTAACCATCATGCTGAACTTTGATGTGTGTGCCATTTTCAGTGCGTCACCGAGACTAATGTCTTTAGCTGTCATTTTTGTAGATGTTTGTAGTGTGTCGTGGTTTGTTTGGAATGCCTTGTTAACAGTTTTTGTTGGTTTGTCGCTATATAGAGATGCTGCTTTATGGCCACTTCTTTATTTGTAAAATTTTATAAGGATTATTAACAATATTTGATTCCTTACTTACGGTAAAACTATCAAGATATTGGACTTCGTACCAAACGCTAAACTCTTTTTGTGGTGTTTTATTATTATATGTGTCGTTAATTTTTTTATGATATAGAATTGTAAATGAAAACTAATGATATTAATGCTTGTTAGGTTTGGTAGTGTTAATGTTTTTTAGAAACTTTTGGAAAACATGGGGAAAAGGACGCACTGCTGTGTGTTTTGTGATGATTGTCCGGCGTTTGATAGGTTGATGCTTGTTTGTGTGAATATCAAAGACAAAACTACCTTTTTAAATGTGTTTGGAGGTGGGGCGGATGGAAAAGATGCGGCAACTCTTACTTTCTTATGTATGTGATAGTCGTTTCACCGTCATTGAGAACCAACTTGTCTTTGGTGAGTTCCTGTATCGTAAGTGTGTCAATAAACGTTGATGACACCTTGTTCCCAATGCTTTTGCCTGATAAAATCAGAATGTCACCGTTTCTTTCCCAACTATCATAAAGCAGTGTAGCCATATTAATTGAGGAGGCTTTCCCACCTTTTTCCAAACAAATACCTTGGATTTGGTTCTCCATTCCTGGAATTGGTTCAACCCATCTTCCTTCAATATCTGCCTCGTTACACGATGTGAGTGCAAATGCCGATAATATTCCGATCCCAAGTAATTTTTTTGATAATTTATTGATTCTCATATTATTCTATTTTTTTTAATAACCTTTATTTTGCCTTGATTTTAGATTTTGTTCTGAAAAATATTTTTGTTATAAGGCGGTTCTAAACGAGTTAGAGATACCTTGTTTTGTTATCATCTACAGTTAAACGAATGTCGTCTATGGAATAGTATGTGGTAGAAAAATTAAAACGCTGAAAATGTTTTGTTTTTGTAAAAATGTTGGCATTGTGAATAAACATTAGGAAATCAAGAAGTAAACAGATTTTAAGTTTACATGTTATGAAAAAATTGTGATTCTATAATGTTTTTTGTGTTTTGATGAAAGAAGTGCGGTATAAAGAATATTTTTCCACACATAGAAGAAAATTACTATATTTGCAAAATGAAAAATCAGAGGTAGATTTTTGTAAATAATTATAAATCAGATACATATATTATGAAGCAGTTAATTGAATGTGTTCCGAATATCAGCGAAGGTCGCGATATGGGCATCATTAATCAGGTTACGGCCGAGATTGAAAAAGTTGAGGGCGTAAAATTGCTGGACGTTGATCCGGGTGCGACGACAAACAGAACTGTTATAACATTTGTTGGTGAGCCTGAAAAGGTTTGCGAGGCTGCCTATCGCGTTGTGAAGAAAGCGGCAGAGCTTATTGATATGCGCAACCATCATGGAGCTCATCCTCGTCAGGGTGCAACAGATGTTTGCCCTTTGATTCCGGTTTCAAACATCAGTATGGAAGAGGTTGTTGAATACGCGCGCGCCCTTGGCAAGCGTTTCGGCGAGGAGCTTGGTATCCCTGTTTACTGCTATGAGGAAGCGGCGTTCCAGCCAAAACGTAAGAACCTCGCATACTGCCGCACAGGTGAGTACGAGTCGTTGTCAAGCCGTCTCGGCACAGAGGAGTGGAAGCCGGATTTCGGTCCAAACGAATGGAACGAGCGTACAGCGATGACGGGAGCGACACAGGTCGGCGCCCGTGACTTCCTTATCGCTATCAATTATAACTTGAACACAACATCTACACGCCGTGCTAACGCTATCGCATTCGATGTGAGGGAGAAAGGCCGCCCAATGAGAGTGGGCCCGAAAGTTACCGACAAGCCAATGAAAGATGAGAACGGTAACACTGTCATGATCCCAGGCACATTGAAGGCGACAAAGGCTATCGGCTGGTTTATTGAAGACTACGGTATCGCACAGGTCTCAATGAATATTACAAACATCAACGTCTCTCCGGTACATGTCTGCTTCGATGAGGTCTGCGCTAAGGCTGCAGACCGCGGAGTGCGCGTCACCGGTTGCGAGATAGTCGGACTCGTTCCAAAGAAAGTCCTTATCGATGCCGGTAAGTACTATCTCGCTAAACAACAACGCTCTCTCGGTGTCAGCGAGGACGAGATTATTAAAATCGCTATCAAGTCGATGGGCCTTGACGACCTCAAGCCGTTCAATCCTAAAGAGAAGGTGATAGAGTATTTGATTGAGGACGACAGCAAGAAGAAACTTGTCGATATGACATGCACAGGCTTCGCTAATGAGACCGCAAGCGAAAGCCCCGCTCCGGGAGGCGGATCTATATCAGCTTATATGGGTGCTCTTGGCGCATCTCTCGCGACAATGGTGGCGAACCTCTCATCTCATAAGCCGGGCTGGGACGAACGCTGGGAAGAGTTCTCACAAGTGGCAGAGAAAGGCCAGAGACTTAAAGACGAGCTGCTCGACTTGGTTGATGAGGACACCAACGCTTTCAATAAGATTATGGAGGCTCTCCAGATGCCTAAAAAGACCGATGCCGATAAGGCTGCGAGACTTGAGGCATTGGAACTTGCATCGCAATATGCGACACAGGTGCCTTTCAAGACCATGAATGTCGCATTCAAGGCGTTCGAGGTCGTTGAGGCTATGGTGAAAAACGGTAACCCAGCCTCCGTGTCAGACGCCGGCGTAGGTGCGTTGTGCTGCAGAAGCGCTGTCATGGGAGCATATCTTAACGTCAAAATCAACGCCGCCGGATTAAAAGACAGGACGTTTGCAGATAATATCGTGGCCGAGGGCGCGAAGATTGAGGCGGAATCTATCGCAAAAGAAGCTGAGATCCTTGCCGAAGTGAATAAAATTATTAATAAGGAATAATTTATAGTGTTGATAATCAGATAAATAATAATAAATTAAAAATTGAGTGAAAAAATATTGTTTGATAAAGAATAAATTTGTATTTTTGCACTCCGAATTTTGAAAGGAATAGATTATGTCAAAGAAAGTTAAAGACGCACGTGTACAGGTTATTTTGGAGTGCACAGAACAAAAGGCGACCGGTATTCCGGGAACTTCTCGTTACGTTACAACAAAGAACAAGAAGAATACACCAGAAAGATTGGAGCTTATGAAATACAATCCAATCCTTAAGAAAATGACACTTCATAAAGAAATTAAATAATATTTTGGGATATGGCAAAGAAAGCAGTTGCATCATTGCACTTAACAGGTAAGGAATACACCAAGGTCATCAGAATGAAGAAATCGGAAAAGACTGGCGCATACTACTTCGATGAGGCAGTCGTTCCAAATGACATGGTACAAGAATTTATTTCAAAGAACTAATCACTTTTTAGTTTTTGATGTGAATAAACCTTATAGCTTTCCCGTGTAAGCGGGAAAGCTTTTTGTGGTTGTGTCGTTTGCAAATTCCGACTTTTGTCTGATTTCTTTGTTTTTTTCTTGTCTAAAGATAAAAATTAGTATATTTGCCGAAAAAATAAAATTATTGTAATGGGCTTATTTTCATTTTTAAAAAGAAAAAACGGAACTGACAAAGTCTCCCAATCAGATGTTGATGTGGAGGTCGAAAAGACTGAAACACAAGTGGAAAAGACCATTGATACTTTAGATGATAATGATGGGGATCAATCGGTTGCCGCCACATCTGATGCCGTGACCGTTGGAAACACAGAAAACACTGATGATGCCTCCTCCGCTGAGGTCGCCAGTGGTGAGATAACAAAAGAAGAGATTGAACAGGCCAAACAAGACCTCGACAAAGGCCTCAATAAGACCCGTTTCAGCTTTATTGAACGTATCACTAAAGCTATTGTTGGCAAATCGAAAGTAGATGACGATGTGCTCGATAACCTTGAGGAAGTGCTCGTGACATCTGATGTCGGCGTTGAGACTACTCTGAAAATCATTAAACGTATCGAAGAACGCGTCGCAAGGGATAAATATGTTGGCACAAATGAGCTGAATAAGATCCTTAGGGAAGAGATTGTCGCACTGCTTCAGGAAAATAACTCCGGCGACGGCAGCACATTCCGTATCCCTGATGATAAGAAACCTTATGTCATGATGGTTGTAGGCGTCAACGGTGTTGGAAAGACTACCACAATCGGAAAACTTGCGTATAATTTCAAACGTGCCGGCTTTAAAGTGGTCCTCGGCGCATCTGATACTTTCCGCGCCGCCGCTGTTGACCAACTGAAAATTTGGGCTGACAGGGTTGGCGTCTCTATCGTCTCACAAGGCATGGGCGCGGACCCGGCCTCTGTGGCCTTCGATACCGTCAAATCTGCTGTCGCCCAAGATGCCGATGTCGTCATTATCGACACCGCTGGCCGCCTCCATAATAAAATCGGCCTTATGAACGAGCTTTCTAAAATAAAAAAAGTCTGCCAAAAGGTTATACCTGACGCCCCACATGAAGTGCTGCTCGTTCTCGATGCCTCTACAGGTCAAAACGCTATCGAACAGGCACGGCAATTTATAGCCGCTACAGAGGTTAACGCATTGGCACTCACAAAACTCGACGGTACTGCAAAAGGTGGCGTGGTGATCGGTATCTCTGACCAATTCAAGATACCTGTGAAATATATCGGCGTGGGTGAGAAAAAGGAAAACCTCCAGATTTTCGATAGAAAAGAGTTCGTCGATAGCTTGTTTAATTGATTTCTCCATTAAGTTACTAAGGATAATGAGAAAACCTGTGCTTAATATCGTCAGCCTCGGCTGCTCTAAAAATAAAGTGGATTCAGAACACCTCGGCGCTTTACTCAATAATACTTATAGGATCGTCCATGACTCTGACGAGAAATGCGATGTGGTGGTCGTCAATACCTGCGGATTCATAGGAGACGCAAAAGAGGAGTCTATAGATACTATACTCGAATTTGCCCAACTCAGAAAAAGCGGAAAAATTAAGAAACTGTACGTAACAGGTTGTCTCTCACAGAGATATAAGAAGACTTTACAGGAAGAGATACATGAGGTCGATGCCTTCTATGGTGTCGAACCGGTACAAAATATTGCAGCCGATATACTTAAATCGGATTCTATCGCAGACTATTGCTGCGACCGTGTGCTGTCAACACCATCTCATTACGCTTATTTGAAAATCTCTGAGGGCTGTAATCGCCGTTGCTCTTTCTGCGCAATCCCACTTATTCGTGGCAACCATAAGTCGGTCCCGGAGAATCTTCTTGTCAAAGAGGCTCAATTGCTCGCGAAAAAAGGCGTTAAAGAACTGATCCTTATCGCTCAAGACCTTACTTACTATGGCTATGATATTGATGGAAAATCGCATATTGTCCAACTTGTCAAATTGTTGTCCGAAATAGACGGCATTGAATGGATACGGCTGCATTATGGCTATCCGCTTGGTTTCCAAGATGAACTGCTTGAACTGATGCGCGATAATCCTAAAATATGCCATTATATCGATCTGCCGTTGCAACATATCAGCTCCCCAATATTGAAAGCAATGCGCCGTGGCGTTGACCGTGAGCAGACAATCAGTTTTGTTAGGAAAATACGCTCTTATGTGCCCGATATCGCTTTTAGAAGCACTTTCATAGTAGGCTTCCCCGGTGAGACAGAGGAACAGTTTGAGGAACTTATCGACTTTATTAAGGAAATGAGGTTTGAACGGGCAGGCGTTTTCGCCTATTCTGCCGAGGAAGGTACTCCTGCCTACGAATTTGATGATGACGTGCCGGAAGAGGTGAAACAACTAAGGGTAGAGAGATTTATGGAAGTGCAACAGGATATTTCCCTCGATATCAACGCCCAACGTGTCGGAAATATTGAGAAAGTGCTTATTGACAGAATCGAAGGCGATTATTATGTCGGTAGGACACAGTATGACTCTCCTGAAGTTGATGATGAGGTCCTTATCAAGATTGATGACTCGGAATTGGAAATCGGTAACTTCGTTAATGTGAAGATTGTCAAGGCTGATTATTTCGATTGTTACGCCGAGATCGTATAGCCTCTCTCTTGATGTATTGTCTTTCAATCCTCTTAACGCCGCTTCCGTATATACGCCAATATTTCCAACATATCGCTTGGATAGTTGTATTGTTAATTCTAATTAATATCACCTTACATGCCACAAGAGCAGATGACAGTCTTGTATTTGCATAGTTGTTATTTTATAGCGCTATCTCAATATGCTATAATGGCGCAGAAAAGTGTGGGAATGTTACAAAACTGTATAAAAAAGCCGTTTTTTCAATGGCTTAAAGTTTTATGAATTTGCTAACGAGTTTGCCGACGTTTATGATATAAACACCCGGGTTCAGGTCGCTGATGTCAATATTGCCATCGTTTGTGACATCAGATTTCTTTATCGTCTGCCCTTGCAACGTTATTATGCTTACCTCATTATTACCTTCTAAATTGTTGATTCTAATGATGTCTTTCGCTGGATTTGGGAATATCGAAAGTGATTGTTTATTGACACTGTTTAAACTTGTGGTCTTTTGAAAGAATGCCTTATTAATTTCTTGTAAGGCTATATTAATAGTCTGACCTTGGTTGCTTACAATGATTTCCGAGTTAGAGAAAGTTATTTCGTCGTTGGAACCCATTGGCATATCTATTTGAGTGCCGTCGGTTTTCTCAATTGTAAAAATTGCTGAGTTCTGGGCGTTTAAATAAAACGCTGTGAATAAAGGGAAAAGTAATGCGAGAAATATTTTCTTCATGGTATTTTTATTACAATAAATCGTGCAAAAATACGAAAAAATTTGAAGGGAATAGCATTTTGTCAAAAATTAGTATCCTGCTATCTTGTCTGAGGATGGTTGTTGGAAAAAGTAAGCGATGAAATGAACAACATGCTCGCTATCGATAGATATCGACAGCGCCATATAAGTCTTATACGCTGTTTTTCTCCATGTCTCGCTAATAACTTTGATGTTGAATACGTAAAAAGTCTGCCCCATATTCGAGGCAGACGCGATTTTATAATAATAAAAAATACTTATTTCTTAGGTGCTTCAAGAAGGATGTCGCATAGTAAATCCCAGAATTTCTGGACTGTAGCGATCTCGATTCTTTCTTCTGGAGAGTGTACGCCGCGTAATGTCGGGCCGAATGAGATCATATCCATTCCAGCGATTTTGTCACCGATGAGTCCGCATTCGAGTCCTGCGTGAATGGCTTTAACTTTTGGCTCATTGCCAAAACGTTTGCTATAGCATTTTGCGGCTATGTCGCAAATTACAGAGTTTGGATTAGGAGTCCAGCCCGGATAGCCGTCAGTGTGTTCCACCTCGGCATTGGCTAAATTGAAGCAGGATTCAACCATGTTCCCTACATAAACCTTAGCTGAGTCGATAGAGCTGCGTTGTGATGTCTGGATGAAGAAGTAGCCTTCTTTCCTCTTTACTGATGCGAGGTTTGTTGAGGTCTCGACGAAGTTTGGTATTGTTTGAGACATCTCTATGACTCCGTGAGGGCAGCATAGGAGGCTGTTGAGTAGGTCGAATTGTGTGATCTCATCAATAACAACGTCTGGTTGGACTGCTGATTTTGCAGCTGTGACATTTATTGAAGGTTCGGCGAGACGGTACTCATTACGGAAGTTATCCTGCATTTCTGCAACGAATTGTTCAAATTCCTCAGTGTAGTCTTCCGGGATAAATGCTGTCGCCATTGCCTCGCGGGCGATAGCGTTTCTAAGGTTACCTCCTTGAATATCATAGATTCTAAGGTCGAAATCGTTTGTCGCCTGCCATAAGATTCTGGTGAGGAGTTTGTTTGCGTTGGCGAGGTTCTTGTTGATGTCGTCGCCAGAGTGTCCGCCTTTCAATCCGCTGACTTTGATGTCGTAGGCTACATAGCCTTGAGGTGCGTTTTCTAATTTATAGAATACTTTTATAATAGTGTCCATTCCGCCGGCGCATCCGATGAAAATCTCGCCCTCGTCTTCTGAGTCGAGGTTCAAAAGGATACGTCCTGAGAAATCGTTAGGGTTGAGTTTCTCGGCTCCGGTGAGTCCTGTCTCCTCATCGACAGTGAAGATGCACTCGATTGGACCGTGTTGCACTGTCGGGTCTGCGATGACTGCGAGGGCTGCCGCGACTCCAATGCCGTCGTCAGCACCGAGTGTTGTGCCATTTGCGTAAAGCCATTCACCTTTAAGGACAGCCTCGATAGGGTCGTTCTCAAAATCGTGTTGCTTGTCACTGTTTTTCTCGCAAACCATGTCCATGTGTGCCTGTAAAATGATGGTCTGGCGGTCTTCCATACCTTTTGTAGCAGGAGCAGACATGATTATGTTCCCGCATTCTTCCTTGATATACTTCACGTTATGGTTGATAGCCCATTGCTCAAGGTAAGCAACCATTTTAGATTCTTTTTTAGAAGGGCGTGGTACGCATGTGATACCTTGGAATTCTTTCCAAACGCCTTCCGGCTTTAATGTTGTCAGTATTTCGTTCATAGAAAAAAGTTTATTTTTTTAATAATTCAATAGTTTTTATTGGGTCTTCTGATTTAAATACCGTGCTGCCAGCCACGAGTACGTCTGCTCCAGCATTGAATAATAGCGGGGCATTCTCAACGGTGACGCCGCCGTCAATCTCAATAAGCGCTTTAGAGCCTTCCTTTTCAATCATTTCGCGAGTCTTCTCGGTCTTTGAGAGTGTGCGCTCTATGAATCTCTGTCCTCCGAATCCCGGGTTTACCGACATGAGTAGTACGAGGTCAAGGTCGCAAATAATGTCCTCAAGAAACGATACGGGCGTGTGCGGATTTAATACGACTCCGGCCATCACACCGAGCGATTTCAGTTTCTGCACCGCCCTGTGAATATGGGTGCAGGCCTCATAATGGAATGTGATGATATCCGCTCCCGCCTTTTTGAAATCCTCAAAATAACGGTCTGGCTCTACAATCATGAGATGTACGTCAAGTGGCTTTTTTGATTCTTTCTTAATCGCCTGTACTATTGGAATGCCGAACGAAATGTTTGGCACGAAAACACCGTCCATGACATCGCAATGGAACCAGTCGGCCTGACTGTTATTTACCATATCAACATCTCTTGAGAGATTTAGGAAATCAGCCGAGAGCAATGAGGGCGCTATGAGTTTTTTCATTTGTTTTCAATAAAATTGTTTCTGCAAAAATACGTATTTTTTGTTGTAACGAAGTGATAATATTTGCATTTTTTCTACTTGTTTTTGTATGGGGGATCGCGATAGGGGAGTAGTGATGTTGGTTACGGTTGTGGGGGGGGTATGGGGAGGGGAGAGATGAATATAAAAAAAAGGAGAGACATCATCGATGCCTCTCCCTATGTTGTCATTAACCAAGATAACTCTTAAGAATCTTGCTTCTGCTGTTATGTTTTAATCTTCTGATAGCCTTTTCCTTTATTTGGCGGACACGTTCACGGGTAAGGTCGAATTTCTCGCCTATTTCCTCGAGAGTCATAGGATGGCTGCCGTTCAAGCCGAAATAAAGGCGTACGACATCAGCTTCCCTCTGTGTAAGGGTTGATATAGCGCGGTCTATCTCTTTTCTCAACGACTCATAAAGAAGTTCTGTCTCAGGGGTTACAACCTCGTCGCTCTTCAAGACGTCATACATGTTGTTGTCTTCGTCTTGGACGAGGGGAGCGTCCATAGAGACGTGTCTTCCTGCGTTCTTCATCGACTCTTTAACTTCGGCTTCGGTGAGGTCGAGAACCTCTGCTATTTCCTCTGCGTTAGGCTCACGCTCGAATTCCTGCTCAAGTTTGGCGTAGGTCTTGTTAATCTTATTGATAGAGCCTATTTTGTTAAGAGGTAAACGTACAATTCTTGACTGCTCCGCTAAGGCTTGGAGAATTGACTGGCGTATCCACCACACTGCGTATGAGATAAATTTGAAACCTCTTGTCTCGTCAAAGCGCTGTGCTGCTTTAATAAGACCAAGATTACCTTCGTTGATAAGGTCTGGGAGGCTTAGTCCTTGGTTCTGGTACTGTTTTGATACAGAAACAACAAAACGCAAGTTCGCTTTGGTGAGTTTTTCCAAAGCTATCCTATCTCCCTGTCTGATTCTTTGTGCGAGCTCTACTTCTTCATCAGCGGTGATTAATTCAACTTTACCAATTTCCTGGAGATATTTATCTAAAGATGCAGTCTCCCTATTGGTAACCTGTTTGGTAATCTTTAACTGCCTCATTTGATATTCTGTTAATGTTTGTTTTCAACAAAAGATAGATGAAAGGCTATAATAAGCCCTTCACCTAATAATTTTATTTATTGCGTTTTTGATTTTTGTGGTCCTTGCCCTTATCGTTGTTCTTTCTGTCGCCTCGCGGTCTTTCAGATTTCTCGACGAAACCTTCTGGTTTTGGGAGCAAAGCCTTGCGTGACAAACGTAACTTGTTTGTCTTAGGGTCAATCTCGATAAGTTTCACTTGGATTTTGTCGCCTTCTTTAAGGACGCCGTCCATACTTTCGAGGCGTTTGTAATCTATTTCAGAGATATGCAGCAATCCGTCCTTACCCGGAAGAATCTCGACGAAAGCACCGAATGGCTGGATAGATTTCACGACGCCGTCATAAATCTCTCCAATTTCCGGGACTGCGACGATGGCGCGCACTTTAGCTTTAGCGGCCTCGAGGTCTTCTTTGTTTGTTGAGGCGATCTCAACAACGCCACAGTCTTCTTTTTCAGTGATGACGATGACTGTATTTGTGGTCTTCTGGATTTCTTGTACGACCTTTCCGCCAGGGCCGATTACTGCTCCGATAAAGTCTTTAGGTATGATAATCTTATCGATACGAGGAACGGATTCCTTGTAATCGCTACGAGGTTCGGTTATTGTCTTGGCCATTTCGCCGAGTATGTGCATTCTGCCTGCTTTGGCTTGTTGCAGGGCTTCAGCGAGTACGTCGTATGATAATCCGTCAACCTTGATATCCATCTGGCATGCAGTGATACCGTCTTCAGTACCTGTTACTTTGAAGTCCATATCGCCGAGGTGGTCTTCGTCGCCAAGGATATCGGACAACACCGCGTATTTATCGTTATCGGTGATAAGACCCATCGCGATACCTGCGACTGGCTTTCTCATCTTTACGCCAGAGTCCATGAGTGCGAGAGTGCCGCCGCATACAGAGGCCATTGACGATGAGCCGTTTGACTCAAGGATATCAGAAACCACGCGAATAGTATAAGGGTTCTCCTCGCCTGAAGGTATCATGTTTTTAAGAGCTCTTTCGGCGAGGTTGCCGTGGCCAATCTCACGGCGGCTTACACCGCGGTTTGGCTTGCATTCGCCTGTCGCGAAACTTGGGAAGTTGTAATGAAGCATGAAGTTGCTTGTGCCTTCTACAACTGCTCCGTCTATTGTCTGCTCGTCAAGTTTGGTGCCGAGTGTCACCGTTACAAGGGCCTGTGTCTCACCTCTTGTGAAGATAGCTGAGCCGTGGCAAGAAGGAAGCACATCCACCTCTGTCCAGATAGGACGGATCTCGTCGAGTTTGCGGCCGTCCAAACGCTTGCGCTCGATAAGGATAGCGTCGCGAACGGCTTTGCGCTCTATATCATGGAAATAACGTTTCGCCATAGATGATTTCTCTTCAACCTCCTCCTCAGTATATTTGGACATATAGTTGTCGAGAATGGCGGAGAATGCGTCCTCACGCTCGTGTTTGTTGGCGTTCCCTGTAAGTGCGAATTCGTAACATGGCTGATAGCAGCATGCCATCATGTCAGCGCGCAGGTCCTCATCGTTTACCTCATGGCAGTATTCGCGTTTAGGGAAGGCCTTCTCAACTTTTGAAGCAAGGTCGATCTGTGCCTGTACCTGCATCTTGATAGCCTCGTGAGCTGTTTTTAATGCACCAATCATCTCGTCTTCCGACACCTCTTTCGATTCACCTTCCACCATGCAGATGTCTTTCATTGTGGCACCGACCATGAGTTCGAGGTCAGCGTTCTCAAGTTGGTCCTGACGAGGATTTATCACGTACTCCCCATTTATCATTGCGACCCTGACCTCGGAGATTGGGCCGTGGAATGGGATATTTGACACGGAAATCGCCGCAGATGCCGCAAGTGCCGCATAAGCGTCAGGAAGGACGTTCGACTCGCCTGAAAGTAATGTTATCTGAACTTGTATCTCTGCGTGGAAATCGTCAGGAAACAAAGGGCGGATAGCACGGTCAACGAGACGTGAGATTAATATCTCATAGTCTGACGGTTTGCCCTCGCGCTTGAAAAAACCTCCCGGAAATTTACCTGTCGCCGCGTATTTCTCTTTGTAATCAACGGATAATGGAAGGAAATCGGTGTCTTCCTTCGCTTCTTTCGCCGCCACTACAGTAGCTAACAACACTGTTTTGCCACATGTAACGACAGCTGCACCATCAGCCTGCTTTGCCAATCGACCAGTCTCTATTGTTATGGTCTCGTTACCGAATTGTATAGTTTGTTTGATTCCTTCTGGACCCATGACTTTTTTTTTAAAATAAACAGAATGAATAAATACAACAAAGCAAAAAAAGGCAATCGAAACGTTGCCTTTTTCTGCAAGCGCATTGTAAGCCAATGCTATTATTTTCTAATACCTAACTTCTTGATGATAGCACGGTATCTCTCAATATCATTCTTCTTAAGGTAATTGAGAAGCTTTCTCCTCTTACCAACAAGAGTGACAAGTGAACGCATGGTTACGATGTCTTTCTTAGCACCTTTCATGTGCTCTGTCAAATTCTTAATTCTGAATGTGAACAATGCAATTTGTCCCTCTGCTGAACCGGTATCCTGTGCGTTTTTACCGTATTCTGTGAAAATCTCTTTTTTCTTTTCTGCAGTTAAATACATATCTTTATCTTTATCTTTCTTTCGGAGTGCAAAAATAATATTTTTTTGTATATCTAAAACAAATTTTTGCTAAATAATTTTATTTTGTCGTATCTTCTTGATTGTCAATCATATTTGTTGTCGGCGCCTCTTTTTTCTTTGGAAAATAAAGCATGAATAACAGTATCTTTTGAATGAATTTTGATTTTTCTAACAACGGTATCATTGCGCATGTGAGCACTATGCTGAACAAAATCACCGAATAAACAATGTTCTGTATCTCGTCAGCGAATGGAAGCCCCGCCTGTTTTAAGAGCGAGGCGAGAATGGCGGCGACAAGCCCTTTTGACATCATGCACGACATGTACATCGCCTCTATCTCGGTGTATCCGCTATTGTTTTTGACAATGGTCCATCTTACAGACAATATCCTTAATATTAATAGCAATATGGTAATCGCTAATCCTATCAGGATTGATTTCCAATCATTTAGCTGTATGGAGATCCCGATATAAACGAAAACGAACGTCCTTAGTAGGAAGGCCATCTCGGAGAACAGCATTCTCTCGTTGTAATTCAAACTGTTAGGCTTGTTCTTAAACAGTTTCTTGAAGATAGAGTTGTAAACCGCGTCGATGTTCGTCAGCGTTATGCCGAATGTCAGTGCCGCAATTTCTCCGGAGAACCCTAATATGCTGTTGATTCCGTAAATGATGAACACGAAAGCCGGAGTGGTGAAAGTGGAGTTCTTCACGGTCCTTATCTTTTGTAACACAATGGCCCAGAACACCGCGCCGGCGAATCCAATGATACCTGCCAACACAAACGATGAGATGATGTTGCCTATGGTTCTGCCTATCTCAAACTGCTGGCTCTTCACCGCATTGAATAGGGCAAAGGAGATGATGAAGCATACAACGGTGCTGAATGATGTCTCTAATACAAGCGTCGCCTTGCTGTTCTCACTGATCTTCAGGTGCTTTGTGAGTGGAATGACGATGGCCTCCGCCGCACCTCCAAGCACCGCGCTCATGAAGAACGATGTCGCCCATGGAAAATGTAAGACGAAATGTCCCAATATGCCGAACACAATCATTATTAAAAAGTAACTTACTAATGTAAGGCTCATCATGTCCTTGAATGACGTCTTGATGTTGCTAAGACTCAATTCCGAACCGCCCTCGAACAATATGATGACAAGCGTCAATGTTGAGAATACCTGGCCGAAACCTCCTAAATCATCAGGGGTGACGATCTTAAAAACAGGGCCTATTATTATTCCTATTATCAACAACAACAACAGGTCGGGCACCCTTTTCCTGCTGAAAAGCTCGGAAAAAACATGCGCAGCAAACACCAATGTCCCTAATACTACTAATGATAATGCCGTTGAATCCATTTTATATTTTTTTGCAAAAATACTAATTTTTTATATTTGTTTCTGTTTTCAATATTTTTTTATATTTTTGTGCTTTGAAAATTAGCAAATAATGCGGAATATTGTTGTACTTATTTTTTAGAAAACAAGTTTGTTCCTTATGAGAAATAGTAGAAAATTCGGTTTGGGGTTTTTATTAGTTGTTTTAGCCGCGCTTGCCTTTGGGTCTTGCAAAAAAAACAATATGAATGTGAAAAAGGTCACTTTGGACCATCAGCTCGCTATCTCACTTCTTAGCGACACCGTTTCAATAAAGGATATGCTCGGCATGATGGATAGCACAACTAACAAATGGCTGATGGTTAGGAACGACTCGATCTTTGTGTTCTACAACACTTCTATCTATAATGTATTGAACGGCAACGACTTCATGTCATCACTCGGAGATGTGGAGTTCGATACTGAAGCGGAATTTGACGTCCCTTCTATACCTCAACTCCCTGTACAATCAACTGTCATTACTGAGACAATAGACCTGCCTCAGTTCGCTTCCTTCCCATTCTCCTATGAGGGTGTGGCGGTGTCGGAGATTCGCCTTGGCGGTGGTACTTTCTCACTTGATTTCTCGTTGAATCCTCCTATCTCTGCTATCAAGGAGATAAACCTCATGACAGACAATATCATTCTCGGTGATGGCTCACCTATTTCTATTAGCGTGGACCCAAGTAACAGTGTCTCAAACTGCACATTCGATTTAGCTGGCGCTGTGATAGCTCCGGATACAGATGGAAATGTCGCTTTCTCCGGCTTCGTCATCTTCGAATACGACCCTTCAGCCGGACTTGATGGCGGACTGTGCGATTTCTCCTTGTCAGGCGGCTTGCGTAATATGGATGTTGACAAGCTGTCTGCCGAAATATCAAGGCCTGTTGACAGCTTGTTTAATGAGGTGGTTTGCATCGATTTCGGAATAAGTGGAATAGATGGGCATCTGTTCCTGCCTAACCCGAAGATAGTCTTCTCTTACACTAACACTTTCGAACTTGGCGCAAGCTGCCGTATCGATGACCTCTACTTCCTATCTGGCAACGGAGAAGTCACTGACTTGCTAAGCAGTGACAATATTGAGGTCTCAATGCTTCCAACCGATGGCTCTGTTTATCATAGCCAGATTATGGGCTTGACTGAGGAAATTGACGCTTTGGCTTCTTATTCCAAACTTGCTTTCGCAGGCGAAGTAGCGATGAATACCGTTGGCGGATTGGCCACTTTGGAGAGATCTGACAAAATCGATATAGCCGCGGATATTGAGCTGCCGTTCAGATTGGAGGTTGCCGGAGTTTCTTATTCAAAAGCTTTCGATATGGATGTTGATGCAGATATCGAGAATGACCTCCCTGTCGAGGAAATTGATCTTTTCTTTGATTTTTATAATGATATTCCTCTTGATCTGTCGTTCCAGGCATATCTTCAAAAAGAAGATGTCGTAATCGACTCATTGTTTTCTCAAATGGCTTCAATTGAATATGGATTGATGAATACAATTAAAGTTGTTGCTGACAATGAACTGCTTAATAATATTCTTGATGCCGACAAGATGCTTGTCCGTTTTGAAGTATCAACCGAGTCTATCAGCAGCGACCCCGTACAGTTCCGTGAGTCTGACTTTATCAGCCTTAGGCTGAGAATGTTTGCCAAGATTACTGAAATAGATTTAGATAAAAATGATTAAATGAATTGATATGAAAAGAATTTATAAGCTTTTTCTTGTATTAGCGATCCTTTGCACTTCTATGGTGTCTAACGCTCAGAATGACGTGTCCGCCTTCTCCTTGATGCGCTTGTCACCTTTCGCTAACTTTTATAATCCGGGTATCCGCGTGCCATATAACGGTGTCATTGGTGTCGGTGTGTCAAATATCAATATTTTTGTAAATAATTCCAATATTAGATATAATAATCTTTTTTCAACTGAATCAAATGGCGATTTGATCCTCGATGCTAAGAAGTTTGTGAACAGCCTTGATGAACAGGGTAACTTTGTCGGAATTAATTTTAGTTACGACATTATTAATATAGGTGTGCGTGCCGGAAAGATGTTTGTGAATTTAGACTGGAGGATTAAGACGGAGAACACGCTGTCGTATTCGAAAGATTTTGTCGGATTATTCGTTTTGGGGAATGGCCACTATATGGGAGCAGATAATCCCTGCCATTTCAATCTGGGATTAGAATCTACTACTTACTCGGAAATAGGACTTGGGGTGCAGTATGATGTCAACGAACGTTTGACAGTCGGTGTGCGTCCGAAAATATTGTTCGGTATTTTAAATGTGAACCTGAATAATGATGACACAAAGATTTACACCGACCCCGACACTTACGTTATCACAGCCGATGCTAATGTCAATATCAAAGCGGCTTCTGTCTTCCCTTTGAAAATAAATAAGATTTCCGATGTCGCTGTCTTCTCTGATTTTAACGATCTGATGGATATTGAAAGCGGCTTTAGCAGTAATATCGGCTTTGGAGTTGATTTTGGAGCCTCATATTTGATAAACAGACATTTTGGTGTCGCATTGGGCGTTAATGATTTGGGCTTCGTTAAATGGAATGAGACCAAGATGAAGACAAAGTCGAGCCAGAATGCCGTGATTAACGATGCTTTGATCACTGATATTGAAGACATTTCAACAATGAATATTGATTATGAATCAATGCTTAACTGTATCGTCGATGGCGTATGGGGTGATGACACATTGGTCTCCGGTAACGCATACAAGACCTCTTTGAAGACAAAGATTTCTCTTCAGGGATATTATGAGTTGAATCCGTTCTTACGCATCACCGCTGTCGGTCAGATGTATTATTTCAATAAGAAAATGCGTCCTTCCCTGACTCTGGCATATAGCGGCTCTGTTTTGAAAGTCGTTGACTTGATGGCTAATGTCACAGTGTCGAAGTATTTTGGCAGCAAGGTCGGTTTGGGCTTGGGAATACATTTGGGACCTGTCAATTTATATGCCACCGCTGACAACATACTTATGCTTGGCAAGCTTTCGTCGTCTGCGGCGGAGCTTCTCACATCATGGAACTCGGCCGGTCTTCGTATGGGCCTTGTCTTTTCTTTAGGAAAATACCAAGATGCGAGATATAGGTTGGAGGAATAGAGGTGTTAATAAAAAAAGTGTGCGGCTCTGTCAGAGCCGCACACTTTTTTTATTGTACTAATTGATTAGTTCTCACCTTTGTAGAATGGGAGGCGTACTACAACGGCAGGGATAAGTTTCTCTCTGATCTTGATGAATATCTCACTTCCAACCTTTGAGAACTCTTTCTTTACGTAACCCATACCGATGGCTTTCTTAACGCTTGGTCCCATTGTGCCTGATGTTACCTCACCGATGTGGTTGCCTTCTGCATCGCATATCTCATACTCGTGACGGGCGATGCCTTTGCCTGTAATCTCGAATGCAACGAGTTTGCGTGTGACACCTTCGGCCTTTTGTCTCTCGTTGTACTCTCTGTCGATGAAGTTGTTGCCGTCAACGAATTTTGTAATCCAACCGAGGCCGGCTTCTATTGGTGATGTTGTGTCGCAGATGTCGTTTCCATAGAGGCAGAAACCCATCTCAAGGCGTAATGTGTCGCGTGCGCCGAGTCCTATTGGCTTGATGCCGAATTCCTTACCAGCCTCGAGCACTTGCTTGTAAACGTTTACAGCCTCTGCGTTAGGGATGTAAATCTCACATCCGCCAGAACCTGTGTAACCTGTTGTTGAGAAGATAATGTCTTTTACTCCAGCGAACTCGATGATTTTGAATGTGTAATACTCCATGTCTTCAACACTCGCGCTTGTCAACTTCTGCATTGCCTTTAATGCGAGAGGACCTTGTACCGCAAGCTGTGACCAGCTGTTGCTCTCATTCATGAATTCTTTTCCAATCTCCATACCCATCTCTTTAGCGACTCCTGACATCCATGCCCAGTCCTTGTCGATGTTAGCTGCGTTTGGAACCATGAAATATTCTTCTGCTGATACACGATATACTAACATATCGTCAACGATGCCGCCTTTGCCGTTCGGTAATGTCGTGTATAAAACCTTGCCATCATATAAAGAGGCGATGTCGTTTGATGTGCAGCGTTGTACCAAGTCGAAAGCCTTAGGTCCTTTTGCGCGGAACTCACCCATGTGCGAAACGTCAAACACGCCGACGCCTTTGCGAACGGTCTCATGTTCGATGTTGACGCCTTCGAATTGTACAGGCATGTCGAATCCTGCGAATGGAACCATCTTGGCTCCCATCTCATAATGCATTGCGTTCAATGCGGTCTTTTTTAAGTTATCTGTGTTTTCCATCTTACGTGAAATTAGAATTAATCTTATTATCGATTGCAAAAATAGTAAAAATTGAATTATCTTTGCAAAAATTAATTTATAATGAAAAACTTTATTACAGTTCTTCTCTTATTAGTAATCATGGGGATAACTGCTCCACGTGCAGTGGCTGCATACCTGCTTATCCCTATGGACGATGCGCAGACGAATCACCTGAAGGCATACGGTGTCGCTTATTGGATCCTTGAGCGCGAGGTGGAGATAAGCTGGCTGCTGAACTATAGGGGAGGGAGCTATCTCATTCCTTATCACGACAGTTTTGAGAGGGAATGTAAACTGCGTAACGTCTCATATACCGTTGTCGCCGATGTGCAGGCACAGTCGATACTTGACGAGATCGCAGACCCTGGCGTGAATATGGACGAGATGAAACTGCAAAAAGTACCGCGACTCGCCGTCTATGCCCCTAAAAATATACTCCCTTGGGACGACGCGGTGACGCTTGTGCTGACTTATGCCGAGATCCCGTACGATATTATCTATGACGACGAGGTGCTTGACGGAGTGCTGCCGACATACGACTGGTTACACATGCATCACGAGGATTTTACCGGACAATATGGGAAGTTCTGGGCAAGATACCGTAACTATCCTTGGTATCAGGAAGATGTGAAAGAGCAGCAGGCAACGGCCAATCGTCATGGATATACAAAGGTCTCACAATTGAAACTCGCTGTGGCACAGAGAATACGTGACTTCGTTGCCGGTGGAGGCTACCTCTTTGCCATGTGCTCCGCCCCTGACAGCTTCGATATCGCACTCGCTGCCGAAGGACTCGATATCTGCGACGTTATGTTCGATGGTGACGCGATACGCCCCGGCGACCCTTCCCGCCTTAATTATGATAACTGCTTCGCATTCACCGATTTTAAAGTCTCTACTAACCCTCAAGAATATGAGGTGTCCGACATTGATGTCACCGAAAGACGTCCGAAATCCATAAATGAGAATAACGACTTCTTCCTTCTTTTCGACTTTTCCGCGAAATGGGATCCGGTGCCAACAATGCTCACCCAGAACCATGAGAGGTTGATAAAAGGTTTTATGGGACAGACAACGGCCTTCGATAAACGATTGGTAAAGCCTACTGTGGTGGTGCTGGGAGATAACGCTTCTTTTGGAGAAGACAGGTATATCCACGGCGATTTCGGCAACGGATTCTGGACTTTCTTCGGCGGTCACGACCCGGAAGACTATAAGCATCTGGTGGGCGACCCTCCAACCGAACTTGATATGCACCCGAACTCACCGGGTTATAGGCTCATATTAAACAACGTACTTTTCCCGGCCGCTAAGAAGAAAAAACAAAAGACCTGATTTTCTCGTTTTTTTTGAGAAAAATAGCGTTTATTTTATAAAATTTCATATTTTTGCACCCTAAATCAGATTAAATATGGGAAGAGCATTTGAATACCGCAAGGCGGCAAAGATGAAAAGATGGGGACATATGTCGAAAGTGTTCCCGAAACTCGGCAAAATTATTACTATCGCAGCAAAAGAAGGCGGTCCCGACCCTGATATGAACCCTAAACTTCGTCAGGCTATCCTCAATGCTAAAGCTGAGAATATGCCAAAAGATAATATCGATGCTGCTATTAAACGCGCTACTGACAAGAATACCGCTGATATGGTTGAGGTGGTATATGAGGGAAAAGGCCCTCACGGCGTTCTCTGTGTCGTTGAATGCGCTACAGATAATACAACTCGTACTGTTGCTAACGTCCGCTCTTATTTCAATAAGTGCGGTGGCGAACTTCTTAAAACAGGCCAACTTGAATTTATGTTCACACGTAAGGCCGTTTTCCAAGTGGAATTCCCAGCAGGAACAACAAAAGATGACTTTGAACTCGACCTTATCGATGCCGGCCTCGATGAGATTGAGGAAACAGAAGACGGCACATTCATTTATGCTGACTGGACATCTTATGGTACAATGCACGATGCCCTTGAAGCAAGCAAAATCAATATCATAAAAGCTAACCTGCAACGCTTCGCCAACAACCCGGTCTCTTTTTCTGACGAGCAAATAGAAAGCATTATGAACTTCCTTGACAAGGTTGAAGATGACGAGGACGTACAGAATGTTTACACTAACATGGAATAAAATAAATTGTGTGATTTATTATCATTAGGACAACGGCAGTTTTATTGCCGTTGTCTTTTTGTTTGTTACCTCTGTCCTTGAAACGCCGGTGATGATTTTTTGAAATAAAAAAACGTATCCTGTCTAAAAAGGCAAGGATACGTTCCTTTATTCAGGAGTGATGATGTGCTGTTATATTATTCCGCAGAGATGGTAAAGCACTCTCGCCCCAACATTGCCGTCCCATTCGGTATCCTCTCCCGGTGACACCTCGCATAGGTCGAAGCCGAGAAGCTCTTTCCCACTTCCTTTGATTCTGTTTAACAGGTACATCAACTCCTCGTACTCCATTCCGCCGGGGACCGGTGTGCCGGTGTTTGGACAAAGCTTAGGGTCGAGACCGTCAATATCGACAGATATATACACCTTCTCAGGTAGTTTCGACACTATCTCGTCGCAAATGGTTTTCCATGTGGCTCCCTCATACATTTTTCTGCGGTTGTCCCTGTCATAAAAAACCTCTATTCTCCCTTCAGAATCGGTGATAAACTGCTTCTCCTCATGACAATAGTCGCGAATAGCAACTTGGACTAACTTCTTGACATTGTTGAGTTTCATGACATTATAGAATATCGAGGCGTGTGAGTATGTGAATCCCTCAAAACAATCGCGCAGGTCGCTGTGAGCGTCAACGTGAAGTATGCCGTATTCAGTGCCTATATTATTAAGGTATTGATGGTAGGGTAGTGGGGTGCTGTGGTCACCGCCGAGTAAACCTACTTTCTTGCCTTTGCCCTTCCAATATTCTATCCTGTTGCGTAACCAGTCGAACATTATCTCAAAACCGTCTTCAATGGACTTGTAATGTTCGGCATATTTCTCAGGATTGCTGTCAACATCGCCGCTTTCAATTCCCTCAATTATTTCTTGGCTTGTAGGGACGAGGCTGTCGTGCAACACTCTTAACTCCGCCGGGAACTCATCTATCCAGATGCCGTGTTGCCACAGGTCAGGGTAATCGTGATGGCAAAGGTCAACCTGCATTGATGCGTCAAAGACGGTTTTCGGTCCATCGACAGTGCCACGGTTGTAACTTGTGGTCAGCTCCCATTCTACGGGAATGATGATTATCTCGGATTCTTCAGCACTGAACGGGAGTCCGTAAATCCCAGAGCCGAGAGCAGCGGCAGCGTTAGGATTAAATGATGTTTCTGACATTATTATGTGTCTTTAGATGTTTTTCACCTTTAGTTTGTTAGTAATTGCGGATATACTCAATGGCGGCTTCCAACTGAGGTGCGAAGCTGTATCCAGGCGCGTCTTTCCTAAGCAAGACTTTGTTTGGAGTGAATCCTTTACCTTCGAGTATTCCAAGGTCACCGAACTTTGACTCGAAAGTTGAAGTATATACGTAGTGGCCGTTATTAAGGTTTTGGTCTCCAAATGTGCCGGAATATGAGATGTTTACCATTGTCGGGTCGTATAAAGGTCCCGTAGCTCCGAATGTGCGTTCTCCTATGCTGTAACCTGTTGGCAATGAGGTGATGCAAATTGATTCTATTTCTCCCATACTTATTGAGTTGATATCGCAGATCACTACATAAGGAATGTTTTCGTTTGCTAAATTGCGGTGGTATCTGAAGTCCGGTTTCAAGGTGTAAGGCATCCATACAGAGTGCTCGAGGCGTCCTGGACCTTCTTTGTATCTGACGCTAAATGGTGCGATTTCCTCGTCAATGAAACTTCCTATCAAGAGGTCGAGGTCGTCTTGGTATCCGCCGTTGTTTGTCCGGTTGTCAAGAATGATACCCGCTAACTGCTCTTTTGGTGTCTCTTTTATCGTCTTGAACCATTTCTCAACAATAGCTGCTGCCTGCCCGTATTGAGAGCTGTTACCTAATTCTAACATCACGGGTGTGAGGACGGCGCATGACTGCCATAGATAAGGTATTATCCTGCCGTCATCAAGGCGAATCTTGAAATAATGGTATGTCACATTGGTTGTGTTCTGGTCTGTTGTGGCGATTGTTTCGTGTTCAATAATAGAATATCCGCTCATCTCTGTCTCAACATCAGAAAGGAAATTCAAAATATTCTGTCTTGCGACAGACATGCTTTCAAAATAATAGTCCCTGTTCATAACCTCGAGATCGCTTGGGATGATAACACAATAATCTGACTCGCCTTCTACTGGATGCAAGTTGACAATTACAACCGCCATGTGGTGGTCTTTAAAAGTACGCATTGCATTTGAATAAAGCTCATTTAACTGCATTATCGAGATGTTTTCGCCCGCTGCGTAACGTGAGTCCAACTCTTGGAACTTAGGCATATATGTGGTATATATCTCGTCCCAGTCAGTGTCGTCGATGTCCCAGAAGACATACCCTGTGCTTATGTTTTTCCAAATGAAGTCAAACTGTTCTGAATAAGTGGAGTATGCGAGTTTGTTGGATTCACCGATATATGGGAAAGTGTCAGCTTTTTTCCTGCAAGAACTGATGCTTGCTGCAAATACTAATAATATTGCGAAAAAATATAGTTTCTTCATAAGTTTAGAATTTATATGATGCGCCTAATGTGAATGACAATGTATTAAGATATCTTGGGTCGTTGAGGTTCAAGTAGCCTTTTTTATGGCTTATAAGGTCGTAATATAAGATGGCGTCGGCCTGTATTCCCCATCTCTCAGTGATGTCGAATCCTAAACCTATTCCACCGCAAACGCCGGCGTTAAATCGTCTGTCCTCGGCGTTGAATTCTCTTTTTTCATCGAAGTCAGGGAAGATTATTGCGTAATCTGTCGTCCAGAATGATGTGCCGCTGCGTCTCGCACTCACCCAATAACCCATGTAACCTCCTGTAAATAGATGCCCTTTAAGCCTCTCTCCTCCAAAAGAGAAGTCGGCCATGACAGGAAGTGTGAGATATGAGTTCCTGTATTCGGTATAAACTTTGTTGATATAGTTTAAAGTCCTGCTCGTCTTGTGTGAGCGTTGCATGAAACTTAGGTCGGTCCGCAGGGCAAAGAAACCGTTGAACTTGTATGATACGAATACTCCGATATCATTGCCCGCCATGCTCGAGTAAACCTCGTCAATTCGTCCGGCGTTGTCGCGTGATATTGAGGTTATGTCACAACCTTCTTTTATTCCGAGCGACCACTGCGCCTTGATGTTTAGTGTTAAAAGTAAGATTAAAAGTAGCGTTAGAGTTTTTTTCATACCTTAAATAATATTAGGTGTTGTAATAAATAAAAAATAACATACAAATAATATACAATGACTGTCGTGCTAAAGTGTACAATAGCGTATTGTGTATTATCAGGCTACAAAATTACAAAAATATTTATATGTTGTATTTGTGTCTCGAAACTTTTTATTGACTTTTCCAATATCGCCCCTAAATATTTTGTTGAAAAAACAAGTGGCTGTTTAAAGCGAAATGACTACATTAGTTTAGTAGAGTGAACGAACTAACTCAACCACTCCCTGTGGCGAAATTAACACTTTTCGCGCAGGTAATCGCGTATGTTCCTGATAATATAGATCATACGCGAAGCCGGAACAGCCAAACATCGCAATGGCTACAACACATGGAATCGGTGTTCTGCATGTCTCCCGACTGTGATTCGGTCAAGGGACTAACGGGTTGAGATCGGTGGCATACAATCAAAACCATTTATGGCTCGGATGTGCTCCATCAAAGTCAACAATGGCATATCAGAACGCATACCGCGACATATTTGGGGCTGCCCATTTTCCGGATGGCAGCGTAAGGACTTCCGTTTCAAGATGCCAAAAAGACTTCTTGATTCAGCTCTCGTTTCGCTGACCAATAATGACCGGCGCGTTACACCGCCACGAAAGACACGGTAAAGATGTTCTCTTTGTTTGATTACGGACAGACTACTCTCTGAATTTGTGAGTATCATCGATAGGGTAGTCCAAATCTCGAATAATCAGATTAAGCGAATAAGCACCAGGCTTTTTTGTGCACAAGTATAGGTATAAGGGTCCGATTAACTTAATAATTATTAAAATCTAAATGAAAGGATTGTTTTAATCTTAGCTATTCTGCTATATGGTTTTGAATTTTAATGCCCCCAAAAAACACTAAACAAATAAAAACGATTCCAGATAATGAAAAATATTATTGACGGTAATTATATCGGTGATGGCATATCTTCATTGGGATTTTAAAGAAATGAAGACTTTGTCAGTGTGAAAGTAGAATCTCCTGATATGTAACCAAAGAGTTTGACATATAAATGACACAAGAAATGCGATAGGTGTTAAATTAGTTGAAGATGAGGCTCTTGAAGGGTCAACGGCATCAGAACCGCAGACAAGTATTTTACAATTAGAGTCGGATAAGGGATTGATGTTGGTCAGGCATGGAAACTTCTGAACTAATGAACGGCTTTGGGTACTTCGGTTATTCAGATTGCACAATAAAAAATCCCGCCGTGAGGCGGGATTTATAAAATAAGGTGTTTATTCCAATGTGTGGATTACAAGTCCTGAGCGGAGTTTAGGTTCGAACCATGTAGTCTTTGGAGGCATGATGTTGCCACTGTCTGCTATATCGATAATCTGTTTCATTGAAACAGGATACATAGCGAAAGCGACTGCCATCTCACCGCTATCGACACGGCGTTTCAACTCGCCGAGACCGCGGATACCGCCGACGAAGTCGATGCGTTTGTCGGTACGTAAATCCTTGATGCCAAGAATGTTGTCAAGGACGTTGTCGCTCAAGATCTTAACATCGAGTACACCGATAGGGTCGTTGTCATCGAATGTGCCGGGTTTTGCAGTCATCTTATACCAGTGTCCGTCAAGGTACATGCTGTGTTCGTGTAACATCGCTGGTTTGTAAATCTCTGTACCCATGTCTTCAACGACGTATGTCTTGCCGAGTGCTGCGATGAAGTCTTCCTTGCTTAAGCCGTTAAGGTCTTTGACTACGCGGTTATAGTCGATAATCTTAAGTTGGTTGTCAGGGAATATAACTGTCATGAAGTAGTTATATTCCTCTTTACCTGTGTGGTTAGGGTTGTTTTCTTTCTTCTCTTGTCCTACGAGTGCCGCCGCCGCGCTTCTGTGGTGTCCGTCGGCTATGTACATTGCAGGGACTTTTGTGGCGAACAGCTCAACGAGGCGGTCAATGGTTGCCTTGTCGTCAATTGTCCAGAAACGATGTCCGAAACCGTCTTCTTTAGCTATGAAGTCGTAAACCGGTTTCTCGTGGCGGACGATGTTATTGACTATGGCGTCAATCTCGTTGACGGCTGGATATGCGAAGAAAACAGGCTCTACGTTAGCGTTGGTGATACGAACGTGTTTCATGCGGTCTTCTTCCTTGTCCTTACGTGTCAACTCATGTTTTTTGATGACCTTGTTGATATAGTCTTCGCTCCATGCGCATGCTACGATGCCATATTGCCAGTGGGCGTTTTCCTCTGTAGGGTTCATGCTCTGTGCGTAGATATAGAGTTTCTCTTCTTTATCTTGAACGAGCCACCCATAGTCTTTGAATGAGTTAAAGTTCTCAACAACTTTAACGTATGTGATTGTGTCACTGTCCTTTGTGCCTTCCGGGAGGTCTATTTCAGCCTTTGTTACATGGAGGAGGCTGTAAGGGTTACCAGCGCATTCCTGGCGTGCTTCTTCTGTGTTGAGAACATCGTATGGTCTTGATGCGAGTTTCTCAACGATATCGACTGTAGGACGATATCCTTTGAAAGGTTTTATAACTGACATTGTATGTTGTATTTAGTGTTTCAAGAAATTATTTGTTGACTTGGAACTTGGTGCAGCCGTCTTTGAAGAAACCGACAATTTGGCGTGCTGCTGCGAGACCTGCGTTGAGGTTTGCCTCCGCTGTCTCCGCACCTTGTTTCTTAGGTGTTGAGAAGAAACGAGGGGCGAACTGTGCCAATGTCTCTGCGTTTGATGGAGCGATGTCGGTGACATACTTGAGGTCAGTGCGCTCTGCGAGTACCTTTTCCATCTCAGCCTCGTTGATGACTTCCTTGCGGGCTGTGTTGACTAAGCAGCCGCCTTTAGGCATTCTTGAGAGGAGGTCGTAGTTGATGCTGTTCTTTGTCTGCTCGTTTGCAGGGATATGCAATGAGATGTAATCGCAGTTCTCGTATAACTCTTCCAAAGTCGCTGGAACGCGGACACCCTCGGCTTCCATCTTCTCTGTTGGAATGAATGGGTCGAATGCCCAGACTTCCATGCCGAATGCCTTTGCCTTCTCAGCTACGAGGCGGCCGACATTACCGTAAGCCTGGATGCCGATCCTCTTGCCTTTCAGCTCAGTGCCGGTGCCTGGCTTGAATGTGTTACGTGCCATATAAATCATCATGCCGATAGCCAACTCTGCCACTGCGTTTGAGTTCTGGCCTGGGGTGTTCATCGCGACGATGCCCTTCTCGGTGCATGCTGCAAGGTCGAGGTTGTCGAAACCTGCGCCTGCGCGGACGACGATTTTGAGGTTTTTAGCGTGGTTGAGAACTTCCCTCGTCACCTTGTCGGAACGGACGATAAGTGCGTCAACGTCTGCCACTGCATCGTAGAACTGTTGTACATCTGTGTATTTCTCGAGTGTTACTAAGGTGTAACCGGCTTCCTCAACGATATTTCTAATGCCTTCTACCGCTGCTTTTGAGAAAGGCTTTTCTGTTGCTACTAATACTTTCATTTCTTTTTTTTGTTAATTAATCAAAGGTGAATACTTTGATGCCGTCTCATATCCACCTTTGAGATGTTTGTTATTACTTGTTTGCTTTTTCGAAATCTTGCATGCATTGTACGAGAGCCTCAACTGACTCGATTGGGCAGGCGTTGTATAATGATGCGCGGAAACCGCCGACTGAACGGTGACCCTTGATGCCGACCATGCCGCGTTCTTTTGCGAATGCCATGAATGCGTCCTGCAAACCTTCGCGACCTGGTGCCATGACCCAGCAGTGGTTCATGATAGAACGTGAGTCTTTCTCTGCTGTGCCGACAAACATGCTGTTGCGGTCGATCTCTTCATAGAGAAGATTTGATTTCTTGAGGTTCAACGCGTTCATCGCCTCAACGCCACCGAGGTTCTTTACCCATGTCAATGTCTCGTGCATTACGAAAATTGGAAGTACAGGAGGTGTGTTGAACATTGATACGTCTGCTGGCTTCTCTGCTGGCATGTGTGTGAGGTAGTTGACCATTGTTGGAAGTGGGTTCATGTAAGCACGATCGCCAATGTTGCCGAGGAGGTCTTTGCGTACAATGACAAATGTCACTCCGGCAGGACCTACGTTCTTCTGTGCTCCACCGTAGATGAGACCGTATTTCTTGACATCGATCGGACGGCTCATGATGTCTGATGACATGTCAGCGACAAGGGTAATAGGGCAGTCCATGTCCTCTTTAATCTCTGTTCCGTAGATTGTGTTGTTTGTCGTGATGTGGAAATAATCCGCGTCTGTAGGGACGGTGTATCCCTTTGGAATGTATGTGTAGTTCTTGTCTTCTGATGAGGCGACTACTTCAACCTTACCAAATAGCTTGGCCTCTTTGACAGCCTTCTTTGCCCATACGCCTGTCTGGAGATATGCCGCCTTTGTCTTCATCAAGTTAGCTGGCACTGTGAAGAACTGTGTGCTCGCACCGCCGCCGAGGAAGAGAATCTCATACTCTGCCGGAATGTTGAGGAGCTCGCGCCATAACTGACGTGTTTCTTCCATTATGCGCTCCCAACCCGGAGTGCGGTGTGAAATCTCCATCAAACCGATACCTGTGTTGTCAAAATTGCGAATTGCGTTGATAGTTGACTCAACGGCTTCCTTCGGAAGGACACATGGTCCTGCATTGAAATTGTGTTTCATTACTATATTTTTTTAAACTGTTAATAAATAAAAATATACAATTTTTTTAACGTTGCAAATCTACTAATTAAAGTAATATAAAACACAAAAGATTTAAATCTTTTTATCGCATTATGCCACATGGCTTATTCAGGCCGTTTTTGTGCGTTTCCGGCCTCCCGACCGCCTTTTTGCCACCCGTTTCCGACGCCGTCCGGACATTTTTCTTTCTCTTTTCCCCTCCCGTACTGCTTGCCTAACCTGCCTTGCCCATCGTTCTCCCGTCTTCTCAATCTGTAACCAATCCCCACACATTATGTGGTCCGTCTCTCAAAGCCCGCGCATTGCTGAAATCTTTGCTTTAATTGCCAAGATGTATCACCTCGCCTCGCTGTCTCGCTTGCCGTCTTCTTTTCTTGCCCTCCTATTAACGCTCAAAGATGAATGTTATTTTTTATTTGTTTTTTGGGGGCGCCGATTTTTATTTTAAGACAAAATGTTTTTTAAGAATTGCCGATGTTAATAAAAGTTGTACTTTTACTTCCTGAAATTTTTTTAAGAAAAAAAGGATATGCATGCCACGCCCTGTCTGTTTCTCCGAAAAGCAGGGTCTCTGCCCTTGTCCTGATCTGATGTCTTGGTTTTATGAAGATGAAAAACGCCGAAAAAATTATTACAGTTCTTAACTCGTTGAAAATAAATGATGTCATCTCTTGCGATTTGATAGAGAGAGCCAAGTGTGGAAATGTGTGGTTTTACGATGGGAACATTGCGGAAGGTGTCCGCAAATTGCGCGAGATCATGAGTAGGGATAATCTGGAAAAATGGCTGTACCGTTTGGGGGATAAGGAGGCCTGCCCGAAAAGAATAGCTGTGGTTGTCGAAAATGCGGCGCCTTTTGACGGCTTTGTGGATATGGTCCTCGTGCTGCTTTCGGGAAATAAGTTCGTGGGGAAAGGGTTTGAGAATGATTTGTTGCTCCGCTCTCTCGCCGATGCCATCATTAAGGCTGATTGCGTCCTCCCGGATTATATTTCTTTTGTTGAACATCATGTTGGAAAAACAGATGCGATAATCCTCGACGGGATTTACTCTTCTAACAAGGCCCTCTCGGAATATCTGTCACGTGTCCCTCATCTTATCCATGGAGAAAGGCTTGGGACAAGGTGCCTTACGGGAGGCGAGAGTCTCGAGGAACTTGAGAGCGTCGCAAAGGACTGCTTCTTGAACTTTGGCAGGGGAGGGACGGCGGTGAGAAATCTGTTTGTGCCGGAAGGATATGATTTCCAACCACTTCTGCGGGCCTTTGAAAAATGGGGAGACGTGAGGAATAACCCGCGCTATTTTAATAATTATGAGTATAGGAAGTCGGCTTGTATTGTAGGGAAGACCCCTTGTATCGATAATGGTTTCGTTATTTTGAGGAAGTCGGACGACCTCAGACCCCACGTTGGCGAGATTTATTATCATGAGTATTCCGACTTGTCTGAAGTATGTATTAATGAGGAGGTGATTAATGCGGCAGATGAGACGATATCGTTTCTTTGCTCTATTCAAAGTGTTGATAATCAGTTATGATTAAAAAAAAGAAAAAAGTTTTGCAAAAAATATTTTTTGTATGGGAAAAAGTTGTAATTTTGCGGCTCGAAATAGAAGAAAATATATACAGCAATGAAAAAAGACATACATCCAAAGAATTATCGATTAGTCGTATTTAAAGACATGTCAAACGACTATGCATTCATGTCACGTTCAACCATCAATACAAAGGAGACTATCGTTTGGGAAGACGGAAACGAATATCCTTTGGTGAAGCTTGAGATTTCTAACACATCACACCCGTTCTACACAGGTAAGATGAAACTTGTTGACACCGCAGGTCGTGTTGATAAGTTCAATAGCAAGTACAAGAAATTCCAGGATGCTAAGAAGAAATAATCCCAGAGTAATTGTTAAAGTTTTTCATAATGAATTTTCGCCCTTGCCAGTAATGACGAGGGCTTTTTTGGCACGATTATTGTCAAGGCTTTGAAAAAAATTTTTTATGGATAATCAACTCAACCCAGATTTTATTCTAAGTGAAATCATCAATGGTGATGCTGAGATTATACCGCTATTGTCACCTGAAGATGAGAAACGAATGAATGAGGAATCACTGCCTGAGGAACTTCCGATTATGGCTTTGCGGAACGCCGTGCTATTCCCTGGCGTGGTAATGCCTATTACTGTTGGGAGAAGGAAGACTATTCATCTTATTAAGGAAGCATATAAGAGACATATCGATATAGGTGTCATCGCCCAACGCGACGCCAAAGTTGAAGAGCCTTTGTTGTCAGACCTTTTCGAGGTCGGCACTATAGGACAGGTCCTCAAGACATTGCAGATGCCTGACGGTAATTTTACTGTCATAGTGCAGGGCAAACGCCGTATCAAATTGGAAAGCCTGACAGAGACGGAGCCTTATCTGAAAGGCAGGGTGTCGCCTTACGGAAACCCTGACAGCGCACCGCGCGACCGCCAGTTCAAGGCTCTCATCCAATCTATCAAGGATGTCGCTATGCAGATTGTGCAGAAATCTGCCAATGTCCCATTCGAGGCGACCTTCGCACTGAAGAATATCGAAAGCCCTTGGTTCCTCGTCAACTTCATCGGTAGCAACCTTGTCACAAATATGAATGACCGCCAGCGGCTCCTTGAAATAAACGATATCAACGAGTTCTCCGTCAACCTGCTTCAACTGCTTAATAATGAGATGCAGATCGTTGACCTGAAACAACAGATACAGAGCAAGGTCAAGATAGATATGGACAGGCAGCAGAGAGAGTATTTCCTCAACCAGCAGCTGCGTACTATTCAGGAGGAACTTGGCGGAACGCCTAACGAACAGGACGTCAAGGAACTGACAGAGAAAGCCGCCAAGAAAAAATGGAGCAAGGAGGTTGCCGCCGTATTTAACAAGGAACTGCAGAAACTTCAGCGCATGAACCCACAGGTGGCGGACTACGGCATACAGCATAACTATCTCGACTATCTCGTGGAACTGCCTTGGAACGAATATACCAAGGATAACTTCGACCTCGAACACGCTCAGAAAGTGCTCGATAAAGATCATTTCGGCCTCGAGAAGATTAAAAACAGGATTATTGAACACCTCGCCGTCCTTAAACTTAAGAACGATATGAAATCGCCTATCATCTGCCTTGTCGGCCCTCCAGGCGTTGGAAAGACTTCTCTCGGCAAGTCGATAGCAAAGGCTCTCGGAAGAAAATATATCCGTATGTCACTCGGAGGCGTGCGCGACGAGTCGGAATTGCGCGGACACCGTAAAACATATATCGGCGCAATGCCGGGACGTATAATCCAAAACCTGAAAAAGGTCAAGTCGTCAAACCCTGTGTTCGTTCTCGATGAGATTGACAAGGTGAGTGGCAACAATATCAATGGCGACCCACAGGCGGCTTTGCTCGAAATCCTTGACCCTGAACAGAATAACACTTTCAACGATAACTTCATCGAACTTGATTTCGACCTCTCAAAAGTGATGTTCATCGCTACCGCAAATAATATTCAGACTATTCACCCCGCACTTCGCGACAGAATGGAGATAATAGATATCAACGGCTATCTGAGAGAAGAGAAATTAGAAATAGCGAAACGGCATCTTATCCCTAAACAGTTGAAAGAGCATGGCTTGAAAGCAAAGGATATAATCTTCTCACAATCAATAATATATCAGATTATTGACGACTATACCAGAGAAGCAGGCGTCCGTACCTTGGAACGTAAGGTCGCCGATGTCATACGTAAGAAAGCCAAGGTCATAGCCATGGGTGGCGAATATGAGAAGAAAGTTACGGTTGATGACCTCCGTAACGCTCTCGGAGTCCCTATGCATCATGATGAGGACGAGGTCACGCATTCGATGCCCGGTGTCGCTATAGGCCTCGCTTGGACTCCCGTCGGAGGTGAGATTCTATCGATAGAGGTGAGCCTCAGCCGAGGCCGCGGAATGCTTAATATGACCGGCAATCTTGGAGATGTGATGAGAGAGTCGGCAACAATTGCTTTCGAGTTCATAAAGGCGCATGCCGGCGAACTTAAGATTAACCCTATTGTGTTCGATGAATGGAACGTTCATGTCCACGTGCCCGAAGGCGCGACACCGAAAGACGGACCGTCAGCCGGTATAACAATGCTTACCGCCATGACCTCGGCTCTGACACAAAGAAAGGTCAAGGACAAACTCGCTATGACCGGAGAGATTACCCTGAGGGGAAGAGTGCTCCCCGTAGGAGGCGTCCAAGAGAAACTGCTCGCAGCGAAAAGAAATAATGTGACAGATGTGATCCTGTCTAAGGATAATGAACGTGACCTGCGCGATATTAAACAGGAATACGTTGAAGGACTGAATTTCCATTTCGTTGATAGCATGCTCGAGGTGCTTGATTTGTCTCTGGAGAAAGAACAAGATATTAATGCAATGGATTACAATAAGTTCCTTACCGACTCCCATAAGAAGGTCGCCGGTTTTAAATCCTAACACTTTTTAGGTGGAGATTTCTTACTATAACCGCATCGAATAAAATTTGGCTCAAACAAAGGTATTCGATGCGGTTGTGTTTTGAAAAGTTTTTATAAAATTGTTTCCCCATTTTTTTGCGTATTTTCCATGGTGAAATGTAACAAAAAAACTGTGAGAAATATGCTTTTTTCCCCCCCCCCGGTTTTGCTTTTTCTTGTTTCATTGATATTTGGGAAAATAGAGTACAAATGCCATACATTTAACAATTTAATGAGAAACGGAGGCCTGATGCTAAATAACAAGACCGGACAAATTATGAGAAATCTGCTCTTTATGCATTATCTCCCTTAATTATGGCAACATTTCTCCCGTCATGTAGCAAAATAGAAGCATTCAAAAGAGGTGATGTCGTGTTTTGGACTGTATGTTGTTTGTAACATTCAGAGGTGATAAGTATTATTCATGTTCAACGCCTGACTGTGTGATTACAATTGTGCGACATACTACGATATTCCGACCGGCGTATTCGTGTCATGCTGAAAATTTGTTTTGGGAATGAAATGGCAGTGTGACGGTTACAGCGGATGATTGTTCGAAAATGAGACTCTATATTGATAAAGTTGCCAAAAAATCGGAACCGTCCGGAGACAATGTCTCGCTCGAATGTATTGAAGAAGAATACATCGAATAGTAGTTCGGTAAAATCATTATCAATAAAAAGATGTCGGGAGGCATTCTTTTTATTTTATTACTTGGTGTCCTGGGAATTTTTGAATTGGTTTTATATCTAAATGTTCACCATGCACCAACAAAAATGTTGTCAAAAGTTGTCTCCGTTGTCGTCATCTGTCAAAATCAAAACGGATAGGCCTTCGACTCCTTTCCCATGTACCAACAAAAAATGTTGTCAAAAGTTGTCCCGGTTATCGTCATCTATCAAAATCAAAATGGATAAGTCTTTGACTATGTTCACCATGCACTAACAAAAAATGTTGTCAAATGTTGTCTCCGTTGTCGTCATCTGTCAAAATCAAAATGTATAGGCCTTCGACTCCTTTCCCATGC
>JBJEGZ010000018.1:0-66591 GCA_051875555.1 Candidatus Limimorpha sp. | reverse complement strand
CCCCTCTTGGCCGGAAGAGCCTGTCCTTCCTAACCAAAAAGGCGTGATAAAGGTCGGATACAAACATTATTGACCAACTCCCATAAAATCATTGAACATTGTCACAAACTGCCACAGCAACGTTTTGCCTGACACCATTTCAGACGATATAGGAAGCGGTCAAAAACAAAGCCTCACTTCAAGCCCAAGGTTCTGCAATGAATCAGAGGCCTAAAAAACAGGCTCATATTAAGACATGACAGCGTCTTAGGAACATAACAACATACGATTTTGGATTATAAACCGATTTATTAACAAATAACATTAAATACTTATGGAAATCGCATTACTATTCATCGTTTTCGCAGTCATTTTCACCTGCCGCTATCTCCTTATAAAACAGATACAATGGGGAGGCGTTTCAAACAGGACAAGGCTTATATGGGACGTCATCTGCCTGATATTGTCAATCGGCCTAATTGTTGTTTTCGGACTGCGTTTCCTTTCCCTCTGGCGTGATAATACTGACATCACAGTGCAACTCACCGTCTATATCATCTTCGTAATAGGCTGCATTGTTCATTTTGCCCGCATTATTACTAACGACATACGCAACCTGCCGCACCATTAGTGCCTGTAGATATGTGCAACGTTATCAAACACTTAAGGGTACTTCTATAAGTTAAAACACTGATAATCATATAGTTATATTTAATCTTACTGTAATTTTAAGAAAATTTGAAAAATAAATGAAATATCAGATAAATGATTGTGAGGGCAAAGTTCTACATCGGGTTCACGAATCCTGTATATAATGTGTGCAGATTAGTTCAGATAAATGGGTACAATCCCGATTGGATAACTATTAATGAATAGATAATCAATTAGTTACCTCCCACACCATTTATTTGAAAAATATTTGAAAAAATGTAATTTAGATATAAAAAAACACTAACTTTGCGGAAATAAAATAAAGTATGGAGAATGTTAAAAGTGACATACAGATAATATGTAAAAACAAGTTCATACGGAGCACATCTCGGTAAACAGGATTTATCGGGAGAGAATTTTAAGGAGCAAACAAAACTGCTGATATGGAGAAACGGGTTCTATCCATTGATGTAGGAAGATTAGTAATAAATAGAACCCACCTTAATTATTAATATGAGTAAATTTAGTACTATTGTATTTCAATTCTTTAAAGATTGTCTTGCTGTTATTCTTTCCGCGGCGGTTGTCATGCTTTCGTGTTTAATTGGTGTGATGCTATTTGGAGAAGGCTCTTCGGTATTGGCATTTTTTGTGTCATTATTTATTACAGTAATTGTGGGTTGTTTTGCTTCTGCTATAATAATAAGATTGCTTTCAAAGCAACATGCTGTTACAATTTTGCTATTATCCTCTTTGCTACTGCTCGTATATATTATTGTAAGCATAGTATCTTCTGATATTTCTATTATAGAAATGGAATTAGATGCTGTTAGTGGAGGTATAGTTGGAATAGTGGCAGCTGGAATAATAGAAGTTGTCACTTTTTTCTGTCTTGTAAGATTAAAATAATCACTCTGTTAACGCGGATAATTCAGATTAACTTTTTTACAATATGAAATGTGATAATTGTGGCTATCATGATGTTGTGGCATGGAGTAAACAACAAGATATGAACATGAAAGAAGGTCTTGCCCACGCTGTAGTTGGCACGTTATTCAATGGATTAGGACATTTTATTTTAGGAAATTCCAGATACAATTACTCCGCTAACCTTTGGAATCAGGAGGTTTTTTATTGCCGTCATTGTGGCGCTTATTTCATGCGATGTCCTGAGTGTGATAAGTTTATTCCCGTGAAAGATATGCCTGAGAACGGTAAGACCATTGCAACTTGCCAGTCGTGTGGCAAAAAAATCCTATATGCTTTTGATTATGATATGGGAGGATGATAAAACATTGAATCTTCTTGTGTGTTTTCATAAATAGATGATAGATTTTTGACAATTAGGTATCTAAATAGGTACAAGATGACAAAATTGTTATATGGTAATATACTATAGCATACAAAATATCGTGAGATTTTTATTTCGCAAACATTTGTAAAAAATCATATAGGCTATTTCCATAAATTAATACTCTGATAATCATATAGTTATATTTAATCTTACTGTAATTTTAAGAAATTTGAAAAATAAATGCTTGTTTATCGCCGGAAAACATATCTATTGGCGTTATGATTTTCATCATTAAAAATAGTTATATTATTATTTCCCAATAAATTACATCAAGTAAGACTCACATTATCAAAAAAGCATGATGCTCGAAATCGATAAATGACTATCTTTGCACAAAAATACCATCATGATACGATTTGAAGTTTGTGCAAACAGTTATCAGTCAATATGTAATGCGATTGAGGGCGGTGCAGACTGCGCCGAATTATGCGAGGCTCTTGAAGTTGGCGGAGTGACACCATCATACGGTACACTTGTCAAGGTTTCAAAAGCCATGTCAGAATCATTAGGTCAAGACGACAACGGATGTCGCTGCAACTGCGACTCTTCTTGCGAAAATACGGAGAAAAGAAGATTTGACGTCAGGGTGCTGATACGCTGCCGTCCGGGCAACTATATTTACAACGAAGACGAGGTAGAGACAATGTGTAACGACATCAGGATAGTGAAATGTCTTGGTTATGAAGGTGTTGTCGTTGGAGCATTGACAGAAGACGGCAACATTGACATTCCCGCCATTGAGAAGATGCTTGCGGCAGGACAAGGGATGAAATTCACTTTCCACCGCGCCATCGACGCTTGTGCCAACCCTATGGAAGCCTTAGAGACACTGATAAGACTCGGCTTCGACAAAGTACTCACCTCCGGATGCAAAAAAAATGCGAAAGACGGCATTCCAACAATAAAAGAGATGCAGAAGGCCTATGGCGACAAGATAAACATCATGGCAGGCGGCGGCATCAATGAGAATAATATCGCGGACATTCTGAGCGAAACGGGAATACACAACTGCCACGCCTCACTAACAGTCGTAACCGGCGAAAACATCTATCCCGACAATGTGGATAACACCGGCGCTCCAATGACTTGGAAACTTTCCGACCTACAAAAAATCAAGGACTTCGTAAATATTATTTCTAAAAAATAATACAACAAAAAGCAATAACGTTAACCTTTTTTAACATGAAGCATATTCAACGGATATTCACAATAGCATTGGCACTATTATTATTTTCTTGTGTCAATTATTCAAATACAGCAGACCAGAGCCTCAATGAAGGCTGGAACCTACAAACCGACACCCTCAACATTGATTTGCAAGTCAATGTGCCTTCAGTCGCACAATCCAACCTTTTTGAGGCCGGAATAATACCAAACCCATATCTCGGAAAAGTGGAGCAAGACTTGCAGTGGATTCCACAACATCACTGGGATTACTCATTGACGTTCAATGTTGAAGACGCCGTCTTTGAGAAAGACAATATAGAACTCGTCTTTAACGGCCTCGACACTTACGCCGATGTTTTCCTCAACGGTGAGAAGATAATTCATTCCGACAACATGTTTTTACAATATTCAAAAGACGTCAAGAAACTTCTCAGAAAAGAAAACAACGAGCTGAAAGTTCACTTCTACCCCTTTGATATTGTGAGAGATAGCCTAATCGAGACATACAGACTGCGATTCCCTGAGAAATATGCCGTGATGCGCAAATGCGGATACCAGAACGGCTGGGATTGGGCTCCTCGCTATCTAAACATAGGAATATGGAAAGATGTCACGCTGCATGCGTGGTCTGGATATGACGTCACATCAGCTTCAATACTGACCGAAAATGTGGCAGACAACAGGGCAGAGATGAGACTCCGCCTCAACATAAAATCGCAAAAAGAAAGGAACGTCAAGGTCTCAGTACAATTTGACAAGGAGAAAATCACTGTTGCTGAGACACTTATAAAGAAAGGCGATAATGAAATTGTTGCAAGCTTCAACATTGAGAATCCGAAGCTCTGGTGGCCAAATGAAATGGGCGAACAAGCGATGACAACGTTCAAGGTAAATGTGGAAGACACTAACGATGGAACATCAGCCGCTCCTGTAACAGTGACAACCGGAATCCGCAAGGTAGAACTTGTTCAAGAGCCTGACAGCATTGGAAAGTCAATGTTTTTCAGAATTAATGGGAAAGACGTTTTTGCAAAAGGCGCTAACTATATTCCAGAGGAGATGATAGAGACGTGGATGTCTAAAGAAAAGACAATCAAACTGTTAAAAGAATGCAAGGACTATCATTTCAACATGTTACGCGTTTGGGGCGGAGGCATTTATCCTCCGGATTTCTTCTTCGACGCTTGTGACAGCCTCGGCATCATGGTGTGGGAAGACTTCATGTATGCCGGCTCCACCTACCCTTACTCCGACGAGTTTCTTAACAATGCAAAGGAGGAAGCAATTCAACAAGTCATTCATTACCAAAACCATCCATCACTCGTGATGTGGTGCGGCAACAATGAGGTCAGCAACGGGTTCTATGACTGGGGATGGAAGAACTCGATGAAATGGAGCGACGCCGACTACCTTGAGATGCAACACGGAATGGATACTCTCTTCAAAGATATTCTTAACGAAGTCGTCAGCCATTATGACGGGACAATACCATATTTCCCAAGCTCCCCAACATACGGCTGGGGACATGAAGAAAGCCTCACAGAAGGCGACAGCCACTACTGGGGCGTCTGGTGGGGCGAATACCCTTACGAGGTCTATCTCGAAAAAGTCGCCCGCTTCAACAGCGAATACGGCTACCAAGCTTATCCAAGCCTGTCAACATTGAAAAAAATCTCCCCCGAACTCGATTGGAATGTCATCGACGCCCACCAAAAACATGCAAGAGGCAAACATCTGATTAACAGCCATATAAATAAATATATAGACGACAACAACAATGACGACATCGCCCAATTGGTCTATAACAGCCAGCTCTCGCAAGCATGGGGAATGGGACTCGCCATTGAAGCTCATCGCGCAGCAAAACCACGAAGCATGGGCACACTTTATTGGCAACTCAACGATGCATGGCCAGTAATATCTTGGTCATCAATAGATTACTATGGGAACAAAAAAGCCCTTCATTGGAAACTCAAAGAACTGTTCGCACCTATATTAATAGGTGTCCTCCCAACCAAAGACGGTAACTTCACCGTTTACGCAAACTCCGACCTTTATCGAGAGATAAACGCTCAATTGTTAATAAACGTTAAAGATTTCTCTGGAAACATTCTGAAAACATATTCCGAGAACGTCGTAATTCCTGAAAACGGCTGCACCAACCTATCTCTCGACTTCAACGACTTCGTGAGAGAATTAGACAAGAACTCTTTATTCATTGATATGCAACTGATTGAAAACAACAACGTTATCTCAGAAAGACTTCAGTATTTGGCTTATCCCAAAGACCTGAATCTTCAAAAAACAGACATCTCTCCAAAGGTGAATATCAATAATGACATCGTGACTCTTGAATTTTTCTCAAATACCTTAGTGAAAGACGTTTATGTAGAAAGTTCCGACAACAACGGAGTCTTCTCCGACAATTTCTTTGATGTCAAACCTAATGAACAAAAGGTTATCACTTTTAAGACAACAGAAAAGAACCCAACGTTTAATATAATAATTCTCAATCAGATAAGACAGCATTAACACACAGTCTATCAATAATGATAATAACAACTGCTGTTCATGAAGTCAAAAAAAATCAGTGGTTTTAGAACAGTATCCTCCGACTGAAGAGGGAAGCGAGATGATGATGGCAGCAGAAAAAAATAATAAATATGGCAGCACATCTGTTGACCAGCCTAACAAGAAACGTGAATAGTTAACCAATGAGGGAGAGGAGACTTCCATTAGCGCATTGTCTGCAAAGTTGAAAGGCTATCAAGTCAAGCACATACAACCCACGCCGCACTGGCTCTTCAACGAACGTCTCTTAAGTGAAATATATGACGAGACATATCCTTTTGAAGAGTAACACGCAAATTTGGCATATTATTGGCAACAAGAAGATTTGCAGCAGCTATTATTGAGCATCATCATGGCTGTGGCATCATTTGCTGCCAACAAGGATTAGGGAGATAAGACTATCAATCTATATCCAGACCTTTAATGCGCTGTTTTGTAAACAATAAAATATCGCCCTTATCAACGAGGGAGAGACAGCCTCCATCTGACAAGGGCGAATATGTAAAAAAGTGTTAATCGAGTTTAAGGACTGCGAGGAATGCCGACTGTGGCACCTCCACGTTACCAATCTGGCGCATACGTTTCTTTCCTTCTTTCTGTTTCTCAAGAAGTTTACGTTTACGGGATATATCGCCGCCGTAGCATTTAGCAGTAACATCTTTTCGTACTTGGCGCACTGTCTCTCTCGCAATAATTTTCGCACCTATAGCGGCCTGTATCGCGATATCGAACTGTTGGCGAGGTATCAACTCTTTGAGTTTCTCACACATACGGCGACCGAACGAGTAGGCGTGGTCCACATAAATCAACGTTGAGAGAGCATCGACGGTATCACCATTCAGCATAATGTCTAACTTGACCAATTTGGAGGGCTTATAACCGCAGATATGGTAGTCGAAAGAGGCGTAACCCCTTGATATTGACTTCAGTTTATCATAGAAGTCGAACACTATCTCGCTCAGCGGCATCTCGAAAGTCAGTTCCACACGGTCGGTGGTGAGATACACTTGGTTTTTCAGAATGCCTCTCCTGTCGATACACAGCGTCATGATAGAGCCGACGTATTCGTTTTGTGATATTATTTGTGCAAGGATGTAAGGTTCATCGATATGGTCGAGTTTAGTCACTTCGGGCATACCGCTTGGGTTATGAACGTCAACGATAGAGCCGTCGGTGAGGTAAGCCTTGAAAGAGACGTTAGGCACGGTGGTGATGACATCCATATTAAATTCTCTGTCGAGGCGTTCTTGGATAATCTCCATGTGAAGGAGGCCGAGGAAGCCGCATCTGAATCCGAAGCCGAGGGCGGCCGACGACTCCGGTTCCCACACGAGGGAGGCGTCGTTGAGCTGAAGTTTCTCCAACGAGCTGCGAAGTTCCTCATAGTCGTCAGCGTCAACGGGATAGACGCCGGCGAAGACCATAGGCTTGACGTTCTCGAAGCCAGCGATAGGGGCGTCGCAAGGGGTAGCTACAGAAGTAATTGTATCGCCCACCTTCACCTCCTTAGACGTCTTGATGCCAGAGATGATATAGCCCACGTTACCGGCGGAGAGCTCTTCGCGAGGCATCTGTTTCATCTGGAGGACACCGATCTCGTCGGCATCATATTCCATTCCGGTGTTAAAGAATTTTACAAGTTCACCTTTATGGATAGTGCCGTTCATAATCCTGAAGTAGGCGATGATGCCTCTGAAGGAGTTAAAGACTGAGTCGAAGATAAGAGCTTGGAGGGGTGCGTTCGGGTCGCCTTTCGGTGCGGGTATGCGGGTGATGATAGCGTCGAGGACAGTGTCAACGCCGAAGCCGGTGCGCGCCGAGCAACGCAGTATGTCCTCACGGTCGCAGCCGATGAGGTCGATGATTTGGTCCTCCACCTTCTCCGGCTGAGCGCTCTCCATATCAATCTTATTTAAAATAGGTATAACCTCAAGGTCGTGGTCGATTGCCATATACAGGTTGCTAATGGTTTGAGCCTGAATACCTTGGGAGGCATCAACCACGAGCAGTGCGCCTTCACAGGCCGCGATAGAGCGAGACACCTCATAAGAAAAATCGACATGGCCGGGAGTATCGATAAGGTTAAGCGTATATATTTCACCCTCATGTTCATATTTCATCTGGATAGCGTGGCTTTTAATAGTGATTCCACGTTCGCGTTCGAGGTCCATATCATCTAAAACCTGATTAACTAACTCCTTCTTTGTCAAGGTGTTAGTCATCTCAATCAATCTATCGGCCAAAGTACTTTTGCCATGGTCGATATGAGCAATGATGCAAAAATTCCTGATTTTTTCCATGGCTGCAAAGTTAAGAAAATAAAAGACACATTAATAATATTAGGTATAAAAATAGATAAAATCTTAGGGATAAGGTAGTTAGGGAGGAAGAATTGCGGAGAGGTGAAAAAAAATTAATTTGAAAAAAAGTATTGTGTAAGGAAAAAATTTGTAATTTTGCAACTCGAATTTTTAGGAAAATAGTGTAAACAAACACATAAATTATTTAAAAATCAAATGGATACATTAAGTTACAAAACAGTAAGCGTCAATAAGGAGCATGCCAACAAGAAATGGTATGTTGTTGATGCTGAGGGACAAGTTCTTGGCCGCATGGCTCAAGAAATTGCTCAAGTTTTAAGAGGAAAGAGGAAGGCATGCTATACTCCCCACAGTGATTGTGGCGATAATGTCATCGTAATCAATGCCGAGAAAATCATCCTCACCGGCAAGAAAATGGACAACAAGGTTTACGTCCACTACACAGGATATCCTGGTGGTCAGAGAGTCAGAACCGTAAAAGAGCAGCTTAAGAGGAAGCCAGTTGCTGTAGTACAACATGCAGTAAAGGGCATGCTTCCTAAGACACGTCTTGGCAGCGCCATCTTCCGTAATCTTTATGTTTATGAGGGACCGGAGCATCCACATGCGGCCCAGAAACCAGAAGTATTAACAATTAACAAGTAGTAAAATGGAAGTAATCAACGCGTTAGGTAGAAGAAAGACAGCCGTTGCACGAATCTATGTAAAGGCAGGCGAGGGCAAAATTACGGTCAACAAACGTGACTACAAGGAGTATTTCCCAACAAGCATCTTGCATTATGTGGTTGAACAGCCATTGATGCTGACAGACAACATGGGCAAGTACGACATCAAAGTCAACCTTAATGGCGGAGGAATCAACGGACAGGCAGAGGCATTACGTCTGGCAATAAGCCGTGCATTATGCGAAATCAACGCCGAGTTCCGTCCGGTCCTTAAAGCAAAAGGTTTGATGCGCCGCGACCCACGTATGGTAGAACGTAAGAAACCAGGTCAGCCAGGTGCACGTAGGAAGTTCCAATTCAGTAAACGTTAGTCTATTAAAAGGAAATTAATCATGACACAAGCAACATTTGAAGAATTATTAGATGCAGGTTGTCACTTCGGTCATCTTAGAAGAAAATGGAATCCGAACATGGCACCTTACATCTTCATGGAGCGTAATGGTATCCATATTATTGACTTGTACAAGACACAAGCCAAGATTGACGAGGCAGCAAACTCACTTCGTCAGTTAGCAAGATCAGGAAAGAAAATCCTTTTCGTAGCTACAAAGAAACAGGCAAAAGATATAGTCGCGGAACTCGTATCAAAGGTTAACATGCCGTTTGTGACAGAGCGTTGGCCAGGCGGTATGCTCACAAACTTCCAGACAATCCGCAAGGCTGTCCGCAAGATGGTGTCACTCGACAAGCTCATCGCAAGCAGCCAATATAATAACCTTTCAAAACGTGAACGCCTCCAGATAGAGCGTGAACGCGAGAAACTCCAGAAGAACCTCGGCTCTATCGCCGACCTCAACCGCCTTCCAAGCGCAGTGTTCGTCGTCGATATCATCAAGGAGCACATCGCTGTAGCAGAAGCAAGGAAACTTAACATACCTACTTTCGCTATTGTTGATACAAACTCCAACCCTAACCTCATCGACTTCCCAATCCCAGCAAACGATGACGCTTCAAAGTCAATCGCTCTTATCGTTGGCAAGATGGTTGAAGCTATCGAAGAAGGCATCAACGAACGCAAAAACAACATGAAGGACGCTGATGCAGCAGAAGAAGAGGCAGATGACGAAATGACTGACAAATCAGCTCAGGACGAGGAAGAAACCAAGGAAGAGGAAAAAAGACCTCGCCGCCCTCGTAAAGCTGTGAACAAAAAGAACTAACTTATTGTTTAACAAAGAAATTAACCTATTATGAATATTACAGCAGCCCAAGTCAACGAACTTAGACAAATGACAGGCGCAGGTATGATGGATTGCAAAAAGGCTCTCGTCGAATGCAACGGCGACAAAGAAGCAGCTATTGACTACCTCCGCAAAAAAGGTCAGAAAATCGCTGAAAAACGCGCCGACCGTGAGGCATCAGAAGGCGTGGTTCTCTCAGCAACAACAGCCGACCACACCTACGGTGCTGTCATCATGCTGAACTGCGAGACCGACTTCGTTGGTAGCAACGCCGACTTCGTTGGTGCAGCTAAGAACTTCCTCAACATCGCTGTTGAGAACAGAATAAAAGACATCGAGGCTCTGAAAGCTTTCACTATCGAAGGCCGCACAATATCAGAACTCGTCACCGACCTCACCGCAAAAACAGGCGAGAAAGTCGAACTGAAACACCTCGAAGTCATAGAAGCTCCTTACGTCGCTTTCTATAACCATCAGGGCAACCGCCTCTCAACAATCGTCGGCTTCAACAAGTCATTCGACGGCATAGAGGAAACAGCTCACGAAGTAGCTATGCACGCAGCAGCTATGTCTCCTATCGCTGTAGATGAAAACGCTATACCACAAGAGACTAAAGACCGCGAAATGGCAGTGGCTATCGAGAAGACAAAGCAAGAGCAGGCTTCTAAAGCAGTAGATGTCGCACTGAAGAAAGCAGGCATCAACCCAGCACACGTTGATAGCGAAGACCATATCAACTCAAATATGGCAAAAGGCTGGATCACTGAGGAACAAGCTCAACAGGCCCGCGAAATCAGAGAGAAAGTCACAGCAGAAGCTTTAGCAAACGTCAAAGAAGCTATGATACAGAATATCGCTAACGGCCGCGTCGCTAAATTCTTCAAAGAGAACTGCCTCCTCGACCAAGCATCATTGCTCGATGGCAGCATGACAGTACGCCAATTTATCCAGAAAGCAGACAAAGAAGCTACCGTCACCGCATTCAAGAGAGTGCAACTCGGATAAGATTATCATCAACTTATCAATATTAAGAGCCGGCATCAACCGGCTCTTAGTTTTTTCTCCCCTTCCCTACCCCTTTATCAACAAAAAATATACGTCCACAACATATTGTCGCAGACGTATTATACACACAAAAAACTAATATACAAAAACTAATGAAATAATTTTTTCAAGATTATTTCTTTGACCATGTGGTGCCGTCTTTTCCATCTTTCAAGACGATGTCGAGAGCAGCAAGCTTGTCACGAATCAAATCGCTGGTCGCCCAGTCTTTCTTTGACCTTGCGTCTTTACGAATATCAATGATAGTCTGCATCAAGCCATCAACAACGCCATTATCATCACCGGCAGCATCAGACTTCAGAAGTCCTAAAACCTCGAACACAAAGATGCGGAAAAGCTCTTTCAACAACGCAAGTTCATCGGCATTAATTTTTGAGTGTCCGTCACGAACAGAGTTGACAATCCTTGCAGCCTCAAACAAATTCGCAATAACGATAGGGCTATTGAAATCATCGTTCATAGCGTCATAGCAGGCGTTCATAATATTCTGAACTCCAACCACTTCGGCATTGTCTGTGGCAACGAGTTTATCAACAAGGTCAACAGCCTCCATAAGACGTTTGTAGCCTTTTTCTGCAGCCTGCAGTGCCTCATTAGAGAAATCGACTGTGCTCCGATACTGTGCCTGAAGGATGAAGAAACGAATAGTCATAGGGCTGTACGCCTGCGCCAACATCTCGTTACCATCTTTGTCTTTATGGCTTCCGGCAAAAAATTCAGGAAGAGTGATGAAGTTACCAAGCGACTTACCCATCTTCTGACCAGCAATGGTAATCATATTGTTATGCATCCAATAATGAACAGGAGCCTTGCCATTAGCCGCCATAGACTGAGCAATCTCCGACTCATGATGAGGGAACTGCAGGTCCATGCCACCACCGTGAATATCAAACTCTTCGCCAAGGTATTTGCAACCCATAGCAGAGCATTCCATGTGCCAGCCCGGGAAGCCGTCACTCCAAGGAGAAGGCCAACGCATAATATGTTTCGGTTCAGCCTTTTTCCACAAGGCGAAATCGATAGGGTTATGCTTCTCGCTCTGCCCCGCAAGCTCACGGGTGTTGTTTATCATCTCATCAATATTCCTTCCAGAAAGAATGCCGTAATGATATTTCTCGTTATACTTCTTAATATCAAAATAAACCGAGCCATTCTCAACGTAAGCGAAACCCGCATCGATAATCTTCTGTATCATAGCAATCTGCTCGATGATATGTCCCGAAGCATGAGGCTCTATCGACGGGCGAAGGACATTAAGTTTATCCATCGCCTCATGATACCTAACAGTATAATACTGAGCGACTTCCATCGGCTCAAGGTCTTCAAGGCGGGCTTTCTTTGCAATCTTATCCTCACCTTCATCAGCATCATGCTCAAGATGACCCACGTCGGTAATATTTCTCACATAACGCACCTTATATCCAAGGTGTTTCAAATATCTGAACACCAAGTCGAAAGTAATAGCCGGACGTGCATGACCAAGATGTGCATCACCATATACAGTAGGTCCACAGACATACATTCCGACATGTCCTTCATGAATAGGCACAAACGGTTCCTTGATACGTTTCAAGCTGTTATAAATATATAAAGCATCCATTTTCATATAATTTTTGCAAAGGTACAAATTTATTTGATAAAAAGGACTACATATATAAAAAAAACAGGTTAAAGGACATTATCAATAAAAACAATATAAATATTTGATTTATAATAAATTATGATTAAAATAAAAAAGAGCGGCGAAAACAATCTAACACAAGAAGGCAGAGTTTGGCATGCGAAGTAGAATGGAGGAAAACAAGCCGGAAAGAAGCATCGAATAGAGAGGGCGAAAAACAAAGAAAATAGCAGAAGGAGTAAAAGGGTAAATGGAGAGGAAAGAAACGGGGAAAAGAGTATAAGATATTTAAAAAGCCTTAAGCATTGAAACACAATGAGAAGGAATAAATGGAAGAGAAATAACATTTTAAAAAATAATTACATAAAAATGATACAATTATCCAAGGCATTTTGTATTTTTGCAGTCAAAGAATTTTAAAAAATACACGCAATGTACACAAACTTTCAAGAGTATTTGAAGAAGGAATTGGCTCAGATTGAAGCCGATGGCCTCTATAAGAACGAACGCATCATCGAAAGCCCACAAGGAGCTGAGATATTGGTAAAAGGCAAGAAATGCTTGAACTTCTGTGCGAACAACTATCTTGGACTTGGCAACAATCCGGAGTTGATTGAGGCGGCGAAGAGAGGCATGGACGAGCGCGGATTCGGAATGGCATCAGTACGTTTCATCTGCGGCTGCCAGGATCTCCACAAGAAACTTGAGGCAAAGATTGCGGAGTTTTTCTGTACAGAAGACACAATATTATATGCAGCATGCTTTGACGCCAACGGTGGAGTATTCGAGCCATTGTTAGGACCGGAGGACGCCATCATCTCTGACTCATTGAACCATGCTTCTATCATCGATGGAGTACGTCTTTGCAAGGCACAGCGTTTCCGTTATGCCAACGCCGACATGGAAGACCTTGAGAAACAGTTACAAGACGCTCAGAAATGCCGTTTCCGCCTTATCGTCACCGACGGTGTCTTCTCTATGGACGGCAACGTATGTCCTCTTGACAAGATTTATGAGTTAGCTCAGAAATACGATGCAATGGTGATGGTTGACGAGAGCCATTCAGCAGGTGTTGTCGGACAGACAGGACGTGGCGTCACAGAGCGTTACAACCTACGTGGAAAAATCGAGATACTCACCGGAACACTTGGCAAGGCATTCGGCGGCGCCATGGGCGGATTCACAACAGGTAAGAAAGAAATCATCGACATGCTGCGTCAGCGCTCACGCCCATACCTCTTCTCTAACTCAATGGCACCAGGCTTAGTGGCAGCAGGCATCCGCATGTTCGAGATGATGTCAGAGACAAACGAGCTTCAGGACAAGCTGCACGCCAACACAGATTACTTCATCAAACAGATGCTTGAGAAGGGCTTCGACTGCAAACCGTCAGAGTCAGCAATATGCGCTGTCATGCTGTACGACGCACCACTCTCACAGAAATTCGCCGCCAAGATGCAGGAAGAAGGCATCTTCGTAACAGGCTTCTACTACCCTGTCGTCCCTAAAGGCCAAGCACGTATCCGCGTACAGATTTCAGCAGCACACGAGAAAGAACACCTTGACAAGTGTATCGCCGCATTCGTGAAGATAGGAAAAGAATTAGGAGTCATTAAATAATTAAGGTAAGACAGCACACACTGCATAATACCGAATAACATTTCATTTCAATAAATAGTAAAATGAAAAACATACTAATCGTTGGTTCCGGCGGTCAAATCGGAACAGAATTGGTAAAGAAACTCCGTGCAAAATACGGGAACGAACACGTTGTAGCAAGCGACCTGCGCCAATTAACAGGCGAGATTGCTGAGAACGGACCATTCGAGCGCATCGATTCAACACAAATAATGCAGATTGTTGATGTAGTGAAGAAATATAACATCGACACCATCTATAACCTCGCTGCTATACTCTCAGCCACAGCAGAGAAGAACCCGATGCTCGGCTGGAACGTCGGCATCGGAAGCCTCGTCAACTGCCTTGAAGTAGCACGCACCTTCGGCTGCGCCGTGTTCACACCTTCATCAATAGGCGCTTTCGGACCTTCAACACCTCGCGACAACACCCCACAAGACACCATACAACGGCCTAACACCATCTACGGCGTGACAAAAGTGACCGGCGAGCTGCTCAGCGACTACTACTTCACACGTTTTGGCGTTGACACACGCTCAGTACGCTTCCCTGGACTTATCTCAAACCTCACTCTGCCAGGCGGCGGCACAACAGACTACGCCGTTGAAATCTACTACGCAGCAGTGAAAGGCGAGAAGTTCTTCTGCCCTATAGCTAAAGGCACCTTCATGGATATGATGTATATGCCCGACGCTCTCGACGCAATGGTTGACATCATGGAAGCAGACCCTTCAAAACTCATTCATCGTAACTCATTCAACGTCACCGCAATGAGCTTCGACCCTGAGATAATCTATAACGCTATAAAGAAATATTATCCTAACTTCGAGATGGAATACAAGTTCGACCCTATCCGCCAAGCTATTGCTGACTCATGGCCGAACAAGATGGACGACAGCTGCGCTCGTAACGAATGGGGCTGGAACCCAAAATACGACCTCGATAAAATGACTGTGGATATGATAGAGACCTTGAAGGTGAAACTTCTGTAATTTTGAGAAAGAATAAAATTGATTTCTAACCAAAACAATTGGCCTATGATAAAATAGCATAGAAGCGACATACACATCATAGAATAGGAAAAAGCGAAGTAGCTTGCACTGGAACTTTTGAAACTTGGACACTTTCAAAGCGACATTCCCAGAGTAAAGCAACGGCGCTCCCGCCATTATAGGCGTGGGCTTTACTCGTTGTAATTGGGAATGTCAGGTAGTCCAAGACCTCAAAAGTTCCAATGAGGGCGAAAAAGTGCCACGCTTTTTTTATGTGATATGGTTTCTTAAAGAGCACTTACCTGCACAATTCTTTTTAAAGAATATTAGCATTAATATATTTACATTTTACCACAATACTATTATTATAATTATTATACAATATTATCATGAAACAAGTAATTATTTTAGGTATAGCAACAGTCTGTATAATTTTAGGTATGAGTTCTTGCGCAACAATATTTTACGGAGATAGAGGGAAGGTTACTATTAATGCTTACCCTACATACGCAAAAGCTGATAGAATTGAAATATCAAAATCATTTCATAAAGACAAGGTTGAAACCGATGTTCATTTCCCATACGTCTTACCTACGAGATATACAAGAGGTGCGAGTAAGGCAGAAGTAAAAGTCTATAAAGACGATTATGTAGAAAGATTCACTATTAACAAATGTTTTAATGGCTGGTTCCTCGGAAACTTTATTATTGGTGACATACCAGGAATGGTGATTGATTTAGTATCAGGCTGTTATGTCAAACCTAGAAATGACACTTATTATATTTCATTTCCAACAACAGAAAATACAAACAACAACAATAAGTAACGACATCTTGCCATAAATTCTGTTTTTTTAATAATTTTGCACATAGAAAACAGAACGTGGGAAATGATCACAAACATTCACAATATTAACCATAAAAAACAAATAATCATTTGTACGAAAAAATGCATCTCACATAAGAATAAAACATAGATGCTATGAAGTATTTAACAAAATATAAATACTTTTTTGGTTAATAAAAGTAATGAAATGCCTCAATAATCATTAAGGGTGGGTCATTGAACTGACTCACCCTATTTATACTCACCATAAAGTTCATACAGTGGTAAGAACCAAAAACAACAAAGTATTAATTTGGTCTATCAACCTCATTGCTTTCATTTGTTTACAGCAATAACATTAACCAAGTATTTCCGCTTCCTATGCAGTTTTAATATTTCTCAATAGGAATTTTTGTTTATATTAGAGCTGTAATAACAGCAAAGAACACCATATACAGAAAAGATTAGAATTGATTTTCCTCCAAATATACAAATTTATTTTGTACTTTTGCCGACTAAAAAAAACAATTAACATGAACACATTTACGACCTATTTTCTGCTAATCATAGGTTTCGTTGCTCTTATTTTGGGAGCCAACTGGCTTGTTAACGGAGCCACAAGCGTGGGCGTCAGGGCAAAACTGTCTCCACTCATCATCGGATTGACGATAGTTGCATTCGGAACGTCACTGCCCGAAATGATTATCAACGTGTTTTCATGCATCAAAGGAAGCCCCGGCTTAGCAATAGGCAATATCATTGGCAGCAACACAATGAACATTCTGCTCATTTTAGGAGTCAGTTCAATAATTTATCCAATTGATGTCAGCAAAATATCGATTCGGCGTGATATTATTGCCGGATTCTTATCAATAATCGCTATCGCATTGATGACCAGCAAGTTTTTAACAACATCATCGACAACTATAAATTGGATAGAGGGCCTCACCCTTCTGTTTTTTGCCGGCATCTATCTTCACTCTACTTTTAAGAATAACAGCGGCGATGATAACAGTGAGGAACAAGAAGCCTTGCCTTGGGGCAAAACCGTTTTCTCTCTTGTCATAGGAGTTGTCGCGCTATACATCGGTGGCGAACTTGTTTCAAATAATGCACAAAGACTCGCGTTAAACTGGGGAATGAGCGAGAGCACTGTTGGTCTGACGATTGTTGCGACAGCCACTTCTCTTCCTGAGTTAATCACTTCTATTGTAGCGGCTATTAAAAAGAACTCAAGTATTGCGATTGGTAACGTATTAGGTTCCAATATCTTAAACATATTTGTAGTATTAGGAGTCAGTTCGATGATAACGCCTCTGCCATTCGATTCGAAAATGAACCAACAACTGATAATATTATTTGCCGCCTACATCATCATGGTGATGACGATTATTATTGGAAAAGGGAAAAAGATCTCACGTCTCGAAGGCGCAGTTCTCACCTTAGGTTATATCGGGTTTATAGTTTTCTCACTTTACCCAAGTCTGTGAGCGGCCTATAAAACCTGCCTTATCTATTGAGCCTTTTAACGTTATAGTGTTATTTTTAGCATTATAGGTTATTTTTCCATAATATGTCTTTCCAGAGTCAGGATCAAAGCAGCTTCCACCAGTCAAGACGCCGTCTTCATTTTTCATATCCTTGATAATTACAAGTCCAACATATTCAGGATCAAATATTTCCTGACCTTGATAATACACATGGGTCAATTTGCCGTAATACAATCCGTTTTCAGGATTCTGATAGAAGAGCACCACACCTTTCGTTTCACCCGTCTTATCGTCAACAGTACGCCATTCACCCAAAATCTTCGATACCTGTGCATTTGCAGCCAAAGTAATTACGAAGAAGAAAAGCAGAGAAAATAAACTTTTTTTCATATTGATAATAATTAAAATGTTAATAAAATTTTTTCAATAACACGCGGAAAATATTCTTTTTCAAGAAGATGAATCTTAGCTGCCACAGTATCAGGAGTATCGTCATCTTCGACGGCAACCGTCGTTTGGAAGATAATATCCCCGCTATCATATTTTTCATTCACATAATGAATAGTGATTCCGGTTTCTTTCTCTCGAGCCTGCACCACAGCCTCATGAACATGATGTCCATAAAAGCCCTTACCACCATATTTTGGTAGCAATGCTGGGTGTATATTGATGATTCGATTTGGGAAAGCATCGATAAGGTGTTGTGGCACAAGCCATAAAAATCCCGCAAGTACAATTAGGTCAATGCCAAGAGCTTTCATCTTATCGGAGAAAGAGGTATCGTTAAAAGAATCTTTATCGACCATTATCAAAGGGACATTCAGATTACGCGCACGTTGATTTGCATAAGCGTTTTTATTGTTACTGACCACACACGAAATCTCAACATCTTGATTATCTGCGAAATATTCTGCTATCTGCTGTAAATTAGTTCCTCCACCGGAAACAAAAATTGCTAACTTTTTCATCTAATGATTACTTTTTCACCAGGCTGAATATCAAACCAAATGATATATTCTCCTTCTGAAGTTTTAAAATTGTATTTTTTATTTATAGCCTTAATAGGCGATCTTGAAATCAGTGTCAGGCCCTCAACAGGTTCGGGGTTATCATTTATTACTGTGACAAATCCAAGATTATCAATAACATATCTGATATTTTGCAATCTCTCTTGATAACGCATATACTTATCGACAGTGGTTGGGAGCATCAGATGTCGGTCACGCAGGTCCGCTATGCGTTGAAGTGCGGTATTGAAGCCATCTTTAGCGGAAATCAGGCCGTCTTTTACTGTCCAGAAGCCTCTTTCCGGGGTCACCCATGCTGGATATGAATGGATTATGAATGCTGAACGGCTCTCAACTATCTGTTCAAGATTGCTATCGCTAAAGTAATAATTCCAACTTTCACCGGGTTCGATGGTATATTCCGTTGACCAAAGAAGCATTTCGGAGTCAAAAGGCAGGCGCATGAAGCGTGGTTTCGGGAAGGCATCGCCCCAGAACGGATACGGCCGCTGAAGGAATGAGGAGAAAGTCCATTCATCAAAATCTCGGAACTCCTCGTAGGCAGCGTTCCAAATATATCTCACTCCATTTTCTTTCCAAAGAGAGTAGGCATAATAAGGCGAATATTTATTCAAAGCATCGCAAACAAGGTTCTCCCGATTGTTAATCAATGAGTTATTATAGCCATGGTCAATCCATGTGGGAGAGCCGAAATTATCTCTCATAAAAGACAAGGCTGCCGAAAGCTCATTATGGGTTGTCGTATATTGCTCAGGTGTATGCAAGCAGATGTCAAAACCTTTTTCTTTCAACTGGAGAAGAAAATCAAAGAAGAGTGAATCCGTTTTTATTGTTGAGTGGAGACCTTTGAAATCCTTGTTTTTCACAAAGTTAACAATACCCGCGGTGTTATTGTAAAAAACACTTTTAGTCACCGGGACATTATAATAAACGAAACCACCAACCGCGCTGTCAGCTGAGACGACGCTCTCATTTCCAAAACACACGGCCCTATGAGTACTGATATCCGTCCAATCAGCATGTTCTGTCCAAATTATCGCAGACTCATATCCGTTCCAAACGGGCATAACACGAGGAATATCAAATGCTATTGAGGCACTTACGTCAAAAGAGTTAGAGATGACATCATCAGGGGCAGCGCATCTTTTCGACCTATCGACAAAGAACTCTGCGGTATCATTTCTCGCAGGAAAATGAATCAGCGGATGGTCTTTCTCGTAATCAAGGTTAAGAAAAGCCGTAGCTGAGGAGACGTCTAACTGAATCGAAGACAAATGCGGACAATAATAGATATTAAATTGATTACCATCTATTTGCAAAGAAAAGCCCTCATGTCCAAGATAGTATTCGTTTTGTAAATCATTTTCATCGACACGCATATTATTTCTATAAACCGTGAAATCATCTGACAAGAAAGGTACTATTAGAGAGAGACGGGAGAATTCCATCTCTTTAAGGAAGCGAGTCTTCAAACCAATGTGTGCCAATGAGTTATTATTATAGAAAGACATCTTCATTTCGGTAACGAAAGATTCATTTTCATTCACGAACGATACATACATTGAGTCCCGCCATGTTTTTCTTTCCTCCAGTCTCCAATTGAAATATTGATTATCATCGATAAGAATTGAGAGCGGCTTTGTCATCTCGTTTCCATTATCAAGTGCAAGAGCGACAAGACCCTCTTTTTCAGAGTAAAGCACACGGAGTCCATGTATTTCCTTAAAGGAATTGTTCAAATCCGACTCATTACGGAAGAGCCTATCGTTGATAAAGTCGCAAACATCGGCATCATCGTCAAAGCAGCTTACAGGGTATGATTTTAAGAACGACACAGAATCGACGGTAGTGATATTTTCCGGCAAGAAAGAAGGCAGAGGCAGTGGTTTGAAAGAATACTGCACATTATCGATAGAAAGCGTCTCGAGATTAGGATTAAACACATAGCAGTTAAGCGAGCTTTCGTGCATCAGATGGCTTGGGATCAACAACTCAAGTTGGAAATCATGTTGTAGGGGGAACGACTGCCAATAGACTGTTTTCTGGTTCTTATCAGATGCAAGCACAAGCATTGCCTTTGTATCTTCTTGAAAGTCAGAGGTAAAGCGCAAGTCGAGCAACATTGGGACATCAGCGGTGCTATTTTCGGAATGATTAAACAATCCTACAAACATCTTCTGAGCTGCAAGTTGGGAGTAAAGAGACACAAGTAGAAGAAAAAGTACGAGTTTACGCATATCAATCCACCTTATAATGGAGATAAGAATTTTTTTCTCTCAAGCCATGTTCAACATTAACGGAATAATTTGAGACCTGCTCATTTTCTTCATCAGAGACGCTAATTCCTTGGCGCATATATGCTGGAATATTTTCCATATTCTCAAGACCTATTTGCGTTTTAAAGTCGGTGCTCATAGATTTGAGACGTTGGCGGCGAAGCATTTCATTATGATCAATCTTTTTTTTGCGTTCCTGTTTCACATCCATCATTGTCATTGTATTCACTTGGTTATCAGTGATATTACCAAGGTTTGGGACATCAACGTCATCATCATCGGTGATAAAAGGATTAGAATATCTCCTTGTTGTCTCAACTGAAGGTTCATCGGTTGTTGCTTTATCTGGGACAATCCTTGTGCTGATGGCATCATTTTGTGAGGCGTCGTCATACAATATTTCGTCGTCATCTGTTTGAGTCGTTTCATCGTAAAGGTGGTGGCGTTTAACCACCTTCATCTCCTGTTCTTTATTATTGGTGGCGACATCAGTTTCATGATGTCCATCATCTTTAATATATGAGTGGATCTCTTCTTTTTTAGGTTCTGTCTGAGTTTTGGTATCTTCAGGTTGTGAAGATTTAAGAACATTATCGTTAAAAGTATGTACTACTGGTTTTGAGTCAGTAACATCTTTCTCTTCGAAACCGGTAGCGATCAAAGTCACGCGGATACCGTCTTCAAGTGACATGTCTTCACCGTTACCCCAGATCACCTCCGACACTTTACCTGTGGCGGTTTGCACATACTCGTTTATCTCGGTCACTTCATCGAGCGAGACCTCTTCTGTTCCAGAAGTAATATATACAAGGATATTTTTTGCGCCGGTGATATCCGAGTCATCAAGGAGAGGAGAATGGACGGCTTCTTCCACGGCGTTCAGGGCTCTACCCTCGCCTGTTGCGTAACCAGATCCCATGATAGCCTTACCACTGTTGCGCATCACATTGTTAACATCTTCGAAATCCACGTTGACATAACCGGTGACGGTGATAATCTCCGCGATACCTTTTGCGGCAATTTTCAGCACGTCGTCAGCTTTTTTGAAAGCATCGGTAAGTTTCATATTACCATATTCCTCACGCAGTTTATCGTTTGAGATTACGAGAAGTGCGTCAACGTATTTACGCAATTCGGCAATACCCTCTTGGGCTTGTTGCTGGCGGCGTTTTCCCTCGAAGCTAAACGGGAGGGTGACGATGCCGACTGTAAGGATATTCATATCACGGGCTATTCTTGCCACTACGGGTGCGGCGCCGGTGCCAGTTCCGCCGCCCATACCGGCGGTAATGAACAGCATTTTAGTGACATCGCCGAGGATTTCGCGTATCCCCTCTTCACTTTTTTCGGCAGCTTCACGGCCAACGGCTGGAATATTACCTGCCCCGAGGGCGCGGTTCCCGAGGTGCAGTTTGTTCTCCACAGGGCTTTTCTGCAATGCTTGGTCATCAGTGTTACAAAGGACGAAGTCAACACCGGTGATACCATCAGAATACATGTGAGTCACCGCATTACTACCGCCTCCGCCTACACCCATCACCTTGATAATATTTGGTTTTTTTTCAGGAGCTTCAAATCTAATCAGGTCAGTCATATCTTATATTGTTTATTTGTTATTAAATACCGAGTTCCTCGTCCTCAATATTTTCATCTTTCATTATCTTATTAGCGAAAGAGGTGATAATCTTACGTCCCCAGGAAAATATTCCGCCGTCTTTTGTCTTTATAGGTGTCTCGATAACAATGTCTTCAGCCTTTTTCACATCGTTATTAGATGAAACGCCATTGTTACGTCTCAGTTCCATCTCATAACGCTTAAGGCCGACAATAACGAGTCCGATACCTGTTGAGCATATTGGGCTTGCGAGGTCGCCAGGTGTCTCATTATCAAGGTATTCGTTTGGGTAGCCTATACGCACTTCGAGACCGGTCTTATATGCTGCGAGTTGTTGGATATGCTTCATCAAAGAGCCGCCGCCTGTTAGGACTATGCCAGCCACAAGCGAATGTTCCTTATTGACTTTCTGCACCTCATCGTTTACGATGTCGAAGATCTCACTAACACGTGCTTGTATGATGCTTGAAAGAGTTTTGAAGGAGATCTCCTTTGGTGCGCGGCCGCGGATGCCGGGTATCGACACCACTTCGTCATCACGGTTCTCGCATGCCAAGGCTGAGCCGTATTTAACCTTGATTTCCTCGGCGTGCTTCCTTATGATAGAGCAGCCTTGTCTGATATCCTCTGTTATCACGTTGCCTCCGAAAGGAATCACCGCTGTATGGTAGATGATATTGTCGTAGAATATGGCAATATCCGTTGTGCCGCCGCCCATATCCACGAGGGCCACGCCGGCTTCACGTTCGTCATCGCTAAGGACAGCGTCAGCCGATGCGATAGGCTCAAGTATCATGTGTTCCATCTGCAAACCGGCGCGTTGCAGGCATGTTAGGATATTGCGCGCTGCCGTAATCTGGCCAATGATGACATGGAAGTTCGCCTCAAGCTTGCTTCCCAGCATACCTTTGGGGTGATAAATACCCGCCTCATCATCAACGATATACTCTTGTGGGATAACATCGATAATCTCCTCTCCCGGCTGCATGCACAACTTGAACATATCTTGACGCAGTTTCTCAATCTCTTCGGCAGTAATCTCAATGTCAGGGTTATCACGCATCAGCACACCCCTGTGCTGCAAACTCTTGATATGGTGACCGGCGATACCCACGTTCACTGTGCGTATCTCCACATTCGACTGCTCCGACGCCTCGTCAACAGCACGACGAATAGCGTTGACAGTCTCCTCAATGTTAAACACCATTCCACGTTTCACTCCCGTCGATTCGGTCTTGCCATAACCGCGAATAGCTATCTTACCGTTCCCAACCTTTTCGCCGACGAAACAGGCAATCTTCGTAGTACCGATATCAAGTCCTACAATATAAGCTGAATTACTCATCGTTTATTTTTTTGTACAAACAACTTGGTTTAAAAAATTAAAGTTGACCATACTGTAGTTCTGCATTTCTGGAGAGCCTTGCATGTGGTCGAAGAAATATTTCATATTCATCAGTTTCTTGTCGATATTGTTTTTGTCTCCGATGATGACCCTCGTATCGGCATTGTTAAGGACAAGTTCAATATTATTCCTCTCATAATAGACTTGTTTAACACAACATCTTGAATATGAATTATTTAAAACACTTTTCATTACATCAAAAATCATTCTCAGGTCGCTGTCACAATAAACATTATCGTAAATGTTTGACGATGACTTTGGCGCTTTGAAATTCAGTTTGCCGCTGCCAACAAGGACATGCGGTGTGTAGTTGTCCCTTACTGGGAAGATATTCCCCTGTTCATCGACATACACCGACTCGCCTTTGTTATTATACACTCGCATTACCGGCTCACATTCCGTCATATTGACTACGAGTATTCCGTTAAGCGTGAGTCCGGTGTCAGATGACACCACCCAAGGTATCGACTCGACATATTTCCTCACGCTATCGACAGGCAACATTTTAATATTTTTATTATGAGCTGTATCACAAATATTCATAATAGTATGATACTCATCGTCTTTGACAATAAAGCCGCGTTCGCCTGACTGAATAAGAGACAGTTCGACACCTTTCAACGTGTTATCGTTATGGCTCTTAAACGTAAAGCACCACAGAATCACCATAGCGATGACAGTAACGCACCAGACAGATATTTTAATCAGCTTCATCATTCAACATTTTTTCAATATCAGGCACTAATCGGTCAATATCGCCAGCTCCCATTGTAACAATAAGCTCTGGGTTTATCTCCTTTATTTTTTGAAGGAGGCAAGATTTCTGGCAGAGCATCTTCTCCTTACAGTTTATTTTCTCTAAAAGTGCCGAGGAGGAGACGCCCTCTATCGGCTGTTCTCTCGCAGGATAGATATCAAGAAGTATGACTCTGTCGGCGAGCGAGAGACTCTCGGCGAACCCATCGAGAAAATCGCGGGTACGGGTGAAGAGATGTGGCTGGAACACCACTGTAAGTTCTTTACCCTCAAACACTTTCCTTGCTGTTGAGAGCGCGGCCTTTATCTCATTAGGGTGATGTGCGTAATCGTCAACATAAACATGTCTCCCGTTTCTCACTCTGATATCGAATCTGCGTTGGACGCCCTTGAAAGTGCTGACAGCCTTTCTCACAGTATCCTCATCTAATTCGAGAACAGCGCACATTATTATTGCTGCGAGGGCATTCTCAACGTTATGATTCCCATACAACTGCATTGAGAACTCACAGCCATCGAAGCTGCTAAGCCTGCCCAGACGGCCAACCTTCCCGGCATCAGTGTTAAGTTTAAGGACGAACTCGGTAAGTCCGTTATTTATTCTGACATCAGAGGCGATGACTTCAGCGTTTTTCAACCCATAGGTGACAGTTGTCCTATCCGTCTTGACAGGAAGATTCCCATGAAGTATTGCGACACCATCGTCAGCAGTCTTATCAACGAACTCGTTAAAGCTGTTGACGAGATGGTCATAATCGCCATAGATATCGAGATGGTCAGGGTCGATTGAGGTGACGATGCTAATGAAAGGTGACAGTTGGAGGAAAGAGTGGTCGAACTCGTCCGCCTCCATCACCACCACATCATCGTCTTCATTACCGATGATGACATTGCTGTTGATATTTCTGCTGATGCCACCAATGAATGCCGACAGCCTTACGTTTGCCGACATAAGGATATGGGAGACGAGGGCTGTTGTAGATGTCTTACCGTGCGTACCTGCTATTGCGAGGCATTTATGGGAGTGCGACAGCAATCCGAGCACTTCTGCCCTTTTCATCACAGGGACATTCCTCTCTCTCAGCGAGGCGAGTTCAAGAGAAGAGGAAGGTATGGCAGGGGTAAGCACTGCGAGGTCCACTTTATCAGGTATAAGAGAAGGGGTATCGGAATAATGTACATCTATTCCTTCGGCTTGCAGGCTCTTTGTGAGTGCGGAGCATGTGCGGTCATAGCCGGCAACGGCGCAGCCTTTTGCGGCGAAGAATCTCGCCAACGCGCTCATCCCGATACCTCCGATACCGAGGAAATATATCGTTTTATTATTCATATCCATAATTATATACCCAATACGCTATCAATTTCTTTAACAATATCATCTGCAGCGTTCGGTCTTGCAAAATTAACAATATTCTCTTGCATCCGTGTAATTTTTTCTTTATCTTTTAACAAATCGAACACTGTAGGGATCAACTCTCTCGGTGCGTCTTCATTTTTCACCAGCATAGCTGCATCTCTATTCACGAGGCTCAACGCGTTTTTTGTCTGATGGTCTTCCGCCGCTGTCGGGAGAGGTACGAACACCACAGCCTTTTTCTGCTGTGAGAGTTCGGAGATAGACATGGCTCCCGCCCTTGAGATGACGACATCGGCGCAGGAATAAGCGAGTTTCATATCATCGATAAACACCACCGGTTTGACACGTTTTTCGAGTTTCAATTCAGCCACTTCACGTTGTGCCTGTTCGAGATACGGCTTTCCCGTCTGCCATATCAGTTGGTAATCGACATTGGCAAATTCCGACAACTGTGCCGAGACTCCTTTATTTATTCCGAGTGCGCCTTGGCTTCCGCCCACGAGGAGTATTATAGGTTTCTGAGGGTCGAGGCCGAAATAACCTGCGCCTTTTTCCTTCCCATCCACCATGGTGTTCATCATATTCCTCAGTGGGTTGCCTGTCAGCACGACCTTATCTTTGGGGAACCATTGGTCCATACCCTCGTATGCCACACAGATCCGTTTTGCCTTTGGTGCGACGAGTTTGTTTGTTATGCCGGGATAGGAGTTCTGTTCCTGTATTATCACGGGGACATTCATCAACGATGCCATCTTCATGACCGGGCCGCTTGCGAACCCTCCCACACCGATGACAGCATCAGGGCGGAACGACCTCAAGATACGCCATGCTTTGAAGAGGCTGCTTATAAGTTTGAGAGGGAAGCTCAGGTTATCCAACGAAAACTCGCGTTTAAAACCGCTTATCCACAGCCCTTCAATAGGGTATCCTGCCGCAGGCACCCTATCCATCTCCATCTTACCTTTCGCGCCCACGAACAGAATCTCAGCATCGTGATGTCTTTTTTTGAAGGCATCAGCAATGGCAATGGCCGGGAACACATGTCCTCCCGTGCCTCCACCGCTAACAATCAGCCGTGGCGACTTCGACTTCTGATTTTCTTTCATCATTTTTTTCGATTTCTTTAGTGACACTGATAATAATGCCAAATGACAATCCCGTGAATAACAGTGACGTGCCTCCCATACTAACAAAAGGCATAGGCTGTCCCGTAACAGGGAACAGTCCGACGGCAACGCCCATATTAACAAAAGCCTGCATCACAATACTGAACGCAAGCCCCATAGCAAGCAATGCGCCGAAAGAGTTTGGAGCCCTTAGCATGATACGTGTTGTCCTGAATAAAAGAATAAGGTATAATAACAGAACCACCACTCCGCCCACAAGTCCGTATTCCTCTATAATGATAGCATAGATGAAATCGGAATAAGGGTGTGGCAGAACATTACGCTGTTCGCTCTTTCCTGGGGAAAGCCCGATCAGACCGCCTTTTGCAATCGCTATCTTCGACTGTATTATCTGATAGTCGCTCTCATCTTTCCCATCCTTATCAGGATTGACAAACCGTTCTATTCTATTCACCCACGTCATACTCCTGTTGTCTTTTTCTAACAACATAGAGACACCGACGAACATCGAGCCTAAGATGATTGCGACGCAAATCATTTCCAAGATATACTTTATCTTTATTTTGCCTAAGAACATTATCACAAGGGAAGTGACTAAAAGCATCGCCGCTGTAGATAAGTTCTGCGAGAAAATCAGTCCCACCACGATAAACACTGGTAGCATGATATTGACAGCCACTTTTTTAAACGAGTCAAAGGAATCCCGTTTCAGTACTATTATCCTTGCGAGGAATCCTACTGTGGCGATTTTCGCCAAGTCGCTTGATTGGAAAGTGAATTTCCCTAATGAGATAACGCGCTGTGCATCATTATAATTCTTTCCGAAGAACAGAGTATATATTAGAAGCGGCACTGAGATCCAGAACAAAGCCCACATGATTCGCGAATAATGTTTATAATTCACCATTGAGGCGAGTATCATGGCTACCAAGCCACCCGCGAGCATCAGAGAGTGGCGCAGAAGCACATAAGCGTTATTACCTGAATAGTGTCTGTTAGCATACGACTCTGACGCGCTATACACTACGAGAAGTGAGATAAGTACGAGGAACACGGCAATCATCCAGATCACCTTATCCCCTTTAAACACATTCTTCAAAGACAGTTTCATAATCATTGTTTTTTTTATTTCAAAGCGCTATTTACATCTATCTAAAAAGACGCTGCATAGGTTCTGCATCTCTGTCTCGTCCACCTTAGTGGCTGGGGAGAATATCACGTTATAGCCTGACGAGGCCTTACTTTCAGCTATCGAAAGGGCTTCTTCCATGTCGCGGGCCTTCATCACGCCGTCACGCACAAGTCCGCCCAACGCCTTGTTTATAGCATCGGAATCATCGCCAATAGAGATGATGCATTTGACCATCTGTCTCACGACCGGCACCAACTCTTCACAATCACCATTGCCTGACATCGTAATCCAAACCGAAGGAGCTATAAGGCTGTCGAGGCTGAACCATGTGGCGGAGATGCTTTTCGCTCCGCTGTCATCGATATAGTTCACGCCGTTACGCGTCGCCACGAGTTCGTTACGGTGCTTGATATGCTCGCAATCCGCGAAACTGTTCCTAAGTCCCTCCTTACGGGCATTGCGGATGTTCTCGTTTATGGTAAACGCTGTTGTAAAAATCTCTTTCCTTCTTCCCTGTTTAGCTAACTGTTCTAAAGTCATCTCAAAAAATTATAAAGTTTACTATCTGATTTTCAAAGTGAGGACTGACAATGTCACGAGGATCAGTGTCACGATCCAGAATCTAACTGTTATTTTCATCTCATGGTGAATATTACCGTTCCCTTTAAACAACACAGTGGTGTTTGGGTCGGACTCCAGCATCTGTTCCACCGAGGTCCGGAAGTGGTCATGGACAGGTGTGCGTTTCCAGACACGCTGGTGGACACCTTTCTTCTTTCCGATTTTGAAATAAGCCTTTTGGATAATGACTGATAGGCTTTCTATCAGGAACACTCCGCACATGATGGGGAGCAGCAGTTCTTTATGTATTATCACTGCGGAGACTGCAATCACGCCGCCAATTGTGAGGCTTCCGGTGTCGCCCATAAACATTTGGGCAGGGAATGAGTTGAACCACAGGAATCCAACCAGTGCGCCCACGAAGGCGGACATGAAGACCACAACCTCCTCTGTACCCTTTATATACATGATATCCAAGTATCCTGACAGCATCGCGTTACTCGAGAGATAAGCAAGTACACCTATACCTAAACCGATTATCGCGGAGTTTCCAGCCGCCATCCCGTCCATTCCGTCATTGAGGTTTGAGCCGTTAGAGACCGCTGCCACGACGAAAACCACCATCAAGACAAAAAGCGCCCAGCCAGCCCAATATTTATATGGCTCGCCCAAGAAATTGAAGAAGTCGGCATAGTTGAGGTTATGGTTTTTCACGAAAGGAATGGTGGTACGCGTTGATTTCACGTCAGGGCTTTTCACCACCACTTCCATGTTATCCTCAATACGCACATCCACTTTCTCATTCATTGACACCTGCGGGTTGAAACGAAGAGTCAGTCCGACGATAAGTCCAAGAAACACCTGACCGAATATCTTGTACCATCCGTTAAGTCCGTTTTTGTTTTTCTTGAACGTCTTGATATAGTCATCTAAGAAGCCTATTATGCCCAAGATGACGGTTGTTATGAGCATAAGCTGCATATAGACATTCTTTATCTTTCCGATGAGGAGGCATGGCACAAGTATCGATACTATTATCACGATGCCGCCCATTGTAGGCACGCCTTTCTTATTGACATTGAAAGGGTCCGTTTTATAGTCGCGTTGCACTTCCGAGATGCTGTGTCTCCTCATATATCCGATAAACCAGTTGCCGAACCAGATAGAAATGATGAGGGAAAGTATTATCGCTGAGGCGGCACGCACAGAGACATACTCTATAACGCCAAATCCCGGCAAATCATACTTACTGTCAAGGTAATTTAACAAATAGTAAAGCATTGTTCCTCCCTATTTTTCGTTATAAGCATTCATAAGTTCTTCTCTGTCATCGAAGTGATGTTTTACACCATTTATCTCCTGATAAGTCTCATGGCCTTTCCCTGCCACAAGGATAATATCGCCTTTTTTTGCGAGAGCCACGGCGGTTCTGATAGCCTCACGGCGGTTAGTGATACACAGGACCTTATGATAGTCAGAAGGTTCTACTCCAGATTTCATTTGTGCGATGATATCATCGGCGTTCTCATACCGTGGGTTATCGCTTGTGATGATGACCTTGTCTGACTGTCGGACAGCAGCCGCAGCCATCTTAGGTCTCTTATCAGCGTCACGGTTTCCACCCGCCCCCACCACTGTGATAAGCGTCTCATTACGAGTCCTTATATCATTTATTGTTGAAAGCACGTTTTCGATAGCGTCAGGAGTGTGAGCGTAATCGACAATGCCGATGATATTGTCTTTTGAGCTCACTATTTGGAAACGTCCGGGTGCTCCATGCAGTTTGCTGAGCTCGCACAGGAGCTCGTCATCGTCCATTCCGAGGAGCGATGCGGCACCGTATATAGCGAGCAAGTTAGAGGCGTTAAATCTTCCAACGAGGTATGATGACACATCTTTATTATTGATTCTCATCTCCATACCGTCAAAGTAACTCTCCATAACCATGCCTTTGAAGTCGGCATAATGTTTAAGAGAGTAGGTCTTCTTCATGGCCTTTGTATTTTGCAGCATCACCATGCCATTTTTATCATCAAGATTTGTAAGTGCGAAAGCCGTTGACGGAAGGTTATCGAAGAATTTCTTCTTTGCATTGCGATAGTTCGCCATAGACTTATGATAATCAAGATGGTCTTGTGTGAGGTTAGTAAAGATGCCGCCAGCGAAACAAAGTCCTGCTATTCTATCCTGCTCCACAGAATGTGAGCTTACCTCCATGAAGACATATTCGCAGCCATGGTCCACCATTTGGGCGAGCAGCTCGTTAATCTCTATCTGGTCGCCTGTCGTATGTGTTGCTGGGACGACTTTCTTATCGATGATATTCTCGATTGTTGAAAGCAGTCCGCAGGCATATCCGGCGTCAGTGAAAAGCCTATATAACAAGGTGGCTATTGTTGTCTTGCCGTTAGTTCCCGTGACGCCCACGAGACGCAGTTTTGACGATGGCTCACCAAAGAATGCCGAGGCAGACAGTCCGAGTGCGTATGCGCTGTTTTCCACGAGATAATAAGCCACTCCATCAGCTAATGTCTCTGGGAGCGACTCACACACAACGACTTTGGCGCCGTTCTCTATTGCTTTTGAAATATAGTCATGACCGTCAACGCGCGTACCTCTCACTGCGAAGAAGGCGTCTCCAACCCCACATTTTCTGGAATCGAAGGCTATTGCATTTACCTCCAACACCTCCGGTCCCTTGGAATCTATTATTCTAACATTTCTCAAGACATCATCTGTTTTCATAGCCTAATTATTTTAGTTTCAGACTTATTGACTTACCAATTGCGAGTTCTGTTCCCGCCTTGACCGATTGTGACGACACCGTGCCTCTGCCGCTGAATGATGTCTTCCAACCCATTGACTCTAACAGATATACAGCATCTGTCACATTCATACCCGACAAATCAGGCACCACGCCATCTTGCAGTTCTATATTATTGATTCTCACTCCCCCGTTTATTGAAGGCTCGACGTTCACCCATTCGGTAGTCAACTCGCTATCAGCGACTCTCACTCCCGACATCTCGCAATAATCAAGCACATCGGAGCAGAGAGCCATCGATGCGTGTGTATATTTATCGCAGTTTGCAGGATATATCTGCACATCTTCTATTCCGAGTTCGGTTGCGAACACCTTTTCCGCTATATCTTTAAAAACGGGGGCTGACACCGATGCGCCATAATATTTCTTCCCGCCCGGGTTGCACACCACCACTATACATGAGTATTTCGGATTATCGGCAGGGAAATAACCCACAAAAGAAGCCGTATAGTTTCTCTTATTATATTTACCATTAACAGAGATCTGGGCTGTACCCGTCTTTCCCGCCACAGAGAAGGCACAGTCATTCAACAGCTTAGCGGTTCCTTTCTCCACCACTCCGCGAAGCAGGCCCTGCAATGTCGTGATTGTATGCTCCGAGGCTATGCTCTCGTTAATCACTATTGTGTCGAAAGCAGCAACCACTTCGTTCCCCTTACGTATCTCCTTTACAAATTGAGGTTTCACCATCACACCATTGTTGGCGATAGCGTTATAATAAGTCAGTATTGAGATTGGGCTTAGTGCCACCTCGTAACCTATCGACATCCATGGCAGCGACAATTTTGACCAATATTTACTGTCTGTTGATTTGATGTTTGGTTTGCCCTCACCCTTTATACAGAGGTCCAGCGGTTGGTTTATTTTAGTTTTATAAATCAAATCTATGAACTTCTGTGGGTCGCTCCCGAAATATTCCTGCACGAGTGTTGCGAATGCGATATTTGACGATTCCCAGAAAGCCTGTTCTATTGTAGGCTTACCGTTTGCCACCACGTGGGAGTCCTTCATAACCCTGTTATAGAACTTCTTGCTTCCTGTAGTGCCGAGGTCGAGCACTTTTTTCACATTCAGATCCGGGTTGTTCTCAAGCAAGGCTGTCATAGTGACTGCCTTAAAAGTAGAGCCAGGCTCGAAACTATGGCCAATAGCGAAATTATACGACTCCTCATAACTTTTCTTTATACTGTCATATCTCAGCGACGCTATTGCCTCCACAAAACCCGACTGCACGTCCATAAGCACCACGCAGCCCTGTTCTGCGACATTTTCTTTCAAGCAGTTACGTAAAGCTTCTTCCACAATATCCTGTTTTTTAACATCTATTGAGGTATAGACATCCTTCCCATTCTGCGGAGGTTCGTTGACCATTGCCGGCACGTCGATATAAGAGCCTCCGTTGACATAACGGCGCATCTGCACTCCATTCTTCCCGGAGAGGCAGGTGTCGTACGCTCCCTCCAAGCCAACAAGAATCGGGTTCGATTTATCATATTTCACATATCCTATGGTCCTCATAGCCATATCGCCGTATGGCCTTTCCCTAACCTCATGCCTATTAGTTATTGTACCGTTCCTGCTTTCCTCCCTGAAGATAGGGAAATTCATAAGCCTCTCGTATTCCTCTTTCCTCAATTTCGTGGCAATAGGGATATAGCGTTTATTATTCGCCCGTGCATTAACAAAAATCTTCTTATACTGTGATTTTGAATACATTCCTATCATTTTTGAGAGGCTGTCAGCCAATGCTCCCACCTGGCTGTCAAACACCTCATCTTTCACATCAACAGGGTCGAAAAACACATCGAACATATACGTTGAGGTAGCGAGGACCTCTCCGTTCTTTGAGAAAATCGTTCCTCTGACAGCCGGCACGTCGTATATTTTATAAAGAGACGTCACACTGTTATTAGAGATTTTTTCCGGTCCCGATATTTGAATAACAATAATAGAAACAACGATAGCTATCCCTACAAAAAGGAAAACAGAATACACCAAGAGCGGTCTCCAGACGTTAGGGAAATCAATCTTTTTCATATCGTTATTGTTTTTTGTTTTTATCTTCTTGCACGACAATTCTTCTCAAGGGCTCGGTTGATTCTTTTATCCCCCTATCTTCCAAACGTTTAACAAGCTCTGTCTGTTTCGTTAGCCGTATAATCCTTGATTTATTATATACATATTCTATCCGTTTCTCCTCTATAGATGCTGAGAGCGTTATTATTTCCCTATTCACATCTTCTGCGAGGTATGTGTTTGTGATATATAGTCCTAACAGGAAGACGATGTAGCACAGGAAAGGCAGTTGGCTTATCACTGACTTTTTCGAGAACACCTCTCCTCCAAGATATTCCTGGAAGAATGAGTCTTTCTGTTTAGGATTTTTTTTCATACGTCTCTCCTTTCTGCCACCCTCAGTTTCGCGCTTCTCGCCCTGCTGTTCTCACTGACCTCCTCATCAGAAGGGACGATAGGCTTATGCGTTATCATTTTATAAGGTGACAACTGGTTTCCAAAGAAATCCTTCTCTATCTCGCCTTTCCCGTTGCCGCTACGCATGAAGTTCTTCACCATTCTGTCTTCGAGGGAATGATAAGAAAGCACCACGAGGCGGCCTCCCGGTTTCAGCACGTCGGCGCATTGTGAAAGGAACGACTCGAGGACTTCCATTTCTTTGTTGACCTCTATACGCAAAGCCTGGAAAATACGTGCAAGCACCTTATTCTCAGAGCCTTTTGGAAGAAGCGACGACACTGCGTTTTTAAGGTCAGAGGTTGTCTCTATCGGTGACAACGCCCGCGACAGTACTATTTCCCTTGCTATAGAGGAGGCGTTCTTCAGCTCGCCATAGCGGAAGAAAATGTCGGATAAGGCCGATGCGTCATATCCGTTCACCACCGCGGCGGCATCGAGTATATCGTTTTGGTTCATCCTCATATCGAGGCGACCATCGAAACGTGTCGAGAATCCCTTTTCCGGGGTATCGAACTGATGTGAGGACACTCCGAGATCTGCTATGATACCATCAACCTGTGCTCCTGCGTATAACTGCATGAAGTTCCTCATGTATTTGAAGTTATGCGGAATGAAAGTGAAACGCGGGTCATCGAAGGCGTTCCGTGCAGCGTCAGCGTCTTGGTCGAACGCGTAAAGATGCCCGTCCACAAGGCTGTCGAGAATACGCCTCGAATGCCCTCCCCCACCGAATGTGACATCGACATAGATACCGCTCGGATTGATATTCAAACCGTTAACGCTCTCTTCTAACAATACAGGTTTATGATACATAACACCTTATTTATATATAATGAATCAAAAATATTTTATTCAAAGCTGATATTTCCCAGATTGTCCTCAAGCATCTTCTGGAAATCCTCATCTGAAATCTCACTCATGCTAAGCTCCGACTGTTCCTTACCCCAGATCTGCATCCTATCGGGCAACGATGTCACCACTACTTCCTTAACCAAGCCGCATTTTTCTAACAAGTCCTTAGGAATCTGAAGACGTCCGCTGCCGTCAATCTTCACAAGCCTCGCACCCGCATTGATACGTCTCGCTATTATCATGCTCTCCTTCTTAAACGGATTCATCTTACCAAGCTTATCCTGCAACCTACGCCAATCGTCCATGCCGTACATGTCGAGACATGGCTCGAACAAGCCAGGCCTCAGCACAAAACCGTCATTCAACGCCTCCCCAAGCTGTTCCTTGAACCCGCTCGGAAGCAACAAACGACCCTTAGCGTCTAATTTACAATAATATTCTCCAATAGGATAATCCATTTCTTGCGTATTATTTCATTGCGTAAAAATATACATTTTTTCCCACTTTCTCCCACTTTGTAAGGATTTTTTTTAAAAAGTTATCAACATTTTTAAAAACAACGCATAACCACTTGATTATCAACAAAACAAAACAAAAAAGTTTTCAACATCGGCCGCTGTCGGGGAAAATTCCTCTCCGAGAGAATTTTATTTTCCACTTCTTTTATTTTTTCTCGTATTTTTGCAGACACATAATAATAAATATCATCATGGTAATAAAATCCGCAAGATTCCTACAAAGTAACACCAACATTGACAACCTACCCAAGGAAGACAAGCCAGAATACGCATTCATCGGCAGGTCAAACGTAGGGAAATCGTCATTAATAAATATGTTGACGAACCATAGCAAACTTGCGAAAGTATCATCAATGCCAGGCAAGACCATCACCATCAACCATTTCATTATCAATGACAACTGGTATCTCGTTGACCTTCCCGGATACGGATTCGCAAAAAGGTCATTAAAAGACCGGCAGCAATGGCAGCGGATGCTCGACACTTATCTCACAACCCGCAGGAACCTCGTCACCACCTTTGTCCTCGTTGACAGCCGTATCGAACCTCAGAAAATAGACCTTGAGTTCATATCATCATTGGGCGAGAAAGGCATACCTTTTATTATTATTTTCACCAAGACAGACAAAATTGGCACTGGGAAATTGGCTGAGAACATTCAGGTTTACAAGAACACACTCCTTGAGCAGTGGGAGGAACTTCCAATAATGATAGCCACGTCGTCGGAGAAGAAAACCGGGAGAGACGAGATATTGGACTTGATAGAAGAGTACAACGCCGACTTTATAAGAAGCACGAGATAAAAGTAGCGTTACCGCCTATAATAAAGCGGAGGCTTAAGGGTTCATCGACACATCCAATTATTTCCGGGCGACAGTAAGGCGTTTCCGTTCATTCGGCACACAGAGTGCCATCGGTTCGAAACTGAAGCACATACGATGATCCGGGGTTTAATCTGGAACAAACAAGTTTATAAGTAAAAAAACAATCAGGCTATACTCAACTCGTTAATCTTAGAGCTTTCAAATTTTGTCTCGGCATATTTGAGGTCAACAGTCAGTTTCGTATTAGAAGAAGACGGCATCTCAAACATAGCATCATTAAGTATCGCCTCAAGTATTGAGCGAAGTCCCCTTGCTCCAAGTTTGAACTCTATGCTTTTGTCAACGATAAAGTCAAGGACCTCGTCTTTTATATCGAGGGTGATGCCATCCATGGCGAACAGTTTGGTGAACTGTTTGACAATAGCGTTCTTAGGTTCGGTAAGAATACGTTTAAGAGTGGCTCTGTCAAGAGGATCGAGGTGGGTAAGAATAGGGAATCTGCCTATTATCTCCGGAATAAGTCCGAATTTCTTCAGATCAGAGGGAGAAATATATTGGAGCATATTGTCCCTATCGATAATCTTCTTATTATCGTTTCCATACCCGATTGCGTTAGTGCCAACTCTTGCGGAGATTATTTTGTCTATACCGTCGAATGCGCCACCTGCGATAAAGAGAATGTCTTTTGTATTGACTTGAATCATCTTTTGTTCGGGGTGTTTGCGTCCGCCTTGTGGTGGCACATTCACCACGGTGCCTTCAAGGAGCTTCAGCATTGCCTGCTGTACTCCTTCTCCCGACACGTCTCTCGTGATGCTTGGGTTGTCGCCTTTTCTTGCTATCTTATCTATCTCATCGATAAATACGATACCGTTTTCCGCCGCTGCGACGTTATAGTCAGCGGCTTGGAGGAGTTTCACAAGGATATTCTCCACGTCCTCACCCACATAACCGGCCTCTGTCAGCACAGTGGCGTCAGCGATGGCGAAAGGCACGTTCAGCATCTTTGCAATTGTCTTGGCAATAAGCGTCTTACCTGTTCCCGTCTCACCAACTAAAATCACGTTCGATTTCTCGATCTCCACATCGTTGTCGTCCTTGTATTGGTTGAGACGTTTGTAATGGTTATAGACAGCCACTGACATCACTCTTTTAGCGGCATCCTGTCCGATGACATATTGGTCAAGGAAAGACTTTATCTCGACAGGTCTCAACAACCTGAAGTCGGGAATATCGGTTCTTTTCCTATGCTCGGATTCCTCTTGCAGCAAAATGTGCGCTCTATTGACGCATTCATCGCAGATGAATCCACTAATACCTTGGAGCAAAAGCCTTGAATTGCTTTCAGGTTGACCGCAGAAGGAGCAGAAATTCTGTTGTTTCTTCGCCATTATTTTTTCTTTGAAAGGACCTCGTCAATCATGCCGTAATGGAGAGCTTCCTCTGCCGTCATCCAATAGTCGCGGTCGGAGTCTGCCCAAACCTTCTCATAATCTTGTTTTGAGTGGGTCGCTATGATTTCGTACAGTTCTTTTTTCAGTTTCTGGATCTCACGTGCTGTGATCTCAATATCCGATGCCTGGCCCTGAATGCCGCCCATAGGCTGGTGAATCATTATGCGTGAATGTTTGAGGGCCGAGCGTTTCCCTTCTGCACCTGCGCAAAGGAGCACCGCCGCCATAGACGCCGCCATCCCCGTGCATATTGTGGCAACATCTGGCTTGACAAACTGCATTGTATCATAAATTCCCAAGCCCGCATACACTGAGCCACCAGGAGAGTTGAGATATATCTGTATGTCTCTCTTTGGATCTGCCGACTCAAGGAAGAGCAACTGTGCCTGAATGATGTTTGCAACATAGTCATCAATCTGGTCTCCAAGAAAGATAATCCTATCCATCATCAGTCGGGAGAAGACATCCATCTGCGCTACGTTAAGCGTACGCTCCTCAATGATAGTTGGAGAGATGTAACTTGAAACGGTATTAGCGTATTTCTCAAGTCCTAAACCGTTTATGCCCAAATGCTTAGTGGCATATTTGTAAAATTCGCCATTGTTGTTCATAATATTCTTCTTTTTGTTTTATTTTAGACAAATAGAGACGTAGCGGGCTACGTCTCTATCTTATTGATAATGTTTGTGTCTTATTTTTCTTCAGTTTTATTTTCCTCTTTGGGGAGAATGGCGTTAACAAAACCGTCATAATCGGTGTCGATAACGGTGACATTCATCGACTTCTTGAAGAATGCCGTGAGTTTTATGTCAGCGGCCTGGTTCTGAATGTTCTGACGCTGTTCTTCATTCTTAAGGACGCTGTCAGCGACGCTGTTCAGGCGAGACTTCATCTCATCGTCCATGGAAGCCATGTCAAGTCTGCCAAAATAAGTATTCATAACGAACTCACGGAGGTCATCTTCCTTAAGGACGAGTTCCGGGTTTGCCTTCACTATAGCTTCCTCAATAAGCTGCCATCTGAATGTTTTTGAATAGACGCTGTCGTAGTTCTTCTCAACATCTTCCTCGGTGATTTTGCCTTCGCTGTTAGCGACAATCCAACGTTTCAGGAAGCTGTCCGGCATATCGAATTTCACCTCGCTCACGAGTTTGTCAACAGCGTTGTTGTAGAACATCCTCTCAGCCTCAACGACATACTGTCTTTCCATCTCGGAAGCGACCTCCTTACGGAATGTCTCAACGTCTTTAATATCTTTTGAAGGGAATATGAGCTTGAACAAGTCCTCGTTAAGTTCGGCAGGCGTGCCGTCTTCATTCTTGTTCCCCTCGATGATTCGGTTGATTGTGGCGTCGATATCCTTATCTGCCGCCTTGATATTATAATCGTTGACCGCTATCTCTGACAAATTGACGCTCACCTCAGGTTTCAGACCGACTTCAAAGAAGAAGCTCATTGTATCCTGAGCCTCTGGGTCTGCCGTCTGTTCTTTCTCAGGGTCCGGAAGTGCATAACCCATAATGTCAAGCTTATTCTCGACTATGTGTTTATTGAGAGCTTCTGACACCTTCTTGTTCAATGTCTCGAAAGTCACGGATGCTCCATACATTTTCTGAATCATTCCAAATGGCACTTTCCCCTTACGGAAACCTGGAAGCACTGCCTTGTGCTGATATTCTTTTAAGGCTTTTTTCACTTCCTCAGAATAATCGGCTTTCTCTATATCAATCTGAATTCTGGCGAGAAGGTCGCCTTTGGCTGTCTGTACTGTATTCATTAGTCAATTATGATGTTTGTGTCTTTGTGCGGATGAAGGGACTCGAACCCATACTCCTTACGGAACTAGATCCTAAGTCTAGCGCGGCTACCAATTACGCCACATCCGCATGTTTTTGAGCGTGCAAAGATACTAATTTTTTTAATAATCCGCACAGAAATAAATTTTGTTTTCAAATTATTTGTAATTAAATCTTTCTAACTTTGCTACCATAATAATATTAATGTGCTTATGTCAAAATTGCATTATTTAAAATATTGTTTATCATTGATTTTACTACTTTTATCAAAGAAATCGTTTTCACAGGCTCCCGTCGATTCGTGGAGCAATTATACGGGCATAAACGCCGCTAAAGTCAACCCGTCACTATTGTCTTCCTCATTTTGCTATGCAGAGATAGGCACTGACTTCAGCATAAACTTCAACAACGATTTCATTTTCATTAAATCAAAGGATTACATCAACTTGATACGGTTTGGAAGATTGTCAACGAATTATTTCATTAAAGGCAAGGATTATCCTATCGGTTTCGTTTTGAACACCAAACCAAAGAATCTGTTTGAGACGTTTGAGGTGACGGCGCTTTCAGCCATGTTCTGCCCCACTGGGAATCTCGCTTTCGGCTTTTTTCTTAACGGACGCGCATGCTCGAGTGCCACAAGGGTACCTTACGAGCTGCCGGAAATAGCCTTGGTCACCATCGAAGACACCGATGAATACTATAAAAGTTACTCGTCAAAGAACTGCAATGTCGGCGTGATGGCGTGGAACGAGGTTGGCATATCGCTCGCCGGCACATTATATAATAGGTTTTTCTCTAAGATAGATTGCGGAATAACAGCGAAAGTTCTGCTCGGAATATCATCAGCATCATTGAATATCAACAACTTGGATTACGATTTGTTGAGCAGAGACTCTGTTTTCCTCAAATCGTTAGGAATGGTTTCAGCCGCATCACTCCCCATAAACTATGACGCTCCTTTCAACGATTATATCAATGTTTTTTCTAACGGATTGAAATACAACGGTTATGGCCTTGCTTTTGATATCGGCTTCTCTTATATTGAGAAAATGAATTTTGATAACAACAACAGGAAAACGAAAACATGTGCCATCCCAAAAACGCTTTATTATTATAAAATAGGTGTATCTCTGCTCGATTTCGGCGCGATTCGCTTCAAGAGAAATTCTTTGGTGAACGAATTCGTATTCAATGGAGGAATGATGCTTGACTTTGACTCTTTCAATAATATATCAAGTTATCAGGCTCTGGCCGACACGCTCAGCCTTATCATTTATGGCGATGCCGGAAAATCGCATTCCGCTGGAGACTTCGTCATGGGGCTGCCTTCTGCTATCAGTGTCCAACTCGACTCCCGTATCAGCGACAACTTCTTTATAAACGCATCATGGATTCAGCCTGTCCGACTCTTCTCCCACACAGTAATGAGAAGTCCGCAGATTATGGTAGCGCCGCGTTACGAGTCACGTTATTTCGACTTTGCGCTTCCCGTTTCGCTTATAGATTACAATAGGATTCTAATAGGGCTTTCCGCACGATTCGCCGGGCTCACAATAGGGACACATAACATATTTAATTTTATCGGGTTAGGCGACAGTTATGGCCTCGACCTGTATGTCTCATTGCGCTATTATCTGTTGAAAGGACGGTGTTCGACTCTTCACGACGCCTGTTGGTCAAGCGATTTCAGATAATGTCACCTCACGTTTAGCGACTCCCGCAAAGCGTTACCCATGAGCATGAAAGCGAGAACAAGCGACATTATCGCCACCCCTGGAAGCAAGGCGAGATAGGCGTTGTCTAAAATGATGTAAGCGTAATTCTCCTTTATCATCGAGCCCCACGACGGCATGGGCGGCTGCACCCCGATACCCAAGAAGCTTAATCCCGCCTCAAGCAGAATGGCTGTCGCGAAATTGGCAGCGGATATTACTATTATCGGGTTAATGATGTTCGGAATGATATGCCTGATGATTATTCTGGCGTTGGTGTATCCAAGAGCGCGCCCCGCCTCAATGAATGTGACCTCCCTTAACGACAGTATCTGTCCTCTCGCAACTCTCGCGACCTCCACCCACATCGTTAACCCTACCGCAATGAAAACTTGAACAACACCCTTACCCAAAGCAAATGTTATCGCAATGACAATCAACAACGTAGGTAACGACCACACCACATTTATCAGCCACATCACCACATCGTCAACAAAGCCACGGAAAAATCCCCCAATCCCCCCGATGAGCAAACCGACCACTATGCTTAACAACACCGCGATAAAGCCCACCGACAGACTTATCCTTGTCCCAAGTATCAGCCTGCTAAGGAAATCCCTGCCGTATTGGTCCGTGCCAAGAAGGAATTTCTTCCTCACAACGTATTTGTTCTCAATAAGTTCTTTAGCCGACGCATAAATATTTGAGCCATCATCTCCGCTGTCAGAGATGAAAATGCCGTTGTCGAACGTCTCAAATCTCGCCTCATCATGGTCAGGATTGAAAAGGAAAACCATCGTCGCCTTTTCTGTGACATGTATTGAATCGAAAGGAATCTGGCGGTATGGACTCGGCTGTCCATGCAAAAGTTTTTTGAAAAAACCCACTTTTTCAGTCTTGATAGGTTTGGGGACCAGAAGCATACCGACTGAGAAACCGGGTTTCTGGGTGCAAATCTCAAGTATCTGGGTGTTGGCGTCAGGCGTGTTGTCAGGAATGATGAAATACGCAAAAATCGCCAAAAACGCGCATAAGACGATGAAACACAGAGATATAATCCCTGAGGGGTTTTTAATGAATTTGTTGAGCGCGATACGGCTCGGCGATTGTATCTCGTTTCTTTTCATCAAATGTTTTTAGACTACAAAAATACTATTTTTATTATATTTGCGAAAAATTTTTGTAATGGAAGATATCAAAGAAATAATTGAGAAAGCGTGGGAAGATCGTTCCATGTTAGAAAGAGCCTATACTCGTGAGGCCATCGACGAGACAGTGCGTCATCTTGACAGTGGCGACATTCGCATTGCAGAGAAGAAAGAGGGACAATGGGTTGTAAATGAATGGATTAAGAAAGCTGTGATTTTATATTTCCCAATAAATAAAATGGAGGTTTTGGGCAGTGGAATATTCGAATATTACGATAAGATTGCGTTGAAGAGCGGCTTTGAGGCTGCGGGAGTGCGTGTGGTGCCTCCTGCCACTGTGCGTTACGGGGCGTTCGTCAACAGAGGCGCTGTGCTTATGCCCTCATATATTAATATAGGTGCTTATGTTGACAGCGGCACTATGGTTGACACATGGGCAACGGTTGGCTCTTGTGCACAGATTGGAAAGAACGTGCATCTTAGCGGAGGTGTCGGCATCGGCGGCGTACTCGAACCCGTGCAAGCCGCGCCTGTAATCATTGAGGATAACTGCTTTATCGGTTCAAGATGTATTGTGGTAGAAGGAGTTAGGATAGAGGAAGAGTCTGTCCTTGGCGCAAACACCGTCATAACACAATCAACTAAGATTATCGATGTCACCGGAGAATGCCCCGTCGAATACAAGGGATTCGTACCAGCTCGCTCTGTCGTGGTGCCAGGTTCTTACACAAAACATTTCCCTGCAGGCGACTTCCAAGTCAGCTGCGCCTTGATAATCAAGAAAAGAAACGAGTCAACGGATAAAAAAACATCTCTCAACGAAGCGTTAAGAGATGTCCAAGTTTGAGGGTAGAAGGTGGGATTCGAACCCACGACCCACGGAACCACAATCCGGTACTCTAACCAGCTGAGCTACATCTACCATCTGATTGCGAGTGCAAAAGTACTACTTTTTTTTATACGTTCAGCAAAAAAATTAATTATTTTTGCAAAAATATTTTTCCTATGGGTAGAATAATGGCAATCGATTATGGCAGAAAGCGTTGTGGTATCGCGGTGACCGACCCGCTGCGTATAATAGCGACAGGTCTAACCACAGTTCCGTCAAAAGAACTGCTCGATTTTATCAAAGACTATATCTCAAAAGAACCTGTAGATATAATCGTGGTGGGTGAGCCTAAGGATATGAACAACCGGCCTTCCGATTCAACGAAATATATCGACCCGTTCATTGAGAGATTAAGGAAGACGCTGCCGGAAATAGATATCAGGCGTTACGATGAGCGTTTCACCTCTGTTATCGCACACCAAACCATGATTGATGCCGGACTATCCAAAAAACAAAGACAAAACAAAGAACTCGTTGATACAATTAGCGCGACACTGATACTTCAATCATTCATGTCGTCATTGCATTGATTTTGAAATAAATAGTTTAAAAAATGATATTACCTGTTGTTGCATACGGTCACTCGGTACTCAAGCATGTGGCCGAAGACATTAAAGAGAACAGCGATGAGTTACAGACTCTTATCGCTGATATGTTTGAGACGATGTATTATACCGAGGGTGTAGGTCTCGCCGCACCCCAAATCAATAAGTCGATAAGGCTTTTCGTAATCGACACCGACCCTTTCAAGGAGAAATATCCGGAAGGCGCAGGCGTGAAGAAGGTATTTATCAACGCTCATGTCGTAGAATTATCCGGCGAGCCTTGGATTTTCAAAGAAGGATGCCTGAGCCTGCCTGACATGGGTGAAGAGGTTGAACGCCCAAGCATAGTGAAAATCAACTATCTTGACGAAAACTGGGTGCAGCATGAAGATACTTTCGACGGCATAGTGGCTCGCGTCATACAACATGAATACGACCACCTCGATGGAAAAGTCTATGTCGATAGAATAAGCAATATCCGCAAAATGCTCCTTAAAAACAAACTTCGCAATATCAGTGAAGGAAACATCGATGTTGATTACAAAATGATTTTCCCTAACAAAAAACGCAGACGCTAATATGAAACTTAAAAACACTTTTGCAGCCATTGCTATCTCTATCACGCTGCTCGCAAGCTGTGGCGACAAGCTAACAAATGAGATAAACAAACTCGAGTCAAAAGCTTTCTCTTCTGAAAACGCCATGAATCAGGAGACTGCGGAAAAACTTGTCGCAGCTTATTGCGCCTTTATCGACGCGAACCCTCATAGCGATATTTCCCCAGACTATCTCTTCAGAGCTATAGATGTGTCAATGAACATTAACAATCCTCAACGCACACTGTCTCTTATTGACAGAATGCTGAAAGATTATCCTAACTACCATAAAACGCAGGCCGCCCTTTTCCTGAAAGGTTTTATCTTTGAGACACAATATAACAACCTTGGAAAGGCTAAAGAGTTGTATGAGAAATACTTAGAGCTTTATCCTGACGGTGAGTTCGCTACCGACTGCAAGGCCTCGATAGAAAATCTCGGTGTGAGCCTCGAAGAACTTATTAGGCGTTTTGAGGAGAACCAATAACACAAAAGTGTAAGTGAGAGACATTCAAATTAATTGCGTGACAACCGGGAAGGCTGTCACGCTTTTCTTTTTTGGGGAAATCATCACTGTCAGCCAAACATAAATAAATGTCCAAACCACCGACAATCATAAGTAGCGGCCACAAAATCTTTAGAACGAGGCTCTTACTTCCAACTCATAATTCATGATGCACAATTGACATCACCGTTCATTCACAACTCCTAATTCCGTTAACTATTGCCATCCTCGCTCAATACATCTTATTATTACAGGACAGCAATATTTAGGAATAAAGAAGACAACTCCATTCCTACGAAAAGGAAAAGGAGGAAAAATCATTTCCCCCTTCCTTGAACTACTATCAGCACGGTGTATATCAATATCTTAATATCTACGGCGAGGCTCATATTCTCAATATAAAGAATATCATATTTCAGTCGTTCTACCATTTCGTCAACATTAGATGCGTAGCCGAACTTCACTTCACCCCAGCTTGTAATACCCGGCTTTATCTTCAGGAGCATTCTATAATGAGGTGCTTTTTGAACAATCTGGTCGATATAATATTGGCGTTCAGGGCGGTAACCCACTATAGACATTTTTCCGCCAAGCACGGTAAAGAACTGTGGTATCTCATCGAGGCGCACCTTTCTCATAAACTTGCCCCATTTAGTGATACGGGGGTCATCGTCTTTTGACAGTTGCGGTCCCATATCCTCTGCGTTGACATACATACTTCTGAACTTCAACATATTAAAAGGTTCCCCATGCCGTCCGATGCGTTCCTGCCTATAGAACACCGGTCCCGGGGACGACCGTTTCACCATGATAGCGGTAAATATATATACAGGGGATAGGACAACAATTACGAGAATTGATGCCACTACATCAAACACCCTTTTTGCGACCTGCTGCCACACCGGCATAGGCTCTGGAGTAATCTGAATAAGAGGCGCATGCCAAATACCCTCCTGTTTCACCGTTCCGAACACTATATCCTGCATCACAGGGATAATCTTCACAATGACGTCAATGCTCTCCAACTTCACCAAAATATTATCAATCACATCTGTCTCAGCGCGCTCGATAGCAATTATAACCTCCTCAATATCATTTTCTTTAATGATCCTTGCCACATCTTCATAGAAGCCGAGCCGAGGGATAAACTTCTCCAACTTATATACATCCCAATCGAAAACATTAACAAAACCAATAATATTGTTTCCTGAGGAGAACATCTGTCCTTCTATCTCATTATAAATATCGCATGCGTTATCGCTGCTGCCGATAATGAGGGTGTTAAAGCCAATCTTCCTATTATGGATCCTCCTCGCCGTCACAGAGGTAATGACAAGCCGTCCAGAATAAATAATCGTAAATTGAAGGACATAAAGCACAAAGAAGGATGTATAGTACGAAAGATACGACTCGATAGTGTCGTTGAGTATCGTACAGAAGAAGAGTATCACGGTGCCTAAGAGAGTAACGAGAATTGTCTCGCCAAGTTCCCTAACCCTCGATTTGGAATAGACCTTACGGTAAGAGCCGGCAAGCAAGTAAAGGAAGAGCCAACCGATGGGGATACAGATGATTCCAATCCAGAATTTCTTATCATCAAAAATGACGTTGAAATTATTAATAAAATCAACATTTTCAGTTGTCTTTCGGTAGCAGAAAAACACGAACCATGCAACAAGGGAGGCGAACCAATCCCACAACACGTATTTAAGGGTTTGGGTGCGTTTGTTAATTCTCTTAGTCACGATAAATCAGCTTAATATTATCGAAATAGTAATTTGCTTCTTCATTTTCATTGACAGAGCCTCTCAAATAAAACTTGAAATAATCTGCCGTTGTCGTTTCAGTCACAGAAGGGCTGAAATTGACGTAAATCTTTTTCCACTCGTCTGACTTCCTAACCATGACGAGTTCAATATCCTCAATGCCGTTCTTCGTTTTTGCGAAGAGTCCGACTTCAAATTCCGCCTCGCACTTATAGTCAATTTCAAGGATAATATAATTACCTACATTCGGGAGGTCGTACAATGCGTCGCTTGCCACACAGAAGTAGTTCAAGGTATCGCCAATCCAGATATGTCCCGAATGGCAGTATTTCTCAGGGCTGACGGGGTCTATCCAAGTATTCGGGTCGGAAGGGGCTGTCTGTTTCACCGTAGTATCGCTTTGCGATGTCTTGAAAAGCCTGATATTGCTTATATCCTCGAAGTCCTCCATCATCTTGAACTTCACCGAGCTGCTGTCTGGATGATAGTACCTTGTATAAGGGCGGACGGTATCTATTACGCCGGGTTTGAAGGAATATGACTCTATATTCAGAGGTTTATAGAATGGGTAATGTACTCTGGTTGACGAGATACCGTTCATTTTGATACCCGGGGCTAATGTTATGTCGTGTATGCCTTCGTGAAGCACGGGGGCGAGCGCGTATTTCCCGTCCTCATGGTTTAGGAACTCGTAACAGCCCACAAAATTACCATCAACATATAGCCAAGCGTCGGTAATGGCTTCGGTGGCGGCACCTTCCGTCTCATAATCTGTTGTCAGCGTCCAAGGCTCGAAGCGAATATAAGAGGGTATCTCCTGGTCTCCTTTGAACTTATTACATGAGGTGAACGAGCAAAATGCAAATAATATTAATAATATTGGTAAAATCTTCATCAGCTTATTTTTTTAGTCCAACGAATTAAAATATGGAATATTGTATTACTTGAGATGTTTTTCCAATAAAGACTGATGTTTATTAATCTCATCAAGGATAAGGTAGGCGACTTTCAGCACTTCGACACCGTCCTCAATAGTGACAGGGGGTTCGGTATCGTTGATGATAGCGTCATGGAAGCGTTCCAGCTCAGTCAAGATAGCGTTAGTCTGGTTAGTCTCAAGCTCTGCCACAGAGATAATCTTCTCGGAGCCGTCAGCGAGTGTAAGGGTCATATCGAAAGGTCCCGGTTCGCCTTGGACGTCAGACACTTTCACCACATCGGCCTTTTTCTCCAAAAAGTCCATTGTAATATATGCGTCTTTTTGGAAAATACGGAATTTCCTCATATTTTTAAGTGAGATGCGGCTTGTAGTAAGGTTGGCTATTGTACCGTTTTCAAATTCAATTCTCGCAGTAGTGATGTCCGGGGTCTTGCTTACGATAGAGACTCCGTTAGCGTTCAACGACTTTATCGGAGACTTGACAATAGTAAGAAGAATATCGATATCGTGAACTGTTAGGTCAAGGACCACAGGCACATCGCAGCCTCTCGGGTTAAACATTGCGAGACGGTGCGCCTCGATGAAGAGCGGGTCGTTGATATACGGTTGTGCTGAGATGAATGCCGGATTGAAGCGTTCCACATGTCCCACCTGCACTTTCACATTCGCGTGCTTTGCAAGTTCGATAAGGGCGTTAGCTTCCTCCACAGTAGCCACAATCGGTTTCTCTATAAAGACGTTCCTACCCTTGGCGATAGCCTTCGACGCGCACTCGAAATGTGCGATGGTAGGGGTCACTATGTCAACGACATCGACAGCGTCAATAAGAGTGTCAATAGAAGAAAAGTTCTCGACACCCATGTCTGCCGCGACTTTCTTAGCCGTATTCTCGTCTTGGTCGTAAAAACCGACCAACTCATATTTATCTATTTGTTTGATGCAGTTCACATGAATTTTACCAAGATGCCCTGCACCTAGAACACCTATTCTTAACATTTGAAATTTTTTTGCAAATATATATATTTTTTATAATTTTGTGTCATAAAAAATGAACATGCAGGAAGATAATTACCGTCATAAAGGTTTACGTCATGTTTTAGTGCAGACGCTTAAAGATAAAGGGATTACAGATGAGAGAGTGCTTGAGGCTATTGGAGCGGTGCCTCGGCATGTCTTCCTCGAATCATCATTTGTTGAGTTCGCATATCAGGATAAGGCGTTCCCTATCGGTTCAGGGCAGACCATTTCCAATCCAATGACGGTCGCAATGCAGAGCCAGTTGCTGTCAGTGAGCAAGGGCATGAAGGTACTCGAAGTAGGAACAGGTTCGGGATATCAGGCCTGCGTACTCGCCCACATGGGCGCGAAGGTGTTCAGCATAGAGCGACAACGCAACTTATACAGCAAGACCAAAGCGCTCTTGTCAGAGATGCCCTATTTCATCAAACTATTCCTCGGTGACGGATATAAAGGACTTCCCACATTTGCACCTTTCGACAGGATTATCATAACTGCGGCAGCTCCGGAAATACCCCCATCCTTGACCGAGCAGCTGAAACCCGGTGGAATAATGGTGGTCCCGCTGAACAGTGAGGCCGACGCATTACAACAAGTCATGCTCCGACTCACAAAACAGCAAGACGGCTCTTTGATGAGGGAGCAATTCGGCAACTGCCGATTCGTCCCAATGTTAAAAAACATAGGTAACGACTAAATCTGGAACTTAAGGTATTTTATTGTAAGTCCTTGTTTAAGCCACATTTCCTCGTAATAGGTGCGTATCGACTTCACTTCCAGCTCATCGTCGTTGGCATACAGGTCATCGTAATTATAAACCACGGGGAAGTTCGACTCCTCAATGACATCGCATGTGAACTCATAAAGGATATCACTGTCTGTCTTCAAATTGATGAAGCCTTCTTTCTTCAGAAAGGTGCGATACCTATCGAGATAAATGGGAGCTGTGAGCCTCTTACGCGCTTTGAGTATCTGAGGGTCGGGGAATGTAATCCATATCTCATCGACCTCGTCTTTATCGAAGAAGTTCTCTATCAGTTCGATGCGGGTACGAACAAAAGCCACGTTCTTCAAGCCCTCGGATATGCCCTGTTTCAAGCCGACCCACATCCTTGCCCCTTTGATATCTATACCTATATAATTAATGTCGGGGTGTTGCTTTGCTAAGCCAATAGTATATTCACCCTTGCCGCAACCGAGTTCAAGGACAATAGGGTTGTCATTTCCGAAGAAGTCGTGCCATTTGCCTTTTAACGGGAATCCCTCCTCTTTTATCCTCTCAAAAGAGTACTCAAAGAGATTTGTGAAAGTCTTACATTCAGCAAAACGCGCAAGTTTGTTTTTCTTTCCCACGATATTATTTTTTTCTTAAGAGCCAAGCGGCATTATTATAATCTCTTTTTATTATCTCCATTTTTCGGATTGCTGCCTCCTTACCCATAACGGCGTCATAAGCCACACGTATATTGCCTTTCTTATTGACAGGCAGAATCACAGCGTTGTCAAAGCCTTGTTTTCTAAGTTTTCCCAACAGTCTCTCTGCATCAGAGTCATTATTCACCGAGCCTCCTATGATATAATACACGTTAGTATCCACAGGTTTCAAGGACTCAGGGTTGAGAGGCATCAGACGTTCAACGTCATGGTTGTCAATGATAAGGGTGGGAGACTTAGGATTGAGCGTTGCCACCGATGCGGTTGTTGTGGTATAATCATTATTTGTTAGGAACCTCACTACGAACTCGTTTGGTGAAGAATAGAACAGGGGATTCCATGACGCGAGGTCCGCGCCGTTTTTATTCGCGCCCCAGCCGACAAGCACCATTGCCAAGGCAGCCACCGATGAATATGCGGCGGCTTTGAACCATTTATAGTTATGGCGTGTCACCTTGAACGGGTCCTCGTCCGATTTCTCTTCCTGAACGGTAAGGACGGTATTCTTTTGTTGCTGCTCAGCGCTGATTTTCTCTGACAACTGATGATAGATCTCGCTTCTAAAGACGGGCTGTGCGGAGAAGGCCGCAAGTCCGAATGCGTCAGGGTGGAAATTCGCGCCAGCCTCTGGGACAAAGGAATAATCCTCATGGCTGATGCGTATCAACTCGCCCACTCCATCGAGGCGCACGCTGCCTTCAACATCAAGCACCGCGAGCTTCATCATCACGAAATCATGAACCATTGCCGCCGCCTCTTTATAAGAGACGTTCAGTCGTTCACTAAGATAACCAATGACTAAGCCATCATCAGCCAACAGATGGCTGTTAAAGGCTATCTCTCTGCTCGGCGGTGTCAGACGATGGCTTATATAATCCAACGAGGCAGGGCAATCTTTAGAGATGAATGCTCCCAATTCCGGGACCACAACACATTCGTTCTCAGAAAGCAATTCAGCTAAAACTTTATTTATCATTATGTTATCTTATTTTTTAAAAATACTTTCAATCTTAACAATATCCGATGGGACATCAACAGAGTAACTCTCAAACTCTGTAACTCCCATCATGACCTGGTATCCGTTTTCAAGCCAACGCAGCTGTTCAAGCGACTCCGCGGTCTCAAGGCCCGATTGCGGCAGGGCGGCGATCTCTTTAAGAGTGTCTGTACGGTAGGCATAGATGCCAATATGTTTATAGAAGCATCTGTTTGGCAGCCAATCTTTTGTATCGGCGAAGTTCCTCATGAAAGGGATTGCGTGACGGCTGAAATAAAGAGCCTTCCCGTTCTTGTCAAGCACCACTTTCACCGCATTAGGACTTAAAAGCTCGTCATAGTCGCGGATTTGCTTGCACAAAGAAGCCACGCGGCTGTCCTCCTTGGATATAAGTACAGCGATCTGGTCAATCTGTCCAGGGTTGATATATGGCTCATCACCTTGAATATTAACAACGGCATCAAAAGGAATGTTCAAACTCTCGACCACCTCACGGCATCTGTCGGTACCGCTTTTATGGTTTGGTGATGTCATCACGGCCTTACCTCCGAAGCCTTTCACCGCGTCGGCAATACGCTCGTCATCGGTAGCCACCACCACATCATCGAGCAGAGCGGCCTTCAAAGCCTGTTCATACACGCGCTGAATCATCATCTTACCGTTGATGATGGCGAGCGGCTTACCCTCGAAGCGCGAGGAACCGTAACGTGCCGGAATAATTCCTAATATCCTCATCTTAAAAAAGTCCGTTTAATGATGCGTTTATCCTGTCTATTATATCACTAAGGTCTTCCGGGTTCTCAAGCTCAATGTTATCACTATCAATGATAAGCAGTTTGCCCTTGGAGTATTTTGATATCCAGTCCTCATATCTTCTGTTAAGAGCATTCAGATAGTCAAGGCGGATTGACTGCTCATAGTCGCGGTTACGTTTCTGAATCTGCCGCACCAGAGTAGGCACGCTCGCACGCAGGTATATAAGCAGGTCGGGAGCCTCAAGGAAAGAGCCCATCAACTCGAACAACGACTGGTAATTCTCATAGTCGCGGGTCTCCATAAGTCCCATATCATAAAGGTTGGCGGCAAAGATATAAGCATCTTCATAAATCGTCCTATCCTGAATGATATCCTGCCCGCTATTCCTAATATCAAGCACCTGACGGAACCTGCTATTAAGGAAATAGACCTGAAGGTTGAACGACCAACGTTTCATGTCATCATAAAAACTCTCAAGATAAGGATTGTTATCCACTTCCTCATAATGGGGCTTCCATCCAAAATGTTTTGATAACAAACGAGTTAATGTCGTTTTTCCAGAACCGATATTACCAGCTACAGCTATATGCATAATTATTCAAATTTTTGGCTAAAATACGAAAAAAACATCAACCGGCAGATTTTTTTATGAAATTTTACTTAGGTGCCTTAAAAAGGAAAAACAGGCCTATTGTAGCGAAGATGATATTAGGCAGCCAGCCTGCGAGGAACGGCGATATGATGCCCGACACGGCGAAAACCCTGAAGAACTCAAGGAAAAGAATATACGAGAAAGCGATTGCGAGTCCGATTCCGAGATTCAAGCCCATCCCGCCCCTTGTCTTTCGGCTCGCCAACGACACTCCGATTACGGTAAGTATAATTATCGCCGCCGGTGACGCGAGACGTTTATGTTTCTCTATCTCATAAGGCAACACATTGTCGGCCCCCTTCGCCTTCGACTCCTCTATGTAACGGTTTAGCTCTATCAAGTCCATCTCCTCGAAATCCTCCTTAACCATATAGAAATCCTTCGGACTCATACGAAGAACAGTATCGATAGTCTTTCCCATCCTAATAGACTCTTCTGGGACAAGTTTCCGCTCAACGAAGTTATAGATACGCCACCTGTTATTAACTGTATCATAATCAATCCTATCCGCAGTGAGTTTATATTCCATCACTTGGTTGTCAAACTTCTCAAGAGTGAATTTATACCCTGTCATTCGTTTCACATCAAAGCTTGACATATAGGCGTAAGTGTCTTTCTCTATCTGCACATGCAGGTTCGCTCCAGAGCTCTTCACAAGATTCTCCATATATTGGTTTTTAAACACTCTTCGCACCGAATCCATTTTAGGAATCAAGAAGTTACCGAGATAGAAAGAGCATGACACAAGCAACAGTGCAGCCATAATATACGGCCAGAGAAAACGCCTGAAACTTATGCCGCTGCTCAAGATAGCGATAATCTCAGTATGCCCCGCCATCTTCGACGTGAAGAAAATCACCGAGATAAAAGTGAAAAGATAAATGAACAGATTAATAAAATAAGGTATAAAAGGAATATAGTAATGAAAGACGACCTCGTACAATGAAGCGTTATTCTTGATAAAGCAGTCAATATTCTCTGAAATATCGAACACTATCACCACCACAATGAGAAGGCTGATGGCGAAGAAGAATGTGCCGATGTATTTCTTGAATATGTACCAGTCGAGTTTCTTCATAATCAAATAGTTATCAAATACGATTTGTCAGTTTAGGAAGGATTACGGCTCGCCATTCGGTGAAATCCCCCTCAATGATATGCCTACGGGCTGTCTTTACAAGCTGAAGATAGAAAGCAAGGTTGTGAACCGAGGCAATCACCGCGCCGAGCAGTTCTTTTGAGATGATAAGATGACGGAGATAAGCCTTAGAATAATGAGTATCAACATAGGAAGAGCCGTTAGCGTCGATAGGTGAGAAATCGTTTTTCCAGCGTTCGTTCTTAATATTGATGATGCCTTCAGAGGTGAAAATCATACCGTTACGTCCATTACGGGTAGGCATAACGCAGTCGAACATATCAACGCCTCGCGAGATAGCCTCAATAATATTCGCGGGTGTCCCTACGCCCATGAGGTAACGAGGCTTATCTTTCGGAAGGATGGCGTTCACCACTTCTATCATCTCGTACATCGTCTCCGTAGGCTCTCCTACCGCAAGGCCGCCGATAGCGTTGCCATCACAGTTCTTCGATGCGACATACTCTGCGGAACGCGTCCTCAAATCAGTGTAGGTGCAGCCCTGGACTATTGGGAAAAGTGATTGATAATAACCGTATCTCGGCTCTGTACCATTGAAACGGTCAAGGCAGCGGTCAAGCCAACGGTGCGTCCTCTCCATCGACTCTTTCGCATATCGGTAATCAGAGGTCCCGGGAGTACATTCGTCAAACGCCATCATGATGTCAGCTCCGATCGTCCTCTCAATATCCATCACGCGCTCTGGCGTAAACAGATGCTTCGAGCCATCAATGTGAGAGCGGAACTCCACTCCCTCCTCCTTCATCTTCCTGATACCCGTAAGAGAAAAAACCTGGAAACCGCCGCTATCAGTAAGAATCGGGTGATCCCACGAGTTGAACTTGTGCAGGCCACCGCATTCCGACAACACATCCAATCCTGGTCTTAAATATAGATGATAAGTGTTACCAAGTATTATCTGAGCCTTAACATCTTCCTCCAAATCATTGACACCCACGCCCTTAACACTTCCAACAGTACCGACAGGCATGAATATAGGCGTCTCTATCTCCCCATGGTCAGTAGTGATAAGACCTGCCCTTGCATTACTTTTAGCGTCGTTCTTTATTAATGTGTATCTCATCTGAAAAATTTATGCAAAGATATAAAAATTTATATCACCGAACTCTATTTTTTACGTGTTTCTTATCGGTGCCGACACCTTTTTTAATACTCAGAAAGACAGCCGTAAAACCTATTTTTTCACCATGGCATCTCTAACGGCAAAATTCAAATGCTTACTTCAACATAATGCATTTGGCGACAAAGCATCATCAATATTTTACCGATTTTGTACACATTTTCCAAAGATATTATGTATCTTTGCCAACGATTAGAAAACGAGATATGCAGATTTCCTTTTACTTTAACACTTTAAGTTTCATAGTGTTATGTTTATTCGCCTTAGCGTGGGCGACACAGATGTCTTACTTTTGGGGATTGTTTGGACGGTTAGCTTTCTTTAATAGGAAAAAATACGACAACCCGAATCCTTGTTACGAGCCAGTATCGGTAATTATCTGTGCGAGAGACGCTTACGAATATTTGGTCGATTTAGTGCCCAAAATACTGTCGCAGGATTATCCTGATTTCGAACTCGTTATTGTAAACGACTGTTCTGTTGATGAGACAACGGAATATTTGAAAGAGTTGAAGCGAGTTCACCCGGAAGTCAACATAGTGACACTCACACAGAGCCTAAACTTTTTCCATGGGAAGAAATTCCCGTTGAGCATGGGGATAAAGTCGGCGCGACACGACCTTTTGCTTCTCACCGACGCCGACTGCCTGCCACAGGACGAACATTGGATAAAAGGCATGGTGGGAGCATACCATAAAAACACCGAGGTTGTCATAGGATACGGCCCTTATTTCAAACGTAAAGGACTGCTAAACAAACTGATACGGTTCGACACCTTATACACCGCCATTCAATACCTCTCAATGGCCCTCTCCAACATGCCTTATATGGGAGTCGGAAGGAACCTTTCATACAGGAAAAGCACCTTCTATAAAAACAAAGGATTCACCTCACATTATAATATCCCTTCAGGAGACGACGACATCTTCATCAGCCAGGTAGCGAACAAGAGGAACACCCGGATCTTTATCGACCCTTCAAACAGAATAGAATCAGAGCCCAAGCACACTTTTGGCAACTGGATAAGGCAGAAACGCCGTCATTACACCACAGCAAACATGTACAAGCCGAAAATCAATGCGATATTAGGCATATTACTCTTCAGCAGGATAGCATATTATTTCTCATTTATTCTGTTGCTCTTTTTACCACACGCATTCGATATCGCAGGCAGCAACTATTTTTATCTCATTGTCTTAACAACAATGGCGTTAGTACATTATGCGAGCATGGACATTATATACATCAAATCAGCGAAACAGCTGGGAGAGACATCATTAGGCCTGTTTTTCACCCCATTCTACGATATCTTTTTCACCCTGTTCACCACTGTCTTAGGAATAAGGAACATCATCTCAAAACCCAAAGGCTGGTAATAAAAGCATACTACCCAACAAACCACATTTTACTTTTCCAAACGCCTCCGCTAAAAGGAGTGCCACACGGGAGAGGCATAGACCGTCGTACGATTTGGTGGCTTTAATGGAAACGCAAGCAGCATTCAATCGGCATTGTCAATTTTATTTTTCACTTTCAGCCTTTTAGACATAAGTATAAAAACAAAGAAGATGACAGATAAATCTATCATCTTCAATAAGTTAAACCATTTATAAGACTATTTTACCACCTTTGTCACCACGCCATTGACATTAACGAAATACACACCCTCAATCCAATTAGATGTATCAATATCTGCATAATCGGAACAATCGAGCGACAAAATCATTTTGCCTTGAACGTCAAATACCGTAATGGACAGACGGCCATCTCCATTCACAAACAGATGATTATCAATAGGGTTAGGGAAAACGCCCGAATAGGCGGTCTCTATCTCATCAGAAGCGAGGGTCCCTTGGTACTCTACTGCGCCTATGTCAATTTGTTCGCCCACAATCCTTTGATTACCAAGGAAATCAGGGCCAGAGACTCCCGTCACTGACTTATTACCGACGTCGATAAGCGCGGAACCGTTCTCAATGCAATAATCCCCGTTTGAAGGGTCAACGAAGAAAGGATAGTTCTCATCTCCATCGCCATCATTGTCAGCCGACAAATCGATAATATTCGTACCTGTCAAACCACCTTGCACAGCGCAATAGCTGTATTTGGAGGAGCCGCTGACTTGCTGGGGAGCGTTATTTGCAATATTACCCCAGAAGACGCTGTTATAAATCTTGTTATAACTCGACTCGTTATACAATCCGCCGCAACTCTCATCTGCCTCATTATTGACAATGTTACAGTTTATCATTGTAATATCACCTTTATTATATAAAGCGCCACCGATTTTCGCGCTATTATGGTCGAAAACGGTGTTGACGAATTTGCTTTCTTTTTTCGAGAAGATATAATATGCGCCGCCTTTGGTTTGAGCCTTGTTATTAGAGAATCTGCAGTTTGAAACCTGAGCGCCCATCATATCGCAAAGTGCGCCACCCATAGAGCCTATATTATTATCAAACAGGCAGTTTTCGAATTTCACCGTTGCATTCTCATAAAAAGCGGAGATAATGTGGACTGCGCCTCCGAAGCCGTTTGAACAATTATTTATGAACTTGCAATTAAAGAAACGGCTGTTGCAGCAGAGGTAAGCCCCCGCCCCTGTCCCGGCGTTCCCGTTCTGTATAGTGAACCCGTCCCAAACAGAGAACGCGGCATTAGTGAAATGGTCAGACTGATACACCACGCGCCTTGAGCCCTGTCCGTCAAGAATTGTAGGATTCGCCTCAAAATCACGGTCATCGAGGTTGAAATCCGGGGACTCGTCGCCGGCGAAACCGCCATAGACCCTGTTGTCAGGATAGATCACAAACGCGCCATTGCTGTTCCCTATGTTGCCATAGTATGTTCCCGACTTGACCCAGATTTTTTTCGACACATCGCATGCCAATGCCGTAGCATATTCAAAATAAGGTGTTGCATTGGCCCACGAAGAGCCGTCACCTTGGCCGTCAGAAGCGACATAGATGATTCCGTTCTCATCAGGGACTATCGGCATAGGGTAAATATCTTTTACAACAGTCTCGTTCTGATTAAAGCCAGCCACGTCGTTTATGTTGTAATATCCATCAGCGTAGCCGCTCCATCCAAGGTTGAAATGGAAATAATCGCGATAATCGTATCCGTCACAAACGATAGCATGTCCACCACCACTTCCCGACCCTGAGAAATACATCGGCCTCGACTCGTCAAGCTCATCTTTCAAAAGCTGTATCCAAGCGTCTTCCTCGTAATTGGAGCGTTGGCAGAATGTTGCGGCACTATATCCGAAATACCGTCGCATTGCTGTCTCCACATCTCTCGACTGTGCGCCACTTCCGCTCGGGCTGAAGTTCATATCGACACTTATACCACAATGATACATCAAAGTCGCGATAGCGTCATTATCGCTCCAAATAGCGTTAGGCATGTTGTCCCAATCGTATGTGGTTGACCCGAAGTTAGCCGACAGATCACCGTATTCGCTATGATGATACGAATGGCTCCCTATCCCTTTCTCCGGATAATTCCAATATTTCATCACCTGCGACATAGCGCATGCCACACAGCCCGCGTAACATCTGCCACAAGGGCCGCTATAGGCTACCGGAGCAAGCGCATTATAATAACAATCCTGATTCCATTGCGTCTGAATCAGCGGGGCAACCGACCTGACATTCTTTTTCTCCGGCATCACGTTTGACGCGAGCATCTCCCACTCTTTTTCCACACCTTCAAAAGAAAGCAGGTCATTACGCGAAAGATAGCCGATTTCCTCCCTATATCTTTCGATAAAAAACATCGCGGTCGAAGGAATTTCCCCCGAATAGGAGTTGACATCCGAATAAGCGAGAACAGGTCTCATCCTTTTCGAACCGGAAACCAAGACAAAGCCTCCTCCATCTACATTGAAAATATAAAGGCAAGGGGTGCCATCATCACCCTTTTCCACATGGAAAAGAGTAAGTTCCGCAGTAGAGACTCCTTTAATATTTGAAATAAAGTTCGCACCAATTTTCTCCGCATCGCGTTCATTAACATAGCCTTGCGAAAATGCGTCACTCGCAAACAAAGCGTTGACACAAAAGAACAAGAGTACTAATAAAAAATTTTTCCTCATAATTTTAAAAAATCAAGTCCGCAAAGTTATAAATTTATTAAATTTGCGAGTTAAAAATAATGAAGAAATTATAAACATAACCCATTTATATATGAACGACTTTCAAAAAGAGATACTTGCCGGAATACCTGAAGAACTTCCAGAAATAAAAGAATATGACAAGAGTATCAATCATGCGCCAAAGCGTAAAGATATTTTAACGAAAGAAGAGAAGAGGCTTGCCATTAAGAACGCGCTCCGTTATTTCCCTGAGAGGCACCACGCACAATTAGCGCAGGAGTTTTATGAGGAGCTTGAGGAATACGGCAGGATCTATATGTACCGTTTCCGTCCGTCATATCCGATGTACGCACGTCCTATTGATGAATATCCAGCGAGGTCGCGCCAGGCTGCAGCGATTATGCTGATGATACAGAACAACTTAGACCCGGCAGTTGCACAGCATCCACACGAATTGATCATTTACGGCGGCAACGGTGCCATCTTCCAGAACTGGGCGCAATACCGTTTGGTCATGCAGTACCTTGCAAACATGACTGACGAGCAGACATTGGTGATGTACTCAGGCCACCCAATGGGACTGTTCCCGTCACACAAGGAAGCTCCACGCGTCATTGTCACCAACGGAATGATGATTCCAAACTATTCAAAGCCAGACGACTGGGAGCGTTTCAACGCACTCGGGGTGACACAATACGGTCAGATGACAGCCGGTTCATACATGTATATTGGGCCACAAGGCATCGTTCACGGCACCACAATCACAGTCTTAAACGCATCGCGTAAGCAGGGTGGCTCGCCAGCAGGCAAGCTCTTCATCACCGCAGGACTTGGTGGTATGTCAGGAGCACAGCCAAAAGCAGGTAACATAGCGGGCGTTGTCTCTATCACAGCAGAAATCAACCCGGCGGCAGCACAGAAACGTTTCAACCAAGGCTGGGTTGATGAGATTCATGAGGACCTTGACGAGTTGTTCGTAAAAGTCAACGAGGCAATAGCGAACAAGAGAGCACGTTCGTTCGCATACCAAGGTAATGTCGTTGACCTTTGGGAATATGCAGCAGAGAAAGGCATACACGTTGACTTAGGTTCAGACCAGACCTCGTTACACAACCCCTTTGCAGGCGGTTACTATCCTGTAGGTTACTCACTTGAGGAATCGAAGAGAATGATGGCAGAGGAACCGGCAAAATTCAAAGAGGCTGTCTATGCTTCATTACGCCGCCACGTCGCCGCCATCAACAAGCTCACCGCAAAAGGCATGTATTTCTTCGACTATGGCAACGCGTTCCTCCTCGAGAGCAGCCGCGCAGGAGCGGACATCCTTAACGAGGACGGCAAATTCCGTTATCCATCATACGTACAAGACATCATGGGACCTATGTATTTCGACTACGGATTCGGTCCATTCAGATGGGTCTGCACATCGGGTAAGCCCGAGGATTTGGCGGTCACAGACGAGATAGCGTGCAAGGTCCTTGAGGAGATCGCACAGTCGTCACCAAAAGAGATCCAACAGCAGATGCACGATAATATACAATGGATCAGAGGCGCTCAGGAGAACCATCTTGTCGTCGGCTCACAGGCCCGTATCCTTTACGCTGACTGCGAGGGACGTACAAAAATCGCTGCCGAGTTCAACAAAGCCATCGCTGACGGACGTCTGACAGCACCCGTAGTTCTCGGACGCGACCATCACGATGTCTCCGGCACAGACTCTCCTTTCCGTGAGACATCAAATATCTATGACGGCTCATGCTTCACAGCCGACATGGCAATCCAAAACGTTATAGGCGACGGTTTCCGCGGCGCCACATGGGTAAGCATACATAATGGCGGCGGCGTCGGCTGGGGCGAAGTGATAAACGGAGGCTTCGGCATGGTGCTCGACGGAACAGAAGAGTCCGACAGAAGATTACACTGCATGCTCCATTGGGACGTTAACAACGGCATCGCACGTAGAAGCTGGGCAAGAAACGAACCCGCAATGTTCGCAATAAAACGCGCTATGGAGGTTGAACCTCGACTTAAAGTTACTATGCCAAATATTGCTGATGACAATATGATTGCTAACGTCATTAAATAAATAACACTACTACAGCCATGAGATTCTTTTACTTGTGGCTGTATAACAAAGAGATTTATCAATTTTATTAACAATTTAATCACAAAATCATGAAAAAGTTATTACTTTCATTAACACTAATCATCTCAGTATTCGCAGCGTCAGCCCAGAATATTGAAGTCTATGAAAAAGAGACTGGCGAGAAAATCGAAAGCGGCGCATCATACGTTGTTTTCGGCGACGGCGCAGAGACATGGGGAGAACTCAGCATCGAGTTTGACGTTATCGCATTAGAAAAACTCACATTAATTGGTGAAAAAGTCGAGAACAACGTTATCGAAAACACTCTTAACTACATCTGCTTCGGCCAGTGCCTCAGCCCAACAATGTATGTTTCAAACCCTACAGAAGCAAATCCGGGCGAAGCTATTTTATTCAGCGCACACTACATGTCACAAACAGGTGAACCTGTATTCGGCGAGCAGAGCATGACATACTACATCTATGAAGAGTCAAATCCAGATGCGAAATTCGTTATCAACGTTATCTTCAAATACAGTTTGGAGAGCGTCTCAGAGTTCAACAGCGAGAACATCTTCAGCAACGCTTACCCGACACCAGCAAGCGAGACCGTCAACTTCGACTATAACTTCCCAGCAAACGTCAACAGCGCAGAAATCTCAATCTACAACATGATGGGTCAGGAAGTCTTGAGAAACCAGCTCAACGGCATGTCAGGCAAAGCAAGCATCAACGTTAGCGACCTTTCTGACGGAGTTTATTTCTACAGCCTCATCATTAACGGCAAAGTTGAGAAATCAAACAAAATTGTTGTTAAGAAATAAGCTTTCCACATTCATTAATGATACAAAATATTGACAATCAATAATATTAGTAAAAAAACAGGTTGACAGCACGATATCAACCTGTTTTTTTTGTATTTTTGGCAACTCATAAAAGAGGTGTATGAAAAAAGGGAAGATATTAGTCGTTGATGACAATGCCGGCATACGTTCGACATTGAAAATCATTCTGCCCATGTATTTTGAGCAAGTAGAAACGTTACCGTCACCATCGTCACTCATTTCGAAAATGGACAGTTTCCGTCCCAACGTTGTACTGCTCGACATGAATTTCCATACTGACACAAACAGTGGCAACGAAGGATTGTTTTGGGTGAAAGAGCTGAGGCAAATGTATCAAAACACACAGGTGGTACTCTTTACCGCATACGCCAACATTGAGCTTGCTGTTGAGGGAATGAAAAGAGGTGCGTTCGATTTCATAGTGAAACCATGGAAAAACGACCATCTCATCTCCACATTAGAGGCTGCACGAGATAAAGCGTTGTCTATCAACAGCGAGGCTCCTTCATCAAACAACAACGATGAAATGTTCTGGGGCAGCAGCGACATAATGAATAATATCCGCAGGAATGTGCTAAAAATCGCACCTACCGATGCAAATGTCCTCATCACAGGAGAGAATGGCACGGGGAAAGATCTGATGGCACGCGAGATTCATAACCTAAGTAAAAGGAAATCAGCGCATATTGTTTGTGTTGACGCAGGCGCTATCACCGAGACATTGTTTGAAAGCGAGTTGTTCGGACATATAAAAGGAGCTTTCACTGACGCATTCACCGACCATATAGGGAAGTTCGAACAAGCCAACGGAGGCACTTTGTTCATCGATGAGATAGGAAACATTCCTTTACACCTGCAAGTAAAACTTTTACGCGCGTTACAGAACAGGACCATCTGCCGCGTCGGCTCTGAAAAAGAAATCAATATCGACATCCGGCTGATTTGCGCCACGAACAAAAACCTTGAGAACATGGTCAAAACAGGCCTTTTCAGAGAAGACCTATTCTATCGCATCAACACTGTCCATATCGATATGCCTTCGTTGCGACAAAGAGCAGACGACATCATTCCGTTATCTGAGATTTTCATTAAAAAATTCAATGAGAAATACCATAGGACTGTCTCAGGCATCTCATGTGAGGCAAAAGACACTTTAATATCATATCCTTGGAAAGGCAATATTAGAGAATTGCAGAACTGCATAGAGAAAGCCATAATACTCTGTGACGGCAACACATTAGGAAGGAACGATTTACAACTCAAACAACCAGATTTCACGACCTCAGATACATTACAAGGAGACACTCTCGACCAAGCAGAGGAGCGAACAATAAGAGAAGCATTAGACCGTTGCAACGGGAACCTCAGTCTCGTAGCCAAGTCGTTAGGAATCAGCAGACCAACACTTTACAGCAAACTGAAGAAATATAATATATGAGTCTTTGGCTATCCATATCAATAGGTATTGCCATAATAACATTAGCTGTGGTTGTGACCGCTTTCCTTGTTAGGGAGAAAGACAGGCGGAAAGTGGAATATATGCTCGATGCCTTCGAAGACGATGAGTTGAACTTCCGTTTCAAAGAGAACAACGCTTTCAACAAGACATTAAACCGCATACGTTGGATTTTCGAGCGGCAGCGGCAACGCAACGAGCAAGAGTCGTGGACAAAGCTTATCCGCGTCCTCACCCACGAGATTATGAATACCATAAGCCCTATCGCCTCACTAAGCGAGATGCTTGAGAACTATGTCGAACAACCTGATAATGAACATAAAATAGACATCAAAGCCGGACTGAAGACAATATCAAGCTCATCAAAAAACCTTATCGAGTTTGTGGAAAAATACCGACAACTCACAGGTATTGCCAGACCTATCAAGAAAGCCGTCTTCGTTAACGAACTCATTAAAAAAGTCATAAACCTCACCTCCCAAGAATGCTCCTCCTCAGGCATCACCTGCAATTATTCATCATCAAACGACGACCTCTTGATTTATGCCGACGAGGGACTCATCTCACAAATCATCATCAACCTTATAAAAAACGCTAAAGAAGCCAACGCGACAGTCATCAACATCTCTTCCCATATCGACAATAACGAACAGACAATCATAGAGTTATCAAACAACGGTAAGGCGATAACAACAGAAAGCAAAGAACAGATTTTTGTTCCTTTCTACACCACCAAACCCAAAGGCTCCGGCATCGGGCTCAGCCTCTCAAGGCAGATAATGAACCAACACAACGGAAGCCTCGACCTTATCGAAAGCAACGATACCGTCACAACATTCGCACTCATCTTTAAATAAAAACATATTTCCCATCATTATTTGTAAAGTAATTTTACATCATTGTAAGGTTTCTTTACACTTTTTTATTCAAAAAAATACATAATTATTTATAAATCAACCATTTATATTCTTTGGCACAATATTATATATACAAAGAGAAAACTTTTAAAAAATGATAAAAAAAACGACACTATTTTTCATTGTACTGATACAAATCAATTGTATGGCACAAGAAACGATGAGTCTCAGGGAGTGCATGGAATACGCAATCAACAACTCCACCACAATACGTATTGAAGCGACAAACCGAAACGACGAGCAGATTGCAAGGCGAGAGGCGATACTGAACGCCTTCACGCCAACAATAGAGGGCGGCACCTACGCTTACAACAATTACGGACGCACAATCGACCCCGAGACAAACACTTATGTCAACACCACTTCATTTAACAACGGATATTCTTTAAACACCGCACTCACAATATTCGACGGGTTCAAAGCCTTAAACAATATTCGCGTCAGAAACACCATGATGAAGATGGGATTAAGCAAACAAGAAATCGCAGAAAACGAGATTTGTCTCGCAACCATGCAGGCTTATTTCAATGTGATATATTACAAAAAGTTAAGCGAGATAATTGAAAACCAAGTAAAGACATCAGAAGAGACCCTCTTTTTGATTAAAAAGCAGGAAGAGATTGGACAAAAAAGCCAATCAGATGTGATACAGATTGAAGCCGACCTCGCCGAGAAACAGTACACATTCATAAAAACCAAGAATCTTTATGAAGACGCACTGATAACATTGAAGGATGTGATGTTCTATCCTATTGATAAAGAGTTGATTATAGATGAAAACATCATACATTCCGACAACAACAGTGCAACGGCAGCGAATATTGCTGAGTTTGCAAAAGAGTCGAACGCACAAGCCTTAATAGCGAAAAACAATATGGACAATGCGATGATTGAGTTAAAGACATCAAGATGGCAGCTTGCACCGAAGTTATCGTTATATGCCGGATGGTCAACAAGTTACTACAGTTATCCTGGCAGCAGCACACTCATAACGCCACCGTTCCAGAACCAATTCAGCAACAATATGGGCGAATACATACAGCTATCGTTAAGCATTCCGATATACAATCGCCTTTACGCCACCTCAAACATCAAACGCAAGAAAAACGAATATCTAAGAGCGTCAGCGGAATATGACAAGAAAATAAAAGAAATAGAGAACGAGGTTTATCGCGCTGTAAACGACCGTGACGGAGCGAAAGCCGCTTACAACCAAGCACAACTCTTCGCAATGACACAGAAAGAATCGTTCGCGCTGAACACAAGGAAACTCGAGCAAGGAATCATCTCAAGTATTGAGTATCAGACTGCGAGTGGAAAATATCTCGAAGCGATGGCTTCTGCGTTAAACGCTGAATTCCAATATATTATAAAAAGTGCGCTCGTGCGCTATTACAATGGAGAATCATATATCGATCAATTTTGAAATAAAATCACAACACAATGGATAGAATAATAGAAAAGAAAAAAGGGATTGCATTATTATTTACAAAGAAATCTCTTCCGTTTTGGGGAGGGCTGCTCCTACTCTGTTTTATCTGCTGGCTTATTTTTAAAGACAATACGCCAACACTAAAAATCAATGCTGACACATTGGTAATCAGCGAAGTGCGTCAAGGAGAGTTCAACGATTATATTAGAATCAGCGGACAGGTCCAGCCGATGACCACCATCCAGATAAGTCCACAGGAAGGCGGCATCGTTGAAAAAATCGTCTCAGAGGAAGGCTCAAAGGTCAAAGCCGGCGACGTGATAATACGATTGAGCAACGACAACCTCGACCTCCAGATCCTCAATTCCGAGGCCGAACTTGCCGAGAAAGAGAATATCTTACGCAACACTCTGATTTCCATGGAACAACAAAAACTATCACTTAGACAAGATAAATTGCAGCTACAGACCGAAGTCAATCGTTTAAAAAGAAAATTCGAGCAAAACAAGGCTCTTTATGACGAGAAACTTATCGCACGAGAGGAATACCTTGTTTCAAAAGAAGATTACGAGCTTGCTTTCGGAAAGTTAGAATTAGTGATAGAGAGAGCCGAGCAAGACAGTATTTATCGAAGCGTACAGATAAAACAGATGGAAGAAAGTTTAGATAACATGAAATCAAACATGCAGATAATACGTCGCAGGAAAGACAATTTAACAATAAAGTCGCCTATCGATGGCGAATTAGGGTTACTTGATGTGGTTCTGGGGCAGTCTATTTCAGCAGGGACAAAGATAGGGCAGATAAACAATCTTGACAGTTATAAGATTGAGGCTCAGATAGATGAGCATTATATTGACCGCGTGACGGCAGGTCTGTCGGCCACATTCCAGAGGCAGAACGACTCTTACGGCGCCGTCATCCGCAAGGTCTATC
>JBJEGZ010000017.1:0-67873 GCA_051875555.1 Candidatus Limimorpha sp. | reverse complement strand
AACAAAAAAACTCTCCCTCTGACAAAGCATTATTTGTATTCCTCACAATTAATAATTGTATGTTCTCTTTTTCAGAGAAGTGATCGATAATGCGTGTCGCAGGAAAAGGTCTTCATTTTGCATAATAATTTCTTTATACCTGTATGTGTATTCTTCCTGCTCCACAGCCGTTTGATGTTCTTGTCTCGATTTTTCTTATGAAAAGAACTACATCTATTTTGATAGGATAATCAGTGATAGATAAGTTTTTGTGCTTTTCTTTTGAAAATGCTTTTTACTTCTCAAGTTATTATTCGCATTTCCCTTTTTACATATTTATCATGAATAATTTCTATCTGTTCGATGTTGGCGTACAATAATGCTCACTTTAATTAACTAACCTAATCTTAATTTTTGAAAACGAATTTGCGTCTTACTCTTTAATATTTGATTTAATACGCTGTATATCATCAGGTTAGTATATTATATCGCATTATAAACTGTTGTGATTGCTGAATATTGCTAAATTTCGCTTATTTCTATTAGCATAAAGTTCCATATACATCTTTAAGGTGCTGCCATGTTAAATTGTTGGCTGTCTTTTAGTTACTTGGTTATATCTAATGTCCGATGTTATGTTTTCTTTTCAATTCTATTATTAGGGCTTTGCAGCTTTTTTCAATGTCTTCGAATGCTTTCTCAAAATCGCCTGTGTACCATGGATCTTCAATGTCCCTATCCTCATTAGCGTAACTCATTAAAAGGCTGATTTTGTCCTTCCCTTCATCATTAAAATAATTTTTAAGATTTCTTATATTGCTTTTGTCCATTGCAATAATATAGTCGTTCTTATCATAGTCGTAACTCGTGATTTGACGGGCACTGTGTTCCCCATATTTAATGCCATGGATTTTAAGTACCTTTCTTGCCGGCGGATAAATATTGTTGCCAATTTCTTCCCTTGATGTTGCTGCTGATGAAATCTCGAAATAATGTTCCAATCCTTCTTTTTCAACTAAATCTTTTGCTATATACTCTGCCATCGGACTTCTACAGATGTTCCCAAGGCAAACGAATATTACTTTTATCTTGTTCATTTTTTTTGTGCAAAAATATGTTATTTTTTTTAATCATTTAATGTTTTAGTGTTATGTGAACTTTTATTTGTCTTTCCTTTTCTTAATCCTTGTTAGTAATGTTGTTGATATTAACTTGTTTTTATCTTGATTATCTAAGTTTTGTGAATAAAAAATTACATAAAACACCTGTTTTTTTTGTGTTTATTTGACATTTTAATGTTATCTTTGCAATAAAAATAATGAGTATGGTTAAAGACTTTTTCGATAAACTTGTCAATAATAAGGATTGTGACTTTGATAAAGATAACAATCCGAATGGCTCTACTTCTATTCCAGAGGATAAGATAAGGGATTTCTTGTCTAAATTAGGTGGTCTCGCAAAAAAGGTTGGAGTTGAGGTGGCGAGAAAAGCACTTCAGGGTTTTTTCCTTCTTTTGGAGATTTATAGAAGTCCTGATGTATCTGTTGCCGATAAAGTCCTGGTTGTCGGTGTTATTTTTTATATTTTTAAGAAGAGTGATTTGATTTCCGATGGGCTTGGACTATTTGGATTGCTTGATGATGTGTCGTTTTCTTTCCTTGAATATAAACGCTTGAAAAAAATCATTACTCCTGAGATGTACAGATCTGCGATGAAAAAGGCTGAGGACCAGCTATTTGATTGGGGAATGGTTGATTTCGCATGATATGAGGTCTTTTGAGTTTGATGCAAAAATTATAGAAAATAAGGATAATGGAGGCGCTTATATTGTCTTCCCATGGGATATTCGAGAGGAATTTGGCGCCGGCAGGGTTAAATGTAGTGTGTTGTTCGACGGAATCCCATACAGGGGCAGTATAGTGAACATGGGCGTTAAAGGCAAGAATGGAGATATTTGTTATATAATAGGAGTCCTCAAATCTATTAGAGAGCAGTTGAATAAATCAGATGGTGACATCGTTAGAGTGAAAGTAGAGGTGTAGTTATGGTTTTCTATTTTTCTGGAACTGGAAATACAAAATGGATCGCAAAACAAATATGTGATGCGGTTGGGGAGAAGTTATACTTTATCCCTAATGAGTTGAATGGCAGGATGTCGTATCATTTGGATGATGACGAGCGTATTGGATTTTGTTTCCCTGTTCATGGTTGGCAGCCTCCACATATTGTTCGTGATTTCATACGTAAATTAATGATTGATAATGCCGAAGACCATTATTGCTATGCCGTTTGCTCTTGCGGCGACACGATAGGGCTTACAATGGATATTCTTAATAAGGAATTGGAAAAGAAGAATCTTCATGCAAGCAGCGTGTTTTCCGTTATTATGCCAGAATCGTATGTATGCCTTCCTGGAATGTTTACCGATACTCCTGAGAATGAAAAAAGAAAAATTGATGAGGCGGGCAAACTTATTGGCGATATTCTTCCGGCCATTATTGAAAGGAAAGCGGGAGAGGAGGTCCTTGTAAAAGGAAAGCGTCCGTGGTTGCTGTCTAATGTGATAGGCGGTTTCTTTAATTCCTTTATGATAACAGACAGACCTTTCAGGGTGGATCCGCTTAAGTGTGTTCATTGTGGACAGTGTGAGCGGAATTGCCCGACGAATAACGTAGTCGTCAAAAATGGAACACCGGTGTGGAAACATGCTGGTTGCACAAACTGCCTCGCATGTTATCACCACTGCCCTGTGCACGCAATTGATTATGGCTCAATCACTAAGAAAAGAGGACAATATTATTTTAAAAATAAATAGTTTTTGTTGGAGGTCAATTAAAAATACTTAACTTTGTGTCCCGATATATTTCATAATCGGATGTCTCCAATATTAATTAAAGAAAACAATTACAATGGGATTTATCGCTTATCCTCAGATAAGTTCCTAAATACTTATTATATTGTAAGTGACGCTAATACACGCCGTTTGATGGCGTCTCCGGAGGTGGTGGGCTTTGAAACATATACCTCAATGCTAAGGCCGACGAGCTCGGCATTGAAGATGTTGATAGACAAAGGTGTTGTTAGCCGTGACGGAGTTGATATACTGACTATCTTGCGCGGCGGACTAAACTATCCTATTGAGGAATGCTGCTATCAATGTGGAATCCAAGTGAACAATATCGATTTCGTCAGTTGCGAGAGGATAATAAAAAACCACTGTATTGAGAACCTTGAGGTGAAATACGAGAAACTATGCGTCAAGGCGAACACTACAGTTATTTTAGGTGATATCATTGCGAGCGGTGATACAATCAGGCTCTGCATGAGACACGTTATCGATTATTTCAAGGCAAACGGAGGCTCTATTAAGAAGATAGTGTTTTTTACAATAGGCGGTACAAAGGCGATCTCTATCATGGAATCGTTCACTGATGAAATTAAAGGTTTTTGGCCGGATTTCGAAGGCTTTTTCTGCGTGTTCTATGAGGGCGTGTTCACAGTCTATGAGGACAAGGGAGTGACGGGAGTTAATGTCCCGAATATAGATTTCGGTTTGAAAGGCGGGGTTATTTCACCTGATTTCCGTGAGTATTTAGTGGATTACGATTATTGTCCCGCGTTGCTCGAAAAATGTATCATTTATGACGGCGGCGCACGAAGATATGAGATTGGTGCGCACTATGAAGAGGTTATGGACTATTGGAAGAGTCTTTACAAAGTCAGTGGAAATGTTGACTTTGATGCCTTTGTCGCGGAGAAGATAGGTTATAGGGACATTTCGTTTTCTCAATGGATTGAACTGAACGGCTATGAATACGATGAGTCGTATCTGCCTTTGTATGAAAAGGAGATAGCTTATGCCAACGAATTGAAAAAGAAAGATTTACCTTCAATATGCGAGAGACGTATCCGGCAGGTTGAAGAGAAACTTGGAAAATATAGTAATAATTGAAAATGGATTTTATGAAAAAAGATTATGATTTTTCGGACTCGATTGTACCAAAAGAAAACCGTCGTGGTACACTTACCATGTTTATGATTATGCTTGGATTCACATTCTTTTCTGCAAGTATGTGGGTCGGGCAGAACTTAGCCCAAGGTCTTGACTTTAACGGTTTTATCTTGTCAGTACTGCTCGGAGGCGCCATTCTCGGCGCCTATACCGGAGCCCTCGGATATATAGGGGCGGAAACGGGAATGTCACTCGACTTGTTGGCGCAGCATAGCTTCGGTAAAAAAGGCAGCTGGCTCCCGAGTGCAATGATTAGTTTTACACAAATGGGCTGGTTCGGTGTTGGTCTCGCAATGTTTGCCATACCTGTGGCAAGCGAATTGCTCGGTCTGGAAGTAAGCCCGGATTCTATGCCTTGGCAGGGATATGTCCTTGTGGTCACCGCTGGTGTACTTATGACAGCAAGCGCATACTTTGGAATAAGAAGCCTTACTGTTATAAGCTATATCGCTGTCCCTCTCGTCGCGGTGCTCGGTACCGTGGCGGTGATCCTTGCAGTACGAAATGGCGACTCATCGTTGATCGAGCAGTTCTCAAAAGGCTCGAAGGACCTTTCAGTTTTAGCCGGCATTGGCCTTGTAATTGGCAGCTTCGTGTCAGGTGGTAGCGCGACCCCGAATTTCACACGCTTCGCAAAAAGTGGGAAAACAGCCGCCATGGTCACCGTAATATCCTTCTTCCTCGGAAACAGCCTCATGTTCCTTTTCGGAGCCGTGTCCTCAATCTATGCCGGCGGTAATGATATTTTTGAGGTGATGATTAACTTGAACCTGTTCTATTTTGCTATTATCGTCCTTGGTCTGAATATCTGGACTACAAATGATAATGCATTGTATTCCACCGGCCTTGGCCTTTCAAATATCACGGGATTATCAAAGAAATCTATGGTGTTGCTGTCCGGTATAATCGGCACTGCCTCCGCCGTATGGCTTTATTGGAACTTCTGTGGCTGGCTTAACGTACTGAACTGCACACTGCCACCGGTAGGTATCATTATCATTGTCAGCTATTTGCTGGATAGAAAAGATTACTCTGATCCTTCAAAGGTAATAAAGAATGTTGACTGGTTCGCTGTCATTGGAGTCGTGTGTGGCGCAATTGCTGCGAATGTTATCAGTTGGGGCGTGTCTTCAATTAATGGAATGTTTGTCGCAACCATGATTTATTTGGCAGGAAGAGTGTTCTCTAAAAAATAATCCAGCTTTATTCAACAGATAAAATACTTTATCGGGTGATAACATGCCTGAGGCATGTCTTCTGCATGACATCGGTTGGATTTTTTTTCAAAAAATAACTTGAAAGTTGCAATAATAAAAAAAAATCGTACCTTTGCAAAGTCATAAATCAAAGGGGTGTCCGAATATGGACTGAGATTATACCCTCAAAACCTGATGCAGGTAATGCTGCCGTAGGGATTGAGTCAACATGATTAGTATTAAGTCCATGGATGCTCTTATTTGTAAATATTTACAATTTAAAAGCAAAAATATGGGTTATCAAGCTTTTGACCAGTATGCATCTGAATATGATGCATGGTTTATTGAGAACAGTAATGTTTTAGAAACAGAACTTAGACTTGTAGCAAGCACTTTGCGAAAAGAAGAGAAGATTTTGTCAATCGGTTGCGGAAGCGGCCTTTTTGAGAAATTGCTTGATGAGCGATATGGTATTCATATTGCGCACGGTATCGAACCAGCGGAGGGTATGGTTGAGATTGCCCGTAAACGCGGGTTAGACGTTGAGGTTAACACGGCGGAAGATGCTGATTATGGTGAGGAACTGTACGATGCGGTGTTGTTCAATGGCTGTCCCTGCTATATGCAGGACCTTGGCGCGGCACTTACAAAGGCAAAGAGAGCGCTTCGCCCTGGAGGAAGAGTAATAGTTATCGATGTGCCGAAAGAAAGCCCTTACGGACTTATCTATAACCTCGCTCTCGCCGTGGGAACATGGGATCACCCACTCCTTGAAGGTTGCAAGCCGAAAGATCCTTATCCTATAGAGTTAGTGAAACAGGCATCATGGCGTACAACCTCAGAAAAAGCTGAGATAATACAACAATGCGGATTCGTAAACCTCAGATTCTCACAGACATTGACCCTTGATCCACATTATTCACACCTTGCAGTTGAAGACCCTATAGATGGTTGCGATAGAGGCTCCTATGTGGCAATTGTAGGATTTAAAGAATAGTATATGATAGATAAAGCATCCCTTGCTCGTGACTTTAGAGCGATAAAGGAAAAAGCTCCTTTAGTCCACAATATCACTAATTATGTGGCTATGAATTTCTCCGCTAACGCCTTGCTCGCGGCTGGAGCGTCTCCAGTGATGGCCCACGCTGTGGAAGAGGTAGCGGAAATGACATCTATCGCTTCAGCATTGGTTATCAATATCGGGACCTTGGATTCCCAATGGATAGAGGGAATGATGGCGGCAGGAAGAGCGATGCGTGACCGTGGCGGAATAGTTGTTCTTGATCCTGTTGGAGCAGGAGCGACATCTTTCAGGACCGATGTGGCTTGGCAACTGATAAACTATTGCCATCCAGATGTCGTTAGAGGTAACGGCTCCGAGATCATGTCTCTGATGAACGCCGAGGTCAGAAGTAAAGGCGTTGACAGTAGCGCAATGTCTTCTGACGCGCTCGAATCCGCCAAGGCTCTCTCCAAACGTATTGGCGCCGTCGTAATAATCAGTGGAGCAACAGACTACATCACCGATGGAGAAAGGGTAGAGACTATCACTAACGGCTCTTCAATGATGGCTCTCGTGACAGCGATGGGCTGTACCGCCTCTTCAATGATAGGTGCGTTCGCAGCTGTTAATCCGGATGTGTTCCAGGCCTCACTCCATGCCATGGCCCTGATGGGTGTGGCAGGTGAGCTGGCAGCAATGAAATCCGTCGGACCTGGCTCGTTACTTACTAATTTTGTTGATGAACTGTATGCTATTTCTCCAGAGAAACTCGCAAATTGCGTTAGACAATGAGTAGGTTTGATTTCGACCTTTCTTTATATCTCGTTACCGACAGACACCTCGCAGCGGGACGCGATATATTTTGGATAGTGGAGGAGGCCGTGAAAGGAGGATGCACAATCGTCCAACTTCGTGAAAAACAATGCAGTACCCGTGAGTTTGTGGATATTGCAAAGAAAATGAAGACAATACTTTCTCAGTATAACGTGCCTCTCATTATTAATGATAGAGTTGATGTCGCTCTCGCCTCAGACGCAGACGGCATACACCTCGGACAGTCGGATATGCCCGTTGATGTAGCCCGTACTATTCTCGGTGATGATAAGATTATCGGTCTTTCCGTTGAGAACTTCTCGGATATTCAGGTTGCTAACAGCCTCGATATTGACTATATTGCGCTGTCACCTGTCTTCGGCACGCCTACTAAGACTGATACTAAGACTCCTTTTAAGTTAGATGGAGTTCGTAAGGCTATGGCCGAATCGGCTCTGCCTGTGGTCGGTATTGGCGGCATGAACCGATTGACCGCTAAAGATGCTGTGCTTTGCGGCCTTGATGGTATCGCAGTGGTATCTGACATTGTGTCTTCTGAATCTCCAAGAGAATCTTCTGAATCTCTGCTCCATATCGTCAAAGAGACTAATGGTTCGTGGTGCGAGAACGCTTGGAATGCTATCACCATGCTGATTAACCGTATCAAACAGCATCCTTTCATCCAAGAGATGGCAACAGGCTCACTCCCTTTGCAGAAGTTTATAAAATATTTGCAACAAGATAGGATTTATCTCGAGAATTATTCCGTTGAGTTCTTCAAACTTGCTGACATGCTTCCTGAAGGGAAAATGAAAGACTTGTTTACAAAGTTTGCCCACGATGGAATGGAAGCGGAAGAGACAATGCATAATAATCTTATGGAAAAGTATGGCTGTCTCGACGCACCTGCCATGCAAGGCACCATTGATTATATGCGCTTTACACGGCAGTTTATTGATTCTAAAGACCTTACTATGTCGATGGCTGCAATGCTTCCTTGTATGTGGGTGTATAACGAGGTGGGGAAATATATTGTGAGTATAGAGAAAAATGGTCAGGACAATCCTTATCATGAGTGGATTTCTTGCTATTCTTCCGAAATGATGGACGATGGGGTCAAAAACACTATCGCCCTTGTCAATGACTTGGCTGAAAAAGTTTCACCGCAACGCAGAGCAGCAATGCGAAACGCTTTCGTAACCGCGACAGAATTTGAATGGCGTTTCTGGAATCAAGTGTATTGATGCGGTAATATGTTGGTTATTAATATGTTGATGTAAAAGTTATCATTATGAATTATAAAAGAGTATTGACAATAGCCGGTAGTGACTCTGGCGGTGGCGCCGGTGTACAAGCTGACATCAAGACCATCTCGGCTTGTGGATGCTATGCCGCTTCAGCTATTACTGCTATCACAGTCCAAAACACTTTGGGTGTTACCGCTGTACACCCTGTGCCTGTTGATATTATCGAACAACAGATCGCCGCTGTTATTGAAGATATTGGCGCCGATGCTGTCAAAATAGGTATGCTGCATTCATCAGAGGTGGTGTGCGGTATCCGAAAAATGCTTGACAAGTTCCCATTGGAGAATGTCGTCCTCGACCCTGTCATGGTCTCTACATCCGGGCATAGGCTTATTGAGGATTCTGCGATCGACTCTCTGATAAACGTGCTTATGCCCAAAGCAAGGGTTATCACCCCGAATATACCAGAGGCGGAGATACTTCTTGGCGGGAAGGAACTCTCACAACAAGACGAACTTCCTGATGCGGCCGTCATGCTTGCCGAGAAAACTGGCGCTTCGGTTCTTCTGAAAGCCGGACATCTTACCGAAGAGAAACTTGTAGATATATTCTATGATGTTGAGAATAAAAAGATGTACGAGCTGCCTTCAGTCAGAATACATACGAAAAACACTCATGGAACGGGTTGCACTATGTCGTCTGCTTTCGCCTCTATGCTCGCCAGAGGTTTGTCACTGCCAGCAGCGGCGGCGGCGGCAAAACAGTATATCAATGACGCTATTGTGTCTGGCGCTGAATATAAAATCGGTAACGGCTTCGGACCCGTAAAACACTTCTATCATCTTTGGAATTTCTTAGAATCCAAGTAACAAGCCGATTATCCCAACTAAAGCTCCTATTGCCGCGCTGATTCCTTTTGATAGCAGAAATGCCTTCCGGGACTCAGCCAGCAATGGAAGGGCTCCGTGCCCGTCTTGTACTATCGAACTCGCTAACAAAATGCTTGTTGGAATGTATCCTTGGGCAAACAATATGACGAAAATTAAATGTGGCCCCGATTGCGGTATCATGCCTATTAATATAGCCGCAATAAGTACAATATACTGGTTCTTGTTTATTAACCCCTGAATATCAATATAATTGTTGATGATGGTTAGCGCGAGTATTACGCCAAATGTCCATAAGAATACTTTTGGCAAATGTACCTTGATGACATGCTCCCATAAATGCTCTTCCAAGAAATGCTCTTTTGCAACAATCACAATGATTAATATTATTGTGAACATCGCTATCAATGAATAACGTATCCAATCGGCCTCTCCTCCATGATCGTGATCGCCGTGAATCTCTCCATCCCTCTCATGCGCCTCTGTCTCACAACAACTGTCACCATGCTTGTGAATATCACAATTGTGCTGATGCTCAATACCGTACGACTCGATTACTGACTCCTCACTCGCCCCTCCCATAAGCATGTTTAACTGATGCTGACCATCGATGACTCCACTCGCAACCAGACCTAAGATAATGATACACATAGTGATAAGCAACGCCCTGACAAATGATATACTCTTGATGCTTTTTTTATGATGACCCTGTCTGTGTCCATGGCAATCGTCATTGTCATCGTGCAACGGAAATGATTTCTCATATAGTCCGATGAATTTATTCTTCATCGTTAACTGAAGCACAATGCCGGTAATGATGGCTAAAATGAAAAGTATTATGCTTATTTTCAATGCCTTAGTTGGAAAAATAGAGAACATGAAGAAAGACTCGTCACCTGCTGTGGCAATCAACGCAGCCATGAGCGCGGGGAAATTCACAACCCTGTGAATGTATAGCGATACAATGGTGTATGTGCCTAAACAACCGGGAATTATTCCCATTACCGCTCCAATAACTATCTGTATCCACGGCGACGATTGCAACTTTTTCGACCATATCCCTCCTGTCTTTGTGTTGATATACTCGATAATCATCATCATTCCCAGCACAAACGCAGTGATAATCAACGTCTGTTGCAATATCATATATAAACTGTGCAGCGTCATCAATCTCTTTTTTTTACGGATGCAAAATTACATAATTTTATCCTTTGCTTTCGTCTTGTTCTTTTTATTATTTTTGCAAAAAAATAGTAATGACAAAAGATAACTGCTTCTTTTTCGGAAAGATAACAAAAACCCATGGTCTGAAAGGCGAGTTGACACTGAAAATAGATGTCGCCAACCCAGGTGATTTTACGGATTTGAAATACCTGCTCATTGATGAGAATAAGAATATGATTCCTTACTTCATTGATAAACAAATCATTAGGGGTGACAAGATGTTCCTTTACTTTCAAGGCGTGGATACATTGGAGAAAGCTTCTTTTTTCGTTGGCAAGAGTGTCTTCCTTCCAAATGAATTTTTACCTGAACTTGACGAAGACGATTTTTATTATAGCGAGATCATCGGTTTCACTCTCTTTGATGAGTCTCTCGGGGAAATCGGAAAGATTTCTGACGTAATCGAATATCCTACCCAGGCTGTTATCCAAGTCATGAAAGACGGAAAGGAGATACTGATACCGGTACACGACGACATTATCACAAAAATTGTGAAAAAAGAGAAGTCGATAGTGGTCAGGACTCCAGAAGGGCTTGTTAACATGTACCTCAATATGTAATATGGATAGTCGGCCTTTTTTTTTCAAGAAGTTCGGGCTTTTCCATCATCGCTCGACAATGAAAATCGGGACTGATGCGATTATGCTTTCCCGCTGGGTGGAGGTTAGCGGTACCGACTATGTGCTTGATATTGGAACAGGTTGCGGACTTATTCCGCTTATGCTCGCGCAAAAAGGGATAAGACACGCTGATGCTGTTGATATTGACAGAGACTCATTTGAAGAGGCGTCACAAAATTTTTACAATTCCGCATGGAGCGACAAACTCACTGCATATCATTGCGATATAAGGGTCTTTGCCAATTCAAATATAGCGAAATACGATTTGGTGGTGTCTAATCCTCCGTATTTTTTCGGGGATAACCGTCCGGTTAGTGAGAAAAAGGATTTGGCTCGACATGCCGGCAACCTCAGTTATGCCGAATTGCTCTCGTCCGCTAAGAAAGTGTTGAAACCAACAGGTCGATTCGCTCTGGTCCTTCCTGAGGTTGAATCGAGAACGTTTCTTAAAGAGGCTGAAAATCAAGGTTTTTCCCTTCAAAAGGAAATGCTTGTGATCCCTATAGAAGGAAAACAGCCCAATAGGGTTAATATGCAACTGGTGCTTGGAACTGTAGAAACATCATTCGAGACTTTCGTTATCAGGCATTCCGACCATTCTTATACAGAAGATTTTAAAGTCTTTTTAAAAGATTATTATTTGGATTGAAAAAAAATGTAAATTTGCACGGAATTTTTATGGTTAAACTGATAGTTACAGCATAAATACAATCTTTGGTTCTTGCTGTCGCTTTTTTGTTTTTCAATTTGATATTATCTTATTGATAATGTTGATGTTGCAAACTTTGTGATGGCGAAGGCCTGTATGATGTATAATATCTTTCGTTCTTTCATACTTCTATGCTTGCGAATGTGTGATGAACTGACGTTTTTGATTGTATTTCAACAGTGTAGTGTCAGATATTAATGGTGTTTCTCGCTTTAATATCAGGTGCGGCATTTTTTTGTTTGTAATGATTCAAGATGATTTGATGAAAATATACTATATATGATGAAAATATTTTTGTTTGGTGCTATGGCACTGTCGTTTTTATTAGTTTCATGCTCGCCTTCAATTGAAGGGACATGGATACAACCGGAAACCAGCTATACTCAAGAGCAGGGCTTTGTCTTGTATAAAGGTGGGGTCGCAGAGGATATCAATATTGATTTCGTCCATTTTAATACATGGAGTAAAGATGGCGATTTGTTGATTATCACGGGAGAGTACTCTGGCTATTCAAAAGGTGAGTTCATAGATACTTTGAAAATAGAAAGCGTCACTGATGACGAACTCGTTTTGTCTCAGGCTGGATATTCGCTTACATATAAGAGAAAAATTGAAAAATAAATAACTATGAGTAGATTAGTAGTAGTTGCACTTGGTGGAAACGCATTACTTAGAAGTAATCAAAAGGGAACATATTCTGAACAGATTCAGAATGTTACAGAAACATGCGAGGCTCTTATGAGTTTTGTAAAGCAGGATTGTAAAATTATTATCGGACACGGTAACGGCCCACAGGTCGGTAACGTGATGCTTCAACATGAGGCTGGCGCAAAGGCCTTCAATGTTCAGTCGATGCCGATGGATTTCTGTGTGTCTGAGACCCAAGGCTCAATCGGTTACCTTATTGAGACCGGTTTTAGAAAGGTTATGTCAAGGGCTAATGTCAATAGGAATATCGTTACATTGGTGACACAGGTCGTTGTTGACAGTAATGACCCGATGTTCCAAAATCCAACAAAACCTGTCGGACCTTATTATACAAAGGAAGAGGCTGATAATTACGCAGCGGCGACAGGCTCGGTGTTTAATGAAGACCCAAAGGGAAGGGGCTGGAGAAAAGTTGTCCCGTCTCCCAAACCAATAAAAATCGCCAATATAGATATTGTCAAACAACTCGCAGACGCTGGAAATATAGTGGTAACTGTAGGTGGCGGCGGTATTCCTGTAATTGAGAAAGACGGCTATTACACTGGCGTTGAGGCCGTTATCGACAAAGACCTCGCCTCTGCACTGGCAGCTGTTAGCGTTAAAGCCGATGAGTTCTATATTTTAACCGATGTCCCGCAGGCTTATATTAATTTCCGTAAGGAAAATGAAACGGCTCTCGGCAGAATCACTGTTGAAGAAGCTAAGAAACACCTCGCTGACGGACAGTTTACTGAAGGATCAATGGCACCGAAAATGCGCGCCGCTATTAAGTTCGTGGAAGAGACAGGCCATGAGGCTGTCATCACCGACGCATCAAGCCTTGGCAACTATAGCGCAGGAACAAGAATTGTGAAGTAACTCGTTCATAGAGTGGCCTCTATTAAAAAACGTGGGGTACGATCTCGTGCCCCACGTTTTTTTCCCCCGTTTCAATGATTCGGTGCTTATCACTTACTGCAAAAGAAATAGGACCGGCCAGCTGGTGACAGCTCCTCTATTCCTTTGTATCTCAGATAAGTGGAGACCACAAACGATAGATTTATATGAATAACTTTTTATTCATCATTCATCTTAGAGCCGATTCGTCTCTCATTTTGTGCTCCTGGGATATTTCCGAAGTTTGAGTTCGGTGAGAATTGCATTGTACTGCTTAAACCATCGTTTTTGTTGTTTTGTCCCCCATTGAAACTCTTGTCGCCTCCGAACTTCTTGGTATAGTCCATTTCGATGTCTTCGAAACGTGCGTATTGTCCAACGAAGCGCAGCTCTACATCTCCAAGTTTGCCGTTTCTGTGTTTTGCAATACTAACTATAGCCTTGCCTTTCGTCGAGGTATGCTCTTCGTCTTCGTTAAGTCCATAATACTCTGGACGATAGATGAAAAGGACCATGTCCGCGTCTTGCTCGATGGCACCTGACTCTCGAAGGTCGGAAAGTATAGGTTTCTTAGAGCCTGGCCTTGTCTCCACACTACGCGACAACTGTGAGAGTGCGAGTACCGGTATGTTTAACTCTTTAGCCAGACTCTTGAGTGAGCGGCTGATGTTGCTGATCTCCTGCTCTCTGTTGCCGTTCTTCTCCGTTTTGGCGGTCATCAGCTGCAGGTAGTCGATGAAAATCATCTGGATATCATACTGCTGTTTTAACCGGCGGCATTTCGCTCTGAGGTCGAAAACAGAGAGCTGAGCCGTGTCGTCGATGAATATTTTTGCGTTGATCAAAGGAGTGACTTTTGTGTTAAGCTGCTGCCACTCGTATTCCTCAAGCCGTCCCGTCCTTAGTTTGTCGGCAGTGAGCGATGTCTCTGATGATATCAGACGTGTCACCAACTGCACTGACGACATTTCAAGTGAGAAAAACGCTATGGGCTTGTTGAAATCGACGGCGGCGTTGCGCGCCATGTTCAATGCAAATGCCGTCTTACCCATACTCGGACGAGCGGCAAGAATTATGAGATCCGACTTCTGCCAGCCTTGTGTTATCCTGTCAAGCTCGGTGTACCCTGAAGGCACTCCGCGCAACTGCGAACCGGAGTTCTTCGCTTTCTCAATATCATCTATCGCGAGTTTCACAAGGTCGGGCATCTGGTCGTAATTGCGTCGTAAGTTGTTCTCGCTTATCTGGAACAACTTGTTCTCCGCTCTGTCTAACAGGTCAAATACGTCGGCACTGTCTTCGTAAGCCTCTTTTATTGTCTCAGAAGAAATCTGAATCAATTGTCGCTGAATGTGTTTCTGGAGAATGATGCGCGTGTGGTATTCGATATTCGCTGACGAGACAACGCGGTTTGTCAACTGTGAGATGTAATATGGCCCTCCTACAGCATCTAAGTCGTTGGTGCTTTTTAGGCGGTTTGTCACCGTTAATATGTCGATGGGCTCCGATTTTGTGAATAAGTCTTTTATGGCCGCGAAAATCAACTGATGCGCTTCCTTGTAAAACACTTCCGGCGAAAGAATGTCAATCACCGCATTGACCGCGTCTTTTTCTAACATCAAAGCCCCTAACACAACCTCTTCCAAATCAATTGCCTGAGGTGGAATACGTCCTTGATTATTAAGCAAATCAATGGGCGTTTCAATGCTTTTGGATTTAATTATTCCTGTTCTTTTTATACTTTCACTATTCATATCACAAAAGTATAAAGAATGATAATTTGTTTGTTAGATGTTGAAAACTTTTTTCCTTACGGTCTGAAATAACGTATAATGTCACGTAACGCGTTGTTTTCCAACATTAAATCGCTCTCTACGAGTTGCCTGTCTATTTCGTTCCCGCTTGTGGCGTTAAGCAGTATCCTGCTGTGCTCGAAAAGTGTTTTATCCGGGAAAATGCTTTCGTAAACATTTTTTAATGAAAACTCTGACCTTGTGTTCTTGTGGAAGAAATCAGAGTTTGTCAGTGCTTCCATCAGGTTTATCGTCTTGTAATTCAACTCTTTTGCGTCTTCTATGCTTGATTTTTGAATATGCGCGTTAAGGTTCTGCGGCGCAAAATAAATCACGTTGCTTATCCCTTTCAGTTGCTCGGCCATGATATGGAAACACTCTGACCTCGCGGGAATGTTGTCGATGCAGTCCCAATAGAAATAGCTGTCGTCCGTGCCGTTGTTTTTAAGTATCGAGAATCCTAAGATGAATTCGTTATACGGTCTGTCTCCGTCAAGAATGGGTATGGCAGGGATATAGAATAAGAGGCTTAAAAATGCTGTGCTGCTGTTTCTGACGGGCAATAGCTCGTACAATTGCCTGTAATCGACATGGAATGTGTGCTGAAGCATCGCGTCTATCTTGTTAGAAGACAGCCCTTTAGTGTTGACCACGCTGTTTTCTGGGATGTTTTTCCAACAATGGCTGTAAAACTCGCAATGATAGGGGGTCTCACATTTCTCACCAATGCTTACGTTAGGAGAGTGGTCCTCGTTTAACAACTCCTTGAAATGTTTTATTTTGTTTCCGATAATCTCGACTTGTTCCTCGGCAAACGATTTAACTGATTTAAAAACAAATAGTTCTGATAAGTCTAAATCCCCGTTTCTTACGTAATTTGCGTTGATGTACATGAGCTGGATGTCGGAAATAGGGACGCCGCATCCTTTTAAAACATAGTATTGCAGTGCGGCATCTTTCATGTATGTCGTGCTTATTGAGAGCGAGCTTTTTACTTCAATCGCTCTCCATTTGTCGCCGTCTCTAACTAAAATGTCAAGCATTATCAGGGTGTCGTCATATTGGAACACGGCCTCGTACATGACGTTTACATCTGGATTTGAGAGGTTGGCGAGTGTCTCGGCTGTTTTGTTGCCGAATTGTGACGGGGAGGCCGGAGCCATGTTTAGTCCATTGGGGAAGCGCTGCCGTGCGAGTATCCCCACATCGGTCCCGCGTTTGAATTTAGCACGTTTCTCAAGGCTTAGCTTGTCGCGCAAAAACGGTCTTTTCTTATAAAGGTACAGCGCTTTCTCGCATTGCTCACCTTTTATGTAGGTTGATTTTGAAAGTATGTGCATGTTATTTGTTTTTTGATTGTAGAATATTTTTCTTTGATGAAATCGTCATTGTTATGCCTCTTGCAAGCATGAAGGCTAAGAAGGCGATCCATAGTCCGTGGTTGCCGTAATGCGGAACGAGCAGCCACCATAAAGGTAAGAAAACCAATAATGAAGAGATAATCATGGTGTTTCTGATAGACTTTGATGCCGTGGCTCCTATATAGATTCCGTCCCATAAAAACGCCGTGAAAGTGATAACGGGGATTGCGGCAAGGTAAGGATAATACGGCTGAATCTGCTCAATAATCGCTTGGTTGTCAGATATTATCCTTACGAAAGTGGTCGGGAAAAGCAAGTATAGTGCCGAGAATGGAATGCTGATGTACGCGCCCCATTTGAAGAGTTGCCGCACCGTGATGTTCAGACTTTTATTGTCGTTCGCACCTTTGTATTTCCCGACGAGGGCTTCTCCGGCGTATGCGAAACCGTCGGTGAAATAGGAGAAAATATAGAAGAACTGCATCAATATCATGTTGATACTCAAAATGTCATCGCCTAAATTAGCTGATTGGTTGGTGAAAAACGCAATTGTGAGAACCAATAAAATGCTCCTTATCATGAGGTCGATGTTAACTTTGAAGAACACTTTCATCTTACTGAACTCAAATAAGGTGCTGAGACTCACCTTTATAAGGTAGTCCTTATATTTATATACGATAAAGAAAAGCGCGACTGCTAATCCGCAATATTGTGCGATGACGGTGCCAATGGCGACACCTATAACGTCTTTTTTGAAAACTATGACGAGGAGCGCGCTGAAAAGTATATTCATTATGTTTGTGGTGATAGCTATCGCCATTGGTATCTTTGTGTTCTGCATTCCTACGAACCAGCCGTTGAAACAGTATAGCAGCATGTTGGCGGGAGCCGCCCAGATTCTGACGAAGAAGTATTTTATGGCGAGTTGTTTTACGTCATGGCTGCCATCAAGAAGCAGGTAGCTGATTTTTGATATTGGAGTCTGAAGAGAGAGAATCAGCAACGAGGCGAAAAGCGCGACAGCCAAGGATCTGTATAGGGAATAGCTTATCTCCGAACGGTTGTTCTCACCGAGCGACTGTGAGGTGAACCCTGTGGTGCCAGCCCGTAAGAAACTGAAGAATGAGTAGAGAATGCTGAAAATTGTTCCGCCGAGCGCAATGGCACCTATATATATAGGTGAGGATAGATGACCCATCAGTATCATATCGACAAGTCCGAGCAACGGCACAGTGATGTTGCTTATTATGTTTGGTATCGCTAATTTTAAAATAGAACGGTTCACTTTAAAAAAATTTTTGCAAAAGTAATTATTATTGTGTAAACAATGTGATTTTATTGTATATTTGCACGATTAAAAGCCACAAATGTGGAATTATGTGGAGCGATTACACAGTTTTCCACAGTGAATTTAAAAATGAAAACGAAAAATAAAAATTTATATCATTGATTTATAACGATTTATATATAATAGATTGTTTTGGTATCATTTTGGTATAAAGAATAAGTCGTAAGCACAAACTAATTTTAAATATTATAGTACAATGAAAAAGACATTAACATTAGTATCGGTCGCATTAGTAGCGCTTATCATGAGCTCATGCGTGGAAAGTTCAGAAAAGTATCAAACATTATTGGCTGAGAAAGAGGCCATCGCTGCAGAAAAGGCAACAATGGAGAGTCAGTACAATGCTGCATTCGGCATTATCAATGATGTAGAGAATAACCTTCAGGCTATTCGTGATGCTGAAAACATGCTCCTTGTAAAACAGGAAGGCTCACAGAGAGAACAAATCGTCTCAGAACTCATCCAGATTAAAGAGGCTATGGCAACAAACCGTGCACGCCTTGACTCGTTGAGCGGTGTTCTTGAAAAATCAAACAAAAACAACGGTTACCTCCGTGGCCAGATCAAGAAATTACAGGATCAGCTGAAAGAGAAAGAAGCAATGATAGCTGACCTCCAAGCCCAAGTAGCCGAAAGAGACGGACAGATCGCAGGCTTGAATACTCAAGTAGAGAACCTTAACTCAGACCTTAACAACGCTAACGCTGAAATCGAGAATCTCACTAATGAGAAAAACGCTCGCATCAATGAGATGAACGCTGTTTATTACATCGGCGCAACAAAGAAAGAACTTAAGGAAAAAGGTATCCTCACAAGCAAGTATATCTTAAGGAACAACGTCCCTACACGTGAGTTCACAAAAGCTGACAAACGCGAACTTAACGAGATTGTTTTCAACGCAAAGAAAGTTAAACTTCTCTCAACACACGTCGAAGGTTCTTACACAATCGTAAGAAACGGTGAGACCGTAACACTGCAAATCACAAACCCAGATGCATTCTGGAGTGTAACCAAATATTTGGTGGCTATAGCCAAATAATTTTCTGCTCGTTTTCAATATTTATGAAATCCGACATTGCCAGATGTCGGATTTCTATTTTTTTGTCTATTTCCCATTATTGGATGCCCTCGTATTGAAAAAAAATATATTTTTGCAGTACGAGCAGATTTTTATTATGAACAGACGCATTTTGATTGTCGAAGATGATATAGCATTCGGAACAATGCTTCGGACATGGTTCCAAAAGAACGGCTGGATTCCTACCTTGGTATCAAAAATGGAATATGCTGTCAATGAGTTGAAAAACTCTGTGTTTGATATGATTATCAGTGATTTGCGACTTCCTGACGGAGACGGGATACTCCTCCTCGCCATCGCTAAGGAAAGGAAAATCACCGCTCCTTTTATTATTATGACAAGCTATGCCGATGTTCAAACCGCTGTGAACGCCATAAAACTCGGCGCATTTGATTATCTCGAGAAACCTATCAACCCTTCGATACTACAACAGAAAATAGAACTCGCCATGCTTAAGGATAACGCTGCCGTTGTCGAAAAAGTGAGAATAGAGAAGAGCCCGGCACGGAAAGTGGTAAAAGGGAATAGCGTTGTGATTCAGAATGTGTATAAGAGCGTCTCCTTAGTCGCTCCAACAAAAATGTCGGTACTTATCCTTGGCGAGAGCGGCACGGGAAAGGAATATGTCGCACGGATGGTACACGAGCAAAGCCCAAGGTCGGATAAGCCTTTTATCGCCGTTGACTGCGGAAGTCTCTCTGCCGAACTCGCACATTCTGAGCTGTTTGGACATATTAAAGGATCTTTCACATCAGCTATCGCTGATAAAAAAGGTGTTTTCGTTGAGGCTAATGGCGGAACGGTCTTCCTCGATGAGGTGGGAAACTTATCGTATGAGGTCCAAAAACAACTGCTTAGAGCTTTGCAGGAACGAAAGGTCAGACCAATAGGCTCGTCTCAGGATATTGAAGTGGATGTGAGAATCGTGGCGGCTACAAATGAAGACCTTGAGAGTGCGATCTTGTGTGGCAGGTTCCGCCAAGATCTTTTTCACCGTATCAATGAGTTCTCTATCAATATGCCCCCTCTGAGAGACAGAATCGACGATATAGAGGAGTTCTCCTATTTCTTCCTTGATGAGGCTAATGAGGAACTCGGAAAGGATGTGAGGGTGATCACCGATGATGCTTTCGCAAAACTGAAACAATATAGGTGGGACGGTAATCTTAGAGAACTGAGAAACGTGATCCGTCGCGCAACATTGTTCGCTGAAAACGGCACTATTTCTTCTGATAATCTTCCGATATTGAAGAATGCTCCTGTTGAAACAATTGATAATGAGGACTTTGCGCTTTATCCTAATAATGAGAAGGAAGGGATACTCGCAGCATTGAGAAAGGCTCGCGGTAATAAGACTGTCGCCGCCAGATTGCTTAATATTGATAGGAAAACATTGTATAACAAAATGCACGCACTTGGTATTGACCTTTAGTGTTTTAATATTCTAATATTTGTGGCTATGGAAAATCTGTTGGATAAGTTTTTACGCTATGTCTCTGTTGAGACGACTTCAAACCCTGATTCCGAGACCCAACCAAGCGCACAGGCGGAACTCGACCTGTTGCGGATGTTGCAGGGAGAACTGCAGGATATGGGTGTGCCGGCGCACCTTGACGAATATGGCTATCTGATGGCTTCCATACCTTCAAACACCGGGCGTGAGGTCCCTGCAATAGGTTTTATCGCACATGTGGATACCTCTCCTGACGCTTCTGGGAAAAATGTGCGCCCGCAGATCGTGGAAAACTACAGCGGCGGCGATATACTCCTTAACGCAGAGAGGTCTCTGTACCTTAAACCATCGGATTTCCCTGAGATGCTGAATTATTTAGGTGACACAATAATAACCACTGATGGCACCACTCTTTTAGGAGCCGATGACAAGGCCGGAATCGCCGCAATCATGTGCGCAGTTCAATATCTCGTTGAACATAAGGAGTTTAAACATGGAGAGATAAAGATCGGTTTTACTCCAGACGAGGAAATAGGTCGCGGCGTCGATAAGTTTGATGTGGCAAGATTCGGCGCGAAGTACGCATATACTATAGATGGCGGTGGAATAGGGGAGATAGAGTATGAGAATTTCTATGCCGCCGCAGCAAAAATACATGTCCAAGGCAGTAATATCCATCCCGGCTATGCGAAAAACAAAATGGTGAATTCCATTCTTATCGCGATGGAGATAAACGCTATGCTTCCTGTCGGGCAAAGACCGGAATATACCTCTGACTATGAGGGCTTCTTCCATATCACATCTGTTGACGGCGACGTGGAGGAAACTACCTTGAACTATATTATTCGTGACCATGATAAGCGGAAATTTGAAGAAAAGAAACAATTGCTTAGCTCCGCCGTGGACTTTGTAGGTAAAAAATATGGGAATGTCGTAACATTGGAGTTGAAGCATCAGTATAATAATATGCGACAAGAGGTTGAACCACATTTCTTTATTGTTGAGAAAGCGATAAAGGCTATTGAGATGGCAGGAATAAAACCTAAGGTGCAGCCGATTCGCGGTGGTACTGACGGTGCGAGCTTGAGCTATATGGGGCTGCCTTGTCCGAATATCTTCGCCGGAGGACATAATTTCCATGGGAAATACGAATATGTCCCATTGCAGAGTATGGAGAAGGCTTCGGAAGTGATACTGAATATCATCAGCTTGTTTGAAAAGGAATAAATCCTTGTATTACAAATATTTCGCTTTTTTTTATCCTATATTATTTCTTAAATTCAGGGTGTAATTCGTAAAATTTCTCCTCGAAAGACCTGACCCTGTTCAATGATTTCCGTGTCCAATCAAGACGGATAGTCGCTTTGTCTTCCTCGCTAAGCTGCCAATCAATGTCGTCCCTCTTATGAAGCCGTTGTGTCAGTGTGTACATGAGCAGGGCAGCCGAGACGCTGATGTTGAAACTTTCTGTAAATCCGTGCATAGGGATCTGTACATACATGTCGGCATGTTCAAGTGCGTAGTCGGTGAGACCTGTCTTTTCAGTGCCGAAGACTATTGCTAACGGCTCTTCAAGCGGAAGGGTGTCGGGAGTGAATCCGTTGTTGTGCGGACATGTGGCCACAATCTTGTACCCCTTGCTGTGAAGGTGCTCAAAAGCCTCAGGAGTGTTGAACTCCTCAACATTATATTTGTGAAGGTCAAGCCATTTGGTGCTCCCAACCACGATGTCCGGATTAATGTCGTAAACCCATTTGTTCTCGATGATATGTATGTCCTGTATCCCCGTAAGGTCGCAACTTCTTAGAACCGCACTCGCATTGTGTGACTGATATATGTCTTCTAATACAATTGAAATGTGTTTGGTCCTAAATTGCAGAACCTGTTCGAACCGTTTTTTCCTCTCATCAGTGATGAAACCACTTAGAAACTCATATAGCTTTTTGTCTTTCGCGTTCAAAATGAATAAGTTATTGTTGTTAATTATGATGTTGAAATTTTTAGCAAATATAATTTCTTTTTTTGTTAAATGATAAATAAAAAACCGTAAATTTGCACTTCGAAAAAATATTGATTATATGGCAAAACAAAATGAACAGAAAAACGAAGAACGTCTTGAATCAATCGAGTCAACGTTAGGAAAAACAGAACTTTTTATTGTAGAACATCAGAAACCTATTGTCATCGTTATCGTTGCAATAGTTGCCGTTGTTCTTGCAATTTTCGGGTATAAGAAGTTTGTCATGGAGCCACGTGAGGTTGAGGCTCAAGAATCTTTGTTCCATGCTGAGAAGTTGTTTGAGAAAGATGACTATGCTACAGCTCTTAACGGCGATGGGAACTTTGCCGGTTTCCTCGATATCATTAATGATTACGGAGGCACAAAGGCTGCCAATCTCGCAAAGTATTACACAGGCATTTGCTATCTTAACACAGGCGAGTTTGATAACGCTATTAAATATTTGTCATCTTATAAAGCTAAGGACCAACTTGTGAGACCTATGGCTGTCGGCGCGATGGGTGACGCCTACATGGAACTCGGTAATGTTTTAGAGGCAGCAAAATGCTACGAGAAAGCCGCAACAGACTCAAAGAACTCTTTCACAAGCCCGATGTACCTTATGAGGGCTGGCATCGCTTACGAGATGATAGAGAATTATTCAAAGGCTCTTGAAATGTATAAGATAATCAAAGCTGATTATCCTAACAGCAACGAGGGCTTCTCCATTGAGAAAAATATCGCATTCGTAGAGGCAAAACTTGCAAAGTAATGTGGGATTAAGGCTTAATGGCGTATATGAAAACTTAATGCCTGATTCATTGGAGTCAGGCATTTTTAATAATATTCAGTTATGCGGATTATTTATTTTGGAACACCAGAGATAGCGGCAAGCCAACTTGAAGCTATTATTGCGGCTGGACATGAGGTGCTTGCCGTGGTTACAGCCCCCGACCGACCGGCAGGTAGGGGAAAACAGATGCGATCGTCAGAAGTGAAAGAATGTGCCCTCCGTCATGGATTACAAGTGCTTCAGCCTGAAAGACTTAAAGACGAAGCCTTCGTAAATCAACTTAAAGAAGCCAATGCCGATTTGTTCGTGGTCGTCGCCTTTAGAATGCTTCCTGAGATAGTTTGGAGTATGCCTCCCAAAGGCACTATCAACCTCCATGCATCCCTCCTTCCACAATATAGAGGAGCCGCCCCAATTAATCATGCTATTATTAATGGTGAGAAAGAAACCGGACTCACAACTTTCTTCCTTGATAAAGAAATAGATACGGGCGCAATTATCCTTCAGGAGAAAATAGAGATAGGTGACATGAATGCCGGAGAACTTCATGACGCGCTCATGACTCTTGGCAATAAAGTCATTGTTGACACATTAAAGGTTATCGAAGACGGAAACGTCAATGTCGTCAGACAATCGCATGTCATTGAACAACAAAACTTGGTGTTGAAACCTGCTCCGAAGATATTCAAGGAGGACTGCTATATTGATTGGAATAAGCCGGCAAAAGAGGTCTTTGACTTCGTGAGAGGCCTTTCCCCTTATCCTGCAGCACACGCCAAACTCCAGAATCCGACGGGAGAAACAACCGATGTCAAAATATTTTCTACCGAAATCATTGAAAAAAGTAGTGAAAATTTGCGCCAAGGTGCGATAAAAACTGACGGAAAAACACATCTGTCAGTGAAAGTTAAGGACGGTTTTGTCAAAATTCTTGATATTCAACAGGCTGGTAAAAAAATGATGCCAATCGTGGAATTTCTAAAGGGAGCAAGGATTTCAGAAGATTGGAGGTTTGTAATATAATACTATTTTTTGTTTCAGAGACGATAACGTAAAAATAATTGAAAAAAAAATTAAAAGTTCTGTTTTTTTTGTTATATTTGCGTGTTACTAAATAACATAACCTCTTAATACTTGCAATATGAATAAAACAGAACTAATTGAATTTATGTCCCAAAAGACGGGACTTACAAAGGTTGATTCAAAAAAGGCCCTTGATGCATTTATTGATGTGACATCTAACGCCCTTAAGAATGGTGAACGTGTGTCTTTGATAGGACTTGGCTCGCTGGTGCCGACAGAACGTCCTTCCCGTGTTTGCCGTAATCCTAAAACAGGAGAGAAAATCACAGTCGCCTCAAAGGTTGTAGTAAAATTTAAAGCAAGTAGGGACTTGTTATAATAACTCTTATTGCATTAATTAACTCGATTTGTAAATGCCTTGGAAGTGATTATTGCTTTTAGGGCATTTCCCTTATATTCTTCCGTTTTGTAGCTTCCCGTCTTTGTCTTGAACTATTATCCCGTTGTCTATCATCAGGCGGATAGTCTCAAACACCTTTTCGGCAAAAAATGTTGGCGCATGTGTGGGAGCCTCCGAAATGTGAAAGCTATTCCTCCTCAAATCGTTACAGATGATCTTGCTTATCTCCGCATATTCGTTGTCGCTCAAACCGATATTGTTGCTGCTGTTGCAAACATCGCATTTCCCGCATTTGTTTTTCGCTTTCTCTCCGAAATAACTCAATAGTTGTACACTTCTACAGGTCGTGGTGTCGTTTACATAGTCAATGACGGCCTGAACCCTTTTAGCGGCATCTTCTTTCCGGTATTTATATACCTCGTCCGACAAGGCGAAGTGTTTTAAGTCCATTCTTTCTGTGTTGAATTGTATCTGCGGATTGTCGTTGCGTTGTCGGAATATTAGCAGGTTAAGTGATTCGAGTTCCTTTAATGTGCGCTGAATATCAATGACCGATGTCCCTAACTTGTGGCTTATTGATTCTTCATCTATTTTTATGAAATTGGAAAGAATGCCGGGATAGTTACGAAGAAGGAAACTGATGATATGCTCGTATTGTTTATAGTTTTCAATGAATTGGAAAAGATCGTCTCTTCCGGCGGTAATCATTATTTCGGAAGGGGACTCCATGGCTTCGGAAAGTGTGAAATATCCTTCTGACTCCATCAGTTTGATGGCGTTGAAAACTTCTATAAGAGGTATTTGGTAATGGTGTGCGAAATCACTGATAACGAAGTCGTAGCAACGGTTCTCTCCTCCGCCGATTGGGATATTCAGGAAATTGCCTATTGAGTCGTAGATGAATTTGATTCTGTCCAAATCAGGATAAGATTGACACAGGTTGTCTTCGAGCTGTTTGATGTCGGTGTCGGATACGAGAAGGTAGGTCTGTGATGGTTTCAGGTCCCTTCCGGCGCGTCCTGCTTCTTGGAAATAAGCCTCAAGGCTGTCGGGTAAATCCATGTGTACCACGAGCCTTACATCAGGTTTGTCAATTCCCATTCCAAAGGCGTTAGTAGCCACTATAACCTTTATTTTCCCTTCCATCCATAGTTTTTGCCTCTCGTCACGGGTTTTCGCATCAATGCCTGCGTGGTAGAAAGTCGCGCTTATTCCTGTTGATTGCAGCCATTCTGCGATAGCCTTAGTGCGTTTGCGGCTTCTAACGTAAACGATGCCGCTGCCTGTGTCCATTTTTTGGAAAAGACGCAACAGCATTCCGTACTTGTCTTGAATCTTAATCACATTATAGGTCACGTTTTTCCGCTCATAAGTGCTTTGAAAGACGTTCCTCCTCTTAAACGCAAGTCGGTATTGAATGTCCTCGACCACCTTCGGAGTCGCAGTGGCAGTCAGCGCTAAGACCGGGGTGTCGGGTATATACTCTCTGATGTCGGCTATTTTTAAATAAGGTGGGCGGAAATCGTAACCCCATTGTGAGATGCAGTGCGATTCGTCAATGGCGAGGAGGCAGACACGCATCCTTCTGACAGCCTCGGTGAAAGCCTTAGTGGTAAGACGCTCGGGAGAGACGTAAAGAAACTTTAACGAGCCGAAGACTGCCTGGTTGTAAGCCAGCTCAATCTCATTGTAACGCATGCCGGAGTAGATGGCGCGCGCCGAGATGTTGATGTCTTTCAAATGCTGAACCTGGTCTTTCATCAAAGAGATTAGGGGTGTGACAACGATGCATACGCCTTCCATGGCCATGGCAGGCACTTGGAAACAAATGGACTTGCCGCCGCCAGTGGGCAGGAGTGCGAGTGTGTCTCTGCCTGAAATGACAGAATCTACAATATCTTCCTGAAGAGGCCTGAATGAAGGATACCCCCAGTATCTCTTTAATACATTTCTTGTGAGCTCACTCATCTGTGCGTTTTTGCAAAGATATAGTTTTTTTTGAATAATAATACGAATCTTGTATTTTTATAGAAAAATAAATGAAGTTTTTTGTTTTTTTTATAATTTTGTAGCCGATTTTTTCCAACCTATGCCAAATAGGCTTCGGAATATGGTATCTCGTTGTAAAACAACTAAATTTATATAAATGCAAAGTATTCGTAATGTAGCAATTATCGCTCACGTTGACCACGGAAAGACCACGTTGGTAGATCGTATTCTTTATCAGTCAAAACTATTCAGAGAAGATAAGGATAATGGAGGAGATTTGATTCTGGATAACAACGATCTTGAGCGAGAACGAGGTATTACCATTCTTTCAAAAAATGTCTCGGTCCGTTATAAAGATGTAAAGATAAACATTATAGATACTCCCGGCCACAGTGATTTCGGCGGGGAAGTGGAGCGTGTGCTGAATATGGCTGATGGCGTCCTGCTTCTTGTTGATGCTTTTGAAGGTCCGATGCCACAGACTCGTTTCGTGCTTGAGAAGGCTATCCAACTCGGCCTGAAACCTATCGTAGTTGTAAATAAGGTTGATAAGCCGAACTGTTCTCCGGAAGAGACACAAGAGGCGGTTTTTGACCTTATGTATAACCTTGGCGCTACCGATGACCAACTTGACTTCCCTACAGTTTTCGGCTCTTCCAAACAGGGCTGGATGTCAGACCATTGGACTAACGTGACATCTGATGTCTCATATCTTCTTGATGTGATAATAAATACAATACCGGAGGCGAAATATGAGGAGGGAACACCACAGATGCTTATTACTTCTTTAGATTATAGCTCTTACGTTGGACGTATCGCTGTCGGCCGTCTGAAAAGAGGTGTCCTTCAAGCTGGTATGAACGTGTCGCTTGTGAAACGCGATGGCTCGATAGAGAAGAATCAGATAAAAGAGCTATATACTTTCGAAGGGCTTGGAAAGGAAAGGACTAAGAAACCCGTCTTGGCCGGTGATATCATTGCTGTCATGGGCCTTGAGAATTTCGAGATAGGCGATACCGTGGCCGACTTCGAGAACCCAGAGGCTCTTCCTCCAATCCATGTTGATGAGCCAACAATGAGTATGTTGTTCACAATCAATAATTCCCCTTTCTTTGGTAAAGAAGGTAAGTTTGTGACATCACGTCACTTGCGCGAGCGTCTTTATAAAGAGACAGAAAAGAACCTCGCTTTGAAGGTTGAGGACACTGAATCTCCTGATTCCCTTATGGTTTACGGTCGAGGTATCCTCCATCTTAGTATCCTCGTCGAGACAATGCGCCGCGAGGGTTATGAGTTCCAAATAGGACAGCCTAAGGTGCTTCTTAAAGTTATAGATGGAAAGAAATGCGAACCTATTGAAGTCATGAATGTCCAAGTACCGGAGAACTTCGCTGGCCGCGTGATAGAACTTGCATCTCAACATAAAGGTGAGATGGTTAATATGACCCCAAAAGGTGATAGGATGAACCTTGATTTCGATATCCCTGCAAGAGGTCTCATTGGATTGAGAAGCGCAATGCTTACCGCTACCGAGGGCGAAGCCGTTATGTCACATCGTTTTAAGGACTATGAGCCTTGGAAAGGCGAGATGGAAACCCGCAATGTTGGCGCGCTTATCGCTATGGAGACAGGACAGGCCGTCCCTTATGCCTTGTGGAAACTTCAAGACCGTGGAAAGTTCTTCGTAAATCCTAATGAGGAAGTGTATATGGGCGAGGTCATTGGCGAGAATACCCGCTCTAACGATATCGTCCTTAATGTAAATAAGACAAAACACCTTACTAACGTCCGTGCTTCAGGCTCCGATGATAAGATCGTCCTTATCCCACCGGTTAGAATGTCACTCGAAGAGTATATGGAGTATATCCGTGATGACGAATATCTTGAGGTCACTCCGAAGAGTTTGCGCTTGAGAAAGATTATTCTCGATGAAATTGAGCGTAAGAGAAGCGGAAGGAAGAGCGAGGATATTGACTAATCAATATCGTATCTGTCAGATAATAAAGATAACAGGGCGTCGGCGTCTTTTAAGAAACCGATGCCTTTCTCTTTCCATTGAGGCATATCGCCTTTGTTCTCACCCCTGTAACCGTCAACCTCGGATAAAAACTCTGCGCCGCTATGCTCTAATTGGACAAACATCGGACGCATCTTGTGGCATAAAGCCTGCGCCTTCCCGAAATCATCTGTGTCAATTGCGTCGTTTAACAAAACAAGATTGTCAACAGTGCTTCTCGCAAAGACTGTAAGGACCTCTTTTACCGCCTCCTCGTCATTGTTGAAGAGCCTGCATAGCTGAGGGAAGTCCTCTGAATATTTGCAACTATAGCTGTCATTTTGTAATGCGTTAATACCCAGTAGCTTGGCAAGGTCTTTAATTAAAAACGGCTTCTTCAGATAACCATAAAAACCTTCGGATTTCGCTTCTCTCTCACTATATTCGTCTCTCGCTGTCATGATCACCACTTTCTTTGACGGCTCGGTTTTCTTGATAGCCCTTAACACATCTTTCCCACTGAAAACCCCCATCTCTCTGTCAGTGAGAATGTATTCGTATTTTTCTATTTGACTTAGACACTTCTCAAACTCTGATGAGGAACGGCAAATGTCCGCCTCATGTCCTAACTTGGAAATCATGGAGCTGATAACAGCAAGCAGAGTGTTGTCATCATCAATTATCAATATATTTAGTTTTTTGTTAATCAATGTGTTGTGTGTGTCAGGCTTTGCCTCCTTAACTTTTTCAACCTGCTTCACAGGAATCTCAATCTCGAAATGACTTCCCTTGTCGATCTCTGATTTTACTGATAGTTTTCCACCAAGCAACTCGATAAGGCCTTTCACAACATAAAGCCCGAAACCATTGCCATCAGCAGCGCTTTTGTTATCCTCAATACGGCAGAAGGGAGTGAAAATCATATCTATCTTGTTCTCTGGAATGCCGATACCTTGGTCAATGACGCTGAAAACCAGCCTGTTATTCTTATAATATACTCCAAAATGAATATCGCCTTCGATAGTGTATTTTATTGCATTGGATAAGATGTTGCTTACTATCTGTTTGATTTTTAAAGAGTCAGAGTTAATGAAGAAATCATCGGGAAGAGTTTTGTGATATATGAGGTTGAGGTGTTTGTTCTCCGCTATCGGTCTGAAAATTGCCGCTATTTTGTCGCACAATAATGATGCGTTGAAATCAGAGCGGACAACATATTTCTTGCCTTGCTCAAGGCTTGAGAATTCGAGTAAGTTTGATAAAAGGGATAGAATATGTTCTGAAGAATATTTCATTGATTCGAGACGTTCGTCATTGTTTTTTGGCCCGTCGATCTGCATCAACTCGATATTCCCGATTATTGAGGCGAGTGGCGCCTTGATGTCGTGCGAAACCGAAAGCAGTAGCTTATGCCGACTGTTCATAATCTCTTCAGTCTGTCTCCTTGCGTCCTCAGTCTCCTTCCTTGCCTTGCTGACTTTTCTCATATCTCTGAAAATCAAAAAGATAAAGATGAAAATACATACTAAGGCGATAGCGCAGGTGTAAATGGAATAGTTGATGTTCCTTGTGATAATCGACTCGCTAATCTGTATTTCGTGCATTACTGACGATAGCGTTTGCTTGTGAAAAAGCAGTAAAAGTTGCGATAACTCTTCACTTATTTTCTGGTCAGCCTTGATGAAATCCTGGTACTGCCTTTCAATTTTATTTAATCGTTCGAGATATTGTCTGCGCCCTTTCTCTGAAAAAACCTGGATGTCTTTCATCAAATCCTCTTTATTGTCAGGCGTTTTTTCTGTTATTGTGTCGAAATAAGTTGTCGTTACCAGAATAATGCTGTCGTGTGCGTTGTCGGAAGAGAAGATACGTTGGAAAAACGACTTTTTATCAGCTTTTTTAATAATAGTATCTTGCTTTGTAATAGGGATTATTTTTATTTTTTTCTCAGGGGCATGGTAATTTGAGAGCAATTTGTTAATCTCCTCGTAAGGGTTGAAGATGTCGTATTGGTGAGATATTTGTTTGATAATGTTCTCTTTACGTTGCATTAAAGAAAGGATGTCGTTGACGGTGCTTAGGTTAGTGTCGTTGTTTTTGTAATAAGCTGCCAAAGTGTCGTTGTTATTTGAGATGACAGTCAATGTTTGCTCGAAATGAATCAGTTGTGCGGGGTCGCCGGTGAAGGTGTACGTCTGTGCGTAAGATTGAGCCTCGTTGACGTGTTGTATAAGTTCGTTGGTGATAGAGAGGATTCTCTCATTTCTCGCAATATTATTCCGTTGGTTTTGAATGCTTTTTCTAAGGTTTGAGAAATAAAAGAACACTCCAACGCAAAGGACGATGGCGACAAAATATATTATGGCGGCCTCCAATCGAACACGCCGCTCATATTGTTTCTTTCTTATAACTCTTTTTCTCATTTTCGGCAAAAATATAAAATTTAGGTGACACTAATGAAGTTTTGATAAAATAAACTATTTTTGCACAATATTATTTAGAAAGATTTTTTATATGAAAAAGTATTTGTTTTTTGCACTTATTGCTTTGCTTTTTGTGGGTTGTACAAAGAAAAGGGATGTTACACTGTTGAATAGCAGCGACTTTGAAACTGTAGTTGATGGAAAGAATGTGTCGCTTTATACTTTGAAAGGTGGCTTTCTGACTATGCAGGTTACAAATTATGGCGGCAGGGTGGTGTCATTATGGATGCCTGATAGCAGGGGCAGTTACGATGACATTGTTCTTGGATACGATAATATTAATCGTTATTTGAATAACGAGGGTGAGCGGTTTTTAGGTGCAGCCGTTGGCCGTTGCGCAAACCGTATCGGAGAAGGCGTGTTCTCGATCGATGGAAAGAGTTTCGAGACATTCAAAAACGATAACGGAAACACCTTGCACGGAGGGGAGTTCGGTGTTGACAGAATTGTCTGGGACGTTGACTCACTTACAGATAACGCTATTTTCTTCCATACTGTTCTCGCAGACGGAAAGGACGGCTTCCCTGGAAATCTTGATATCCGAATGAGCTATGTGCTTACTCCGGAGAATGAGTTCCGTGTTGAATATTTTGCCACAACCGATGCCCCGACCTTGTGTAATTTGTCACATCATTCTTTCTTTAATTTGAAAGGGGAGGGGAACGGCAATATCCTCGACCATGAACTTATGATAAACGCAAGATTCATGACTGTCGTAAATAACAGACTTGTTCCGAACGGAAACTTTATTGTTTTGAAAGACACACCAATGGACTTCTCGGAAACAAAGACTATCGGCCGTGACATTGACGCCTATCATCCTCAGATGGAAAACGCCCGTGGTTACGATTTTAACTATGTGATAAACAAGCCTATAAAATCTATGGGTTTGGCAGCGACGGTATATGAGCCGGTGTCTGGAAGGAAGATGAGTGTGATGACAGACCAGCCGGGAATACAGTTCTATAGCGGTAATTTCTTCGATGGCAAGGTTAATGGGAAATATGGTATGCCTTTGAATTACAGGGGCGCGTTCGCCCTTGAGACCCAGCACTTCCCTGATGCGGTCAATCATGACACCTTCCCAAGTACGGTGTTGAGACCTGGCGAAGAATATCATCACACATGTATTTACAGTTTTGAGGTTATGCCAAGGAAATAATCTTTTCTGAATATCAAAAAGAAAGAGTGTGTGTATCAGTTTACTGACGGCACACACTCTGTTTTTTTATTTGAGACTGACTATATAGAGCGGTCTATCTTCCAAGCGAACGCCCTTAATCCTAACTCTGCCGTAGCATTGTCGTGATTATGCAGTTCATTCATGACATTATCTACCTTGTCGTCATCAACGAAGGTGAGGATAGCGTCGTTGAACGTTGGCCATGTGTGGGTGCCGAAGTGCGGTTCTCCTGTATCACTTCCTCTACCGGTAATCTCGTTCCATTTTGTGAACCCCCTTACTCCTTGTTTCTCAAGGAGTTGGGAGATCTCTTCGTAATATGCCTGATTATAGGCGATGAATATTGCTGTCATTTTTCAGTGTTTTAGTTTTTTAAAGCGAGTCTCGCTGCTTTTCTCTCTTGTCTCTTAATTCTTCTTGAAATAAATATTGCGTACAGTGTTGGGATAAGTATGAGTGTGATAAGTGTTGAGATTGAAAGACCCCAAGCCACTACAACGCCAAGGCCGTTCCACATCTCAGCGCCTTCGCCAGAACCTGCGGCGAGAGGAATCATACCGAGCACTGTTGTGAGTGTTGTCATTAAGATAGGACGGAGACGTTGGCGCGATGCTGTCACAACTGATTCGTTGACGCTCATACCGCGTTCGAGACAGAGCCTTGTGTAGTCGATAAGAACGATACCGTTCTTAACAACGATACCCATAAGAATCATGACACCAATTAACGCCATAACACCCATTGCTAAGCCGTGAACCCTTATGCCGATAAGTACGCCTGTGATAGCGAACGGCACTGAGAACATGATGACGAATGGGTCGAGTAAGGATTCGAACTGTGATGCCATAACGACATATACAAGTATGATGATGAGGAATATAAGCGTAAACATATCGGAGAATGCATCTTGCTGGTCCTCATAGTCACCGGCAATCTTGACAAGGAATTCTGATGGGATATCAGCCTCGTTAATGCATTTCTGTGATATTGAGACAGCGTCACTTAAAGCATAACCCTTTGCTACAATGCCGGTAATAGTCACAATACGTTCACGGTCTTTTCTCTCAATAGTAGGAGGTGTATGTCCTTCTACGATTTTCGCCACCTCGCTAAGTCTAACAGCTTGTCCCGCGCCACCGTAAAGAACAATGTTCTCAATGTCTTCAATGCTTGTCCTGAACTCAGGTGCGTATCTGACTCTGATGTTATACTCGTCACCGTCCTCGCGGAAGAATGTCATGATAGAGCCGTTAATCCTATTTCGTACATATTGAGATGCTGTTGTGATATTGATGCCGTTAAGCATAAGTTTCTCGCGGTCGAAATCGACATGTATCTCAGGAGTGTATTCGTCACGGCTGATAAGGACCTGTGAGATGACGTCGGACTCACCCATCTTAGCTGCGATATCTCTTGCTATTTGGTCGGAAGTGTTGAAGTCATATCCGTAAATCTCAAGTTTTACGCTTGTTGTAGAACCCATTCCCATACCTTCTGAAACGTTGTATTTCTTTATCAAAGTGTTGCCCTTGAGGTCTTTACGTATCAACTCGGCTATTTCCTGGGTGCTTCTGTTACGCTCTGTCTTCCTTCCGAGGTTGAGGTTCATGCTGAGGATATGAGAGCCGTTGGTTTTCATCGAGGCGAAAGCATTATCCTCGTCAGCTACACCATAATTGTAGTTGATGATTTTTAATTCAGGAATCTCTTTCATGTATTTCTCGGCGAGTTCTGCGCCTAATTGGCCTGTAATGTCTTCTTGTGTGCCAACAGGTAACTCGATACTGATAGAGAGTCGTCCCATGTCCATGCTTGGCATGTATTCCGTCTTCATCCCTGGAACGGTGAGCATTATTGTTGAGACGAATACGACGATAGCTATGACAATCACAGCAGCACGATGTGTTACAGCCCAATTGATAAGACGTCCGTAGCCGCGGCTTAAGGCATCAAGCGCGCTGTTGATTGGTTTGAAGAAGAACTGGTGCCATTTATGGGTGCCTGGATCTTGTTTCAGCATCTTTGAGCACATCATCGGAACTAATGTAAGAGCCGCTGATGTTGACACAATCATGATGATGCTGACAATCCAGCCGAGTTGGTTGAAGAACGCTCCGACAGTGCCACTGACCATGGTGAGAGGGAGGAACACCGCCAACATTGTGAGCGTTGACGCGATAACGGAAATAGAAACCTCTTGTGTGGCATGCACTGCCGCTTCTTTTGGCTTGACTTTCTTGTCGATTTGTGAAGTGATGTTCTCCAAAACAACAATAGCGTCGTCAACAACCATACCTATTGCGATGGTCAATGCACTCATGGAGATGATATTCAAAGTGTTTCCTGTCGCGAAAAGGTATATTACTGACGCTACTAATGAAATAGGTATTGAAAGAACAATGATGACTGTCGCCCTCCATCTGCCAAGGAAGATGAAGACAACGAGCATAACGATGAAGAATGTCGTTAAGATGGTGTCTTTTAATGAGTTGATGGTGTTGACGATATTGTCGGAACTATCAGTAATGATGCTAACTTTGATGTCGGAAGGAAGGTCTTTCTCTATTCTCTTGAGTTCGCGTTTGATTCCGTTAGAAACTTTTACGGCATTAGCGTCGGTTTGTTTCTGAATTGTAATCATAGCGCCTTGCACCATGTTGGTATAGACCTTCTGCAAACGCTCTTGCTCGCCATCATTGACGATAGCGACATCTTTAAGGTAGATAGGCTTCCCGTTGGAAGAGCCTACTACAACGTTCAGCATCTCGTTTGCCGACTTGAACTCCTTTTCCACTCTGACTGCGTAAGTGTTGGACCCTATGTCGATATTTCCAGCCGGGGTGTTTTTGTTCTCTGACGCCAAGGCTGAAGAAATCTGCTCTACTGTTAAACCATAAGCCTCTAACTTGTTAGGGTCTACGAAAACCTGAATCTCACGTTTTGGAGCTCCGGAGACCGATACGGTACCAACGCCGGAGACCCTTGCCAATGGTGTCGCTAACTTGTCATCGAGTATTTTGTCCAAGCCCGGAAGACTCTCCTCTGCTGTCGCGGATAGCAACATGATAGGCATATCTTCCATGTTGAATTTGAAAATAGTAGGTGTTCCAGCACCCTCGGGCAGGTATTGCTTCACCATGTCGAGTTTGTCTCTGACATCATTTGTCGCCTCGTCAATATCAATACCGTACTCGAACTGCAGGGAGATGACGGAGACATTCTCCTTAGACGAAGATGATAAGTGCTTCAACTCACTGACACCATTTAAGGTGTTTTCCAAGGTTTTAGTGATATTGGTCTCAATATCAGCGGCACTTGCACCTGAATATGATGTCATTACCATAATAGTGTTCTCTCCCATATCTGGGAAAAGGTTGATTGACAGTTTGCTGAGAGCGAAGATTCCCAAAATTGCAATTGTCACGAACACCAGTGACACCGTTACAGGATGATTGACGGATTTTCTATATAAACTCATGATTCGATTTATTTTACTACCTCAACCTGTATTCCGTTCTTTAATCTAGTCTGACCTGAAGTCACAATTGCGGTGTTCTCTTCGATGCCGCTTATGACCTCGTATTTGTCGCCCATCCTACGGCCAAGCTCTACAGCATTGTACTTCACCGTGCCGTCCTCGTTCAGAACATAAACATATTGCTCGCCTGAACCTACTTGTTTGATCACTGCCTTGTCTGGAACCACAACCCTGTAATTATCACCGAAATTAATAGTAACACGTGCGAACATTCCTGGACGTAGCTCGAGATCTTTGTTGATGAAGTTTATTTCAACCGGGAAAGTGTGTGTCTTTGAGTCGATTGTAGGATATATTAGGTCTATTTTGCCGTTGAAGACCTTGTCGCCGTATGCCTCGGTGCGAATCTCCGCATCCATGCCTTTGTGAATCTTTGAGAACATGCTTTCCGAAACGTTTACAAGCATCTTCACCTTGTCGATTTTCTGGATCACGAAAAGAGGCTGCGACATAGAGTACATATCGCCCTCATCGTAGTTCCTCGCTGTCACAACACCGTCGGTAGGACTCGTTAAGATTGTGTTTTCCAAGAGGTTCTTGTATGTCTTTCTTGATACATCGTACTTCAATGTCATTGCTTCATAATCTGATTGAGATGTCGCCCCAATCTCATAAAGCTGTTTGATTCTGCCGTATTCGATAGAGTCGTTGACCATCTGTAAGAATGCTTTGTCGAGGTTTATCATATCCATGTATGCGAGTGTCTGGCCGGCCTTGACGTTGTCGCCTATCTCAACTAAGATCTTACCGATACGCAGCGCCGACTGTGGCGCGATGTTGTTTACAATGTCTGCCTCTATCGTTGTAGGATACACTGAGAGTTGTGGGACATATTCCGCATTGACTCTCTCTACCTTTACTTTAGGCTTCTCCTGGACGGCCTCGTTCTGCGCGTTTTCCTGCTGTGGCTGTCCACATGAAATCAACGCCATAGTGGCGCAAGCTGCAAAAATTGTATTAAGCTTTTTCATTATTCTACTGATTTTTAATTTCTTATTAATATTCCAAACCTGCTATCTCATTGAGTGACGCTTTAGCTACCATGAAGTTGTATATTGCCTGGCTTTTAGTCAGTTGTGCCTGTACCAAGGCGAGTTGTGCGTCGTTAAGTTCTACAAGGGTCGCTTTACCTAACTCATACATCTTTGACGCGATGTCGTAACTTTTCTGCGCCATCTCAAGGGTCGATTCTGCCGCATTGTAGTTCTTCATGTATGTTGACATCTGGTTGCTGTAGTTCTTTACCGCGATGTTCAGGTTCCTCTCCGTGTCCTCCCTGTTCAGCTTGATGATGTCTTTCGATACTTTTGACTGCTTGATGCTGTTGTGTTTGGAGAATCCGTCAAAGATTGGTATGCTGAGGGTGACTCCGAGTGTTGAATAAGGGTTCCAAATCATGTCGAAGTTGTCGCCCATTGCTATGTAATTGTATGAGAATGCAGCAGATAATGTAGGAATGTATTGGAATTTTGTCATCTTTAACGAAAGATCCACCTGTTTCTCCTGCATATCTAACTGAATGAGTGATGAGTTGTTGTTGAGGTCGATGGTGTCGTTAAAGTTATAAACTAACATCTCGTCTTTATACTCGTCAAGGTTGCCGGAAATCCCTATTTTTGTTGACAGGTCTATTCCCATGACGGCCTTCAACTGCCAGATGGCGAGGTCGATGGCTGCCAATGCGCTGTAAACGTTCGGCTCGGCGTTGCTGACATTTACCTGTGCCCTAAGATACTCATACTCAGATAGTTTGCCTGCGTTGTATTTCTTTTGCGCTTGGTCGAAATTGTTTTTAGCGTTGTCGTAAACTTCTTTATACACATCGTACATCTCTTGGGCGAGTAAGACTGCGTAATACGACTGTTTCACCTTTGCGATCATGGAGATTTTTGATGAGCGTGCCTGTTCGACGGCCATCTCTACGTTTAAAGACGATAACTTCAGGCTCTGCCAAAGCTGTGCGTTGATTACCGGCATGCTTGCGTTGACACCTAAATTTACGTTGTTCCATTTACCTACGGCGATTTCCATAGGAGACTGTCCGGGAAGCTCCATCGCCATGACTTGTTTTTTCAATGTCCTTTGATAACTTCCGCTTGCGTTAATGTTTGGATAAAGTGAGGCGTAGGTGCCTTTTTTCGCATATCCTGTCTTCTGAATAGTGAGGTCGGCGATATGGATGCTGTTACTTTCCTCAAGTGCTATCTCAATCGCCTGGTTTAAACTAATGATGATTGAATCCTGCTCCTGCTGAGCTGCCGCTCTCTCATTAATTAATAGGAGACACGACAAGATAAGTGTTGAGATGATACATTTGTTTTTTGACATATTGATAGTGTTTTCTTGTTTGCGTACTTTTTTAACGTGCAAAAGTACTCAATAATTGGCAATGATTTTAAGATAAAAACAATTATTCAATGACGTTTTTTGTTGTTTCAACGAATGTTTTTCCATTTTCAATGAAATGGGGAAATATCAACATTCCCCTGATATTTTAGTTTCTTAAACATTTCTTAATTCTGATATGGAAAAAAACTTTATTTTTGCGAGAAAAAATATGGTTTATGAAGGCTAGGATTTATGGTGTGTTTGTCCTTATCGAGGCGTTTTTCATGTTGATAGCCTCGATAGTGGCTTTCTATTATAATATCACGGCGGGGGAGAAGGACGTTTTGTCTCTGCTCGCTTCCACAATGGTGACAGGTATTTTCGGATTCATACTTCTTTCAGCCGGTAAGGATAAGGCGAAGAAAGATAATACCGAGGAGGTCAAGATTAACAGCCTTACCATGAAGGACTCGTTTATTGTGGTGACGATGACGTGGGTGCTGTTCGCTGTTTTCGGGATGCTGCCTTTCATCTTCACCGGCGCGATAGATAACATCACTGACGCGTTTTTCGAGTCGATGTCTGGATTTACCACAACAGGAGCCACTATCATGAACAATATTGATTCCCAGCCTCACGGTATCCTTTTCTGGAGGAGCATTATCCAATGGCTCGGCGGTTTGGGTATCATCGTGCTGTTCCTCGCCTTTATCCCGGCTATGAACAAGAACTCTAACAAGACGATGCTTTTCTCGGCTGAGACAAGCGGCATCGGTGTCCAGAAACTGCATCCTAAGATGGCTGTCACAGCCCGTCGCCTGTGGGGGATTTATATCTTGCTTACTATTGTGTGCGCCCTCGTGTATTGGGCTGGCCCGATGAACTTATACGATGCTGTGTGCCATGCCTTTACCACAATGTCGAGCGGCGGATTCAGTACCCACCAGTCAAGTATAGGTTATTACAACTCCAAATATTTAGAGTATGCTTGCTCCATCTTCATGCTTTTAGCGGGGATAAATTTCTCACTTTATTATTTCTTGTTTAGAGGCGATTATGGGGTGTTCGCGAAAAATGAGGAGTTGCATTGGTTCTTGGGCGCTGTGGCTGCCGGCGTAATTATCATTTGTTCCTTATTCTATATAGCCCCGAGTGTCGAGAATGTCTGTACCGATGTGTCCTCTTATCCCGACGCGTCATTCGAGGCCCGTTTCCGCACCTCCTTGTTCCATGTCGCGACCATTATCACATCTACGGGTTACCAAGGCTCTTGCTATGACTATTGCCTGTGGGGCGGGCTTTTCGTCATTCCGACATTCCTGCTGATGATAAGTGGCGCCTGCGCTGGCTCTACCTCAGGAGGTGTTAAGCTGATACGTTTTGTCATCTGCCTAAAATCTTTCAGAAACACTATAAAGCAAATGCTTCATCCAAGCGCGGTGTTCACCGTCAGGGTGTCGAAAGAAGTGGTCTCAAACGATATCCTTATGAGAACACTGAATTTCCTGTTTTATTATCTCATGCTTTGTGTTGTTAGCGTGATCGTGCTCGTTATCGTTGGCTGCCCGTTTGAAGAGAGTGTCTTTAACACCATTACCGCGTTGAGTAACATCGGCCCTGGCTTTGGCTCTACAGGCCCCTCGGCCTCATTCTCCGAGATCTCTGCTATGGCGAAGTGGGTGATGTCTTTCCTAATGCTTGTAGGCCGTCTTGAGATATTCACCGTCCTTATCATTTTTACTCCGTCGTTCTGGAACAAAAAATAATATTTGACGTTTTATTGATTTATATATGCGTTTTGTTGAAAATTTTGTTTACATCTTAAACAAAGTCTTATTTTTGCAAACGTATGAAAATCTTTAAGGAAATATTATCTAACATAACAGAGAAATACCACGACCTTATTACTTGGATGCTCGTGTTTATATTCTTCTTCTTCTCAATGCTGAGAGTGGGCTTCCTATTCTCTTTCATTCACGCGCTTATTATCACACTGTCAATGACTTTGGTCAGTTTTATTGAGACGAAGATATTTGTCAGACTTCTTTTGCAGAAAAGGAAACGCTTCCTGTTTTATTTATCAAACGTGATAATGATTTCCCTCATCTCGGCTTTGTTTATGTTCTTCCAATTCAGGGTTGTTGATGTTATGCGTGATTTGCTCCCGATGGTCCACTCATTGGAGAATAATGATATAATGTACCAATTCCTCCACAGGGTGCTGATTTATACTATTGTGGCTTCGTTCTCCGCTATCACATACCTTCAGAAATGCGAGCAGGATACCAAACGCCTAACTAATGATCTGAAGATTGAGAATATGAATATGGAGTTGCGCTACCTGAAGTCACAGATTAATCCTCACTTCCTTTTTAACGCACTGAATAACATCTATTCGCTTGTCTATACTCATGATGAAAAAGCTCCTGACAGCGTGCTGAAACTGTCGGAAATGCTCCGCTATGTGATGGTTGACTGCCAGGCGGATAAGATTTCTCTCGATAAGGAGATGAGGTTTATCGACAACTATATTGATTTCCAACTAATGAAACATGAGTCCCGTCGTAATATCTCTTTCGAGAAAAACATTACAAACATGGGGCTGCTGATTCCTCCGATGATTTTCCAGCCTCTGGTAGAGAACAGTTTCAAATATTCGAGAATTGAAAACGACCCTGACGGATTTGTGCGCTTCTCTATTTTTCAAGATGAAAACACCATAGAGTTCGTCGCTGAGAATACGGTAAGGACGATAAGCAACTCTCTCGTCTCAAGCAACAAGAAACCTGGAAGCGGAATAGGGCAGGAGAATGTTAAAAAAAGATTGAAGTTGTATTATAAAGATGATTTCTCTTTCTCTGTGAAAAATGAAAATAATATTTACACAGCTAAAGTAAAGATAAAATTATAATTTGAAAACTCTTTAATGGTCTGATTATGAAGAAGTATAACGTTTTGATCGCAGATGATGAGTTCCCCGCAAGAAAGTTGTTGCAGGAATATGTGCAGAAAGTTGAATCGCTTAATCTTTTGGATTGTTGCTCTGATGGCCTGAAAGCTATTGAGGTCCTTAGAAACCAAAAAGTGGATATCGTGCTTCTTGATATTCAGATGCCTGACCTTACAGGTCTTGAATTGTTAAAATGTATCGACAACCAACCATCTATTATTCTCACGACTGCATATTCAGAATATGCAGTCGATGCTTTTAGCCTTGGAGTGGTTGATTATCTGTTAAAGCCTTTCGACTTCACGCGCTTCCTTCAGGCTATAAACAAGGCTATTGAGCATTGCCGTAATAACGTGGGCACTTCCGCAGATAACTATATTATGGTCAAGGCAGACTATAAGCTTTATAAAATAAACTATTCCGACCTGCTTTTTATCGAAGGACAGCATGAATATGTCACCTTCCATACCAGGGAGAAACGTGTCACGGCGTTGTTTTCATTGAAAAATCTTGAGGACACACTCCCGAAAGACCTTTTCGTCAGAGTCCATAAGTCATATATAGTTTCAATAAACTATATTGAGGATATCGATAAGACAACAGTGACCGTCGCTGGCAGTAAGATTCCGGTGGGAGCAAGCTATCGCGATGCCCTTATAGAAATGCTATATTAATATCTCATTATCCTTATTTATATGTCTTTCAATGGAATAGCTTGATGGCTTCTGATAGATTCTTAAATCAAACTTGGGTATCACGGCGTAGATGTGGTCGAAAATGTCGCTTTGTATCTCCTCGTAAGCGATCCATTCCTTGTTCGCGCTGAAGCAGTATATCTCAAGTGGAATTCCGAACTCTGTTGGGGCTTTCTGTCGAACCATTACCGTAAGATTTTTATTTATATTAGGATTGTGAAGCAGGTATTGTTTCAAGTATGCCCTGAATATACCTAAATTGGTTTGCCGCCTTCCATTCACAAGGGTCGAAGTGTCAATATTGTTGTCTATATTGTATTTTTCTATCTCATCTTCTTTCTCGGTGATGTAATTCGATACCAATTGGAACTGTTTGAAACGAGCAAGCATTTCGGGTGTGCAAAACTGAACGCTGTCGGCGTCTATGACAAAAGAACGGGAAATCCTCCTTCCTCCCGATTCCGACATCCCCCTCCAATTGGTAAACGGATCGCTGATTAGCGAATAAGTCGGGATTGTGGTGATGGTGTTGTCCCAGTTCTGTACTTTCACCGAGGTTATTCCTATGTCGGTGACAACGCCATCGGCATTGCCTTTCACTATCCAATCACCAATACGGACCATGTCGTTGATACTTAATTGCAAACCACCTACAAAACCGAGGATTGGATCCTTGAACACCAACATCAGAACGGCAGAAAGCGTACCAAGTCCGATTAATATGTTCTTGATGTCCTTGTTTGTTAAAATGGCGATAACCAAAAGGATACAGGCTATGGCGAGAATGGTCTTTACCACTTGTACAAAACCTTTTATAGGCCTGCTTTTTGAGACATCAAACGAATTGTAAATATCTACAAGCGAGTCGCTGATAGTATAGATGATGCCGGTATATGTTATTATCTCTAACACTTTGGCAATCAATATGATTATTGAGTTGAAAGTATCGAAGTCGGGAGCCGCGCTTGTGATCAGGGAACGTGCCGCAAATATAGGGGCGAGTAAGGAAAGCCTGATTGCAAGTCCGTTGTTCAAAAAGAAATCATCAAATTTACTCGAGCTCTTCTTTATTAATGACCAAAGAACTTTTTTGATGATAAACTTAGTGACAATATATAGAAAATAGCAGACTATTGCGAGTGTGATGATGGCGATAACCTGTGCTATATCTGATGCGAGGTCCTCGCTAATATGAAGGCGGATGCCTAATGATTCAAGAAGTTTTAGATATTTCCCAATCATAGTGTCTTGTCTTTCTATTTATTGTTAGGTAATAGAATGTTTAAACTGAGGTGTTTGTTTACGACATCAATGTCTTTTGCCATCATAACCGCTTCCCCGTCAATGTTAACGAAGTCTTCCTTTTCCCTGATGACTTTGATTGATTTGGCTTTGTAAATGTCAACGAACTGTGTCCTGTCGATTTTTTTTGTGATAAGGCGCTCGGCGACATAGCCTACTTCGAGAATATTTGGCTTCTTGAAAATACAAACGTCAAGCATTCCGTCGTTAAGCGATGCCTTGGGCGACACAGAGGCGTTGAAGCCGAATTGGTTGGAATTTGCGAAAGATACGAAGAGAGGAGTGCAGTCAAATTCTAAGTCATTGTCAAGAATGACATGATAATTGTTTGGCTTGAAACGCGGATACTCTTCTGTTATGAATTTCAAATATGTCTTGAATCCTCTTCTCGGATCGTTAGCGAAAAAGTTGGCCACAAGGGCGTCGAATCCTATTCCTGCAATGCTTATGAATGGCGCGCCGTTGACCGTTGCAGTGTCTATTTTTGATACGATTCCGTTGTTTATTACATCGTCAATGACCTTGTCCGGCTTCAACGAAAGGTTAAGATGACGTGCGAGACCATTGCCCGAACCGAATGGAACAATCGCAAGTGTCTGCCGTGTGCCTATAAGCGGAGAGGCAATCTCGTTTATTGTGCCGTCACCTCCAACGGCGGTAACAATGTCAACGTCCTCTTTAACGGCTTTCTTGGCAAGCTCAGTGGCATGCCCACCGTATTCCGTGTATATTATTGAATAGTCAAAAAGGTCTTTATTGATTTGTGCGTCAACTATTTGTGGAAACCTCGACTTGTTATGCCTTCCTGAAATAGGATTTACAATAAAAACAATCTTTTTCTTCATTATCTGTATAACTTGTTGTTAATCATTCTGTTATTATACTGCTGTAATCTTAGTCTGAACTCGTTCTCAGTCTCTTTCCATTTTATGTCGCTACCTTTAACTATATTGTTCTTCAGGGTTGAATCGTTTCTTAAATAGAAGACTTCGGTGGTCTCAACTCCGTTGTTATGAAGGAAATATTCGCCATCATAATATTGATATATGTTGTTGTTGTAGCTTGTAAAACATGTTTTCTGTGTGCTGTCAAAGACATTGCGTCCAAAACTGAAGATGCTGTCACTCAATCCTAAAGCGGCAACAATGCTAACGCCTATGTCGGTTTGCTGTGCCGTGATTTTTGTCTTGTTCCGCTCAAAAACCGATGGCGCGTAAAATGCGATAGGGACTCTGTGCTGTCCATAGTCGCAAAGATAATCCTCGAAATTATGCTCCGGACAGACATGGTCGGCGGTGAAGACGAATATTGTGCTGTCGTACCAGCTGTATTTTGAAATCGTCTCGAAAAACTTCCTCATAGAGTCGTCGGCATAACGCACGGTTTTCTCGAATTCGCTTTTGTATGCGCCTTCTGGCACAGTGTATCCTTGTGGTATAGTGTATGGGTGATGTGATGACAATGTGAAAATAGCTGTTGCAAAAGGTTTGCTCATCTCATTGATTCTCTTAGCTGTAAACTGAAGGAATGGCATGTCCGGTATTCCCCATGTCCCGTCATAATCCTTGTCGTTGCCGTATTCATCCCTCCCAAAATACTCATCGAATCCTGCTGATGATGACGTGGCGTCAAAACTCATAGTGCCGTTGTTGCCCCCATGGAAAAATGCTGTTGAATAGCCGTTCTCTTTCAATACCGTTCCAAGGCCTTCGATGTGGTTGGCTGCGTAAGCTGATGACACATAATCGTTTGCCATAAGCGAAGGAATACCGCTTAATATTGATGGCACCGCCTCTATCGATTTGCGCCCGTTTGCCATTCCGTCAAATGTAAGACTTTCTGCGAAAATAGAGTCGAGAAAAGGAGTGAGGCTCTCGCCCATCCTATAATTATAGTATTTTATCATTTCCTGCCCGAGACTTTCCAAGATAACAATCATAACATTGTAATTGTTTGCCTCGCCGAGAACAAACCTGTTCGCTGTCTGCGCTCCCTTGACCGGTGTGTAAAGGCTGTCAATGACGCTGTCCTCGAAAAATGTCACTTTTTTAAGCGTTGCCTTCGACCCGCCTCTCCCAATAGTGAAAGGTGTGTTGAGTATCAATGGCATGTTTCGTGTCTCGGTATATTGCGCCGCAGTCATTATCCTTATTGGCTTCAGCTGGAAACCGCCCCTGATACCTATGCTTGATGCAAATATCATCAAAACGAATGCAATCGAATGTCGCAGATACCATCTCCCTCCATAGTCGTTCTCTCGCCTTAACTTCGTCTTTCGTGTTATTACGATTATCAACGCTAAAAAAACAAGGAATACTACCCCCATGTACCAGAAATCTACAATGAATGATGCGAGCAGCCCTGCTTGATTGTCGTCGCGCCACTTCAAGAAATCAAATAACTCAGTGGTCATACGCTTGTCGATGAATCTAAAGTAAATCACATCGATGATGTTGAGCAATATTGCAATGGAGTTGCTGATAACGAATATGGTGTCAACGATTTTCCCGTATATGGCACTGTATTTTATTTTAATAGGTATAGTGTAAAAAATGATTAAAGGCAAATTGAAGATGACCAAAGTCCAGATATCAAACCTAATTCCGATGAAAAACAGCCTGAATTGCTCTTTGATTCCGACATTTGGAAATGTGCCGCTGTTAAATAAAAAAAGCAACCATCTGCTTAAGGCAAGAAGAAGCAACATCGTACAAAGGCGAATTGCAAGCATTTTCCAAAGTGATACTTCTTTTTTTGAAACCATGACTTCTTTTTTTGCAAAAATACTAATATTTATGATATAAATATATGTCTTTTTGTTTCAAAAGTAAAAACATTTGATTGATTAATATATTATCTTTGTGCAGTAAAATGATTTTTATGAATGAAAGTTAAGTTATTGGTTATATTAGTGTTAACAGCATTTTATGCGTATTCCCAAAGAGCTGTGCCCTATCCTTGTTACCCCTTGCCCGTCAAGTATGAAATCGACCTTTCGGCAACTTTTGGCGAGCTTCGGAACAATGCTTTTCATGCGGGCGTTGATATTAAGACTGGGGGAAAGATAGGGAAAAGCGTATATGCTGTCGCCAACGGCTATGTTAGCAGGATAGGAGTGTCTCCTTTCGGATACGGTAAGGTTGTGTATATCACACATGATGACGGATATATGTCGGTGTATGCCCACCTTGACTGTTTTAATAGCAGGATTGGCGAATATGTTAAAAACAAGCAACTTGAAAGTCGTTCGTATAAACAGAACCTGATGTTAGATAAAGATGAGATAAAGGTGTGCGCCGGCGATTTCATTGGCTTGAGCGGTGATAGCGGCGGTTCGGGTGGACCGCATCTTCATTATGAGATACGCGATGCCAAGACGCAACACCCGATCAATCCGTACCTCTTCGGACTAAGAATCACTGACAATGTCTGTCCTACGATAAACGGCCTGGCTCTGTATCCCGAACCACTCTCTTCTGTCGATGGAGACGAGTCAGCGAGATATTACCGCTTGTCGGAAAACAATTCACTTTATTCGGTTAGGAACGGCGTTATTAAAGTTAATGGGACTGTCTTTTTCGGTATCTCTACCTATGATCCTTCAGAAAAGAAAAATAATAAATATGGCGTTAACACTATTGAGCTTTATGCTGATAATAAATTGATTTACAGTATTCTATTCAATGAGTTCTCTTATAATGAGACTCGAAGCATCAACAGCCTCATCGATTATTCTAAATATATCAATGAAAAAAAACGCTACGTCCGTACCAAAATCGATGAGTATAACACATTGAGCCTTTATGGGGTGAAAGATGGTTCGGTTACTTTGAATGAAGGTGATACGGTTGAGATGCGTTATGTTGTGAAAGACTTTTTTAACAATACCTCGACTCTGATTTTTACTTTAGTGGGTGACAAGCCATTAGATGAATATAATGTAAACCAATATAATAGCAATGTGTATCGAATCGCCGGCGACTCTGATTACACTATTGAACTTGATGGATTGTCCGCCGTTTTCCCCAAGAAGGCGTTTTTCAGATTTGAATATGTAGATGCTTTCATAGTTGACACAATGAGGAATATCGCCTCTGATTATGCGTATGTCATTGGTTCCGTAGATATCCCATTACAAAAATCTGTTGAGGTGAAGATTCGTCCGTCAAAGGAATATGCTTCTTCCGACAAACTGTATGCCGTTAACATCTCTGGTGACGGCGATTTCTCTTCTTTAGGTGGGAAAATGATTGACAGCTTAATGAGTGTAAAGTGTATGTCTTTGGGAATGTTCGCATTAGCAGTCGATACTATCCCTCCTACGGTGAAAACGTTAAATTTTAATAACAACTCTGATATTACTGGTGTTAAAAGGTTGAAGATAAAGATTAAAGATGTTGAGTCCGGGATTTCCTCTTACGATGTCTTTGTCAATGGACAGTGGGTTGTTGGTGAGTATGATGCTAAAAACGATTTGCTGTATTATGATGTTGATGACAATATTAAGAAGGGAAAGAAGAACAAAATCGATGTTGTTGTGACAGACAATGTCGGTAATGAGACTCGACAGGAATATTCTGTTGTTAGCGATTGACAAATTGGTATGCCCCGGCATCTGGAGTGTCGCCACGGAAAACTCCGTCAAAGTCGTATTGCAGTAATCCCGTTGAATGGGCTGGGTCACCGATTCCGATTGCAGGAGAGAGGGAGTCGAGATGTAGGTCAAGTTTCTCGTAATCAATGAAACGTGGCTCCATGTTGAAAAGGCATCTGTGGAATAATGATGTGTCGTCATGTGCCCGTTTTATTTTCAGCAAGCAGTTTGCAAAACGGTAAGTCGTGTCGCTGCTTTCATGATAAAATTCTGTATTGAACTCATTTTCAAGGCTTCCGCACATTATGCTGTTATTCATTTCGAGAGAGAACGGATACACGTATGTTATTCCGTCCTGAGGGTTAGTGTAGAGGTTTGAAAGGAAGAGTGTTGGGGTTTTCCTTGTTGAGTTTTTCCAATAGTTCGCGACGGTGCAATGGTTCGCGAGATATTGTCCGCCTCCGGTAAGTGCTACGCCATAGTTCCCGCAGTTGGCTACTACGGTGTTGCTTACTCCGATGTGGTAGCAGTTAGCGTAAATTCCGATTCCAGTATGGTTCTCAATGATTGTGTTGTCTATATACAATGGTGCCATGTTGTCCTTGATAAAGCGTTGCGCTTGGATTCCAATGAATCCGTTTTTTATGATGGCATGGCTGATGGTATGACCATAGCCTTCTCGCGCTTCCATAAGCCATATCCTGTCCCATTGTCCGGGTTGGTCATCGTAAAACGATTCAAGCCTGTCGCCTTGAAACACAACGGGATTGTCGGCTGTCCCGTTTACGATGAGTTGCCCTTCGCTCCAAGCCCACAAGCCACTATTGTTGTGGAAATGTATTCTCGCACCCGCGTCAATTGTAAGCGTCCCGTAGGAGTTGATTATTGCCGCCCCATAAATCACATAAGGCTTGTCGGCCGTCCAATGAACGTTTTCAAGACTGTCCGCGACAATAGAATAGCGTGTTCCATAAATCGGCTTGTCTCCAATGATGTAGTTCGCATTCTGTCCGTAAGCGGTGAGACTCACAACTTTTTCATTACCATTGGTGTTGAAAATCAGCTTGTCTTCAACGAAAAACGGGTTGTTCTCGTTAGTGGGGTCTATCGTGACTTTTACAAAGACAAACAGGCTGTCGTTGGCGTAAATCTCCTTATCGCTGAAACTATATCCGGCCTTCCCGTCAATGTTTACGCTATAAGGTGAAGAAGCACCGCCCGCCAGTCTTATCGAGTTGATTTTCAGGTTGTCGTTTGTGTTGTTGTAAATCATCATCGTCCTTGTTGACGAGCCAATACAGGTGAACACGGTGTCAAACGAGATGGTGTCGGTAGATACTATTATGTCGCTCGCCGGGTCAGATGAGAAGTTCATTTGTTTCCGGCACGACGCGGCAATCGATACCGTAATCGTGATTATGATGGCTGTCAATAGTTTACGCATAATGGTAATATTGGAGTTCAATATTGTCAACTGCAGAATTTGAAAAATATTGTTGCAATTACTTTTTATTATATTCCTGCCAATCTTGGTTGAGATATGCGTCAGTGCCGAAATATTCCAATATAGGCATGATGTCTTTGGGCTCCATATAACCGGGGACGATGGTGAGCAGTTGGTTCTTCTCGTTCATGAAGACGTAGGAAGGGTAGGAGAGCCTGCCCTGCAACAACGCTGCGGCAAGCTGATGAGTGCCTTTCCTTCCGTTTGTTCCGCCTTCGTTTATGAAGGTATGGCCTGAGAAAATGATTGTGTCATTCATCTCGGCGTCGAGTTTTACGGCGTAATAGTTCTCGTTGATATATTTTGCAACCGATGCGTCGGTGAAAGTGGTGTTGTCCATTCGTTTGCACCACCCACACCAGTCGGTGAAAACGTCGATGAATATCTTACGCGGAGCCGTCTCATTTAGCTTAACAGCCTCCTCAAATGTTAACCAATTGATTTTCTGCGCATCAAGGATAAATGGTAACGAAGTAAATATCGCTAAGATGATAATCGCTTTTCTCATATCTCTCTTATTTCCCGTTTTGAATCTTTTTCTTTTAAACTGTCTCTCTTATCATAAAAATGCTTTCCTTTTGCAAGGGCGATTTGAAGTTTGGCTAAGCCTTTCTCGTTGACATACATGTCGATAGGTACTATAGTGTAACCTTTCTCATTGCTGCTTGCCTTAAGTTTGCGCAATTCTTTCGCAGTGAGTAGGAGCTTGCGGTCGCGTTTCGGCACATGGTTGTTGTAGGTGCCGAATTTATATTCGGCTATATGCATCCCTATTACGAAAAGTTCGTTGCCTATGAAGGCGCAATAGGAGTCTGCTATGCTTGCCCTGCCCTCCCTAATGCTCTTTATCTCAGTTCCTGTCAGCACTATCCCCGCTGTATATCTGTCGATAAGGAAATACTCGAAGGACGCTCGTTTGTTCTTTATACTTATTTTCGCCTGTTTTGTCTTGTTAGCCATTATTTAATATCTCCTAAAATAAGAGGCATGCCATCGCTGCTGTTGCCGATGACAACGATCTTTGAGTTGGGTGACTCGGCGAGTTTCAATGTCGCCTCAATGCCTTTCTCGCGAAGGATCTTGTCGTTGATACTTGCGCTCACGATGTTGTTGGCCTTGGCCTTACCCTCTGCCTCAACACGTTGGCGTTCAGCTTCCTGTGCGGCTTTCTCGAGCTTGAACTCGTACTCAAGCGCCTCTTGTTCTTGTTTTAATTTGCTCTCAATAGCCGATTTGATAGTAGGAGGAAGGGTTACTGACCTGATAAGGACTTGGTTCAACTGTATGTGTTTTGAATCAAGCAGTTTCTTTGTCTCTTCATAAATCTCTTCTTGGATAGCGTCACGTTTCGTGGAGTAGATCTGCTCAGGTGTGTATCTGCCAACGACGCTTCTCGCTGCTGAGCGCATGGCCGGAATGACCGCTCTCGTGAGGTACTGTGTTCCAATAGTCGCGTGCAATTTTCCAAGCTCATCCCATTTGGGCTGATACCATGTTGAGAATTCTATCTTGATTTCCAATCCGTTAGACGATAATGCACTCATCTCCTCATCTGCTACCATCTGACGTGTCTCATAAATCTGCATGCTGTTCCATGGTGCGATGAAATGGAAACCCTCCTCGTATGTCTTAGATGTGTCGATACCGCCTCCGAACAAACGGTAAAGAACACCTCCGTTACCGGCCGGGATGGTGACTGTTATCCTGTTCCAAAATACTATTACTAATAATAAGGCTACAATAGCTATTATAATAGGTGTGAATTTCTTGTTGCTCGCCCTGTTGTGCTGCCCGTTTTGTTGTGAGAATTCCATGTCTTTTTATTTTAAATTATAATTTGCAAAGATAATGTTTTTTATAATAAAATGGGTTATTCGTGAATAAAACTTTTATTTATTTTTGCAGAAAAAAGAAAATATCAAACGTAATGAAAAAATTAATTATGTGTTTAGGAATTGCAGGATTGTTAACGGCTTGTGTCCCAGAGGATAAGCAACAATCCAAATCTAATGATGCAGAGTTTAAGTACCTCGTTGATGAGTTCGCTGACTTGAAAATTATGCGTTATCAGGTACCGGAATGGGAAAATCTCTCGCTCCAACAGAAGGAATATCTTTATTATTTAGGTGAGGCAGCAAAAAGCGGCCGTGATATCATTTCTGACCAGTATTTTAAATATAATATCACTGTCCGTAAAACTGTAGAAGCTATCCTTAACTCCTATCAGGGTGATAAGAATAACGTTGATTATCAGAATTTTGTGGTTTATGCTAAACGGGTTTTCTTCAGTAACGGCATACATCACCATTATGCTGAAGATAAATTTGTCCCTGAGATTTCAACGGAATATTTCGCACAACTCGTGAAAGGCTCTGACACCGCACTGCTTCCTCTCTCAAGTGGTGAGTCGGTTGACGACTTCCTCGCTTTTATCACCCCTGTCATCTTTGATAAGGACTTGTACGCCGTGAGAAGAAGTGGGGAAGACGATATCATTGCGAACTCCTGCGTCAACTTCTATGAAGGTGATTTGACAAAGAGCGAGGTTGATAAATACTATGACGCCCAACGTGTTCCGAATGACCCTCGCCCCGTATCCTATGGTCTTAACTCAAAACTTGTGAAACGTAACGGTAAGATTTCAGAAGATATTTATAAGGTTGGCGGACTCTATAGCGATGCTATTGAGCAAATTATTTATTGGCTCGAAAAGGCTAATGAAGTCGCAGAAAATGACATACAGAGAAACTATACTAATCTCCTTATTAATTATTATAAGACTGGCGACCTTAAGACATGGGACGAATACAATATAGCATGGGTGCAGGATTCTGTGTCTGTTGTTGATTTCGTGAACGGCTTCATCGAGGATTATGCTGATCCTATGGGAATGAAGGCTACATGGGAAGGCGTTGTGGATTTCAAGGATTTAGAGGCAACAAAACGCTCCGAGCTTATCAGTTCTAACGCACAGTGGTTTGAGGATAATTCCCCTATCGACCCTCGTTTTAAGAAAAAAGAATGCAAGGGCGTCAGTGCGAAAGGTATCATTGTTACTACTCTCGGCGGTGACTGCTTCCCGGCTCCACCAATCGGAATCAATCTTCCAAATGCTGACTGGATTCGTAAGGATTATGGCTCTAAATCAGTGACTATCACTAATTTGATGGATGCTTATTCAAAAGCCGCTAATGAGTCTCCTAAGAGTGCGCTCTCAGAATTCGCTTACTCGGAAGAAGAAATAGAACTTTGCAAAAAGTATGGAGACATAGCTGATGTACTTCATACCGACCTTCACGAATGCCTTGGACACGGCTCGGGCCAACTTCTTCCTAACACACAGCCAAACGCTTTGAAAGAGTATAGCTCGGCACTTGAAGAGGCACGCGCCGACTTGTTCGGCCTATATTATTGCGCTGACCCGAAAATGGTTGAACTTGGCATACTTCCTAATAATGAATGCTATAAGGCTGAATACTCAAGCTTTATCCGTAACGGTCTCATCGGTCAGTTAGCAAGAATCGAACTCGGAAAGAATATCACCGAGTCGCACATGCAGGATCGCGCCCTTATCAGCGCATGGTGCTACGAGAATGGTAAGAAAGACAATGTCATAGAGAAAAAAGTTCGTGACGGAAAGACATATTTCGTCATTAACGACTATGAGAAACTCCGTTCCTTGTTTGGCGAGCTTCTCGCTGAAATCCAGAGAATCAAATCGGAAGGCGACTATGAGGCCGGTAAACTCTTGATTGAAAAATATGCCGTGAAGATTGACCTTGACCTTCATAAGGAAGTGAAAGCCCGTTACGAGGCTCTCGGTATCAAACCTTATGGCGGATTCATAAATCCTGAGATAGTCCCTGTTGAAAATAATGGTAAAGTCGTTGATTATCAAATAAATTATCCTACCGACTTCCTCCAACAGCACCTTGAATATGGAAAGAAATATAGTTTTGTGAAAGACCATCATAACGATGCTCCGGCTCATATCGTAGTGGATATGCTTTATGACTTTATTGACGGGACTCTCGCTTGCGGTAATGCGGAAAATGCCGTTCATGAGGTCGTGAAATATATCAACGCACACCCTGACCAGAAAGTCTATTATGTCACTGATTCTCACCCTGAGAACCATAGCTCATTCATCGATTTTGGTGGCATTTGGCCTGTACATTGCGTCGCCGGTACCCGCGGAGGCTCTATCCATGAGGCTTTTTATACCGATGTCATCAACCCGGTTAACCGCCCCGATCCTAACACAAATATCTTCCGTAAGGCTTTTAAAGTTGACGAGGAGCAATATTCCGGCTTCGAATCTGTAGGAGCTGACGGTAGGAAACTTGGTGAAGTGGTGGGAAATAATCTCGTGATAAGTGGTATCGCAACAGAATATTGTGTGTATAACACTTTAAAAGACTTCTATGACGCAAATCATAATATTGAACTCCTTGTCTCAGGTCTCGGTTATGTTGATAAAAATGGCCATATCAAAACATTGAAGGAACTTGAGAAGATGGTTACAGTTGTAAAATAATATTTCGTATAATAACATAAACCTGCCCATGACACCACGGGCAGGTTTTTTTTGCCTTTCCAGTAAAAATTTAATAACTCGTATATTAAAAGGCTGATTCTATTTGAAGGGTATAGTCATTTGTTGTTTATAACGCTACTCGACAACAAATTTCTTAGTTGTGCTACCAATCATTAGTGCATATAATCCGCTTTGAAGGTCACAGATGTCTATTCTCAACTTCTCGACACCGGCATCAAGGTTAAGCGTCTTTACAATCCTACCGTTAATGTCTGCAATATGGAGTGGTGCCGGCTCGTTCAAAGCGTCGAACTCCAAAGTCAGGACCCCATTGGCTGGATTGGGATACAGGGTGAGGTCTCGCGCGTCTATCGTTTGCACAGAGAAACCATATCCTTCAATGCGTTGTGGGAAGTACTCGTTCCATTCAGAATCGATGTATGCCTCCAAACTTTTTAATGGCACCGTCACATTGCAGCTGTTCGGGTTAGGGAACACCTGCTTTCCAAGAGTTGGAGGGACATCGGCCAGACACGTAATCGAGTCCAGACTGTTGCAATCGCCAAACGCGGCCCCTTCGATATTGCTAACACCTTCCCCTAAAGAGATGGCGGTCAATCCTGTACACCTATAAAAAGCCCAAAAACCAATGTTTGTTACACTGTTAGGGATAGTAATAGAGCTCAACGCATTGCAATTATGGAACGCATTACTACCAATAGATGTGACGCTGTTCCCAATAGTGACAGAGTTCAAACTGCTGCAACCATCGAACATGAAATCTCCTATAGTGGTAACTCCGTCTTCAATAATGACTGAAGCCAAACTAGTGCAACCCACAAATACCCCGTCACCCAAAGAGGTGGCGCTGCCCGCAATCGTAGCGGAGGTCAGACCCGTGCATTTTATGAACGCTTTTTCTCCAATAGATGTAACGTTGTTTGGTATTGTTATAGAAGATAAACCGGTACAATTTTCAAACGCCCTTTCTCCGATAGATGTAACGCTGCTTGGGATTGTGATAGAGGATAAACCGGTACAATCCTTAAACGCATTCGATCCTATAGAGTCCACATTGTTTGGAATTGAGAAAGATGTCAACCCCGAACCATAAAAAGTCCAATCTCTAATAACCGTGACACTGTTTGGGATTGTTACAGATGTCAGGCTCGAACACCCATAAAACGCCCCTCCTCCGAGATAGGTGACGCTGTTTGGGATAGTTATAGATGTGAGGCTTGAACAGAGTCCAAACGCTCCTCCGAGATGGGTGACGCTGTTTGGGATGGTTACAGATGTCAGGCTTGTACAACCATCAAACACATTTTCTCCGATATAGGTGACACTGGTCGGAATTGTGACAGATGTCAGGCTTGTACATTTACTAAAAGTCCAATCTCTAATAACTGTGACACTATTGGGGATAGTGACAGATGTAAGGCTCGAACACATATTAAACGCATATTCTCCGAGGTATGTGACGCTGTTTGGGATAGTGACAGATGTGAGGCCTGTACACCCATAAAACGCCCCTTCTCCGATAGATGTGACACTATTGGGGATAGTGACAGATGTAAGGCTCGAACACATATTAAACGCATATTCTCCGAGGTATGTGACGCTGTTTGGGATAGTGACAGATGTGAGGCCTGTACACCCATAAAACGCCCTTTCTCCGATAGATGTGACGCTATATGTTGTGCCGTTATGCTCAACGGCGCTTGGAATGACAACATCACCGTTCACATAATTACTATTATTATACCCCTCGTTTTTATATGTAACCTCTGCGCTGCTGTCAGATATTATGTTGTAATACAGTCTTTTCCCTTCATAGGTAAAAGAGAAATCAAACGCGACTGCATGAAATGAGGTGAAACATATTGCCAACATGATTATTACCCGGCTCGCTGGCATTCCGGATTTTGTATTCTCCATCGTATTTTATTTTTTTCCGCCAAGTCCCAAGGCGATATGTTCTCAAATAATTTGCTTGACATGACATAAAAAAGTCGTGGGACTTCTGACTTATCGGAATGCGAGGTTCTGGACCACCTAACTCATCAAATAAGCAAAGCCCACGATAGATCGTGAGCGTTCGCCGCTTTACTTTGATGAGCTTTTGAAATTGTCCAGATTTCGCAATCACAAGTATAAACCAAACGCTTTTATATGTTTAATAAATTTTCTAAAATGTAATCTTTGTCTTAATAATCGGTATTCTCCTTTCTTTTTGTTGTTTTTACAATGCAAAGATAAACATTTTGTACTTATGATGTATAAATTTCTTAATAATAACTAAATATTTATTGACTATATGATAATCAATATTGAAAAGGAATAGCATCAAATTGTAGGAAAAATGAAGTTTGCGTGGTTGTTGGGGAAAGAGAGATTGCTCAATGTGGCATCTCTCTTATATCTTTGATTATCATTTTTTCTTTTTCCCCTCTCGCTGTTGCTGCCGTCTTAGTTTCTTCAGCTGTTTCTCAACCTCCATGTCGTGGAATTTAGGATTGTCGCCGGTATATCTGTACTCTTCTCGCACAAGGTCCTCAAGTCTCTCATTGAAAACGTATGTCAGTCTGAATGTAAACAGGTTGTTGTACTGTTTTTTCTCTCCAAGAGAGTTCCCCTGTAAATCGAAAAACTCGCGTGTCCTAATTGAGTTTAATGAGTAAGAATAACGGAATCCAAACTTTAGTCTTTTATAGACACGTATTTTCACATCGGCAAGGATATTGTATTCGTTCTGGTCAAACTCACCACTTGTAGCGGTGACATTTGTCGGCAGTCCGTGTTCATATTCTTTCACTTTCATCAATCTGGCGTATGATATTCCCACGCCGGCAGAGGCGAATTTCTTGTCGGTGAAATAAACCATAAAAGGCACTTCACCATAGTTCATGCTCAAGTTATATTCTCCAGTAAGTATGTTGCCGTTTTCATCAACGACGCCGTCTTTATACTTAACACCTTGCTTCGCGCCTTTCTGATTGAAAACAACTTCGAGCGACAAGTCAAGGGAGAAATTGTCTTTTTGCCATACTGGTGTTATGACACCCAAACCTACGTTGATTCCTGGTTTGAAATAACCCATTATCATGTCTCCGTCAACTTGGCAAATGTTTGCTCCGACAAAGGCTTCGCCGAGGAAAATCTGGGCTTCCGTCTTAATACCACTGAAAAGTGTGATAGCAATAGCGATGATTGATATGATTTTTTTCATGGTTTAAATAACGTTACATGTACAAAATTATTTCATACTGAGACTGATTCTTTTTCTTGGGATATCGACGTCAGTGACGGTGACTCTCACTTTCTGATTTATCTTTACAACTTGGTTTGGGTCGGATATGAAATTGTTTGACATCTGGCTTATATGTACAAGTCCGTCTTGGTGGACACCGATGTCAACGAAGCAGCCGAAGGCGGTGATGTTTGTCACAATGCCGACGAGTCTCATGCCTTGCCGTAAGTCGTTTATAGTGCGGATGTTCTTGTCGAACTCCAATACCTCGAATGATTCTCTCGGGTCTCTTCCTGGTTTCTTAAGTTCCTCGATAATGTCATTTATCGTCTCTAATCCGAAGTCGTGCTCAACATAGTCCTTAGGGTTGATTTTATCTATAAGCTCGTCGTTTCCAATGAGTTCGCTGACTGAGACGTTTAGATGTTTAGCCATTTTCTCTACGATATGGTAGCATTCGGGGTGGACCGCACTGGAATCGAGGGGCTGTTTTGCGCCGTGTATTCTGAGGAATCCGGCACATTGCTGATATGCTTTGCTTCCGAGCCGGGGCACTTCTAACAGTTGCTTGCGGCTTGAGAATCCTCCGTTATCATTACGGTATTTGACAATAGAACTGGCTAATTGTGGGCCAATGCCGCTGACATACGAAAGCAATTGCTCACTTGCGCTGTTTAACTCTACTCCGACGGCGTTTACGCAGCTTTCAACCACAGTTTTCAACTCGTCGTTGAGCATTTTCTGGTTCACATCGTGTTGGTACTGCCCAATACCTATTGATTTGGGGTCAATCTTTACGAGTTCTGCGAGTGGGTCCATTAGGCGGCGTCCGATGCTTGCGGCTCCTCTTACGGTGATGTCGTAATCGGGAAACTCTTCCCTTGCGACCTTGCTCGCGGAATAAACAGAGGCTCCGCTTTCATTAACCATAACAGCGGTGATGTCTCTGTCAAATCGTATCGTCTTGATAAAATCCTCGGTCTCCCTTCCAGCGGTGCCGTTGCCTATTGCGATTACCTCCACTTTGTATGCCTGCACAAGGTTACGAATCTTTGACGCTGCCTTATGTGTCTCGCTTTGCGGTGGGTGAGGGTAGATAGTCTCGTTATGGAGTAACGCTCCATATTCGTTGAGAATCACTACTTTGCAGCCTGTGCGGAATCCTGGGTCTAACGCTAATACGCGTTTCTGTCCAAGTGGCGCTGCTAACAGAAGCTGCCTAAGATTCTCCGCGAAAACCTTAACTGCCACTTCGTCTGCCTTTTCTTTATAGTATGCACGCATCTCCGATTCAAGCGATGGCTCGATAAGGCGTTTCCATGAGTCATCAATAGAATCTTGTACAAGGTCGGTGGAACTATTGTCGTTTTTTAAAAAAATATTGTCAAGAATGCCAAGGGCGTTATCGTCGTTGATACTTATCTTTACTTTCAAAAATCCTTCTTCCTCAGCTCTGAACAACGCTAAAATCCTGTGTGACGGCGATTTTGATAATGGCTCGCTGAAGTCGAAATATTGTTTGTATGTCTGTGCCTCGTTCTCTTTTCCTTTTACAACTGACGACTTTATGATTCCTTCTTTATGGTAAATCCTTCTTATTTTGTTACGTCCATCGATGTTCTCAGAAATCTGTTCGGCAATGATGTCGCAGGCACCCTGCAACGCTTCTTCCTCGGTGCTTACCCCTTTGTCGCTGTCAATGAATTGTCTTGCCATCGATTTCGTGTCATCTCTGTCTTGCGCCATTATCATTTTAGCGAGAGGCTCAAGGCCTTTTTGCCTCGCTATTTCAGCCTTGGTTCGCCTTTTCGGCTTGTATGGCATATAGAGGTCTTCAACGTCTTGAAGTGTCTTTGCATCTGAAATCTGCCTCTCTAAAATAGGTGTGAGTTTCCCTTGGTCCGATATTACTTTCAAGACGAATTCCTTGCGTTTGTCAAGCTCATCAAGTTGCTCGAGACGTCTCTTGATTTCCGCAATGGTCTCCTCGTTCATAGAGTTTGTCATCTCCTTGCGATAACGCGCAATGAAAGGGATTGTAGCGCCTTCGTCAAGAAGTTTGTAAACGTTTGTCGCAACATTGTTTGAGATGTTAAACTCTTTCGATATTGATATTATGTGTTTATCTTTCAGCATATTTGATTGTGTTATAGAGGGTCGCACCAAATCTTCCATGCTTCTTCCGCTTGTTCGTGAAGCATTTTCAATCCATTAAATGCAGCAGCCCCGTATTTTCGGGCTTTTTTCATAAATGATGTCTCCTCCGGATTATAAATAAGGTCAATAAATACGTTTGTGGCATTCGCGGTTTGATATGGCAGATCAAGCGCATCTTTGATATTTGGGTACATTCCAACAGGTGTAGCGTTGATAACCAATTCGTTATTATGAAATCCATCGCTTAATATACGTTTATAGGAATCATCACTGCGCGATAATATATCTGTTGGAATATTGTTTCTGTTTAAAACGTATTTTACTGATTTTGCCGCGCCGCCCGTACCGCATAATATTGCCTTTGAAATGTTTCTCCCCTTTATTGATTGAGATAGGAGTGATTGAAACCCAATAATATCGGAATTGAAACCGTATAGTCTCCCGTCATCGCCAATTTTTACCACATTTACTGCCCCAATTTCTTTTGCGACAGGATCGGTATATGATAAGAATCTGATAATCTTGTATTTATAAGGATGTGTGACGGTGAACCCTTTGATGTTGTCGTGTTTCGATAAGACTTGCTCTATCTTATTAATGTCATCAATATCAAAATTGACGAACGAACAGTCTAAATTCTCTTCTTTAAACTTATTTTCAAAATAAGTCTTTGAGAAAGAATGTACTAACGGATGTCCAACAAGTCCGAATAATTTCATGGTATCATTTTTTGCTATTAGCAAGTTTCTCTGTTAGGATAATAATTGATGCGCCTATTAGAATTATAACTACCGCTATTGCTAAATGAATGTCAACATTTGGGAAAAGGTATTGATAACCGATGACTTTGTCGCCGCCTTCGATTAGTATCTCATTTTTCCAAGGCCATATAATCGGCATTGAGCCGAGGATAAATCCGGTGAGAAGTGAAATTGTTATGTCCCTGTATTTCTTATAAATCCAAGAAAGGACGTGTGCGAAAGCGAGTAGTCCGATGACACCTCCGACAGCAACGGGGATTAGGATTGACAGGTCGAGATTGTTAACGGCTTGAATCATAATTAGTTGGTAATTGCCCATCAACACAAGGACGAACGATCCAGACAAGCCGGGAAGTATCATGGAACATGTTGCGACGGCACCGCAAATTAATAGATAAATGAAGTTGTCGTTTTCTTTGGCAGGTGTGCCGAATGCAATGTAAGTCGCGACGCCTGTTCCAATGACAAAAGCCAAGACTGTTTTCCAGTTCCATTTTCCAATGGTTTTTCCCACATAATATATAGAGGTGAGAATCATTCCGAAAAAGAAAGACCAGAGATAGACGGGATAGTTTGTGAAAAGGAAGTCGAATATTTTGGCGATTGAGAATATTGCGACAATGACTCCGAGTCCGACGGAACAGAGGAATGCAAGGTCGGTGTGTTTGGCGAAATCCTTGAACTTGCCGGTGAAGAATAGTTTTAAAGCGGTGATATTAAACGATTTCAAGGAGTTGATAAGTCTCTCGAAAATACCCGTTATTAAAGCTATGGTGCCGCCTGATACACCCGGTATCACGTTTGCGGAGCCAATACCCATACCTTTTAAGAAATTGCTGATATACTGTCTCATTTTGTGTTGTTTTTCTGTTTTTTAACTCTGTATTCTTCAATCAGATCCATAACCGCCTGATTCTTGGTTAGGTTTTCTGCATCGAAGTTTAAAAACTCTATATGTCCGTTATAATCCAAGTCGAGCGCCATCTCTAATGATAACAATGCGGACTCTGTTTTTTCTTGAACGAGATAGAGAAAAGCCTTCCTATAGAGGAATGAGGGCAGGTTCCCAAGGAACGCGATGCCTTTGTCAAGAGCCTCAAAAGCCCGTTCTTCGTCTTCCTTCAGGACGTAACACTCCATAAGTGAGATGTATGCGTTCTCGTCATAAGGGTTGATCTCTAAAATCTCTTTCACATATTTCAACGCATTGTCGTATTCTCCGAGTTTGTTGTACTCGTCAACTATAACAAACAGATAGTCAGTGTTGTAAGGTGACAGCGTGTGTGCGTGTCTCAAGAATTTCAGCGCTGAGCGTGGATTGTTCTGGTCACTTAAAGTGAATCCGATTCCTGCGTAAGCTTCCGGAAGGTTTTCGTCTAATTTTATTGCGTTCTTGTAAATGCCTATCGCCAATGCGGTATTGCCGAGTTTCGCTTGGGCTTCACCATAAAGGCATTGCAGCAATGCCGACTCAACGTTATACCTCATTGCTTCGTCCACCGTCTCAATAGTGTCGGTGTATCGCCCTAACTCATTGAAGGCCGTGGTGATATCGATATACGCTTTCTTGTTGTGTGGGTCGATGGCAAGAGCATATTCGTACTTGTCAATAGCCTCCTCGAGTTGCCCCATGCGCACATAGCAGCTCGCTAACGCAATCCATGCCGCTACACAGTATGGATCTTTGTCGGTCTCGCTTTTGAAGAAATCTAACGCCTCGCTCATCTTGTTAAGCATTGAGTAACAGTTGCGTATCTCGAAATACTGACTGTCTAAGTCTATCTCCCTGTTTAATCCTTTGATGAAGAATTGAAGTGCGTACTCTATCTCTCCAAGGTTCTCGTATTCAATAGCTATTGAGTTGAAAATGTCCTCGCAGTCCTTGAACTCGAAGGCTTTGGCGGCTTTCATATATGCCTTTATAGCCTTCTTCGATTGTCCTAACTCTGAATAGCACGCGCCTGCCGTGATGTTATAGTCCGCGTCCTCTTTGTCGATGATTGACGAGTTGACAAGGATATTGAGGGCTTTCTCTGCCTGAGAGTTTGCAAGAAGCTGTTTCGCTTTGATTATCTGTATGATAGGGCTGTCGGGGTGGTATGTTATAGCGATGTCGGCGGCAATATTTACTTTCTTTAAATTATTGTTTTGGAGGTAATGCTCCATTATGACATTCAATTCATCAGCATCAAAATAGTATGACTGGTTGTGTTCCACCATGCTCTCGAAACGTTTAACCAGTTCATCTACATTGAAATCGTCATCCATGAAGTCGTCAGAAAAGCTCATTTTCTATATTTTTTTGCAAAAGTATAAAAAAAATTATAATTTTGCGCAAAATAAATATACTATGCCATTAATTAAGTCAATTTCCGGTTTCCGTGGCACTATAGGTGGCAGACCGGACGAAGGATTAACTCCGATAGATATTGTAAAGTTAACATCAGCGTATGTCTGCCTTATCAGGCGAGGCGGAGTGTCGCGCCCCCGTATAGTTGTTGGCCGCGATGGAAGGCTCTCTGGCGCTATGGTTAACCGTCTCGTGTGCGGCACCTTGCAGTCGATGGGCGCTGATGTCATCGATATAGGGTTGAGCACAACCCCTACCACAGAAATAGCTGTTACCGAGCTTAAGGCTGATGGCGGAGTCATTCTCACGGCTTCTCATAACCCTAAGGAGTGGAACGCTCTGAAACTCCTTGACAACAAAGGGGAGTTTATTGACGCTGCTGATGGGAAATGGCTTCTCGAAAAGGCTGATAGCGACGAGTACGGTTTCTCTGATATCGATGGGATTGGCTCTTATTCTATCGTTGACGGCTGGATTGAACGCCATGCCGATATGGTATGCGCACTGCCTCTCGTGAAGAAGGACGTGATTGAGAAGGCTGGGCTGAAAGTTGTCGTTGACGGCGTGAACTCTACAGGGGGAATAGCTATACCAGCTCTCCTTAAGAAACTGGGTGTCAAGGAGATAGTGGAACTTAATTGCGAGGTTACAGGAGAGTTCGCACATAATCCGGAGCCTCTTGCCGTCAACCTTGTGGATACTTGCAAGGCAGTGAAGGAAACTGGCGCCGACCTCGGCATTGTCGTTGACCCTGATGTTGACCGTCTCGCTTTTATTGACGAGAATGGAGAGATGTATGGCGAGGAATATACCTTGGTGACTGTGGCTTCCTATATCCTTGAGAATAAGAAGGGTAACACCGTCTCTAACCTTTCGTCAACACGCGCGTTGCGTGATGTGACTAATGCCGCAGGTGGAGAATATTTCGCGTCTGCCGTGGGCGAGGTGAACGTGGTGGCTAAGATGAAAGAGGTGAACGCCGTAATCGGCGGAGAAGGAAATGGCGGCGTCATTTATCCGGAGGTGCATTATGGCCGTGACGCTCTCGTAGGTGTTGGACTCTTTCTCACTTATCTGTGCGAGAAAAAATGTCCCGTCTCATCGCTAAAAAACAGATTCCCTCTGTATTATATGTCGAAAAACAAGATAAAACTGACACCATCTACAGATGTCGATAAAATCCTTGAAAAGATTGCGGAAAGATTTAAAAATGAAAAGGTTACAACAATTGATGGCGTCAAGATTGACTTCGCTGACGGCTGGGTGCATCTGCGTAAATCAAACACCGAACCTATTATCCGTGTTTATTCCGAAGGCAAAAGCGAGGAAGAAGCCGAACACCTCGCTCAAATGATGTTAGATGAGGCGAACGCCCTGCTTTGATATCCCTGACTGAAATAACGAGTGGCGTGCTCAAACCACGCTGCTCGCCCAAACTTTATCATTATGAGAAACAATGTAAAACATCATCGGAAAAGAAATCGTCGCTTTCATTCCATAACTTTCAAATTGTCGCAAGGACAGTATAGGTCACTGAAAAATTATTGCAAAGCGAGAAAAACGACACCTATCAAACTGATAAAGAAAAATATTGAGAGGTTTACCTCAAACTATGAGTATAATGTCCCGGAAGAATTATTCCTTTGCGAGAACCAGCTGAACCTTTTCGATGAATAGTCTATTTGTTGAAAGGCATCCTGTTCACTATAGAACGACCTAATGTAACCTCGTCGGCAAACTCTAAGGCATCGCCAACGGATATTCCTTTCGCAATAGCCGTGATAATTCCTTTAAATTCCTTTAACATCTTGAAAATGTAGAAGTTGGTGGTGTCTCCCTCTATTGTGGCAGGTAACGCTAATATTATCTCTCTAAACACCTCGTTTTCGGTCCTTAAAACTAACTCTTTTAGCTTTAACTCGTTAGGCGTGATTCCGTTAATGGGGTCGATAACACCTCCAAGCACATGGTAAATCCCATTGAACGAACCTGTTCGCTCTATCGCCATAACATCGCGCATATCGGCCACAACACATAACAACTCGTTGTCCCTCTTAGGATTAGAGCAGATGTTGCATTTGTCGCTGTCACTGATGTTGTAGCACCGCTTGCATAAGACAATGTTGTTCCTCATGGTCAAAAGCGACTGCGCTAACATTTCTGTCACTGTCTTCTCCTCCCCAAGGAGATGTAATGCGAGACGCAGCGCTGTCTTCCTGCCAACGCCAGGCAACTTAGACAACTCATCAACAGCCTTTTCTAACAATATAGAAGAATATTCCGCCATATATTTTATTTTCGGCAAAATTACGTTATTATTATTTATCTTTGTAAAAAATTTGAACTATGAATCGTATTTGCATTTTGTCAATATTGCTGTTTGTGCTTGTTTGTAATCTTAACTCTCAGAATGTCATTGATGAGCAAGGTAGAAAACAGGGGAAATGGATTGAGTATTATGATAATGGCGGCATCAGAAGTCGTGGTGATTATAATGACGGACTGCCTTCGGGAACCTTCGAGTTCTTCGATGAAAATGGAGCCTTGCTTGCGAAACGAACCTTCTCGGATAAGGGCAGAACCGCTGACGCTGAGTTTTATTTTTTAAATGGCAGGGTCTCGGCAATTGGAAGATATATCGATAAGAAACGTGATGGCGAATGGAAATATTTTGACGAGAACAGCGGCTCGCTCATATTGCTTGAGACATACAGAGACGGATTGCTCAATGGAAGATGGGTCTCATATTATTTGACAGGTGAGATGCAGTTTGAAGGCTATTATCAGAACGGACTCCAAGTGGGGGAGTGGAAGACTTATGATCCGGAAGGACGTGTCATTTCCGTTGATAAACATGAATCGTCCGATTATAATGACCCGGCTCTTAATAATGTTATTCTGGATTGATTCTTTAAATTGCTGTAAAATAAATTTATAAAAGGCTGTCTAACTTTTGATTGTCAGACAGCCTGTTTTTATCAATAATAATCGCAGAATTTCAAATAATCTTCAAGATTCTGGCGACCATATTTCTCCGCTAACTTGAAATAGTAGCAGGCCATTGCGTGGTCACTTCTGTCATAAAGAACCAACCCTATGTTAAAATATGCATCGGCATAGTCTGCCTTAATCTCTATCGCTTTCTCCCAGTCGTTTATTGCCTGGTCATTCCTGTAATTATTGCTGTTAGCGCAGCCTCTGTAATAATATGCCTCGAAATTATTCTCATCGCATTCAATAGCTTTGTTAAAATACTCTATAGCCTCATCGAATTGTGAGCAATAAAGGTAGTCAATGCCCTTGTCGCACAGCATTCTTGATTTTTCAGGATTTGGTCCGCAACTTGCCAAAAACAAAAGTGTGAATAAACTTGTTAAGTAAATGATTCTTTTCATTTTTTTCTAAAAATTAAGTCTGGTGTTTGTAAATTATTTATTATCAATTCTTTAAAAATATAACCAATGCCATGCCCATTGACCGTTCGAGCTGTATTCGACTGCGGGGAAGGGTATCTTGATGATATTTAGAACTTTAAACGTATATTGTAATAATTTATTGTTTGTCTTTATCTTTGTAAAGTCTATGTCTAATGAAAGGAAGAATTGCCGTGTGCGTTGGAATTCCGGAATTGGAGTGCCATGGTAAGATGTGGCGTTGTTGAAACCGCCCGTCATTCCGTCCGCACTGTAACCTACAGCAATATTAAGCCATGATGGGAAATGTGTCTTATCGTTGAAGAATAATGACTTACAATTGATTGATAGCCATACTGTGATGCCGTTATAATCTTTTATCATGTTTTCTAAAAGATTTGCACCGAGGACATCTGGCCTGTATTCTGGGTATTTTGTGGGGTGGAAGGAGTATTTTAACGACATTTTCTGCTCGTGCCAAAGTAGTTGTTGTCCGATAAAAAGTCCTGCACCTACAGTGTTTGCAGCCATGTCGCCCCAAGAGAAGCCCCATTGTGATGAGAGACCGTCGAAGACCTCTACGGTGGAGAGGAAAAGGAATCCGAGCGATCCGCCAAACCAGATAGAGCGTGTCTCGTCAAGTCCGGCGGCTCTTAACGCCTCGTATCCAAGCGCACCGACATTGTATGCGGTTGCCGCATGCCCCATCTTGTCCATCTGAAGCCACTCTGCATTGTCGTTAAAAAAATGGAATCTCGTTTGAGGATAGTTGGAGTACCATGCAAAATACAATCCTGTCATCGAAACGGTGTATAGACCTGCTTCTGCACCTAATACAATGCCGATGTTCTTTCTTGTCCTAATATCAAGGGTTTTCGTTGGCGGCGTTTCCAGCATTGGCTTTAACTGCTCTTCTGGGAGCGCTGTGAAAACGCTGAGAATCAACAATATCGCTATTGCAGCCTTCTTCATTGCCTGTTTGACTTATTTTTTCACTTGCTCGATGATGTTTGAGACTGTTCCCACAATATCGTTTAGCTTCGACTCTGATTTCGCTTCAGCTATAAATCGAAGGTAAGGCTCGGTATTCGATGGGCGAATGCTTATCCACCAATCATTGTAATCGAGACGGTAGCCGTCGAAATCAAGGAATTGCGCCGGTTTTTCAATATTCATGAAGTGATTGCACACGGCGTCCATAGCTTCTTGTTTGTTGTCGATGTTGAAGTTGATTTCGCCAGAGTTGTGATAGTCGGAGATGCTGCTGATTATCTCGGACATAACCGTTCCTTTTGCTTTGAATTGTGACAATAGGCTTAAAACAATCAGTGCTGCCATAATGCCGGAGTCGGAGTAGTAGAAGTCGCGGAAATAATAGTGTCCGGCGAGTTCTCCGCCGAAGCAGCCGTCGAGTTCGCGAAGTTTTAATGCGGCGAAAGCCCTGCCCACTCTCCATGTCTCTATCTTCGCGTTATACTTTCCTCCGAGATATTCCTGTATTGCTCTTGACGACCTGATGTCCTGAAGTACAATGCCTTTTTCTTTTCTCTCTCCAAGGAAATAGTTTCCGAGAAACGCTATTATCAGGTCGGGAGAGATGAATCTGCCTTTTTCATCGATGAATGTGATACGGTCGGCATCGCCATCGAAAAGCAGGCCTATGTCGCACTTGTTTCTCAAGACGAGCTCTTTGATCTGCCGTTGGTTCTCTGTCTCTAACGGATTTGGCTCATGTCCCGGGAATTTTCCATCGAGGACGTCATTAATATAATAAGGTGTGTCGCCGAGTAGTTTTTTTATGAAAATATTTGCCGCTCCGTTGCTGCAGTCGATAGCTATTCTCAAGTTGTTTATATTTCCGAGGAACTGCCTTTGGAAATCAATGTATTCGTTATAGATGTCTATTTCTTTAGTGACACCTCTTTGCGGTTCGGCTTTTGCTATGATATTCGATTCTACGAGTTCCTCGAGTTTGTTAAGCCCCGTGTCATAGCCAATAGGTCGTGCGTCTTTTCCGCTTATTTTGAATCCGTTATGGTTTGAAGGGTTGTGTGAGGCTGTAATCATCACCGATGCGCCGTAGCCGTATCTGGCTGTTGCCCAATAAATTAGCGGCGTGGTTGCAAGTCCGGTGCTATCAACGTTTACGCCTCTGTCGTTCAACCCTTTGGCGAGACTCTCGAATGCCAAGTCTGATGAAAGGCGCATGTCGCGTCCTACGAGGAAAGTCTTCGCTTGAATGACGTCTGGTAAGAAATATCCGATTCTGTAGGCGGTCGCTTCGTCGAGGTCTGTACCCCATTCGCCTCTAATATCGTATG
>JBJEGZ010000016.1:0-13379 GCA_051875555.1 Candidatus Limimorpha sp. | reverse complement strand
AATTTAGATTCCGCCTGTAAAACTATAAATAACAATAGGTTACAGGCGTTTGAGCGGATTACGGGGCTCGAACCCGCGACCTGAAGCTTGGGAAGCTTCCGCTCTACCAACTGAGCTAAATCCGCGATTCTTATTAAAACGTTGCAAAAATACAAAATAATTATATATCTTTGCAAAAAAAATAATTTTTTATCATGTTAAAAATAGCAGAGAAAATAAAAAAAGCCATTGAAGATAGGAAATGGAGCGATATCAAAGCGAACGACTCATGGTCTGTATTTAAAATAATGTCAGAATTTGTAAACGGTTATGATACTCTCTCAAAGATTGGACCTTGCGTGGCTATTTTCGGATCAGCGAGAATAAAAGAAGACAACCCTTATTACGAGATGGCTGTTGAGACGGCTAAAAAACTTGTCAACAAAGGGTTCGGAATCATCACCGGAGGCGGACCTGGCATTATGGAAGCAGGTAACAAAGGTGCGCACGAAGCAAACGGAAAGAGCGTAGGTTTAAATATCATTCTCCCACACGAACAGCATGCCAACATTTATATTGACAACGACAAGTCTATCAATTTCAATTACTTCTACATCCGCAAGACCATGTTCATGCGTTACTCTCAAGGTTTCATAGCTTTTCCAGGCGGCTTCGGCACACTCGATGAGCTCTCAGAAGCGATAACGCTTATTCAGACTAACAAACTCGTTAATTTCCCGATAGTTATGGTTGGAAAAGAATTCTGGTCCGACCTCATTGAATGGTTCAAAAAGACCCTCTTGGCTAATAATCTAATCTCAGAAAAAGATTTCGACATATTCCATATTGTTGACTCCCCTGACGAGGCTGTAGCAATCATAGACGAATTTTACAACAATTCCGACTTGAAGCCGAACTTCTAACGAGGTTAATTTTTCGAATGATGAAAAAAAACAGTGCGGACAAAGAAATAATTAGTATCTTTGCAGACTTTTTAGCATAAGTCATTCGTATGGGGTTGACCGGTTTTGACAGCTTGTAGAATGGTTATGTAAGCATACCGAGCCTTGCAGCGAAGCTCGTTAATACTAACTGCAAAAAATTAATTGGCGAAAATAATTACGCTTTCGCTGCTTAGTTGAAGAACAGTAAACTCAAGCTTAATCCTTTCACAAGGTGAGGGGACGAAACATCTCGCGGATGGAGATTCCCGATTCCGGTCCGGCAACGAGGTGCTCATCAATTTCGGGATAGCGTCGCGGTAGCTCCGACAACGACGCGAAACCTTAGGAGATAAGGTGCGGCTTAGGGTGTCCGTCCCCTTGCCTCACTCGAAAACCAATGGCGAAATAAGTATGTAGAAAGCATAGTTGTTCCAAGTTTGGACGAGGGTTCGACTCCCTCCAGCTCCACAAAATACATTAGTGCATTGAATACCAATCACTAATGTATTTTTATTTACCTCTTGCGAATAGACGATAATATCCCCAAAAGAACATACACTTTTTGGGACTTCCATATCAAACATGCCTCATCATTCGCTTATATACAATACTCCATCTTTCGGAAATCGACACCGAAAGCATGGCAATGACCGGCGAGACTGAATCCAAGAGAGGTGTAAAGACTGACAAGATACGGCATTCCCGGATCAACAACTAATGTTATCTTATTGAATCCCAAACTGATGCCCCGTTGTATCGAGTCTCGGACCAATGCCTGTCCTATGCCGCGACCACGAAATGATGGCAGCACCGCAATCGAATCGAGATAATACTCTCCCTCAACAGTCTCTTGTTCCGACTCCGCGTCTAATTCCAACAGTTCCGGCCATAACTCATTGAAGGTTCGTTGCCTTACCTCCTTATAAATATCCCCGGGATAACTCAAAAGCGACCCAACGACAACGCCATCAACCTCCGCCACCCTGCTGTTTCGATATGTGTAAAGCAAGTCGTCACGCCGCTCGCATTCAGTAAGCCGCTCAAAAAGAACTTCGTTTTCCGGTATCTCACATTCAAAATCAAAGAAATGCATTCCTGCCATAACACATTTGGCCAGAAAAGGCGCGTCAGAAGGAGTGGCGTTACGAATTATCATAATTTTTTTGCAAAAATATGGAAAAACAAGTAACTTTGCCGCATTAAAAACTCATACCATGAAAGAAAAAATCTTACAAGCTATGCGCGAATACGGAGAACCCGTTAACGCAGGAAAAATCGCAGAAATCACAGGAATCGACCGCAAAGATGTTGACAAGGCTTTCGCTGAATTAAAAAAGGAAGGTGCTATTGTGTCTCCTGTCCGTTGCAAATGGGAGCCAGCCAAATAGCCGAACAACACGCTAATATACATGGCTCTGTCTCACTAAACCGCTCCTTGTGAGACTCTTTGCCCTTTCTGAAAAAGCATATCTTTGCGTTTCATTATTTACGATATAACGTTATGATCGACCAGATTATCAATTACAACAAGACCTTCGTGGAGCAGAGAGGTTACGAAAAATATCTCACTGACAAGTATCCTGACAAGAAACTGGCGGTGCTTTCATGCATGGACACACGGCTCACCGAGCTGCTGCCCGCCGCCCTCGGCTTGAAGAACGGTGACGCTAAGATTATCAAAAACGCCGGAGGCTTAGTTATCTCTGCCTTCGACTCGGCAATGCGAAGCCTGATTGTAGCCATCTATGAACTTGGCGTTAATGAGATTATGGTTGTGGCCCATTCCCATTGCGGAGCCTGCCACATGAGCTACGACCACTTCCACCACGAAATGTTAGCCCGTGGCGTTACCGATGAGACACTCGATACCATACGGAAATGCGGCATCAACCTCGACCATTGGCTTGAGGGATTCAAAGACACACCGGAATCTGTTCAAAAAACCGTCGAGACTATCAAGACCCACCCACTTATACCGAAAGACATAGTGGTTCGCGGCTTCATAATTGACTCAGAGACAGGAGCTTTAGAAGAAATACGATAAAATCCGAAAATGACGATTCCTATCGACAGGCTGAGACAACCGTTTAGCGAAGGCAACGCACAGGAAATATACCACGAGATTAAATCACGTGGAGATCTTATTGAATTCACAAGGCAATATGCCTTAAATACAAATCATCGTGTTGCCAGAAATGCGTTGTGGGGATTGACAAAAGCCACCGACAAAGAGATCTCACGGCTTCAGATTCTGTTAAACGAACTGATAGAACAAACCCTGCAAACCGAGGACTCCTCTGTCAGGCGGTTGACGTTGAACATTATCGAGCGTTTGGTGTTGACCGAAGACAACCTCCGGACTGACTTTCTCGACTTTTGCTTAGAACACATGGCGGCTGTCAACGAACCACCCGGTATTCAAACCCTCTGCATGAAACTCGCTTATCGTATGTGTAATCTCTATCCCGAACTGAAGGAAGAGTTTAAAAGGACTATAGACGCAATGGAAATCTCATATTTCAAACCAGCCGTGAAAGGGTTGAGAGACAAAATCCTTAACGGGAAATATCGAAAGAAATGAACTGGACAATAATCACCATAGAAACAATAATTCTAACGTCGGCTTTCACCGCATTGATAATGATTCCGCTGGTGAAGAACCCCGTCTGGTGGATTGCCGATTACCCGCAGGACATACAGGAAGAGTATTTCAAAACACATAAGCGCATACCGTCAAAGTTCTTCACGCCAACGGTATTGTTGAAGAAAGCCATGGCTCTTACCATCGCTCTGATACTGTTGCTATTAGCGGTCAAGCTGGCTGGAGCATACGATTTCCGGTCAGCCTTAGGGGTAAGTTACGGCATCTGGCTCTTCATCGACTGGTACGACTGTTTTTTCTTAGACTGGGTATTGTTTGCAAATATGAAAAGCGTCCGTCTTCCTGGCACCGAGAACATGGACGCAGCATATCATCAGAAAAAATATCACTTTATCCAATCCTGTTGGGGTATGCTCATCGGACTAATTCCGTGCCTTATCGGAGCGGGAATTTACTCATGGCTGCTGTGTTAACTTTTTCACCATGACAATAGACTTCAAGCAAAACACAAATAAGATCTGCTATATGATCCTGCCAGACGGAATCAAAGAGGAGTTTTATTCCGGTATTGGAAGGCTGTCGGAACAATATGGTGTATCTGTCGTAATTATCAAAGAAGTAAATTGGAACGACGATATGACTCCTTGGAAGGCAGATGGAGTGTTCAAAAAAGCGAAGCCTTTTGGAGGCAAAGCAGCTGTATTTATTGACAAACTCACAAAAACGATTATTCCAGAAAAAGAGAAAGCCATGGGAATCAGCAACGCTGAGAGAACCATTGCCGGCGTCTCATTGTCAGGCCTATTCTCGATATGGGCGGGCTTCAACACCGATACGTTCACCAAAATAATCAGCATCTCAGGGTCATTATGGTACGACGGATTTATTGAATGGATGAACGGGAGCACACTGTCGCCATCGGTTAAAAACGTCTGTATGTTGTTGGGCGAGAAAGAGAAAAACGCCGGAGACAAAAGAATGGCAACTGTTGAGGATAGAACTAAAATCGCAGCCGAGATTATGAAGAAGAACGAACTATCAGTAACATTTGAACTCGTTGAAGGTACACATTTCTCTCCGATTATGCCGAGACTTGAACGAGGATTCGAGATGCTTTATGGAGGAGGATTATGATAGGGATTGCGCCGTCCACATGCGCTCTCTTTTACATAAGAAACTATTCGACATGAAGAACATCGTCTTTACCTATCGATACAAAACAGCTCCGAGCTGACTGCTGTTGTGAAATACTTCCATCTTAAATTTACCGTAACAACAAGTCCCGTCAAGCTTTGTTTTTCTTGAACGGCATCGCACAGTTTAAGGCGACGGCTCTGTCATTCAAGAAAACCGGCTCACTCACCATGCCGTCCAACAATGCGACACCATCCTTATTCTCCAAATTGTTTGATGTCTCTCCACCATAGTAAGTATCAGGAAATGGAACAACTATCGAACCATTATCCGAGCACTTGGCCATTATACCTGAACGACAGTAAAACAATCATCATACAAATTGCCAATGTGGCGCACTCATAAACATGTACGGCCATTCATGATACCAATTTAGGCTAATTATTTCGCTTGAAGATTATTTTGAGATACCTGAATCCACAAAAAGAATTCAACAAACGATGAAATCACGTCATGAAGGTATAGAGGATAGCCTTTTAATAAAATCATTGCGGTATAGAGAAATGTTTGTATTCCAGCAGTATAGAGAAACAATTACGAATTTGCGACCATTTTACCTTTTAAAAGCAATAATATTATAAATCATCAGCACAATTTTTAACTAAAATCCGGTTTTATCCGACACACAACAGACATTTTTTGTCATTGTTGAGAGTGTTTTACCTAAAGGCAGTAATTAAAAAGGGAGCAGAATAATCTCCGTTCCCTTTCCATTTTTCATCTCTTAGATGCAATTTATTATCCACCCATATTGTTACGGTATCATTTTCCCTTTTTCTTGCTTATAGCATATCCCGCTCCCAGCGCGCACATTATCAGCAATCCGCCTCCAAGTGGTGCTTTCTCATTCTCTTGTGCACCGAGCGGGTTATCAGGCGTTTCCGGCATTGAAGAATTATTGCCTGTCCTGTTATCACCACCTTCCGAATATATGCCAAAAAATCCGTCACTTTGGGGGAATGCCACTGTATTCATCATAAGCGACATTGTAATAACTAATAATATCTTTCTCATCTTCTTATATTTTCTTTTTTATTTAACAACAATTTTCTGTGTCTTTACACTATCACCTAAAACTCTTAACACATACGCACCTTTTACCATATCGCTTGTGTTGATTTTATAAAAGCCATTCATTCTATCCTCTTTCAAAAGGCGACCAGTCATATCATACATCTGAAGTGTTCCCACTCCACTCACAACGATTTCATTTCCAATCTGGTATGCGAACATTTCATAGTCCATCCCATTTGACGGGCTGCTGCTTAGCCTGACGATGAACCGGTCCTCGCTGTCTGTCGGTGAGCTAATGAATATATATTCGTCTTCTACAAGCATATCGACATTTTCGCCCGTCTTCTTATCGATGAGGTGAATATAACCGAACATGCCTTTTGCCTCTGCGCTGAGTCTGTATTTACCCATTGTAGCCGCCTTGAAGTTAAGTGAGAACTCGCATGTACCTTCAGGCATGTTCGCAATCGCGTAGTCTTCGTCGCCACTGTTGATGTAGAGCATCTGTGCCTCTTTGTTGACATGCCCTATCTTGCTCAAGCCTTGCCCTCCTTGGAACATGGCGTATGCGGCATCCTCATATTCTGAATTTGAAACCACGAACTTGATACTCTCAACACTTTCTCCTCTCTTTGAAGAGCCTGCCGACTCTGTATTTTTCATTACCAGCTCTCCTTTTGAATTAGCCTGAACCAATATTGCCTGACATGGGACGATAGGGGGTATGATCTTCAGTACTAACCCATGTACCATTAGTGTTTAAGGTATAAAACCCTGTATTTAGACATGTATTTGGAATAGCGCAACCATCTCCTTTATATATATTGTGTGTATAAGGATTTCCTATCAGATGGAATCCTTTAATTGAAGAATTGTCTGTCACTGTAAGCTCATATTTTACATCGCCAACATTGGGAGTTCCATTAAAAGAGATGGTATCATTATCGCCTTTCCTATAAAGATAGCCACGTCCATTTTCCAACGAATTATAAATGTTTTGCTCATCAAAGCAGTTTTCCCATAAATTTTCAGACTCGTTAAGTCTATAAACATTGTATTTCACATCACCTGTAGTAACAAGATTATCTACATCAGAGAAGTTAGGAATATTTACCGGGCTTGAGATCGCATGCCAACCAGTTTTGTTTTCTGCATCCCATGATGTAATATTCCTCTGAACTTTTACAACGACATCATCTTTTCCATAAACAAACTGACCTCCTTCTTCTATTACGATAGGAGTTTCAGAGTTTGTCCTATCGCTGACTGAAAGTACACCCGTCTGTCCTTTTTCTTTATTACCTTGAATAACAAGTTTTTTGTCCGGATAAATTACTAATGATTTAACTTTTACGTTAGTATCCACAACCACATCTCCTGTTATTATGACATCTGCTGATTCTGACGATGGTGAGACTCCTTCCGCCCAGTTTTTTTCTTCTCCCCAATTATTACAAACATTGCCTTTAAAATTATATATCGACTTCACTATTTTAATACCACCCATTATGGTATCAAAATCCGAGCCATAGGGGACATAAACCGTATCAAGATCATAAAAAGACTCCTCCATTGATGGAGCTTTTTCGGTTTTGAATGTTACAGATTTACAAATAAACGCGCTATGACCTATCTTGGTAACAGAATTAGGTATTTCGACATGGCTAAGTCCTGTGTAGAAAAATGCATTATTTCCGATAGTGATAATCGAATTAGCTATTTCGACAGATTTCATTTCATAGCAATAAGTAAACGCGTTATCACCTATCTTGGTAACAGAATAACTATTTCCACCATAATTCACTACCGAAGGAATCACTATAGAACCTTTTGGTTCTGTAAAACCCCAATACGGATTATATTCAATATTAGATGGATATGTAACCGTTGCAGTATTACTATCATCATCAAATAAGAAGTACAGTGGATAAGTATTGTCACCATTAGTAAAATCAATTTTAATACCATTTTGTGCATAAGAATTTGTCATACTGATAACAGAAAAAGCAAGAATGACAAATGTTGTTCTCAATATTTTTTTCATGATTTGTAAATATATCTTCATTTATTATTTTAAATATGATAAAAAAAACGTGGTGCTTTACTCTTAGTTGTTCACCGAGGTACCTAACCCCCGACAACACAACCAGAAAGTAAAGCCCACGTGGAAATACACGTAAGCAGTAACATTACTTGCCTGTGGCATCAAGAAAGTGTCTAAGTTTCAGTGATACAAGCATTTAAGCCATGCTATTATAATATGTAAATCTATTTCTTCAGTGTGTTACTCTGTTCCTTTCTTTAATAATTGGTCTTATTTATACAAAAATACTATATCTCATTTTTCAATCCAACAATGACATAAAAAACGTGGTGCTTTACCTTTAGTTGCTCACTGAGGCCTTAGACTGCCGATACCACAACAAAAGTAAAGTCCACGTATATCTGTGAACACAACCATGTAGATTGAGGTATCTCGAAAGTGTCTAAGTTTCAGTGATACAAGCTTTTAAGCCATGCAAATATGTCAAATTTATATATGATTCTCAAAACGATTATTATCATTTTTTAAATCGTTGCAAAATTACAATTTTTTTGATTACAGTTAAAGAATAATAATATTTTTATTCCTTTCATTAAAAGCGAATAACCGCGCGACAATTAAACGATCTATCATATAAACATTTTACATCATAAGCACAAGTCGCAGACAAGGAAGAGAAACATCAAAAACACGAAAGCCACTGGAGATAATGTCCCCACTGGCTTTTAGTGACCCTGCCGGGATTCGAACCCGGACCGAAGGAACCGGAATCCTTAATTCTATCCATTAGACTACAGGGCCTTTCGCGCTGCAAAAATAATAATTTTTCAGTACCAAAAAACTTTTTTCTTCCAAAAGAGAATCGACGGGAGCCTCATCTACGTACACAAATAAATGAGAGGTACGTTAAGTCATTTCACCTATCGTTAATCATAACATCAATAGCACCCACGCCGAACCTTGTTATCGAAGCCATCTTGTTTGATGTGTTGTCGTAATTTTTGAGTTCCTCGATAATAGCATTTTTCAGCACACCATTCCCAACGCCATGAATGAAAGTGACTTTCGAATAATCGTTTGCTATCGCGCTGTCGAGCATACTCTTGAAATATTTTATCTGCACCCTGAATATATCGTTGCTCGACATTCCAAGAATATTATCGACAAGTTCGCCAATATGGAGGTCAACTATAGCTTCTCCCGGCTCAGTCTGATGCCTGTCAATCAACGCTTTTTCCTTTATCACGGCTGTTTTATTCGATGATTGTAATGCGCCATCTTTCATAATCTGTGTATAATCGGTAGGCGAGCCTTTCAATGCGGCAACCGATGAGAGACATACCACCAACGCTTTCTCTCCCAACAACCCTGAATCGACATAACTTCCCTCCCTATAGAAACGGCTCGGTCTAATAGAGAAAGGAGAATGCAACGGATGATAAGTAAAATCAATATTATCTTGGCACAGAATGACTTGAATCACTCCATCACACCATATTTTAATGTCATCGCGGGAGATTGCCTCGATCACGACCTTTGAAAAAGGAGCGACACTGCCGTAATCGACATTATCATACTTCCCCTCATTATTAATATTAAAGGAGTAGAGCGCATCGGCAGGAGTGTTATTCAAAAGCACCACATCTAAAAGCCCGTTCAGCAGCCATTGTTGGTCGTGGGGCACGAAAGCGAGATAAATCCCCTCGTCCTCAGCATTGCGGGCAAACCTGCGCAGCCCACTTCTTCTCGCCTCATTTCTCTCTTCCTGCTCAATAACCTGTTGGTTCTTAATCTCTTTCTGCGTCTGCTCCACAATCTCCTGCTGTCGGCTCGGTTGTGAACGGAAATCTATCACCAAGTCGCTCAGCAAAACCGGGATATTAAATCCGTCCTCAATAGCGACCTCCGCCATTCGGGTATCAATAATTTTCGTAATCACTCCCCCACCCTTATCGTTGAGAAAGCTCACTTTATCTCCAACTTTAAAATTAGCCATAACAAAACAATTTTCATTAAGCAGCCGCATAAACGACGTAATGACGACACATCTATTACACAAGCTATCTTATTGCTTATTAACACTTTATAATAGAATCACAATAATAACAATCGAAATGGAACACGGTGATTCAATAACGATTTATATCTTGCAAAGATACAACAAAAAACTGAGAATGAGGGCAGAATGATGAAAAATCTGTGAGAATAAGAGGATTAATTGATTTAGTTGGATTCTCTGTGAAGACAACAGATACCACCAGAAGTCAGTTGAAGCAAGAGATACGTTATCCCGTTACTCCTTTCGATGGCGAAGAGGTCTGAAAAACCCTTGAGGAAATGTCTGTAAACTATCGGGATACAGCGTTCGGGAGGCAAAATCAGAGTAATCTCCGATGCTGCAGACGTGAAAACGAAAGATAGTGCAAGTGAGAGCAGACAAGCCAAGCTTGCTTGAGTTTTTTGCCGAGCGCTGCCTATCTTATTCAAAAAGACGTAAAGCGGATGCGATTGCGCCGATGTGTCGCGATTTGCTTACTGCCTTTCAGCTCTACAGAGACTAATTTTGATTAAAAAAGGTAGAGTATGAGCAGAAGCACTTTCAGGGTGAAAACAGGGTCGATAGGTTTCCGTCCTGCCTTGCTTCTCCGAGGTGAATGAAGGAGAGGAAACCCTCACACTGGCTGTATGCAATAAGGTTAGCCGTGAATTGAAGCTCGCCAAGGTGTATATTGACCAGACGCTGAAAAGCGTGACTGCCAGCTGCGAGTTCTTCTACACCGACATGGAGAGCCTGAAGAACAACGTGGAGCATGCACTGAACATCCTTGGCATGGTGCGTTCCGTATATCACAAGGCAAAAGCGGAATTGTCGCTGTAAATCTTGTTCCCCCGGCACGGTCTTTCCGGACAGGTACGACACGCATTCGTTTTTGAATACGCTCAGGTCGTTTTCCGAAGCCGTTGTCAGGGCTATCATCTCCAGGAAAGGTATCGCTCCCTCCTTGTTCTGTCCTACCATGTGCAGTCGCATGCCATCATCGTACATATTCTTGGGGGAGCGATACCCTTTTGATGTTTTATACCATTTTTTTTGAAACTTATGTCTTTATTGTAGATGAATTTGCGACATTGATATACGTAATGCTGGTAACAACTATCCTTTCCACCAGTGTCATCATACCTTTTCCACTCTCACCCTGACGGCAGGAGGTGACAACACTTCTTTTCCTCTTGTTGATAAAAATATGCTTATGATGAATGGGGTTATTAAGTAAAAAACACATAAAAAAAACGATTTTTTCTTCGTTAAACAGCAGAAATACAACCGGAAAGTTGTATTATTCATTATTTTATGTAATTTTGCACCCATATATAAAAAGATGCAGGAATATCTTCATAAACACAACGATTGACAATAGGACTTTGTCGCAAACAAGCGTAAATGAACAACGAGTGAATATGAAGCAAGGAGTCAAGGATTGGGAGAAATACTCCCGACAAATAGTCTTAGACATGTCGAAAAGGATGGCAGAACTCGGAATGACGCGACAGATGCTTGCAGAGAAGATGGATTCACGCAGCAATATGTCTCCAAAGTGTTGAAAGGTCAAAAGAATATGTCGTTGGAAACATTGTGCAAGATAGAAAGCACATTGGGAATTGAGATATTCAAGCGTCTTGATGATATTGAATAAAATAACGTTGAAACTATGACGGCACAAAGTGAAGCAGCATTGGAAACTGGGTTGATAGAAACCTTAAAGCAGATGGATTATGAATATGTCCAAATTGCCGAGGAGGAAAACCTGCAATCCAATTTCAAACGCCAACTGGAGAGGCACAACCGCAAGCAGTTGGCTGAATATGGACGGACGGAGTTCACGGCAGAGGAGTTTGACAAGATACTCATCTACCTTGAAGGTGGCACTCGTTTCGAGAAAGCCAAGAAACTTCGTGACCTTTACCCATTGGACACTGCCGACGGCAAGCGTATTTGGGTGGAGTTTCTGAACCGTCACCAATGGTGCCAGAATGAGTTTCAGGTTTCCCGTCAGATAACCGTTGAGGGCATACAGAACGGATATGACAAGCGAGCCATCATCCTTGCCTTTTTGGACATTATAAAGAAACGCTCCAAAATACAGATATACGAGGAGTTTGATGCCAATGACCCTACATGTGAAATGACTATCTGCAATGCGAGAAGCCGGAAATACCCCAGCGTGCCATCAAGCAGAAGAAAGGGCTTCGCCTTCTGCAACGCTCATGGCTGCTGAAAACATTGACGGCAAAGTTGAGAAACATTATAAGTACATTCAGTTGGGAATAAAAGAGCATAGAAACATTATGGCAAAGATAAAAGTACAAGATACGGAGATTAGTGTTGTATCATATAAAGAACAAGACTATATATCACTTACAGACATGGCAAATGCAAAGGAAAGCGAAAGCCGTGCTGCTGATATTATAAAAAATTGGCTGCGTAACCGTTATACAATAGAGTTTCTTGGCACTTGGGAAATGATACACAACCCATATTTTAAAGTGGTCGAATTTGACCACTTTAGAATGCAGGCAGGTCTCCCTAATTTCGTCTTGAGCGTATCAGAATGGATTGAAAAGACTGGGGCAATAGGTATCATGGTAAAGAAAGGAAAATACGGAGGGACGTATGCCTTTAGGGATATTGCCTTTGAATTTGGATCTGCTATTAGCGTTACATTTAAATTATATCTAATAGAAGAATTCCAACGCCTAAAAGCAGAAGAGCAAAAGCAAATCGGATGGTCAGCCAAGCGTGAACTCTCCAAAATCAATTACCGCATACATACCGATGCAATCAAGCGCAATATCATTCCCGAAGAGGTGACACCCCAGCAGGCAAGCGTCATCTATGCCAACGAGGCAGATGTGCTCAACGTTGCCATGTTCGGTATGACCGCCAAGCAATGGAGAGATGCCAATCCCGATAAGAAGGGCAATATACGGGATTATGCCACCATCAACGAATTGATTTGTCTCTCAAACATGGAGAATCTCAATGCCGTCTTCATTGACCAAGGACTGCCGCAGGGCGAACGACTGATAAAACTGAACCAGATTGCCATTCAGCAGATGAACGTATTGGAGGACAATCAGGGAAGGAATTTATTGCAATAACATCAATTATAACATTTACGGAATTTATAATAACATAGAAACAGAAAAAAGATATGGACTTTAGTTGGAACGATATTTATCAGGACTTTTTGAATAATAAAAATATGAGGTATTCGGAACGGGAATTTCAAAACAATATTTTTTCCGTATTCCGCTATTATTTGCGTTGGCAAAACAGCATCGTTGCAGAAGAATGTATTCCAATTGGTTCCGTTAACACCATTCGTCCGGATTTTGTCTTATACAAAGACGAAATTCCACAGGTGGTGATAGAATCCAAAGAACCCAATCATATTCAGACCGAAAGAAATAAAGAGCAATTGTTTTCCTATATGCGTCAGAAGAAAGTGGATTTTGGTTTATATATAGGAGAGGTGATACAACTATATTATGATGAGCCTACTGATGCAGAATTGCCGCTACTGATGTTTACATTGGAATA
>JBJEGZ010000015.1:0-13381 GCA_051875555.1 Candidatus Limimorpha sp. | reverse complement strand
AACAAAAAAACTCTCCCTCTGACAAAGCATTATTTGTATTCCTCACAATTAATAACCGAAAAAAGATTTCACCTCAAAACACGTCGCTGCCCTTTATTCAAACCTCTTCCCTCCCCTGACCTGTGTACACAGACCTATCCTAACTGATATTCTCAACCATAATTAATTGTAATTTTCACAATTAATTGCCTTCTCTGCAATCCGTTTTAGGTTGAAAATCACGCACAGACTTCAAAATATCACCTCCACAACCTCTTTTCAGATGACATTACTACCTCATTTTATTTTCAACACCTACCCTATTTTCATAATTCTTACTTTTTCAATATAACCTTTCTGATATTATTACTATCTTTGCCACATGAAAATTCTGAACACTATACTACTATCTCTTATATTTGTTTTTTGCCATCATTCGTTGGCAGCTTCATCTGTTAACGATACAGTTAAAATCGATTCTACACTGGTAAAGTATTTTTACGATAATACTGCTAATCAACAACTTGGAAATACTTTTACATGGGACACAACAACTTTGTCAGCTTCTTTCTACGACCCAACTAACCATCAATTTGAATTTTTCCAAGAACTTAGCAATGCGGGACACGCCCATAAAAAATTAGAGTTCTCTTACCCTTCCCATATCGGGTTTAATAACGAACTCTCATCTTTCCAAAAATTTATTAATACTAAAGAGGATATCTTCTATCCTATTATATACCAGCCATTTACAGAAATCGAGTATATGATGGGAAGCAAAAAAGAACAACATCTTAATGTGATTTTCAGCAGAGAGTTTCTGCCAAATCTATTTATAACATTGAAATATAATGTCTTACAAGCTCCTTCTGTATATCAGAATAGTTTCGCGCAAAATAGTAACTTTTGGGCAAACGTTCGTTGGAACACCTTAAATAACAGATATTCTATTAATGGTTATTATGTGTTAAATAAAATTAACAACTACGAAAACGGAGGTATCACAAACGATGATATTTTTACAAACGTAATTGAGACTGACAAAACAGTGATGCCTGTCAATCTTCTTGGTGCTCAGAACAATATTTCCGTTTCCGGATTCGGACTGCACCAGCATTTCGTATTGGGCAAACCAAAAACACCTATAACAAATAACGATACTGTCTCTGGAAAAAAATGGGACATTGGCTGGGGAAGGATCAACCACTCGATTGATTTTCAAAAGAATTCATATAAATACTACGATAATAACCCTTTATCCGACTTCTACTCTAACTTTGACCAAATTTTAGATTCCACAAGCACGAACGACACTACATGTTTCTATACTTTAAAGAATTCGGTTTTCTGGAACAACCTCAATTACGGTTCATATAACGATAATATCCCTCTGTTCATCAGCATCGGCATTGAACATAACCATACTATTCATTTCGGATATAAAGACTTGACTACCAATGAGTTTTTCGGCAGACAGAGTCTAAACAACCTTAGATTTAACGCTGTGCTCACTATAAACGCGCTAAAAAGTTCAAGAATAACAGGGAAAGGTGAATATATTTTCTATGGCTATCAAAAAGGCGACTATCTGATTGATGCACAATGGAAACAAACGCTCGGAACAAATGAGAAGAACTACGGGCATCTCACCTTTAATGCTAATCTAACAAAGGAATCCCCTGACTGGTTTGAAGAATTTTACTATTCCAACAGTTTCAGATGGGAAAATAACTTTAAGAAATCAACTTATTTTAGGATTTCGGGTGAATATGATTTTCGTTTTGTAAAATTCGGTATCCGTCACACTACTATCGACAACTACATTTATTTTGCTGAAAACGCGAAGCCTGCACAAATATCCGGAAATATAAATATCATATCATTGTTCACACAGATTGACTTCAAACACAAATGGCTTGAGATTTCTGGTTTTGCCACTTTACAAAAGTCTGATAATGAAAGTGTTTTACATTTACCTATGCTGCATTGCAAAATGAAAATCGGCTGTAATATCAACCTTGTAAAAGGGATTTCACTAATCCAGCCTTCAGTGGTTATCGGTTATTTCACGAAATATTATGCTGACGCATACATGCCTTCGTTAAGGACTTTTTACCTACAGGACGACGTATTAATTGGAAACTATCCCTTTGTTGACCTTTATATCACATTTAAACTTAAGAGAGCGAACATCTTTGTCGGATATACAAATATTTACTCAATCACTTACGATTGCAGATATTTCACCACACCTCATTATCCGATGCGTGATTCAAAGATCCTATTAGGAGTAAAATGGAGGTTATACAATTAACAAAGGTTATTGCAACAAATCAGCTCATTCCACGCTGTTTCTTTATTTTGTCATAGGCGTCATTGATCTCCTGAAATTTCTTCTCGGCAGCCTTACGGACATCCTCACCAAGATAAGCGACCTTGTCGGGATGGTTTTTCTTTGCCATCTCCCTATATGCCTTCTTAACCTCCTCATCAGTAGCCGAAGGAGTGATGCCGAGAATCGAATAAGAGTCGTCCTCTTTCTTGACAAACATCGCCTTAATCGACTCAAAATCGTACGGGCTAAGTCCAATATATCCAGAAATTGTATTTATCACATTTATCTCCATCTCATCAACTTGGCCATCAGCGAACGCAATCCCAAACAAATAATGGAGAAGTTGGAGTTTTGAAGAATAGTTCATATATTTCCCAATCTGCTGGCAGACTTCGTAAAGGTTTATTTCCTGCTTTAATATCTCACGCAGTGTGAGAATATACTTTTCAGCCTGTTCTTGTCCGAAATTATTGAGGAAGAATCGTTTAACATAATCAAGCTCAGATTTCTTAACGTTACCGTTAGCCTTCATCACCGCTGCTGAAAGAACAAGAAGGCAGACAGAGAAATCCTGCTGGCGGGGTGTGTCTCCCATAAACTCAACGTCCGATTTCGTGTATGAGCGGCCGCCTAACAAAGAGCCGAGGGCAAAGCCAATAATTGCACCAAGAGGACCACCGAAAGCGAAGCCCACACCTGCACCAAGCCATCTCGAACAACCTATATTCATATATAGATTATTCGACCTACCGCGGTTTCTAAACGCACTGATAAAAACAAATCCTATTACAAATAACGCTATTATTCCAATTAATCTACCCATTTTGAAATTTTTTACAAAAATACAAATTCTGTAGAATCATGCGCACTTTTCAAAGAAAAATCCAAATAAAATTGACTATTAAATCAAAATAACTACTTTAAATAAAAATCTTTTTCCTCCTATACAGACCTTTAACGACGAAAGACCCTATCTATTTATAAAGAATCTTAACGGGAGGGAATAATTGTTTAGAACAGAATGAAGGTTATTTTGTTATATATAAAGGAGATTCACTCAACATACTAATACAACGCATGCGAAATAATTTCTTTACACCATAAACAATTAAATAACAAATGGTTATAAACACATTAAATTTTATATATTAAAAAAATGAAGTTTTTTTTGAAATCAAAGAATTATTTACTAATTTTGCGAGTCTCAAAAAAAAGCATTTAAAATGCTGAAAATTGAAAATCATACAGTATATATCAACTAAATAATTAAAAAATGGGAAAAACCAAGTACGTTTATCTTTTCGGCAACCGTACAGCCGAAGGTGACTCAAAAATGAAGAATTTGCTGGGAGGCAAGGGAGCCAACTTAGCAGAGATGTGTCGGTTAGGTTTACCGGTTCCTGCAGGTTTAACAATCACAACCGAATGCTGCACAGCATATTACGCAAACAACTGCCAACTTCCTGATGGCTTGATGGACGAAGTGCACGAAGGCATCAAGTACATGGAAGAGGTGATGGGAATGAAGTATGGTGATTCTGAGAACCCACTTCTTGTATCATGCCGTTCTGGAGCCCGCCAGTCAATGCCTGGCATGATGGACACCGTATTAAACATCGGATTATGTTCAAAGACAATACCTGGTTTGATTAAGAAGACAAATAACCCTCGTTTTGTATATGACTCATATCGTCGTCTCATCATGATGTATGCCGATGTTGTAATGGAGAAGGCTGAGGACAGAGAGCCGGCAGAAGGCAAAGGCATCAGAAAGATTTTGGACGAGATGCTCGACAATTTCAAGACCAGCAAGAATTATAAATCTGACACTGATATAACAGCTGAAGAGTTACTCTATCTTGCAGAAGAGTTCAAGGCAACAATAAAGAGAGTGCTCGGTACAGAGTTCCCTGATGACGCGGAACTTCAGTTAGAAGGAGGAATAAAGGCCGTGTTCAAGAGCTGGAACGGCAGGAAAGCGGTGTCATACAGAAGAATCGAAGGTATTCCTGAAGATTGGGGCACAGCGGTTAACGTTCAGACCATGGTGTTTGGTAACATGGGAGAGAAGTCAGCCACAGGTGTCGCTTTCACTCGCGACCCCGCTACCGGCGACAACAAGTTCTATGGCGAATGGCTCATCAACGCACAAGGTGAAGACGTGGTTGCAGGTATCAGAACCCCTAATCCATTGAACGATGACACAAAGAACGAGAAAAACAAGGGAATGCTTTCAATGCAGGAGCTTATGCCCGAGACTTACAAGGAGTTATGCGATGTCCGCACAACACTTGAGGACTTCTACAAAGACATGCTCGATATAGAGTTCACAATCCAAGATGGTAAACTTTATATGTTGCAGTGCCGTGTTGGAAAGAGAACAGGCGTTGCCGCTGTCAACATGGCTCTCGATATGCTTCACGAAGGAAGAATCGATGAGAAGACAGCTGTCATGAGACTCGGTGTCAACCAGATTGACGAGCTTCTCCACCCTATCCTTGATCCTAAAGATGAGAAGAACAAGAGTGTTATCGCACACGGTTTACCAGCAGGTCCTGGCGGAGCAGTAGGAAAAATCGCTTTGAGCTGCGAAAAAGCGAAAGAGTTTAACGAAGCAAAACAGCCAAGCATACTTGTTAGAGAAGAGACCAACCCTGAAGACGTTGAAGGTATGCGCGCAGCAAGCGGCATCCTTACACAAAAGGGCGGTATGACATCACACGCGGCATTAGTTGCGCGTGGATGGGGTAAATGCTGCATCGTCGGTTGCGAAGATATCCACATCAACGAAGAAGAAGGTATTGTAAAAATCGGAGAGAAGACATTCAAAGAAGGAGATATCATAAGCCTTAACGGAACAAAAGGCTATGTTTACGAAGGTAGCGTTAACACTATTGACGCGACAGAGAACCAACGTTTCCAAGAGTTCATGCACCTCGTTGACAAATACCGCAAGATGGGTGTCCGCACAAACGCAGACAACCCTGATGATGCCCAGAAAGCTGTCAACTTTGGCGCTGAAGGTATAGGACTGTTCCGTATTGAACACATGTTCTATGGCAAGAACAGTGAAAAACCTCTCGCTAAACTGCGTAACATGATTCTCGCAAACAGCACAGAAGAGCGTATCGCCGCTTTGGCTGAACTCGAGCCATATATCCGCGAATCAGCAAAGGCAACAATGAAAGTCCTTGACGGCAAACCTGTTACATTCCGTCTTATGGACCCACCACTCCACGAATTCGTACCTCATACACTCGACAAGCAGCAGGCTCTCGCAGCAGAACGCAGTATGGAGCTTGAGGAATTACAGAAACGTATCAACGCACTCCATGAGGTCAACCCGATGATGGGTCTCCGCGGTGTCCGTCTTGGTATCGTTTACCCTGAGATATCTGAGACACAATTCCGCGCCCTGTTCGAGGCAACAGCACAACTCATTAAAGAAGGCCACACACCTCACCTCGAAATCATGGTTCCTCTCACAATCAATGTAAAAGAGTTGAAACATCAGAAAGAAATCGCAGAGAAAGTGAAGAAAGAAGTTGAGAACCAATATGGCCTCACATTAGAATATCTGTACGGTACAATGATTGAAATACCTCGCGCAACATTAGTCGCTAACAAAATCGCCGAGGTCGCACAATTCTTCTCATTCGGCACTAACGACTTGACACAGATGACATTCGGTTTCTCTCGTGACGATGTCAATGCTATTATTCACAACTATATTGATGAGAAAGTCCTTGCTAACGACCCATTCAACACTCTTGACCAAGAGGGTGTCGGTCAACTCGTCAAATTAGGCGTGGAGCGCGGTCGCTCAACAAGAGAAAACCTCAAGTGCGGTGTCTGCGGTGAACATGGCGGCGACCCTGCATCAGTAGAATTCTTCTACAATACAGGCCTTAACTACGTCTCATGCTCTCCATTCCGTGTGCCAGTTGCAAGATTAGCAGCGGCACAGGCTGCTATTAAAGCAAGCAAATAATTGTTTTTCATAGTATTTTGGCGGTAAGTTTTTATAAACTGCCGCCTTTTTTATTTTCAATCATCACTGTCCGGAGAATTTTTTGAATCAGTTTCCTATCGAAATGCTCACCTGACACATACGAAAAAATGCTGTTGTAAGTTGTCTCAACTGTCATCATTTATATGACATTTTTGGCTGGGAGCCCGCTTGTCCCCATCAAAACCATAAGAACAAGGATTTGAATCTGTTTGCAGGACAACAATAATTTTCAATCGTAAACAAATATAAGGATTCTTTCAGAAACATACCGTACTAATTAATTAGATACAAGCCAAATATTTCAGTAAAGCTATGTTTTTCACTTAAAAACACAAATCCGAATAATGCCGGAAAGTATAATAACTTCCCACGATTAGAGATAAGATGATAAATGTTTGATAATCAGAATTTATGCTTCCATCTCCTATGGCTCCACAGCCAATAATAAGGGGCCGATTTGATGGTCTTTTCTAACAATTCGACATATCGTTGCATCACCGCGCCAGATGGAAGTTCATTAGGATGCTCTGTAATCAGTTGTACATCAATACGGTATTTTCCAATCCTTTCCTTCACCACCTCATAATAAAGGACCGGGATATCATATTTCCTTGCAAATCCCTCAGCTCCCCGAATGAATCCTGTTCTTCTATTAAGGAAATCAGTGACATAGCTGTGTTCCGGGGAGCCTGGATTCTGGTCAGATAAAATCATATACGCAGCAGGGATATGGTTATTCTCATGATATGCCATCACTTCCCTAACATTATCATGGAAAACCACTTGGTCACCGTAACGTGTTCTGGCTCTGTTAATTAACTTTTCAAAAACCTTATTCGAATTATGTGCACCGACTCCAATTCCGTGATGTTTGAACTGCATATCGACGCTTAACACCATCCATTCCCAATTGTTGTGATGACTTGAGACTAACACCACACTCTTTCCCTCGTCAAAGTATTTATTAACAAGTTCCGGATTAGAACAATGATAACGGCGCATCACATTTTTTCTGCTCATTGAGAGCATCTTCACCATCTCGGCTGCAATCTGCATAAAATGAAAATAATATTTATGCCTTGCAATTACCACCTGCCTCCTACTCCATTCAGGGAAAGATTTATGGAAATTGTCATCAATTATTTTCTTCCTATATTGGATAACGAAAGCCATTATCATATAAAAAGGGGAAAAAATAAGATACAGCAGAGCCAATGGCATGATTGACAAAGGGTATAAGATGAGATAAAACAATATATAGGTCATAAACGTTTTAAAAACGATTACAGTAAAACAATTTCTTTTAAGAATGCAAATATCAAGTTTTTTTATTATTTTTGCAACGAAAAAAAGAAAAAAAATAAACCAACTAAATAAAAAAAATTATGGCAAAGAACATTGAAGAGATTAAAATGGCGTTAGCGTCATACGGAATCAATGATGTCAATGAGATTCATTACAACCCTTCTTACGAAGAGTTATTTGAGGCTGAGATGAATCCTGAATTAACAGGTTATGAAAAAGGAACTCTTACCGAACTTGGTGCTGTCAATGTGATGACCGGCATTTACACGGGACGTTCACCTAAAGACAAGTATTTTGTGATGGACGATGTCAGTCGCGATACAGTATGGTGGACAACAGACGAATACAAGAATGACAACAAGCCTGTGACTCCAGAAGTTTGGAATAACATTAAAGAGATAGCTGTCAAGCAGTTATCAAACAAGACCTTGTACGTTGTTGACGGTTATGCCGGAGCGAATGAGAGTACACGTCTCAAGATCCGTTTCATAATGGAGGTTGCATGGCAGGCTCATTTTGTCAAAAACATGTTTATACGTCCAAGCGAGCAGGAACTTGCAGAATTTGGAGAGCCAGACTTCATTGTTTACACTGCATCAAAAGCCAAGGTCGAGAACTACAAGGAGTTAGGTCTTAACTCAGAGACTGCTGTCGTTTTCAACCTTACAAGTAGAGAACAGGTTATTTTGAACACTTGGTATGGTGGCGAGATGAAGAAGGGAATGTTCTCAATTATGAATTATCTCCTTCCATTGAAAGGCATAGCATCAATGCACTGCTCTGCAAACACTAACGAGAAGGGTGAGACTGCAATATTCTTCGGACTTTCAGGTACAGGAAAGACCACGTTATCAACCGATCCTAAGAGAGCATTGATCGGAGATGACGAGCATGGTTGGGACGATGACGGCATCTTCAACTTTGAAGGCGGTTGCTACGCAAAGGTTATCAACCTTGATAAAGAGAGCGAGCCTGACATTTACAACGCCATCAAACGCAACGCATTGCTTGAGAACGTCACCGTAGATGAAAACGGTAAAATCGACTTTACTGACAAGAGCACCACTGAGAACACCCGCGTCTCATACCCAATTTATCATATTGAGAACATTGTGAAACCGGTGTCAAAGGCTCCTGCAGCAACAAAAGTCATCTTCTTATCAGCCGACGCTTTCGGTGTCCTTCCTCCTGTTTCAATCTTAACACCAGAACAGACAAAATACTACTTCCTATCAGGTTTCACAGCTAAACTTGCTGGTACAGAACGTGGTATCACTGAGCCAACTCCAACATTCTCCGCATGCTTCGGAGCGGCTTTCCTTTCACTGCACCCAACAAAATACGCTGAGGAACTTGTAAAGAAGATGGAAAAAGTCGGAGCAAAGGCTTATCTTGTCAACACAGGCTGGAACGGAACAGGCAAGCGTATCTCTATCAAAGACACACGTGGCATAATCGACGCTATCCTTGACGGCTCTATCGATAAGGCCCCAACAAAGCATATACCTTATTTCAACTTCGAAGTCCCGACAGAGTTACCGGGTGTCAACTCAGCCATTCTTGACCCTCGCGACACATACGCAAATGCTGAGGAATGGAACAAAAAAGCGGTTGACCTATCGGAGAGATTCATTAAGAACTTCAAGAAGTTTGAGTACAACGAAGCGGGTAAAGCACTTGTTTCCGCTGGTCCAAAATTATAATAAGTTTTTCTGATAACAAAAAAGCGGTCGAGTTAGACCGCTTTTTTTGTTTTAGTTGTTTCAAACAAGAATCTATCAACTCAGCATTACTGGCATAAGGAGCATAAGGATGTCCTCGTCTGCATTTTGATTATCGACAGGAGTGATGATACCTGCCCTATTCGGGGCCGACATCTCGATTTTTATTTCCGGTTGACTGATATTTGCGAGCATTTCCTGGAAGAATTTCGAGCTGAAGCCTATCTCAATATCATTGCCTGTATAATTGCACGACAATCTTTCTTTCGCCTCATTTGAATAATCGAGATCCTCGGCGGTAAGCACAAGTTCTCTTCCGCTTATTTTAAAGCGAATCTGGTGTGTTGCCTTGCTTGAGAAGATGGCAACGCGCTTGATTGCAGAGTTAAGTAATTGTCTGTCAATAATAAGGCTATTAGGATTTGTTGTTGGTATCACCGCTTCATAATTCGGGTAGCGGCCTTCTATCAAGCGGCACACGAGTCTGTATTCTCCGAAAGTGAAAGTAGCGTTTTTATTATCAAACTCCACACGAACCGTCTCGTCAGCACGTGACGACAAAACGTTTTTCAATTGATTGATAGGTTTTTTAGGTACGATAAACGACGCTGATGAATCCGACTTCACGTCAAACCTTCTATATCTCACAAGTTTATGAGCATCTGTTGCCACGAAGGTAAGGCAGTTACTATTCATTTCCATATACACACCCGTCATAATAGGGCGGATCTCGTCATTACCAGCCGCGAAGATTGTCTTCTCGAAGCCACATGCAAGCACGTCGGCAGGAATCTCCCAAACCATAGGGTCTGTAAGTGCCGGGACCTGTGGGAACTCGTCACTCTTATGACCAACCATTTTATAATGCCCCTCACCTGTCGTAATCTCGATTCCCAAAGTTGTCTCATCGATATTGAATGTCAATGGGATATCTGGAAGGCTCTTCAAAATATCAATCAGCATACGGGCGGGGACTGTCACCTTTCCGTTACCATCAACCATATCCGGCTGTATGGCTACCGTCATAGTTGTCTCAAGGTCAGACGCCGTAACTTTCAGAGTGTCATCAGAGAACTCAAAAAGAAAATCATCAAGTATCGGCAAAGTATTACTTGAATTTATTACGCCGCTAATTGCTTGAACCGCTTTTAAAAACTTTAAACTCGTAAGTATGAATTTCATAATTTCCTTTATTTTTCAATTTGCTAAATTACAACTTTTATACGAATCAAGATACTATTTTTAAAAAATTTTTATCGTCATCAAAAAATATCTCTAACAAAAACAACAAACAGAGAAAGCATGATTACGAAAGTCAGACAATCTCATTTATTAACAAAGACAGCTGCTGTCCATTCGTTCTCCTTAATATGATTAAGATAAGACAATCCGAGTCGTTCCGCTTCATTTTTTATCATTGCGAGGTCAGCCTCATAGAATCCGCTGAAGAAAATCTTCCCTTCATGTTTAAGGCAATTAACATACTCATGCATATCTCGCAGAAGGATATTGCGGTTGATATTTGCAATAATAACATCGAACTGTCTATTGTTCAATGATTTAGCATCACCAAGCTCGACAATGATATCATTTTCTCCATTAAGTTTGATATTATCAATAGCGTTGCGATAAGCCCATTCATCATTATCTATTGCCACCGTTGTCGCCGCTCCAAGTTTTTTAGCGAGAATTGCGAGTATCCCTGTGCCGGAGCCCATATCAAGGACATCGAGACCAGAAAGGTTCTCATTCAGCAACAGTTTGATAATCTGCGCTGTAGTCTCATGATGGGCGGTACCGAACGACATTTTAGGTTCGATGCAGAGGTCATATTTATAGTTGCTGTCCGGTTCATGGAACGGAGCCCTGATACGGCAGATATTAGAGATAACCACAGGTTCATACGATGACTCCCATGTTGCGTTCCAGTCCTGGTCTTGGATAGTCTCGCGTTTCAAGACCTTAACATTTGCGAACTGTTCCATAGACAGGACAGAGTCCAGCTCCTCATCATTGAGTGCGTTTTCGGAGCAGAATGCAGTGAAGCCTCCGTCAACATCCATAAAGCTGTCGAAGCCTGCTGAGCCAAGCAACTCAACCAACATATCCTTCAAAGCCTCGTTATCAGGATTAGAAAACGTATATGCTATGTAATTCATTTTATAATGAAGCCTGTTCACATATTGAGACAAAATCCTCAGCTTTTAACGATGCTCCGCCGATAAGTCCGCCATCGACATCTGGTTGTGCGAAAAGTTCTGATGCATTTTTGGCGTTACAGCTTCCTCCGTAAAGGATATGTGTCTGCGCTGCAACATCTTGACCATATTTCTCACTCACAAGGCCACGTATGAAAGAGTGAACCTCCTGAGCCTGTTCCGGCGTTGCTGTTTTTCCGGTGCCAATTGCCCACACAGGTTCGTAAGCGATAATAACGTTCTCAAAATCAGCGGCATCGAGATGGAACAGAGCCTCTTGAATCTGTCTCCTGATTACATCGAAATGTACGCCGTTCTCTCTTTCTTCTAACACCTCGCCAACACAATATATCGGGATAATGTCATATTGAAGTAGGGAGTCGATTTTCTTTGCGAGCAACGCATTGTCCTCTTTAAAATATTTCCTGCGTTCGCTATGCCCAACTATACAGCAGTTAACTCCAATAGAATCAAGCATTTTAGCCGACACCTCGCCCGTATATGCACCCGACTCCTGTTCCGAGCAGTTTTGCGCCCCGACCTCAAACAACTCATTTGCGACAGCTTCATCTGTAGCTAACTCGAGATATGGGAACGGAGGACATATTATCACCTCGCACGAAAGTTGTTTTTCATCAAGCAATGCCTCAATATCTTCAACAAGGGTCTGTGCCTCCTCGAAATCGAGGTTCATTTTCCAGTTACCCGCAACAATCTTATTTCTTTTCATGATAATACAATTTTATTTTAACTTCCAATAGTGGCAAAATTAAGCATTTTTATCTTAACCTGCAACAGTATTTTTCATTAATTTTAAAACCCATTCAACAAACAAGTGTAAAATTAGTTAAAAAATGAGAAAGCCCCAACAGAATAGAAAAATGTGGTTTAACAAACGAAATGCAAAACCGGATTAAACATTTATTCCTGAAAACACATTAGAGGTATTAATCTTTTGCCATTATCGAATTGACAGAGTGTTGTTTTTCATCGAAGGTGATGTCGTGAAAACAATATAGGCCGTTGTGGAGGTGTTTGTGGGGTCCAGCAGGGTGCAGTATGGGTCCAGCGCGTTCAACACGAAGTCGGCCGCCCTTTGCCAACTCCGATTAATAACGTAAGTCCAACCTAAGATAATTTATTGAAAAACAACAATATAACGATATTTTTATATATTTGTAGTAAAAATAAAACACAAATCGCTATGTTATCCAACGACAAAAATTACAGAAACTTTCTATATGGCAGACGACTTATTCATATTTTTTTTGATGAGCAGTGTCGCCAATGCGGTGAGTAGTTTCATTTTTTGTTCATTATGATAAACATCGGTTTTGAAGAGGAGACGTATTGGGATTAACCTTTTGAATACGTCTCCATAGTTTTATCCGATAATGATATTATTGTTAAAAATATTGCGGTCTGCTATATGCGCTGCTCTTCCTGCAGTGATTTGTCCTTATCCCTTTCAGACTTCAACGCCCATAAGATGATTAGTAACAGCGTGACTGTCGCTTGAATGATTATCAATAGCGTGCTGTATTCCAGATTCAGTCTGCCGAGAGCCAAGCCGAAGACACAGCCTATCACAGTGCTGACGAATACAACGAGAAATATTTTCAAATATCCTGACATGATTGTTTGGTTTTTAATTGTTTATAAAACGTTAATATTACTAAATCGTATGTTGTTCTGTCCCATAGATGCCGTCATGTCTAAATATGAGCCTGTAATTTTCGGGGTCTTTGATTCATAGCAGCACCTTGGGTTTGAAGAGAGGCTTTGTTTTTGACCGCTTCCTATATCGTCTGAAATGGTGTCAGGCAAAACG
>JBJEGZ010000014.1:0-2736 GCA_051875555.1 Candidatus Limimorpha sp. | reverse complement strand
AAAGTTGTCGCTTTACAATCCAGTCCTGGATAGTTCGCAGTTCCATGGCGTCGTAATCCTTGCGATGCTTCTCGTCCACCTTGAGCACATACTGGTAAATCTCTCCCAATCCCGTGGTGATGGGCATCATCTCGGGAGTGCCAAGTTCCTGTGGAATCTCTCCCGCCACCACCTGAATCTGCTCGTTGATGAGCTGTCGCGCCTCAAGCGTGGGCACACTCTCCTTGAACACCACGGTGACGAGCGAGAGTCCGAATCTCGACACCGAGCGAATCTCCGTGACGTTCATGATATTGCTCATGGCGATTTCCACTGGCATCGTGATCAACTGCTCCACCTCCTGCGGAGCAAGCGTAGGCGACACGGTTACGATCTGCACCTGGTTGTTGGTGATGTCGGGCACGGCATCCACAGGCAGTGTCAGCATCGACCAAATACCGCCAATAAGCAGAAACAATGTCGTCAGCGCGACGAAGAGTTTCTTTCGGATAGAAAACCTAACAATAGCCTTAAACATATTATACAGTTTCAGAATTACCTCGCAAAGGTAGTAAAAAAATCTATAAGCTGAACTTTTTTCCTTATAAAAATCGTCATACAGTCGATATTTTAACATATATGACTATATTAGCACTAAAACAGACATCTGAAATAACATATATGACTAATCACATGGAGAATATTTGCCAAAGAGCACACATTAATTTGGCAGTTAGCAGACAAACTTTTGCTAACTGGCAGAAGACTTTTTGCCAACTGGCAAGAAGATACAACAACAGGCACCCTCGTATAACAACAACAGGCACACAGATGACACAACAACAGGCACGCAGTCAGCATCTCTTTGTCCCATCCACATATCATCACGAAGACAGTTTCCACCAGTTCCACCTGTTCCACCATTTCCACCAACCCTTGCGGAAACAATTGTTCTAATAAGCTAATAGCAGCCTGCGAGATGCAGATGCAGGGATATTACAGCTAAAATAAGCCGATATAAATCCGATGTGAATCCGCTCATTCATCGACTTTCCATCGAATTTGCATCGGCTTTGCAATGGAGGAACATTGGAAAGCGTCACCCGTCACCTTGTTTTCAGCAATGTTTTCAAGATAAGTAATCGACTGTTTCAGGTGATGACGCTTTTCGCCCCTGATGACGGACTTAGAAGGGGATTGTCTTCTCTTTATTCCTTGCGTACCTTATTATATATTAATAAAAAAAGGGAACGGTGGACATAAAAAAAAGAAAATTTCAAGGTGACGGGTGACGCTTCGGGAAAAAAGAGACAGAGAAAGAAAACGAGAAAAGTCCACCCCTTAAAAGTCCCCATTCGAGTCGGCTCAAAACGTCAATCCAACCCCTTCAAAGCCCCCTTTGAGCCGGCTCAAAATGGAGAACTGCAAGGTGATAGTGAAGAAGTAAGATAACGAATAGTTTCCACCACCACCTGCCCTTGCGGAAGTTGCGGAACAGGTGGAAGTGGTGGAAACTATATATGCACAAAAGGCCTTTTTTTGAGCTAACGAATTATGGCAGGAAAGGATGAAAAGCAAAGAAAAAACCTCTTTTTCTTGCATTTATGAGAAAAATGATGTATCTTTGCACTCAAAATCAAGAATACTAAAAATATCGCGAGTATGAATAAGGTTAAGCCACTGCCATACGGAGTGTCAGACTTCGAGTACGTAATGAGGGAAAACTACTATTACGTGGATAAAACTATGTATATACCTCAGATAGAGGCTCAACCCAACAACCTTATGTTTATACGCCCTCGCCGATTCGGCAAGAGCCTGTTGCTGAGCATGCTCAAGACATACTAAGACAAGGCGAAGAAAGACCAGTTTGAGGTAATATTCGGCTCGCTGTGGATAGGCAAGCATCCCACTGAACTGATGGGACGCTATCAGGTAATGCATCTCGACTTCTCGAGGATTGGAGGTACTATTGACGAACTGGAGCAGAAGTTCGACGAATATCTATGCTACACTCTTGTCCTCAGTGCGCGACTCTATCGAGGGCGAGCGCAACATCCAGGGATTCTTTATGGCATATCTCAGCCTTTGCAACTATTATATCACAGCCCCCGAACTGGAGCTGAAGCATGGGTATTGTGAATTTTCGTGCAAGTCGAGTGCAATACCAAGCTCGCTTGAGTATTGCCGAGCGCAGCCGAAAATGCCCTTAGGGCAATTCTTCCTGCTTCCTAACATGACACATTACCAGTCAAAACATAGCTATATCCTCGAACTGAAATACCTGTCGAAATCTGAATATACAGAGAAGAAAGCCCAGGAGCAATGGGACGAGGCCGTCGAGCAGATCAACGGCTATGCAGTAGCCCCGAGGGTGGAAGCCTTGCGCCAAGGCACACAACTCCATAAGATTATTATCCAGTTCTGCGGCTGGGACATGATCAAGATGAGGGAAGTGTAAGCTCCAATGAAGAGGCAATTAGCGTCACCCGTCACCTCGTTTTCATCAATTTTTACGAGTTAAGACCTCGGCGATTTCTGATGACTGCGTTTTGTTTATTATTGCCGACAACGGAATAATTCCTGTTTTTATATCCAAAACGACAGAATAATTCCTGAAAACAGGCATCAAAATGACGGAAAAAGTCCTGAAAGCCTGCACGGACAGAAAAAAATATGTATATTTGCACGCAGGCATTCTCTACGGACTGAACATCAATGCCGTACTACGTGATGAGAACAGCATCAACCTTGGCT
>JBJEGZ010000013.1:0-72683 GCA_051875555.1 Candidatus Limimorpha sp. | reverse complement strand
GAATAGTCAGCCGTCAATGTGGCGGTCGTTCCAGTGACGGACCACTTCTCATTCGTAATCTCGAACTTCATTTCACTGAAGTCCACATATTTCTTACAGCCGCCAAGCATCATTGTAACTGCGATAATAAATAATAGTCTTGTCTTCATATCATCACTGTATTATCTCTAATTTTAAAATATACGCCTTAGTAAAAAACTTTTGCAAAAATACAATTAATTCTGAATTACCAACATTTTTTTAAGGCGATTCAACAAATAACTCATTCATCTGCGATAGACCTAACCTTTGGTTTAAGGAGCAGTATTCATGTCTGCCAAAATGCAACACCATCTTTGCGTTTCCGACAAAGGGAAGCGATTAGAAAAAAGGATATTTCCCAAAGGAATCCGAAAGACAGTTCTTACAGGGCAGACTACGGTACATGTGATGGCATAAGACGTTGAGAATCATTGTAAACTTTCAATATCAATGTCAACCGTTGCCAAATAATATTGTCTTTACTCTCAAGATAACGCCCGTCATTCCGAGTAAGGTCTGTCGTCAAGAGGTCGTGTACAGCCCCATTTTAAGGCAGCGTCATCAAATCTTTTCTTCAACGATGTCTTGAACACCATTCTCACGATCAGCCTTACAAGATAAGGGTAACGCTCTATTCCCACGAACCTTTTCGCTTCATCGGTAAGGAAGTTGCCGTTTCTACCGAACGACTCCCCCATCGTCTCAAAAGGAGAAAGCATTTTGCTGGCATTTTTTTCATCTAATATTCTTATACAGAAGTTCCCTCCCTTCACCAAGACCCCACCGAAAGAACAGCCAAGCTGCTTCGGCAAAGTATTTAAGAACGCCTCTCCGCATCTCATCTGTGCGCCCTCGTCAAATCCGCCCTGTAAAATAAACGACATCTGGGCATGAGTCTCGCGCTCTTTCGGAAGCGTCTCAAGGAACTCAAGCAACATCGCCGGAATGCACTCAACAAAAAGCGGGAGGGCAATAAGAATCCTGTCATTACTCAAATACGCCTCACGCGCAGCGCCCCACTCGCTCTTATCCGAAAGAGAAAACAACTCAAAAGTAGTGTTTGTGCGTTCCAACCCCTTTATGAATGAAGAAATTATCTTGTCCGTATTACTATTCTTCCTCGTGCGCGGACTACCGTTGAAAATAACTACATGCATGACACAGCCTCCTTTATCTCATTAACGCCAAACACTCCAAGCGGCCTTCCCGAAAGGTTCAATGCTGTGCGCTGACACCAACGCTCCAGATACACACGGTCAGCCTCGCCGCGGACTATCAGACCCACATCTACCTTTCTGCCATAACGGAGCCTGTGACGCATAAGCCCCTCCTCACTAAACTCAAGATACATGAGAAACATTGGCATAAGACGGTCAAAGACCCGTTTCCCTCGCGAAGATAAGAACCCGAATGAAGTGTCGGATACAACCCAATACTCATCAGAAACCACCAACTCCTTAATAATCAAGTCATAATCATCTTTAAAGACACATACTCCCGGATGTTTTAACCAGCAGTAATTACACCCTACACAATGCGAAATATTCATCCCACCGGCATTGATGATTTTGAAGTCAGCGTCTCTGCCATGAAGAAGCGTCTCAATTTCAGCGGAACACTCGGCATTATCGAGCGTATTAACGACTAATATTCTTTTTCTATCCATATAAAGATTAAAACTATTGTCATTTTCTGCCTGCCACAAGTGGAATAGACATTATCTCATTCGACAAAGGACTATATTTGACAAATGTATGTCAGCCACACATATTAAAATCCCCAAAGCGCAACTCTTTGATTCTGACAGATATCTCTTAAAAATGAGCCGTAGGTCAAAGATCAATTCAATGTCATACAGACACCAGCATGTAAACAAGCAGGGTTATTATTAATAATTCGACAGCAAAGATAGTTTTTTAGTCATAAATGGGATAATTATTTCAAAAAAAATACGATATAAAAAGGCATAAATACATAATACGTTGAATATCAAGGGGAATACAGGGATAAGGCATTCAGATATAAGCAAAAAAAAAATCGGCTTTAGACCGATTCTGTTTTTCGTGCCCATGAGAAGACTCGAACTTCCAAGAGCGTCCGCTCACTACACCCTGAATGTAGCGTGTTTACCAATTTCACCACATGGGCTTTGCGTGGGATTTCTTGGATTTTTTCAAGTGCCCAGGACAAGAGTCGAACTTGCACGACGCATTCGTCACTACCCCCTCAAAGTAGCGTGTCTACCAATTTCACCACCTGGGCATTCATCTTTGAATGTTAAAGAACCGATTTTCTTTTGGACCTCGCCTATTTCCTTTTCGGACTTTCAGCTTTTTTGTTCCTTTCAAAGACGATGCAAAGATACACTTTATTTGAATACGTGCAACATTTTTTTAAATATTTTTTCAATAATTTTATAACTCTTTAATACTTAATAATTTTCATCGACATTTTGTTTGAGTCATTAGAAATATTCACCAAATACATACCTGCGCCCAAATCTGTCAGGAACACATCCAAATCATTATTATTACGTTGAATATCATTTGAATACAAACATTTTCCGACACAATCAAACACTTGGACATGGCAAATGCCTTCCACACAGATTCTGGAGGAAATCACGCCATTTGAGGGATTTGGGAAGATTTTTATCATAGAATCAGGGTCATTTGAAAGCTCGTCCAACGACAATAATGCGAGAGCTTTCGCTGCATCTGGGATACCATAGCCATAATCAGAGTCCGGGTTATCCGCCCTGTCGGCAGACTTTCTCAAGGCGTCAACGATTTCGACAGGGTTTTTATTTGGCATAGCCTGCATAAGGCAAGCGGCGATACCGGCCATCACAGGTGATGAATATGATGTTCCCGAGCCAGGCAGGAACTCGTTGTTAGTCGAAGTTGTGACATATATCCTTTCACCCAGAGCCATCACATCAGGTTTGATACGTCCGTCGTAAGTTGGGCCCACTGAGCTGAATGCGGAGCGCTCGCCATAATTATTAACCGAGCCTATTGTAAACACAGTCTCACCGTCAGCCGGAGCGCCAATCCAGTGCCATGAAAGTTCGCCGTTGTTGCCAGCCGAGTTGACGCACAAAATTCCCCTCGAGCATGCTATCTCCGCGCCTATCGTAATGACGCAGGTGTTTCCGTCCATGTCAGAATATGAGTGATCCCATGAGAAATTATCAAAGTCAACGTATGAGAGCGAGGTGTTTATCACATCAACGCCGAGGCTGTCGAGATGCTCCGCCGCCGACACCCAGTTATATTCCTCGATAAGTGTCTCGCTCCTCGTGTTCTCTGTCTTACAAAGATAGAAATACGCGTCAGGAGCAGTACCGACATACAAATCCGGGATTTTTCCAGCAATAATCCCCCAAACCGAAGTGCCGTGGACCGTGCTGTTATACACCGACTCATGCCCGACGAAATCCTTCGTTCCGAGCAGTCTTCCCTCGTTACGCACTGGCTCGAACAAATCAAGTTCCTCCGCGCCAGAGAAACCGCCGTCGCATATACCTATTAATATACCGTTGCCGGTGTATCCTGCATCATGGAGGCCTATCCCGTTCAACTGCTCAATCTGCGTCAGAGCATAACCGTAATAGTCAGACTTAACCTTATTGACAGCCGTCCCCGACACCATCGACTTGTTCTCCAATGCGAACTTGCCATTCTCCTCAGCCCGTCCCTCTTTCTCTTCAAAACGTCGCATCGAATCCACAAAAGGCAGGGCCTTCAGTTTCTCTAAGACGGTATCGTCAAGAACCTCCACCGTCACTCCATTCAGCCATTTCGAAGGGTTCAAAACTGTCGCTCCACATTCGGCCACGGCGTTGATATAACTCTCATTCACGGGAATATCAAGCTCATCTATAGCGACTCCGTACCTCGCCCTACGCTCGATCGCTCGCGCACTAAGGAACTCCCTCGGCCTGTCAACGCTGTATGGGGTGTCATCCTTATCGGTGAATTGAATCCAATATTTGTTTATAGAAATCTGCGCGCATACTATTTCGCCGACAGCGCACAGCAAAAAAAGTAAAAAGATCTTTCTCATATTTATATTTGAATGGTTGTTGCAAAAATACGACTTTTTTAGAAAAAAGTATTAATTTTGCAGTCTCAAAAAAAATAAAAATGCGAATAGATATTATCACCATATTCCCGGAGATGTTCAACGGACCTTTTACAGAGTCTATCGTAAAGAGAGCCATCAACAAAGGGCTTGTTGAGATACACACTCACAATTTGCGCGACTATAGCAATGACAAGCACAAACGCGTTGACGACTATCCGTTTTCCGCCGGTGCGGGAATGGTGATGATGATCGAGCCTGTTGACAACTGCATCAAACAGTTGAAGTCGAAAAACGATTACGACGAGGTCATTTACATGAGTCCTGACGGAGAGCTGCTGACCCAGCCTATTGCGAACCAGCTGTCTCTCAAGAACAACATCATCATGCTTTGCGGTCATTACAAGGGCATTGACGAGCGCATAAGGGAGCACCTCATCACAAGGGAGATATCTATCGGCGACTATGTACTATCGGGAGGAGAGTTAGCGGCAGCCGTGCTTACCGACAGCATCGTCCGTTTGATACCAGGCGCATTATCCGACGAGACTTCAGCACTTTCCGACTCATTCCAAGACGGACTGGTCTCACCGCCTGTTTATACAAGGCCGAGGGAATATAACGGCTGGAAAGTCCCTGACATACTTTTATCGGGCAACGATATGGCCATTAATGAGTGGAAATACCAGCAATCATTGGAGCGCACATCACAAAGGAGACCGCAAATGTATGAAAATTTCAAAAAAATAAAATAAATGTTGTGAGTGTGCTAAAATTTTGTATATTTGCACGTTTTTTTATGGGATTAGAATAAAGACAATAAATAATATCAGAAATGAAGAACGCGTTAATTCAATTCGTTGAAGATCAAGTACAAGTCAAAGATTTTCCACAGTTCAAGTCAGGTGACACTATCACCGTTACTTATAAGATTGTTGAAGGAAACAAGGAACGTTTACAGAAATTCCAAGGTGTAGTGTTGCAACGCGCTGGCGAAGGAAGCCGTGCTACTTTCACCATTAGAAAGATTTCCAACAACATCGGTGTTGAAAGAATATTCCCAATTGCCGACCCAATGATTGACAGCATTGAAGTCAACAAGAGAGGTGCTGTTCGCAGAGCCCGTATTTACTACCTCAGAGGTTTGCGCGGCAAGAAAGCAAGAATCAAGGAAATCGTTCGCAAGAAAGAAAATTAATAGAAAGCACCTTAAAGGTGCTTTTTTTTATGCCATCAACCCACGGTTAGGAACGTCAGCTGATCAAACGGAAGCAGGGAATCTCAACAGAGACATATCCTATCCCCACTCCCCTCTTTCTCATTCCCCCATTCTCTGCCTTACGACTTCAAAGGCTGCTATACCTGTTGCGACACCCACATTTAGCGAATCGATGTCTCCGGGCATTGGAATCACAAGATGTTTGTCGGCACGTTTCAGATACGACTCACTTATCCCGTCTTCTTCCGAACCCATGATAAGCGCGATAGGGCCACTCAAGTCGGCATCCCATATACGCTGCCTGCCTTTCTCGGAAAACGCCACGACGCTCAATCCGCTCGCCTTCAGGAAATCAATAGTATCCTTGATATTATTCACCCTACAGACGTTTATCAGCGACAAAGCGCCCGCCGAAGTCTTCATCGCATCGGCATTAATAAGCGCGCTCCCTCTCGCAGGAATGACAATAGCGTCAACGCCGGCAGCATAACACGTCCTCGCTATCGCACCGAAATTCCTCACATCAGTCACCCTGTCAAGTATCACTACGAAAGGCATCTTGCCTGACTCATAAGCCATTGGCACGACTTCCTCGATAGTCTGATATGATATCGGGCATACACACGCCACTATCCCCTGATGATTCTTCCTTGTAAGCCTATTCAGCTTCTCAGCAGGGACGAACTGCACCGGCACCTCCCTGTCCCTCGCATATTTCACTATCTCGGATATCTGTGCAGAACGCAATCCCGACTGCACGAAAACCTTCTCCAACTCCTTCCCCGACTTAATAAGTTCCTCCACAGGATGCACCCCGAAAACCATATTTGTGTCGTCTTTCTTATTATTAAATCGCTCCATATTCCATTAATTTTGTTCTTTTGCAATGAAAATCACCGACATATACGGCAAATCAATAAAATACAAAATTATTGTTTTTTTAAATATCATCATTAGTAAAAATGATATATTTTTGTACTGTAATATAATTCGCAAAATATGAAAAAGATATTTACAGCCATCACCTTATTAATATTAGGCACAAATGTATTTGCTCAGACAAAGGCGGCCGAGCCTGTCTCAGGAGAGAGCCTGACGAAAAAGATCCTACAGAACCACCTTGTTTATCCTGAAGACGCCTTAAAAGCTAAAAAGGGCGGGAAAATCACCGTTTACTTTGATATCGATGAAAAGGGGCAGTCGTCAAACTTCAAGGTCAACGACTATTTTGACGAGCAATGCGCTCTCGAAGCCATCAGGTTAGTAAGGCAAATTGAATGGACACCCGCGATGAACAATTCGAGGGCGGTTGCTTCAAAATGCGAATACACAGTAAATTTCTCGCCAAAGAGCTATAGCAAGGCCGAAAAAAAGCCAAGGCCTAAACTTCCAGAATCCGATTATCCGGAGCAGAAAAACAATAAAATATATAATACCAAAGAACTCTTTATCGCTCCCAAACCATATTTCGCAAACCCACAGGTAACGATGGCCGCATACCTCCGTTCCGAGCTCATCTATCCGGAACAGGCAAAGCAGTTTGAGATACAAGGCACTGTAAAGCTCAATTTCATTATTGAGACCGATGGGAAAGCGTCAAACATCACCGTAGAGAACAGCATTGGAGGAGGTTGTGACAACGAGGCCATACGATTGATAAGCGACCTATTATGGATTCCAGGCGTAAAGAACGACAGTATTGTCAGGACAAGGACGAGCCAAGAGATCACCTTCAGAATTGGAGATCGCAACTACATAGAAGGAAACGCTTATTAAAAGAAACCATAAACAAATAATAATCAAAATATAAAATGAAAAAACTATTTTTACCATTACTAGCATTACTTTTTTCTGCAAATGCAGCATTCGCACAGGACGCGGGGAAGACGCCATCGAATTGGACGCACGGGGGAAACTTCGGAATCAATTTCGCACAAAGCTATTTCAACAACTGGGCGGCTGGCGGGCAGAACACCGTTAACGGACTGAGCATCTTAAAATACAGCGTTGATTTCATCAAAGACAACTCAAAATGGGAGAACGACATTGATTTACAGCTCGGTTACAGCTTCTATGATTTAGATAAGTTGCCTATAAAGACCGACGACAAGATTTACGTCAGCTCACTATACGGCTACGATGTCATAAAGGACAAGCTTTTCATCACCAGCAACCTCACACTACAGTCACAATTCGCTAACGGATACGATTACAAAACCGACAGCACCAACAGGCTCTCAGGTTTCTTGTCACCGGGATACGTGACGTTAGGTTTTGGTGCCCAATGGGTCCCTGCGCCATGCCTCTCAATCAACATCGCGCCCGTGACAGGCAAGCTCACTGTTGTTAAAGACCAGAAAATCGCAGACTTAGGCAACTATGGTATGGAACCCGCCGAATACGCGTACAATGCCGACTCCGTACTCGTAAAAATAAAAGACGGAAGCAATACGCGCTGGGAACTCGGTCTCCAGTTTACCGCCAACTTCAAATACGAGATTTGCAAAAACGTGACATTCAACTCTAAGTTAGTCGCATTTTACGACTATATGAAAAAGTCAAGCGACACTAACGCATTAGGCGAGAAATACAGATGCACCATCGATTTTGACTGGGACAACTCGTTGATATTAAAGGTTAACGATTGGCTCAACTGCAATATCACCGCAAGAATGCTTTATGACGAGGACATCCATCCAACGACAGCAAAGAACACCTTCTTCCAGTTCAAGGAAGTGTTAAGTGTTGGCATATCTTACCGAATCCCTTGATTATGAAGAGAATAGGAGTTTTGTCAGACACTCACGGATGGATAAATCCAAAGGTTTTCGATTTTTTCAAAGACTGTGATGAGATATGGCATGCCGGTGACATTGGCTCTACCGATGTCGCCGACACTCTCTCCTCTTTCAAAACATTACGTGCCGTTTATGGCAATATCGATGGCCAAGACATTCGCCTGAGTTATCCTAAAATGCAGATTTTCAATGTAGAAGGTATCAAAGTGGTGATGACTCACATTGGAGGGTATCCCAACCATTATGAACCGGGCATTAAAGATATTCTACTAAAAGAGCGGCCGGACATCTTCATCAGCGGGCACTCACATATCTTGAAGATAATCAACGACAACAACATGAGACTGCTTCATATCAACCCCGGTGCGGCTGGAAGGACGGGATTCCATAATGTAGTCACAATGCTACGGTTTCAAATATCGGAAGGTACCATTCAGAATATGGAGGTCTATGAGTGCAGCCGTAAATCACTACCTTCACAATAATCCAAAAGCCGCATGTTCCCTCGCTTAACACCTAACAGAGATGATGATTTTTCACATAAATAAGTGATCGCACACCTATAACGAGGCATGCGACGACAACCATCGACAAGGAAAGCCGGCTTACCTAAGACGGTCAACAGAATTAAGCAGGTCAATATCTTTCTTTACACCTCGAATAGCGAGAAAACTAAACAGCATGCTCAGAATCGGAAGCACGGCCCCGTAATAAACAACATTTTCCACATCAACCAAGTCAAAACTCTTCTCTATTGCCGGCAAATAATAAACAACAACCAGCAGAACAAAAACGGCGTTCACTAAAATATTGATACGGTTAAGGTTTATCTGGAACTTACGCCTCTTGAATCTCAACATGGCGAAGATAGGAATCAGAACACCCAAGGCTGCCAAGATGACGAGCGGTAAAGTGAAAGAAAATCCGAATGTGCCCTCAACAACTTGGTTAACGACGCCACATGTCGTAAGAGAAATGGAACCTTCCCCATAACTCACTATAGCCAATGGAATAAAAAACAACAATCCGCTCACTATTGCGGACAAAAGCATAAACAACGACTGTATTCTCTGTATCATTTATAATTTTTTTGCAAAAATAATAAAATATTACTTGCGGTTTAAAAAAAATAGTATTTTTGCAGAGTCAAATGAACAACAAAATTTATATGTTGTTCCTTGAGCGAGAACGTTCCTGTTCCGCAACTTTCAATAAAGTTCCTTTATTAAAAAATCCTTACGTATAAAATTAAATTCTATGTACGATATTTTTGAATTAAACGACATGTCTTTAGCCGAGATAAAAGAAATAGCGATGAAACTCGGTGTCAAGGATATAAACGTTGAGAAAGAACACCTTATTTATAATATAATGGACAAGCAGGACGCTGCGTCGGAGGAAGGAACAGATGAAGCGAAAGAATCAGAGAAAAAGCCGAAAGGCAGGCCGGGTAGGAAGAAGAAAATAGCGACATCTAATCCTGAGACATTGACAAATGAGGCGGAGGTTGCAGAACCCGGACCAGAGACAAGTGTGGAGACACCGGAAAACGCGGAGGCAGCCGCAAAGGACTCTGTGGCCACTGAAACCCCAAAACGCGCGAAACGCCCAAGGATCGGTGAAAGAAGTAACGTTATAAAATCGGTTATTAACAGTACCGAAGGCGACAAACCGGGGCAACGGGTGTCTTATCCAAAACCAAGACCTGTCACCACAGAACATGAAGCAAAGCCACAAACCGACAAAATATACGAACTCATTGACAACCAAGAAAGCAACATCATTCCTATAGAGCAAACTTCGATTATTGTAGAGGAGAAACAACCGTTATACGAGGCAAAGAGCCATAAGAAAGTATATGAGGACAATACAGTCCAAGCCACGCATAACAACCAGCCGGCCCCACAAAAGCACGACGACCTCCTCTCCGAGTTCGACGGCATTGTGCAAGCTGAAGGCGTCCTTGAGATAATGCCTGACGGATACGGCTTCTTACGCTCCGCCGACTATAACTATCTCAACTCCCCTGACGACATCTACGTCTCCCAGTCACAGATCAAGTTGTTCGGCCTCAAGACAGGCGACACCGTTTTGGGCATGATACGTCCGCCAAAGAACGGCGAGAAATACTTCCCATTAGTAAAAGTTGACAAAATAAACGGACGCAACCCTGAAGAGGTAAGAGACAGAATACCATTCGACTATCTCACTCCGTTATTCCCTAACGAGAAATTTAATATCACCGGACATAAAGGCTGCAGCATTTCAACGAGGATAATGGATTTGTTTGCCCCAATCGGTAAAGGGCAGCGCGGATTGATTGTCGCCCAGCCAAAAACAGGTAAGACGGTGTTGCTCAAGGAAGTAGCGAACGCTATCGCCGCGAACCACCCGGAGGTTTATCTTATTATCCTCCTTATTGACGAGCGTCCTGAAGAGGTGACGGATATGGCAAGAAGCGTAAAGGCGGAAGTCGTATCATCAACCTTCGACGAGCCTGCCGACAAGCATGTCAAAATCGCCAACATTGTGTTAGAGAAAGCCAAACGTCTCACCGAATGCGGTCACGATGTCGTTATCTTACTCGACTCAATAACACGTCTCGCACGCGCATACAACACTGTATCACCCGCATCAGGAAAGGTTCTCTCAGGTGGTGTCGAGGCAAACGCACTTCAAAAGCCGAAACGCTTCTTCGGAGCAGCAAGGAAAATCGAAAACGGTGGCTCACTCACAATACTCGCCACAGCACTCATCGACACCGGCTCTAAAATGGACGAGGTCATCTTCGAGGAATTCAAAGGAACAGGTAATATGGAACTCCAACTCGACCGCCGTCTGTCTAACAAACGCATCTACCCTGCAATAGATATTATTTCGTCAGGAACACGCCGCGACGACCTACTCGTTGACGAGCGCACATTATCCCGCGTCTGGGCATTGCGCAACCATTTCGCCGATATGACCCCTGTCGAGACAATGGAATTCCTAAAAGACAGAATATCAAAGACAATGTCAAACGAAGAGTTCCTTTCTACCATAGACAAATAAATGTTAGTATATTTATTAAACAGGACATCATTATGATCGTCCTGTTTTTTTTAATGTTAATAATAGCGAAGCCGTGTTCAAATATCTTTACAAGTCAAAAATAGGCAATTTAGAAATCTTAGTGGATGAGGAATTCCTCTATGCCATCTATTTTGAAGACTCGAACAACACCGGTTTAAAGTTTATAAATAGCTGTAAAACAATTTGTTACAAAGACAACAAACCAGAAATCCTGATTGAGACAATAAATTATCTCGACAATTATTTCAACACCGGGAAAGTTTGTCAAACACCGAGAACAAAGACCTTTGGGAGTGAGTTTCAAGAAAAGGTATGGAACATATTAAGGTCTATTCCATTCGGTAAGACCATGACATACAGTGAGATATCAAAGGAAATCGAAAAGGACGGAAGGCGTTCATGCGCACAGGCAATAGGGAATGCAGTAAGCAAGAACCCCATCGCTATCATAATTCCATGCCATAGAGTTATAGGAAGTAAGGGCCAGCTAACAGGTTATGCCGGCGGAATGGAACGGAAAGCACAACTCCTTGAGATTGAAGGTTTTAATATACATTTTGGAAGGATAATATCTTAATTTTGAAAAAAATGAAAAAGCTATTCGCTAAAATAAAAACATTCTTCAAAGAAACGGTTTTTAATAATCAGAAAGCTAAAGACAAGCTATATACAATTATTTTCGAATCGGACACAAAATTAGGGAAGACATTCGATGTCGTACTTATCTTCATGATAATCACGAGTGTACTTGTTCTTGTCATTGACAGCAAAAATATACCCCATTGGCTAAATGTCATGTTCGGGGTGCTTGAATACACTTTCACCGGATTCTTTACGATAGAGTACATTCTCCGGATTTACTGTTCGCCCCAGCCAAAGAAGTACGCACTCAGTTTTTTCGGCATCATCGACTTCCTTTCGACATTCCCAATCTATTTTAGCTTCATTTTCAAAGGCGCGCGGTTCTTCCTCGCACTACGTATCTTCCGTGTCATAAGGATTTTCAGGGTTTTCAAACTTTTCAACTTCCTCAACGAGGGGCACAACCTCCTTCTGGCATTGAAAGACAGTATGCGGAAAATAATAGTTTTCTTTTTGTTCATTGTAGTAGTCGTCATCTCAATAGGCACCTTGATGTATATTATCGAGAACAACCACCCCGAATCACAATTCGTCGATATTCCGACAAGTATATATTGGGCGATAGTGACAATGACGACAGTAGGCTATGGTGACATCACACCAATAACACAGATAGGGAGATTCCTTTCAGCTATAGTAATGCTGATAGGCTACACAACAATAGCTGTTCCAACAGGAATTGTATCAGTATCAATGGCTAAGACGTATAATAAGAAATCGCGTGTCTGCCCGAAATGTAAAAAGAGAGAAACCGATGAGAAAGCAAAATATTGCAAATACTGTGGAAGCCGTATTGATGACGAGCCGGAGACAAAATAGCGAATAAAAAGCATTAATAAATTAGTAATTTTTAGCATTAATTTAGCGAAATTTTAATATTTTTGCATCAAATATGATTATCTATGGGTCTAAATAAATTTTTACAGTTCTTCGTAACAAAGGAAACAAAATTCTATCCGATTTACAGTAAACAGGCGGAGACCATATACAATGCCAGCAAATTATTGAGAGACATGGTTTTAACTGACGATATTGAAGAACGTAAGATACTTGGGCGTCAGATAAAGAAAAACGAGACCGATGGAGACGAGCAGTTCCGTAAACTTTATCAGGAGTTGAACAACACTTTCATCACCCCTTTTGACAGAGAAGACGTACATGATTTAGGCTCAAATATGGATGATTTCCTTGATGTCCTTGAAGATTGTTCAAAAGCCATACTGATGTATCATCCGAAGAAACTCGACAAACAGATTCTTGAGATTGCGACATACCTTTACGAGAACAGCCAACACATTCTTGAAATAACAAAACGTCTTGACAACATCACTGACAAATCTCAGAAAATAATAGAGTTATGCGACAAAATAAAGCATAACGAGCATATTGTTGACGATATTTATACAAACTATATAAGCCATTTGTTCGAGAGTCAGATTGACTACACGGAGTTGATAAAAGACAAGAATATTGCGGAGACATTCGAGTCGGCGAGCGATGCTGCGAAACAAGTTTCAGACACATTCAGGACAATAATCATTAAGAATTCATAATATGCTGACTATCATTGTCACGACATCCTTCATTCTCGCACTGCTTATCACATTCCTCAATGGGATGAACGATTCTGCTAACTCTATCTCCACAATAATAGTGACACACGTCCTTTCTCCTAAGAAAGCCGTTCTATGGGCTGTTTTATGGGAACTGATGGCGTTCTTCCTTTTGAAATTCAGCGTCGCTGAGACGATGGGAACAGGTATCGCACATGAGACATACATGACACCGTACGCTGTGTTCTCTGCGCTGCTGGGCGCATTAATATGGCTCGCACTCTGCACATGGAAAGGCATGCCTATCTCCACATCGCAAGCCCTGATTGGTGGAATTATCGGTTCGGTGTGGTTCGCTTACGGCAGCGAAGCCTTAATAGGAACTGACATCTTTATCATTCTCGCATTCATTGTCATCGCACCGCTTCTGGGTCTTTTCGTCGGTTTCTTCTTGATGTGTATAATAATGAGACTTTGTAAAAACATGAAGAAGAAAACCGTTGACACACTCTTCCGAAGGCTCCAGCTCGCATCATCTGCCGCATTCAGCATCGGGCACGGCGCGAACGACGCACAGAAAACAATGGGAATCATCGCTATCATGATGTTCATGACCCTTAAGAATCAAGAGGTCTCTGATAGTTTGAGAAATATTATCAACGTTTTTTACGACCAATCTCAAGGGTTCTATATCCCGGACACTCTCGCGATAATCTGCTATTTGATAATGGCCTTGGGAATCATCGTCGGTGGAAAACGCGTCATCAAAACAATAGGGCAAGACATAGCACGTATTGACCCTGCACGCGGCTTCTGCGCCGAGACTTCAGGAGCATTAACATTGATTATCAGCTCAATATTGGGTATTCCAGTCAGTTCTTCACACACAATATCCGGCTCAATAATAGGTGTCGGACTTACAAGCGGTGTGAAATCAGTCCATTGGGATACCGCAAAACGCATTGTCACCGCATGGATCTGGACAATTCCTGCGCCGCTCATCATCTCAGGAATAATCAATATATTGATAAACAATTATCTGATTTAAGAAAATCGATTCCTCCTCCCCTCGCAGTTGAAATAATTGCGACATTTTTCAAAATCCATCACCTTTTTTAAGCGGCACCGCATTGCCGTAACAGTTTCTTTTTCTCTGATACAAAAGAACATAACATTTATTAAACAAACATGCCAGCGTGTATTTTGTTAATAAAGAAAAAAGATTATGAATGAAAAAATGTTCTGCTACCAGTGTCAAGAAACAGCCAAAGGTACCGGCTGCACTGTAAAAGGAGTTTGCGGGAAAGAGGCAAGGACGTCAGCCATGATGGATATGCTGCTTTTCGCAATAAGAGGCTTATGCATCACAACAACCGTATTACGAGAGAACAAATGCAGTATCCCACAAAAAATTGACAATCATATCATTGACGCGCTTTTCTGCACCGTTACAAACACAAATTTCGATGAAGAAGCGATAGAGAGAAAAATAAATCTTTCTTTTAAATATCGAAATGAGATGATGGTATTAGCAAAAGAGAAAGGATTAAGCATTCCGCAAATTGACGAGACAACTTTCGACTGTGAGTCGGGAGATTACGTCAGCAAAGCAGAAGGTATAGGAGTGTTACGAAATGAGAACCCCGACTACCGCGCACTCAAGGAGTTGATTTTATATGGTTTGAAAGGAATGGCCGCTTATCTTGAGCATGCGAACAGACTCGGATTCTCATGTCCTGACTGCAATGTTTTCATCCAAAAAACAATCGCATGTATCACAATGAGAAACAAGGACTTAGAGCAACTAACGCAATTAGTTCTAAAAACCGGAGAATATGGGATAAGAGCGATGGCATTATTAGATCAGGCGAACACAATGGTTTACGGCACACCAGAAATAACCGAGATAAACATAAGCGCGAAACAACGTCCCGGCATCCTTGTCTCCGGTCACGACCTAAAGGACATACAGCTTCTTTTGGAACAGACAAAAGGCAAAGGAATAGATATTTACACACATGGAGAGATGCTTCCCGCAAACACATATCCTATGCTAAAAAAATATTCACATTTAGTGGGTAATTACGGCAATTCTTGGTGGCGGCAGAGAGAGGAGTTTGAGAAATTCAACGGACCTATACTCATGACCAGCAACTGCATAGTCCCTCCTACTCCATCATCATCATACAAAAAACGACTTTTTACAACAAACTCCGCAGGATTCCCCGGCTGCAAACATATCAATGCCGACAGCAAAGGAAACAAAGACTTCTCGGAGATAATAGCTATCGCAGAGAAATGCCAGCCACCACAGCCAATAGAAAACGGCAGCATCTATGGCGGATTCTCTTACCGACAGGTTGTAATGCTCTCCGACAAGATTGTCGAAGCCATAAATAAAGGCCAAATAAGCAGATTCGTGGTTATGGCAGGATGCGATGGCAGAATGAAAAGCAGGGAGTATTACACCGAATTTGCAAGAGCACTTCCGAAAGACAGCATAATTCTCACAGCAGGTTGTGCCAAATACAGATACAACAAACTTGATTTAGGTAAAATAGGCGATATACCGAGACTTCTTGATTCGGGACAGTGTAACGATTCCTACTCCATCATCATGATAGCTCGGCATCTGATGAAAAAACTTAATATAAGAAGCATCAACAACTTACCTGTTATATACAACATAGCTTGGTACGAGCAAAAGGCTATAATTGTATTGCTTTCACTTCTCTCGATAGGAATAAAGAACATCTGTATTGGTCCAACATTACCCGCATTTATCTCTCCCAATATCTTGGATGTATTAATCAAACATTTTAATATCAGCACAATCACCGACGTTAATAACGATTTAGCGAATATGATAATGACAAAAAAACAAGTCTTTTGACTTTTTGAGGGTGGCGGAATTACATAGAAAAATGGGCAATGGAAACAACTTGAAATTTCGCCCCCTCTTTTTCAAAATACCATACAGAATAATCAATCCCAATCGTTTTGGACCCAAATCCAATATTACGACTTTCTAACACTATATCTTTCTAAATTTTCCATTCATATTCAAATATATAGCAATTCAACTACCATTTAACCAGGACATCTTCAATGTAAGTTATAGTCAGATACACATCATTGGAACAAAAACCAGATAATATTAAAAATCAACAACAAAGATTTTATATATATCATTGTAAACAAAAAGCGAACCGCCAATCACTACAATATCACGGATTTTCCATCTGTTCAATTAACCTGAGATTAAATTCAAACGATAATGGAAAAGAATTGGTGAATAAAGATATTTCACACAAGAATCACAGAGTGGATATAGGATTCCATCAAAATACAATGATTTCCCCATTTCACTTATACATTACGCATATTGAAATTCCTTATTCCACATACAAGCTAATGTTCGTCTATCAGAGAATCATTTATAGCATGGAGTCGCTTGTCCACGCAAATAATATCAAATCATGGGACAAACGTCGGTGTGGAATACAATCCATGACAATTTGCTCTCCAACAAGAGGAATAAAAACCAAGTGATGAAAGAGACCATTGGTTTTTTTGTGTAGAAGCGATAAAAATCATTTTCCTGTGAGGTCGTGATATTTTCTTCTTGCCGTCAAATAAGTAATCTTACGGTCAGTGATTGCGTTTTCTGCTTGAAGGAGCAAGGCATTAGCCTGAAGCACATCAGCTATTGTGTTAAGGCCTGCGTTATAATTTATTGTTGCAATGCGATAGTTTTCCTTTGCCATATCAAGTGCAGCATAGTCAGAGTCAAGGAGAGACTGTGCCTCTACCATCATATTATAAGCCTGTTCTTCTTGTAAAAGCATTTTTCCCGAAAGGTCTTTTTTCATCAACTCCGCCTGTTCAATTTTAACATCGTGCTCTTTCAACTTATGCGATGTCTCCCACCAACTTGAGATTGGGACGCTGACTCTTGCGAAGACGATAGCGTTTCCGCTAAATTTCTTATAGACCATATTTCCGTAAAAAAACACAGCGCCTAATCCAACCGTTGGAAGCGTCTCTCCCAAAGTCAGTTTCTTTCTAAGTACCTCTGCGTCAATTTGCATCTGTAGAAGTGACATTTCCGGTCGGAAGAAATCCTCATTATGATCGAGAACTTTTTCATTTTCACTCTCAATATTGTCGTCAAGGACAATACCGTTCTCCGGATATTCAATGCCAATCTGATGACACAGGAGTCTGGAAGCGAGTACGATTCCGTTATTAAGTTTCATGTTAAGTGCCAGTAACTCATTACGTTTCAATGCCACCTGCAACACATCAGCCTTGGTGACGACACCTGCTTCGAGGGCAGAGTTCACCATTTTATCTATCGAGTCAACAGTAGATAATGCTTCGTTAATTGTGTTAACTTTCATTTGCAAGCCAAGGACAAGATAATACGAAGACTCTATACTTTCGATAAGGTCACGCTCTGAGACTTGCGCTTTTAACTCAGCAGCTTGGACACCAAGTTCCGCAAGACGATTACCATTGACGATACGCCCGCCAGCATATAAGGGCTGGACCAACGTCGCATTAACGGAGTTACCGGACTGTAACAAATCTATATTTGACGGGATATCGGCACTAATATATTCGTCATTAAGCAACTCAATAAGTCCTTGTAAGAAATCACCGAAAGATTCAGAGCCGATGTCATCTACTCCGATTCTTATCAAAGGATTAAACGAATAAAACGCGGAATAGGAGGCGGATATCTGTGGGAAATATTTTGTATATATCTGAGCCTTGACCTGATGGGCTTTTTCTATCTCTAACATATTCATCTTCAGTTCCGCGTTATTAGCCTTAGCAAGAGCGAAACAAGAGTCAAGGGTCAGGGCATCAGTATTTTGTGCTGACACTTGCAGTGCCAGAATCGCAGCAACGACAGTCAAAAACAATTTTCTAAACATCATCATTTTGGCAAACTATTATTCTTTTTATTAAGTTTTGCTAATCGCAAGTCACGGAGATGGAGTGCATTAAGCAATGCTCGTCCAATCTTTTTACTTACATTCTTTTCGCGTTCACCTTCGTCAAAGGCAAGACAATAAGCTACAGGAAGCACAGTGACCACAAGAGGGAATGTGAAGATTGTGCCAAAACAGATCACCACGCCCATTGGTTCCCACAACAGTGTTTTAGCAAGAATCATTGGGACGACACCGAGAGCTGTTGTAGCTGAGGTGAGGAATATCGGTCGCATACGGCGCATTCCGGCTTCAAAGGCAGCATCATGGACCGGCATACTACCATTTACACGGAGTTCTGCCGCATAATCATACATAATAATCGCATTACGGACAATGATACCTATAAGGGAAATGACACCCAGAATCGCAGTTATAGACAAGTCAAGGTCGAACACCCACAATCCCAATGTTGCGCCAAAGATGCAAAGCACAGACACTGATAATGAAAGTATAGATATTCCGATTTTTCCGAAATGGAAGATAAGGACAAAGAACATCACAACGATTGCGGCTACCACCGACAAAATAATGGAAGGCAGGGTATCTTTTGTAATCGCGATTGAGCCACCGGGTTGCCACGAGACGCCATCTTTAAACTCAAGAGTATCAAGATAATCCGCAATCTTCTTATATTCTTTTATCTGTCCTGCATTCGGCATCACATCAGCGGCCACGGTAATAGTTCTCAAACCATTACGATGAGCCTTCTTATTATGTATGAACTTAGGGTGCAGGGTAGCGACTTGGCGAAGCGGGACCCATACACCTGGTTTCATTGTTGGGACAAGCATATCACCAACTGATTCAAAATCAATATTATGCGCACCTTCAGTATAAATTATCGTCGGAATATTGTAGTCATCACTCCACATAGACATCATTTTATTGCCAGAAAGAGACGATGCGAGATAAACCGACAAGGTCGCCTGTGTAACGCCGAGACGGCAGGCCTCGTCAACATTCAATTCCACTTCGATAATCTGTTCTGTCTCATCATAATCGGAATGAACATAGAAAAGGTTAGGTTCTTGTTTCATGAAAGCTATGAGTGAATCTTTGATTGGCTCCATATCCTCATACCTGTCTGCCGTGAGATATATCTCTATTGGGGCGTTGACCACCTCGTAATTCATCTGTTTGAAACGAATTTGCGCACAAGGGAATATATTCTCATATTTTTGAGAGTACTCCTCTATTATTTCTTTTGTCGCTCTCTCCGATTTTGTGAGTACGATAAATTGAGAATAAGAGTTTGATGGCATTGGCTCAGGAGCGTACGTCATGTGGAAACGAGGGGAAGACATTCCAACAAAAGAAGTTATGGACTTAACCCTTTTATCTGCCATAAGCAACTTTGTAAGGGAATCAGCTACAGCGGCGGTCTCAGATATAGAGCTTCCGGCTGCGAGATGTATCTCTACGGCGAAGCTATCGCGTTCAGCCTTCGGGAGCATCTGAATATTAATCTTTGTAAACAAAAAACATCCGACAAGGACAATTATCACAGAGAAAACTATAGTCCCTCTTTTATAACGGAAACAAAGTTGAAGGAGTCTCTTATATCCGTTCTGCAAGGCATTAAAAAACTTGGTTTGCATTTTCTCCAGAAATGACTGTTTGTCAGGGTCGGAGCGTCCGATAACTCTTGCCGACAAGTATGGAATCACCCAAATAGCATACATGAATGAGCATGCAAGAGTGATAAATATAGCCCATGGGAAAAGTTTAATAAAGTCGCCCATCAGCGTACCGTCCATTATTCCAAGCATTGGGAAGAACATAAACGATATCGAGCAAGTGGCTATAAGCATAGATACCATAAGTTTCTTCGTTGACACGGCAGCAGAATACCAACGCGAATGTCCCTCATTAAGAAGGTCGGTATAACCATCTATTACTACGACCGAGTCGTCAACAATCATGCCGAGCACAACGATAAGAGCCGCCAGAGTAACTGTATTCAACTCAAAACCAATAAGATACATTATAGCCCATGCTGCGGCTATACAAACCGGCACTGATGTTGACGATACCAAAGCGGTGCGTAGGGGGAACAACATCAGCATCACTATAATCACTATTATCACCGCCTCGACAAGGTCCATCAAGAAAGACCTAACCGATTTATCAACCACGGCAGGTTGATCGGTAATACGATGCACCTTGATATCAGGAGGAACTGTTGCCAAGAATTTATTAATCTCATCATCAACCTCTTTGCCGAACGCAACGATATTATTTCCCGAACGCATTGACATTGAGAAAATCAGGCACCTATGATTAGTGACGTTTTCATCGGAATATTGTATAAACTTAGATGAATCCTGATACTTTCTCTCAAGACGTGCCACATCACGAAGCCTGAGCACCTGCCCTGTAACAGGGTCAGAATAGACTATTATTTCCGACAAATCATAGATATCATTATAAGGGACACTAACATGAATCACCGCGTTACCATCGTCATTATCAGCCTTTCCAGATATTGTGCGAAGACTATGCACTGCAAGTTGGGCTGAAATCATAGATGGAGACAGGGCATATTGGGACAATTTCGCAGGGTCGATAATAATCGCTATCTCCTCCTGCTGTTCCCCAACGATATTGATGTTTCCCATTGTCTTAATGGTTCGAAGATGTGCTGACAGTTTTTCAGCAAAGACCATCAACTCCCTTGATGTACGCTGGTCGCTTTCAATAGCGAGCAAGAGAGATGAGGCATCGCCGAAGTCGTCAATCACCGCGGTGGCGAGAACACCTTTAGGGAGGCTTGTCTTTTGGAACAATGAAAGACCGTCTCTCATTCTGACCCACGTCATCTTCGCATCTTTCACATCGTTATTCAGCGATACGAAGGCAAGCATTATCCCATCTTGAGAAAACGAGTATGTTTTTTTCTTGTTAACATCACCGAATGTGAAGATATACTCTTCAACTTTTCCTGCGACTCTCTCCTCTATCTCTGACGCCGTTGCACCAGGATAAATCACAGCCACGACACCCTGTCGTATAGTTACATTAGGAAACTCGTTCTTTTTGAGTTTGGGAAGAGCGAAAAAACCAAACACCACAATCACTACAAGGAAAAACAACACAAGATTGTTGTTCCTCATAGCCTTCTCGATTAAATTTCTATTTCGTGCCATAAGGCTAATTTTTTCTTTATTATAAAGAGACCCTTGCTCCGTTATACAATTTCTGATAACCTACGGTCACTATAGTATCCCCATAATTCAAACCGTTTTTCACCAAGACGCCATTCTTCACGAAATCGCCGACCTCTACCATACGTCTGTATGCCTTACCATTATCAACCACCCACACTGATATACCATCGGCAACAATTTGAACGCATGAGGAAGGAATGACTATTCCGCTTAATGCCGTTGCTGACATCTTAATTTTTGCCACCATGCCTGGAAGTATCATTCCGTGATTATCCGACACAATCCGGGTTTTGACAGCATAGGTATGTCCAAAAGGATTTGCCACAATAGACTTATCAACAACTTCAAGCTCAACGTTTTCCAATCCCAAGGCTGGGATCTCCGCAATAGCCCAATCACCTTTCTTCACTAATGATATCTCTCTTTCAGGCACAGAGAACTCAACATTCATTCTACTCAGGTCTATTATCCTACAGAAAGTCTCCATTGGTGAGATATCCTCTCCAATGACATGGTTCCCCATGCTAATAACTCCATCTTGAAAGGCATATAAAGTACACTGTTCCAAATGTTTACGGGCAGAAATCTCCGACTGACGCGCTTTCTCAAGGTCTGTCTCCATCTGTACCCAACGGACCTCGCTAATTCCTCCGTCCTCATATACTTTCTTTAACCGCTCATATCCGTCTTGTGCCTGCCGTAATGTAGCAAGCGAGGTCTCATAAAGGCTTTTCGCTGAAGTGTCATCTACTTTTGCTATGATATCTCCCTTGTGTATCGCCTGTCCGTTATGCACGTAAAGTTCAACAAGTTGGCCGCCAAAAGTAAAAGACAGAGGTATTTCAACCTCGCTTCTGACTGAACCGACATAATTTCGATAAATAGTACCATCCGTCTGTCCAACCACTTCATATTCAACTGGTAATACATTACAATAATTTTGTCTTTGGTCTTTTTTATCAACACATCCCAACAAAAGTAAAGATAAGGAAAGTATTATAAAACAATATCGCATAGTAATTTTATTTTGATGTGCAAAAATATAAAAAATAAAAAAACATTAGAAATATATTTTGTAATATTTTTATATTTTGACAAATTAAAGCGAATAACACAGTGCAAAACAACCAATAAAATATGAGTTACAATTATGGATTATCATAATTTTGAACAATATCAAGCATTCTGGGGAATAATATCGCCGCCACAAAAACAAAATAAGGGAGGCACCAATTGTGATGCCTCCCATGAAGAAATGTCTTTTTTAGGCTTATTTTCCTAAGTTATAAAGGATAAACGAATATATATCTGTCTGTTCCTCAATAACTTTCGTCATAGGTTTTCCGCTACCGTGACCTGCCTTGCTATCGATACGGATAATCTTTGGCTCAGGGCCTGTCTGTGAAGCCTGCAATGTGGCGGCGTATTTGAATGAATGTGCCGGGACGACCCTATCGTCATGGTCTGCGGTGGTAACCATAATTGCAGGATACCTCACATCGGGACCGTTCTTGATGTTATGCAGAGGAGAGTATGCGTAAAGCGCCTCGAACATCTCTTTGCTATCGGCGCTTGTTCCATAATCCGGAGCCCAGTTCCAGCCGACGGTGAAGAGGTGGTAACGCAGCATATCCATCACACCCACCTGAGGGACCGCCACTCTGAACAAGTCAGGGCGTTGGTTGACGCAAGCGCCTATAAGGAGACCGCCATTCGAGCCTCCTACAATAGCGAGATAGTCCGGAGAAGTGTAGTTGTTACTCACAAGATATTCTCCTGCCGAAATGAAATCGTCAAACACATTCTGTTTCTGCAACTTAGTACCGGCAATATGCCATTCCTCGCCATACTCGTTACCACCGCGCAAGTTTGCCTGTGCATATATTCCACCTCTCTCAAGGAAAGGAAGACGCATGGTTGAAAAACCAGGGTTAAGAGTGATATTAAATCCACCGTAACCATAAAGCATTGTAGGGTTCTTTCCGTTACGGACGAGTCCTTTCTTATAGGTCAAGAACATTGGCACCTTCGTACCGTCTTTGCTTGTCACAAACACCTGCTCCGTCGTATAGTCCTCAGGATTAAACTTAACATTTGGAGCACGGAACACTTTCGATGTATTTGTCTCAATATCATAGGTATAGATTGTTGTAGGGAATGTGAAAGAAGTGAAAGAATAGAAAATCTCAGGTTCATCATTTCTACAACTGAATCCGACAGCGCCAAAAGTCGGGAACGCGATTTCATGAAGCATAGTGCCATCTAAATCAAAGACATAGGAATGATTTGAGGCGTCTTGGTCATAAGTGACAATCATCTTTCCCGCAGCCATCTGTGCTGATACCATCACATTGTCCGACTCTGGGACAAGGACGTCCCAATTCTCAACGCCAGCTTTTGCAAGATTCCCGACATTGACAACGCATATTTTGCCTTTGGATGCATTGTAATTGGTACGGATATATAACATATTGTCAATCACATCAATTGGAGAATACTGGTAGTCCATATTTTCAGCGAGTGGGATAAATTTGCCATTAGGATCAAGCATATCGCGGATAAAAAGTGTATGTCCTGAGCCTTGGCCGCTCTCTGTCAAGAACATATATCTCTCGTCATCAGTGAGGAACACACCGTGGAAATAACGAGGTTGTGCCGGATTTTCATAATATAGCTTGTCATTGTCCTGGCTATCACCAATCTTATGATAATAAATCTTATGGTTTTCATTAATATTGGAGAACTCCTTTCCTTTAACAGGCTTATCATAAGCGGAATAGAAGAAACCGTCTTTGTACCATGCCGCTCCTGTGAACTTCGCCCATTCAATATGGTCAGAGAGAAGCTCTTTTGTCGCAATATCAATCACATAAATCTCATTCCAGTCGGATCCGCTCCTTTGAATAAGGTAGGCAAGATATTTACCATCGTTTGAGAGGCTCATTCCAGTAAGCGAGACAGTGCCATCGTCAGAGAGTTTGTTAGGATCGAGAAGGACTTCCGGCTCGCCACCATCTACGTCCTGCATATAGAACACGCTTTGGTTCTGAAGTCCGTCATTCTTACTATAGAAATATTTCCCGAACTTCTTTGAAGGCATTCCATACTTCTCATAATTAGAGAGTTCCGTTATTCTTTCCTTTATCTCATCTCTGAAAGGTATATGGCTCAAATAGTCGCTTGTCACCTCTCGTTGTGCCTCCACCCATGCAAGAGTGGCTGCCGAGGTGTCGTTCTCAAGCCATCTATAAGGGTCAGAGACCTTGGTTCCAAAATACTCATCTACGACATTCTCATCCCGATGAGCAACAGGATACTCTTTTACACTATAGCGAGTATCGCAGGAAGATAATATCAACATGCTCCCCATAACTAATAATGATGTCTTTATTCTTTTCATGGTAAAAAATTTTTGCAAATATAATAATTTTAAAATGAGATTAAAGAAATTATGTATAAAAAAACGGAGACACCATAAGTGCCTCCGTTGATAACAAATTTGCAAAAATATTATTCAATTACAACTTTCTGTGTCAATGCGCCGTTTGTGCCGTTTAATTTCACGAAATAGACACCGGCGTTAAATTCTTTAACATCTATGCTAATAGCATTCTTGATCTCTGATGAGAACACCACCCTACCTGTCATGTCAACGATTTCAACCGATTGATATTCAGCTGCTTCAACCGTAAGGACATCTGTTGCCGGGTTAGGATAAACAACAACGTTTGCGCTTTCTACTTCATCTGCTGAATCGACAATGTCGATATAGACGTAGTCATAGTTCGTGATGAAAACAAGTGTACCTTGCTCATTAGCTGCCCAATACTCATCGTTAATCATGACATTATAATTTGTATGGAAGATAGGCCAATCGTTCTCAGGGTTCTCAACTGGAACAAGGTCTGAATAGAGCATAGTCTCATCGTATGTGTAGATATGCCTTTCTGTAAGTGCGCCATCTGAATATGTCTCAGCCTTAACGATATTATTATTGCTGTCGCGAGTGTAAATAACGCGCGTAGTCTCTGTCAATGGACCGCCGTCGCTTATCGCATTATAGTCGTAACGCTCAATAAGATATCCATCAGCATTGTAATTGCAGACAACTCTCCATGAAGGTACGACTGCGTTCAATAGGAAGCTGTACTGCTGACCATTTTCCTCGAGCATGTGATGGTTGTCATCATATACGCGGTCGGCCTTCTGGAAAATCATGTTGAAGAAATCAAGCTCGAAATAGTTCAAATCACCATCTTCATTATAGTAATATGTGTATGTTCCGCCAAGTTCCCATTGGCCAAAATTGTTGTAATTCTTACGGGTAATACGCTGATTCAACTCATTATATGTGTAATCACAATAGTTAGCATAGTACCAGTCACCATAGAGGATCTGATATGCTGATAACCTTGTGATATTTCTGTTTGCATCGTATGTCATACTGTCTCTAACATACCATTCTTCACCAGCTTTCTGTTCCATATAAGTTGCAATTAAGAGATTGTTCTCATCGTACGAGTACTCCTTGATTTCCAAGTCATCTTCCGAGCGAACCCATCCAATATGATACTTGTAACTCTGAGCAAAAGAGACACTTACCAGTGCCATCGCAATTAAAGTAAAGAATAATTTCTTCATAAATGTGAATTTTGTTAATTTAGTTTGTTTTTGTTTAACTTCTTTTGCTTGCAAAGATACAATTTTTATCGAGAAAAAAATCGTTTTATAAATTTTATTTTTTCACCATGTTTTCCCCAAAACACTTCTGTTACACAACACAATAAAAAAAATATCCTTCTTATATTATAACAGTCTTTTAAAAAAATGACAGCTTTTATTAGAGACTTCGGATGTTTTTTCAACTAAATCCCACAAAAAATCACCTCTCGGGAACCTGATTTCGTTTTCTCTTCTCGGATATATATTAATAGGTGTATTACATCAAAAGGAATGACAGTTTTTTGAAATAAAGAGCATGCATGGTTTGAACTTTAATTTTGATTAAGTGTTCCAATAAAAAAATATAAAGATTATGAAAACACTATTTTTATTCTTGATGTCGAACATCAATGTCTTAGGAGTGACAGACAGCGTCATCGATTTCGATTTGGAACGTTACTTAGGGAAATGGTACGAGATTGCACGTTACGATCACCGTTTTGAAAGAGGAATGCAAAGAACAACGGCAAATTACGAGCTAATGCCAGATGGCACCGTTAAAGTGACAAACAGCGGCTATCGCGATGGGAAATATCTCGAGGCTGTAGGAAAAGCTAAGACTACAAACGAACCCGGATTGCTCAGAGTATCTTTCTTCTGGTTTTTCTACTCTGACTATCGAATATTAGCCTTAGACCCTGACTATCAAAATGTTCTTATAGGAAGCAAATCAAAAAAATATTTATGGATATTGTCAAGGAGTGCGGTAATGGACAATGACTCCATTGACGAGCTCTTGAATATCGCTAATCGCCTCGGATACGACACAAGCAAACTTATTTGGGTTGAGCATTAATGAGTTTAAGCGGAAACAGATTTCTCATTCCTCTGATTATGTTGATGTTTATGACGAGAATTGGAACCACTTTGGGCAGGAAGCCGCATAATTTAGTGAGACAGATATTTATTTTCACCTTTATATAAGTCAGGTGGAAAACACATCGACAGCGCATCAGTATTGTAATAACGCATGGATTTACAGTGCCATTGTTGGAGACAGCCCTTACATTGTTGACGATATTTCCGCAGCAAGTATTAATTATGTTCTGAATAACGATAGGGATATAACAAAAAGAGGGTGCAGTTTCACATATTGCTGCATCCTCATTCAAAACAATATCCGATAATGGATTATCTCTTACCTTTCATAATCTCAACAAAAGGATTATAGTAGTTTTCACCTTTAAGTGTTACGCCTTCGAGGCCTTTACCACCATTCTTTGGGCGTTTCACATCACCGAAAATACCTTTTTCAAGAGCGGTGAACAGACCCTCTTTGTTAATTTGATCAAGGAGTTCGATCGTGTTGTTCAACACAAGTTTTGCACGTTCCCTACAAATACCACCCTCTTTGAACTCCATCTCATCACCGATGCTGTGCATATTATTGAAGATATATTTAGCATTTTCAATTGAGAGATAGCGGTCGCTCATAAAAGGAGTGTGTATAGCTTCTGTCGGCATACCAAGAAGTTGGATACCCTGATGAGTCCAGATACCAATCATGTTAAACAATGCGTCTTGAATATGCCCACGGAAGATATTACCTGTCATGAACTTAGTTGGAGGCATATATTTTAGAGTTGCCTTAGGGAAAATCTCGCGGGTCATTTGAGCTTGTGCAAGTTCGAGGAGGAAACCGTCTTTCAGCATCGGGTCCATCTCGAAGGCATGGCCGAGACCCATTTGTTCTTCGGTAAGTCCTGCGCATAGAGCGAGTTGCTCATTGATAAGGTCTGAGGCGAGAACTGTATGAGCGGCCTCAACAGCGTCGGCGGTTGTGAGGTAGTTATCTTCACCTGTATTGATAATGACGCCGGCGAAGCCATTGATTATTCGTGACATATATTGGTCAATCAATGTCCGTTGCATATTGATATCGCGGAACAAGATACCGTAAAGGGCGTCATTCAACATAACATCGAGACCTTCGAAGGCTCCCATAACAGCTATTTCAGGCATGCAAAGGCCAGAACAGTAATTGCAAAGGCGGATATAGCGGCCGAGTTCCTCACCCACTTCGTCCAGGGCCTTACGCATAATACGGAAATTCTCCTGCGTTGCAAATGTTCCTCCAAAGCCCTCTGTTGTCGCGCCATAAGGGACATAGTCGAGCAAGCTCTGTCCTGTGGTACGGATGACGGCGATAACATCTGCTCCCTGACGTGCTCCTGCCTGTGCCTGAATGACGTCTTCATAAATATTACCTGTGGCCACGATGATATACAGGTAAGGTTTTGGTCCTTCACCGATGGTGTTCAGGTAATAGTCGCGGCGGTCGTGGCGTGCGCGTATCCTGCTAACATTCTCATCAACGACAGGCTGCAATGTATCTGCAATGAGCTTAGGGTCACTTGTGACAACCTTTGTGATGTCAAGTTTTCCCTCAGACACTTGCTCAGCTATCTGTTGTGGCTTTAAACCAGTCTGAATCATCGCATTAGCAATGAAAAACAATGCGCCTTCGCTTAACACGCCTTTTTCCTTCAAAGTATCGACAATCACGTTCGGGAGTGGAACCTGGTTTACATCAATACCATCTATACCCATCAAACGGCATAATGTTCGCTCAACAGCCACTGTCGTGTATTGTTCAACGAATCCTTGCACTTGGTCTGCAATATTTTTTGCTAACTGTCGAGCCTGTGCAACTTTGTTAAAATCAAGTCCTAATTTGCTATTCATGGTTATTATCTGTTTATAATTTAGTCATATTATCTTCATTATCAACGGTTTGTCATGACAGCAAGGCTCTTCTCGATTCTTCGAGCCATTCCTTGTCAATTCCCAAACTCTCAGCAATATTCAGTGCCTCGTGCGGCACCTCACCATCCACCACCTCTACCAACTCATAATTCATCTTGCCATCGTCAAATCCCTTAACTCTTAGGCAACGATTACCAAAAGTATTTATATTATAATGAGTTACGACAATCAAACTCATCTTCCTATCTTGAAGTATCTTCACAAGTGCAGACACTAACGCTGTACCTTCAGTAGGGTTTGTTGTCCGCGCAGGCTCATCTACCAACGCCAAGAAGTCGTTTCCCGACCTTGAAGTCTTAACTATTTCATTGATATTCATCATTTCGGCTGCAAATGAAGACAGACCTTTATATATCGACTGCTCATCTGTGGTGCATAAGAAAACATCATTTTGACACATTATCTTAGCACTCTTGGCCGGAATACCTAAACCGAATTGGAAAAGATATTGGCACAAAGCCAATGTTTTGATTACCAGCGTCTTACCACCCATATTGGTACCCATAATAATTGTTGGATGCTTGCCAAACCTAATGTTTATTGGTTGGTAGTTCTCTCCAACTATCTCACTCACCTCTGGATTGAACATTCCCTGATACGAAGTCTCATCATCAGATGAAAGTTCCGGGAAACACAGTCCGTATTTCATCATCTGGCAAGCCTTAGCAACATTCAAATCTATGATAGCCAATGATTTCTGAGCCATAAATATATCATCTGCATATTTTGACAACGAAGATGAAAGTCGTATGCGGATCTCGTCCTCGATAGCGTTCGCATCATTAAATAATGACTCATCAAAGTCTTCTTTCACCTTCATCATCCTTCTAAGTTCGGAAAGTCTTTCAGAATAAGAGTCATAAATATAGAATGTGGCGATTCTCATTCCGTCAGGGTCAAGGATACGTTCGACTTCGGAAAGGTCCGGGATATTCACGCAGTCATTAATATTCAACTGATTAATAATTTGTCGGACATCATACGAGAGCAGCGACAAATGTTTTATCTCAAAAAGCTCAATATCGTTTAAAACATTTCGATTTCTCAGATTGTTAATTGTACCCTGAATATCTTTCAGGTTACATAGTTTTTGTTGTAAGGTATTGACAATGTATTTATTCTCATCAATATTTATGACTTTGAAAAACTTTTTAAGAACAGAGTAACATCTATCAATATCCACAACATCAGTCATCATCTCCGATTCGAGCAGCATACGTCTTGAGTAACCGGAATGCGTATCCAGGTTATCAATCATAAATTTCATGCCGCAAGGCTGGTTAATAATATTTTTTAGTTGCATCAGTTTTTCATCAAGTCATAAACCGGGAGGCCTATTGCCTCCGACAAAGTGGAACAAAGTTTTTCAGAATCCAGTACGAAGCCGTTAGGGGCAGTGGGATTCACTGTAACGGCGATGAGTTTGCTTTTCTGCATCACGTTGATTTTTCCGCCTCCGTTAAGGAACGATTTAAACACGGGAGGGGAAACGAAAATCTTAGTGAAATCAGTAACAACGATTTCCGTTTGTGAGAACAAGCGCTTGCCGCGGATATTGATCAGGAACGAGTCCGTAAGTGCGCCGCTAACGAACAGTGTCTTGCAATGGCCTATGCCCTCGGTGCAAAGGTTTACCGACAAAGAGGATACTACCTTCAGGTCATGGAGGACATTGTCGTCGTCCAAGGCCCAAACGCCGTAATTAATATTTGAGAACCTATCGATATTTTCCTCTGAGGTACGGTTTAGATTAATCATTTCTACAACAAACGCTGTTTTTTGCACCAAGTTGTTAATATTTGCTGACAATGCGGCACCTGTGGAAAGAATCATCGACTCACTTGTCGCTGGAGAGGCGAGGCTCATACGGGAGAGTGCGCCATCAATAAGGACAAGATCGACATCGAAATTTCTCTGCATTGACTCTTTCCATCTACGCAGTCCGAAGTTTGACGATGGCCCTGAGAGCAGCACATTACCTTTTGTCAAGGCTTTAGCGGTAACAATCCGACCAAGAGAGGAGTTCTCATCGCTGACCTCCACAAGTTCGGAGACCACTTTACGCATCAGATAGTGTTTCTCGCTTGTTGCGAAGAATGTACCTTCTTTTATTGTAATCTCCGGCTTTGCGGTACGTGTCACCTGGTCGGTTTTCTCACCGTCAATACCTATTGAACTCACAACCACCCGCATTCTATCGAGGGGCAGGCGATTAAGTACATAGTTGAGACACACTGTCTTACCTGTATTTTTCTCCAGCCCCACGATTGAACAGCTTCTATGTCTAACAAGCTCATTGATAAAAGGCATATTCTACAAATGATAAAAAATTAGTGCGAATCATCTGAATCCACGTTATCCGTCTCGTCCTTTTTCTCTTTTTTGCTTGAAAAAAGCCAGAAAAAGACGAGGAACAACACTGTTGTGATGACTGTCTCGATGATAGCCCACACAAAGACATTCGTAATTGTGAAGTTATTCTTATAAATAAAGGAGACGATGACATTAATAAGATATATGAAAACCATAAAAACTATGATTATCTTCAATCCCGGCACCTTGTTAAATTTTTTATCACCCATAAACATCAACCTTTCTTTTGTCTTTCGTGACGATACAAATGAGCTGGTTCAATATTCATTTTCTCACCTTCGAGCAGTGTCAGCACTCCGTCAACAGGTTTGTTACGGTCAACATCTTCAACTCTCTGGCTTTCGAGTTTCTTTCTAAGTTCCTGGCATTCAGGGCATTCACACTCACTATGGTACTCTGCCGGTTCTGTATAAGTAGTGATAACGCCTTCAAAGTTACGGAGCACCACCCTACCTGGAGACTGAGAGATGACGTATTGTGGCATGACAGGAGTCTTACCGCCGCCGCCCGGAGCATCTACCACGAATGTTGGAACGCAGAATCCCGATGTATGTCCGCGAAGTCCTTCGATAATCTCAATGCCTTTTGAGACCGGGGTACGGAAATGCTCGAGGCCCATTGAGAGGTCGCATTGATATATATAATAAGGTCTCACACGCATTTTCACGAGTTCATGGACAAGTTTTCTCATCACGAACACGCAGTCGTTGATACCGCGGAGGAGCACGCTTTGGTTGCCGAGAGGGACACCGGCATTAGCAAGTCTCTCGCAAGCTGCCACTGACTCCGGAGTCACTTCGTTTGGATGGTTGAAGTGGGTGTTTATCCATATTGGGTGATACTTCTTAAGCATCTCGCACAACTCAGGGGTGATACGCTGAGGGCATACCACAGGAGTACGGGTACCGATACGGACTATCTCGACATGTTTTATCTTACGCAGGCGTGAGATGATATACTCTAATTTCGCATCGCTAACCATAAGAGCGTCACCGCCTGATAGAAGGACGTCGCGCACGCATTCGGTCTTCTCGATATATTCGAGAGCTCTCTCGATACGATCGACCGGTGACTCGTCGTCTTTCTGTCCCGCGAAGCGGCGGCGTGTGCAGTGGCGGCAATACATTGAGCACATATCGGTGATAAGGAACAGCACCCTGTCAGGGTAACGGTGTGTCAAGCCTGGCACTGGAGAGTCCTCGTCCTCATGGAGTGGGTCGAGAAGGTCAGCTCTGGCAATATGTGTCTCCGCCGCAGTAGGGATACACTGGCGACGGACCGGATCCTTGGGGTCATCTGGGTTTATAAGGCTCAGATAGTATGGAGTGATAGCCATACGCAGAGTCTGGAGCGCATTACGGACACCCTCCTCCTCCTCAGGTGTAAGGGTGATGTATTTCTTTAACTGGTCTAGATTCTCAATACGGTTTTTAACCTGCCATTTCCAGTCGTTCCACTGTGCATCGGTAACTTCAGGGAATAATATTTTTCTTCTTGATTCGCCCATTGTCATTATTATTAATAAGAAGAAGGAAGCCGGACATCATAGATGCCAGCTTCCATCATAAATTATGCATAAAGTTCTTCGAAAATCTTACGGAGTTCTGGACTCTCGCGGAGTTCCTGCAGAGTAAATTCAGCATGGCCCTTGGTATAGCCGTTACCCATAATCATGTTAACGTCAGCGCCGATGCCTTCTGCTCCGAGAGAAGCCTTTGTAAAGCTTGTCGCCATTGAGAAGAAATAGACCACGCCGTCGTCCTTTGTGCAGAGTACCGCTGTCATCTCGCAATCCGGGACGTTAACGCAGTTGATTGTTACGTCGGCCATTTTGCCGTTTGTGAGTTTGCTAACGAGTTCGTTAACCTCAACAGGTGTCATACCAGCCACGCTCTCCACCACGTCGCAGAATCCAAGGTCCTTGATACGCTGAGTAGATTTAGGGCTGTTTGCGAGTCCTATCACTTTTCCTGTAACACCGACACGTTTCTTGGCCTCGTATGCGCAGAGCATACCCGACTTACCGCCGGCTCCGAGGATAACTACGTTCTGGCCATATTGGCAGAGTTTTGCTGTCTGGGCGGGTGCGCCTGCGACGTCCAACGCTGACAATGCGAGTTTCTCTGGCATATCGGTTGGGATTTTCGCATAGATACCGCTCTCGAACAATATCGCCTTACCTTTGATGTCAACCTGGTCAACATCCGGTCTGATTTCCAGAATCTCATCGATACGGAGAGGTGTCAATGACAATGAGACGAGTGTCGCGATACGGTCGCCTTCTTGGAGGTCAATCTTTCCTTTGAGTGCGTCGCCGATCTTCTCAACCTTACCAAGGAGCATACCGCCAGAGCCTGTCCTGCGGTTACGGTGTTTGCCTTGGAGCTCAACATTAAGGAGCATCTCCTTCTTCACTTCTTCCATAATCCGCTCCTGTGTAGCGCCTTCTCCGGCCTGTGCCTTTGCATAGTTGTGGATATCCGTGAATGAAGCTGAGTCAATATTCAATGTCTGGACGTCGATAAGTATCTCGTTATCGTAAATCTCGTCCATATTGTTATCAAGTTTGTTTGCTGGTTGTGGAAGAACGCCTTTAGGTTCAATCACGCGGTGTGTACCGTATTTATTTCCGTGTTTCTGCATTATTTTATTTTTTAGAATGTTATAAAAATTATGTTATCTTCTTGGTTTGAGGCCGAGTATAGCGCGTGCCTCCTCGCTTGTTGCTATCGGGCGTCCGAGTTCTTTTGCCAATCTCACCACTTTCTCGACGAGTTCGCCGTTTGACTTTGCGAGCACTCCTTTTGACAGGTAGAGGTTGTCCTCGAAACCGACGCGCACATTGCCGCCCATTGCTATTGCCGCGGCTGCCATTGGGAAGGCGTTACGGCCTACGCCGGTCACCGTCCATGTAGAGCCGGAAGGGATACCGTTGACGAGCCAGCAGAGGTTTGCCACTGTCGCCGGTGTGCAGCCCGGTACGCCGAGCACGAAGTTGAACTGCATAGGCGCACCCGGCACCTCGCCTTTACGGGCCATAGTCAGGATAGTGTCGAGATGTCCCATCTCAAAGCACTCGTACTCAGGCTTGATACCGCGCTCAATCATCCTTCTTCCGAAGGCGCGCATCGTAGGCATTGTGTTATCGAAAATCTCATCTCCGAAGTTGCATGTGCCGCAGTCGAGGGTCGCCATTTCCGGAAGAGGGTCTGTATCTGTAGATTGCAGGCGCTCGTCAGGTGTCATTCCCACCGCACCGCCTGTTGACGGGATAAGGATAACATCAGGGCAAACCTTGAGAATCGCCTCCTCACATTCCTGGAAACGCTCGCGGCTCTGTGTCGGCGTGCCATCATCTTTGCGTACGTGAAGATGAACTATCGCAGCGCCTGCGTCAACAGCGGACTTGGCCTCTCTTACTATCTCATCAACAGTGTATGGCACATTTGGATTTTGCTCTTTTGTAACCTCGGCACCGCATATCGCAGCCGTAATAATCAGTTTTTCCATAGCCATATCTTATTATCTTTCAATTCTTTGACATTCTTTTTTCACAACACATGTACCGCTCGCTCGCGCCACTATGATAGGCTCCGCCAACACGTCGGCCGCCGAGTCGGAGATATCTGGACGGGGAACGATAACCTTACGAGCCACAAACTCCATCTTACGAGAAGTGTTTCCAATCTTTGTCACCCAGCCCTCAGCCTCGATATAGTCGCCCGCATAGACCGGTGCGAGGAACTCTATATTATCGTAAGCGCAGAACAGCCCCTCGTCGCCGTCCGTCATAATCAACAACTCTGTAGCCACATCGCCGAAAAGATGAACCATGTGCGCGCCATCAACAAGGTTTCCGCCGTAATGAGCGTCTTTCGCACTCATACGAAGCCTTAACATTGACCTGTATTCTTTTTCCATCTTATTTTATTTTTCTTATATTTCCAATACCAAGAGACTACTTCTCCACATATATTCCATCGACATATATTCCGGATGCGTGGACACATTCCGGTCTAATCTCGCCCGTCTTCACAAGCTTCTCAGCCTCGACCACGACATAGTCAGCAGCAGCAGCCATCAATGGGTTAAAATTATTTGTTGTTCCAAGGAACACCATATTTCCAAACTCATCAACAATGTTAGCTCTCAAGAATGCGATATCCGCCTTCAACGGCTTCTCAAGAATATAATCCTTGCCGTCAACATTCACGATGTCCTTGCCGTCCTGGATGATTGTTCCGAGACCTGTAGGGGTAAGGACGCCACCAAGGCCCGCGCCATAAGCCCTGATACGCTCCGCCAACGTCCCCTGTGGGACATACTCGACCTCAAGCGTACCCGCATTCTTCTGTGCCGCAGTCTCCTTATTTGTTCCAGTATGAGACACTATAGCCTTCTTAACCTGATGATTTGCAACGAGTTTACCATGCGCCACATTATCGTATGCTGTATCGTTTGCAATTATTGTAAGGTCTTTTACACCTTTCTCAACAATAGCATCGATAATCTGCACAGCACTTCCAACTCCAAGAAAACCGCCGAACATAATCGTCATTCCGTCATGAACTCTCTCAACGGCCTGCTCTAATGTAATCTGCTTATTCATAGCTAATATATTTTGATAGTTAATTTATTCTAAAAATATTTGCGTGCAAATTTACCACTTTTATTCTAACAAAACAAGTTTATTACAAATTTATTTTATTAAAAAGGAAGATGATGGAATCGGACTTGCAAAACTTATTTTGGGGCATGCGCCTTTACACTTTTATTAAAGACATTTCGCGGCAGCGTATCATCTCCACGCCTCGTTCTTTTACCGCCTCTAGCCGCAGCTCTACACCAACCGTTTATTTTCAAAGCATTGATATAAAATAAATTACATAGTGTAAAAACAAAAAGTCGAGGGCGAGACAGCCCCCGACTTCAGTTAGTGTTAAAGAAAGACGCGTTACTTAATCTCTGTATCACCCACTATCTCCTCTGCCCTCTTCAACGCGAAATTAATATGCGAGCACACGTTCTCTTCTCCAAGTTTGCTTATAAATCCGGCCTTCTCAAGCGTCGCCCTCACATGTACGTTAACGCCCGACAGTACGACCGTCATTCCGTTACGCCTGCACCCCTCACAAAGTATCTCTAAATTATGGATTCCAGTACTGTCGATAAACGAGACCTTTCTCATTCTGATGATACGCACCCTGTACTGCTTTCCTACCACCGTCTTGTCAATCTCATCGAATTTATTCGCAATTCCGAAGAAATAAGGGCCGTCAATCTCATAGACCTCTACACCTTCAGGGATGTGGAGTTTCTCTTCATGTACCGCGACATCGATATTATCACCCGGGTCAATCTCGTTGTGGAAGGAGCGTATCACCGTTGACTCGTTAGTACGTTTCAGGAACAATGCGATAGAAGCCACAAGTCCCACCTCTATTGCCACTGTAAGATCGAACACAACAGTGAGCAAGAAGGTTATGATTAGCACCGCGAAATCGGCTTTAGGATTCTTGGCGAGCATCTTTATTGTGCGCCAGCCGCTCATGTTGTATGACACCATAATCAACACAGCCGCGAGACACGGCATCGGGATAAGTCCAACAAGCCGTCCGAAAAGCAACAGGATAAGGAGAAGCACTACCGCATGGATAATACCCGCGACTGGAGTTTTGCCACCGTTATTGATATTGGTCATGGTTCTTGCGATTGCGCCCGTGGCAGGGATACCGCCGAAGAGCGGACTCGCGAGGTTTGCGACACCCTGGGCAATCAGCTCGGTGTTTGAGTCATGCTTGTCACCGATAACACCGTCGGCTACCATCGCTGACAGAAGCGACTCGATAGCGCCGAGGATTGCTATTGTGAACGCCGACGGGAACAGGTCGCGCATCATCGCAAGCATGTTCTGCTTGTCATGAAGGTCGATATCAGGAAGTTTAGGCGCAGGGATTGATGTCGGCAACTCATACAAATCACCGATTGTTGTGATGTTAGTCACGTTCGCGAATCTCTCAAGAAGCCAAACTATAAAGGTCATAACTACTATTGAGACCAGAGAACCCGGTATCTTCTTTGATATTTTCGGACTATATCTGATGATTATCAAACTCATGACACCAACTCCAAGAGCCCACCAGTTGACATGAGTGACGTTTTGGAAATAGCAAATCCACTTATCGATGAAATTGGCAGGGACCTTCTCAATACCAAAGCCGAACAAGTCGTTCATCTGTGTTGAGAATATTGTCAGCGCAATACCTGCTGTAAAGCCCACGACCACAGGATATGGCACGAACTTAATGACGCTACCGAGTTTGAACACCCCTATAAGGATAAGAAGTACGCCGGCCATCAGCGTCGCTATCATCAAGCCACCGAGACCATGCTGCTGAATGATTCCATAGACGATGACGATGAAAGCACCCGTAGGACCTCCGATCTGAACCTTACTGCCACCAAGTAAAGAGATGATGAAACCGGCAATAATTGCGGTAACGAGTCCTTCGGTCGGACCCACACCTGATGCGATACCAAACGCGATTGCCAAAGGCAAAGCCACAATACCAACAATAATTCCCGCCATAGCATCGGAAGAGAATTGCCCTTTGCTATAATTTTTAAGGCAAATTAAAATCTTTGGTTGAAATATCATGTTAAAAATCAATAATTTATTATTAAATATACCCGTTTTTTTTGAAGGTGCAAAAGTAGTATATTTTCTAATAACAACCAAATACCTATACAAATATTTTTATGAGATGTGAAACAGACTATCAATCCTTTGCGAAAACATCATCATAACCTTTTGATGAGGGGACTGTAGGCACGGGTTCATCTGTGACGAGGACATACACTGACACCAACTCTTTCTCTGCTTTTGTCTCTCTGATATACTGTTTCTTAAGCCTCATGCTCTTAGTGTCCGCTCCTAATACTTCTGCCACCTTTCTAACAACCGTCTTCTCCGGTTTTTCTCCGAAAGGCACATGCCACCAATATTTAGCCACCACCCGACCGTCTGTGTCTCTGACATGTAGATGTACAGAGGGATGCAACAACTTGTTGCCGTTATGAATATCAGCGTTTATCGCCCTTCCCACTATCGCACCCCTTTCGCTCACCAATGGCAAGAATCCCCACGCATCATCATAAAGGATATCTTTAAAGGACGTTTCCTCTTTTCCCCCAAGTCCCTTATCTTCAACAGCTTTATTTTTTGGCAATGAAATCTCGACAGGTCTCATTTCCTTCGGCTTAGCATTATCTTTTGTCTCAGCCAAATGCTTCTGTGAGGACACAGTTTCGCTTTTCCAGCCGTCAAATTTCACAAATGAGACGTCTAAGACCTCTATCTCGACAACACCTTTGGGCACCCTCATCTCAAACTTGTCGCCCACCTTCCTACCTATCAAGGCTTTAGCCACAGGCGAGATAAATGAGACAAGCCCTTTCGCAGCGTCAGCCTCATCCACTCCGACGATACGAATCATACTATCGTTATATCTCACATAAGAGCCGAAAGCGACGATGCCGGCAGCCGCTTTCGATGTGTCAACCAGCTGTGCGCTGTTGATACGCTCGTCGAGCAGCTTCAGTTTTGCATCAATAAAATTCCTGGCTATATAGTTGTCTCCGGCCGAGACACGTTGGGACACAAGGGACTCACGTTCCTCATTAAGTGCCTTCAGGCCCTCTGCGGTAACATAATTCGCGACACCCTTTGGCAGATATGCGCGAGGGGTAACCATCGGGACTTCCTCCTGGTCACCGTCTTTCACAAAACCTCTACTCATGATGATAATGGAAAGAAATGCGAATCCGGAACAGGGATCCGCACTTCAATACGACTGTCAGTTCAATTCAGGATATAGCCGACGGGGCCGATTTTAGTGTCAACGCAATCATAGGCCGCCGCGAACTGAAATATGGCGTTCAATGTCTTTTTGCTTGGTGCCATTTCGGAGCAAATCTCCTTCACCGACTCTCTTATTTCGCTCTCAAATAATGACTCTTCCTGAACTGCAGATGGTAAAAAGTGTGTAATTTTCAAACTCATAGGCAATTGTTTTCGTTAATATTCGATACATTTAACGCCCATGGTATCACTTTATTTTGCAGCAGTCAAAAATTTCTGATTTTTTTCAAAAGTAGCGTTACATTGTCAGGGTCAGATTCTTCTCCTCGGCAATTTTCCTCAGGTTTATCAAGGCATACCTCATTCTTCCGAGGGCCGTGTTAATGCTCACATTAGTAATATCGGCGATTTCCTTGTACGACATATCGGAATAGAACCTCAGGTTTAGCACCTCCCTCTGCTCCTCAGGCAGCCGCTCGATCATCTTGCGCAGGTCATCGTAAATCTGCTCGGTGACGATCCTATCCTCCACCGACGGGTCCTTCATCCTCGCGTTAGCAATCATATCGAAGTCCTCCTTCGTCGGGTCAACCATCGGAAGCCGCTTCTCCTTACGGAAATAATCTATTATTAAATTATGTGCGATACGCATCGCGAACTGGATAAACTTGCCCTCCTCCTTATATGCGCCGCTTTTTATCGTGCGGATAATCTTCAAAAATGTATCCTGGAACAAGTCATCAGCAAGCTGCCTGTCGCGGACAAGCATCATAATATATGAATAAACCTTATTCTGATATCGGTCAACCAAAACCTGGAAACATGACACATCACCCGCTTGGTAACGTACCACTAATTCCTTATCACTTAAATTATTAGACATAAGTCCCCCTTTTTTAAGTTATACAATTTATAAAGGGTAAATGTTTATTCGATAGAGTATCTCCTATTATTTATGGTTGAACAATTATTCGTTAAAAAATCTGTGCAAATATATTATTATTTTCGATTCCGTGCAATTTTTTTTTTGTATTTTCGTAAAATTTTTTTTAACATTGTCATCCTGATGAAGAGATTAGAGAACATCGACATACATGGGGCAAGGGTAAACAATTTGAAAAACATTGACTTATCCATTCCCAAGAACAAATTGACGGTGATAACCGGAGTATCCGGCTCTGGGAAGTCATCGCTTGCTTTCGACACTATTTACGCCGAGGGGCAACGCCGTTATGTGGAAAGTTTGAGTGCATACGCGCGTCAGTTCATGGGCAGGCTTAGCAAGCCAGATGTGGACCTCATCACCGGCCTGACACCGGCGATAGCAATACAGCAACGCACTATGACGAGCAATCCACGCTCTACAGTAGGCACCGCGACCGAGATTTACGACCACCTTAAACTATTATACGCAAGAATCGGGCACACGTTCTCCCCCGTCTCCAGCAAAGAAGTGAAACGCGACCAAGTATGCGACGTCACCGATTTCATCTTATCGCAGGAAGGACGCTCCGTCTATATTCTCGCCCCAATTATCCTCCCAGAAGAAAGGAAGATAAAGGAACATCTCGGCATATTACTGCAACAAGGGTTCAACAGACTGATTATTAACAACACACCTGTCAGAATCGAGGATTTCCTCAGCAAGGGAGGCAATGCGAAGCCCAAGAATATGCGCATTGTGGTTGATAGGCTTAAAGTGAATGAGAAAACCTCGGAACTGATTGGACAAATATCCGACTCGGTACAGACTGCATTCTACGAGGGCAAAGACTCTTGCATTATCCTTGTAGAAGACAAAGATGAGAAGAAAGAGCACTGGTTCTCAAACCGTTTCGAGGCAGACGGGATAACATTCGAGCCACCGTCAACACTTCTGTTCTCGTTCAACAACCCCTTTGGAGCCTGTAAAACATGCGAAGGATTCGGGAACATCATAGGTATTGACGAGAACCTTGTGGTCCCGGACAAATCGCTATCGGTTTACGACAACGCTATCGCCTGCTGGCGCGGAGAGAAAATGAGCGAGTTCCGCGACCAACTCATAAACAAATCGCACTACTTCAACTTCCCCGTCCACAAGCCATACTATATGCTTTCCGACGAACAGAAGGAACTTCTTTGGAAAGGAAACAAATACTTCATTGGAATAAACGATTTCTTCAAAGAGGTTGAGTCACAATCATACAAAATCCAATACCGTGTGATGTTATCCAGATACAGGGGGAAAACCACCTGTCCCGATTGCCACGGGAAACGCCTACGCAAAGAAGCCTCATACGTTAAAATAAACGGCAAAAGCATTACCGACCTAATCACTATGCCCATTTGCCAACTGAAAGACTTCTTCGACAACATCAAACTCACAAGGGCGGAGTCGAGTATAGCGGAAAGGATTCTAACCGAGATAAGGAACCGCATCAACTTCATAAACGATGTCGGATTAGGATACCTCACATTAAACCGAGCATCAAACTCATTGTCAGGAGGAGAAGCGCAGCGAATCAACCTCGCGACATCTTTGGGAAGCAGCCTCGTAGGTTCGACATACATTCTTGACGAACCGAGCATCGGTCTGCATTCTCGTGACACACAACGACTTATAAAGGTTTTGAAAAGGCTCCGCGATATTGGCAACACCGTAATAGTTGTCGAACACGACGAAGAGATCATCAGGGCAGCCGACAACGTCATTGATATAGGGCCCTACGCCGGACGTTTCGGAGGAGAACTTGTGTTCCAAGGCAGCGTAAAAGAGATGATGAGAGATAATAAATCATTGACATCTAAATACTTATCTGGGAAAATGATGATACCGGTCCCAACAAGAAGAAGGAAATGGAACAACTCCATAACATTTAACGGGTGTCTTGAGAACAACCTCAAGAACATCAATGTCACAATCCCTCTGAATGTGCTGACCGTTGTCACAGGAGTGAGCGGCTCCGGCAAATCATCACTTGTTAACACTATCATCTATTCATCGCTGAAAAAATATTTCGGAGGAACGGCTGATAGGACAGGCTCGTTCGGCAACATGAGCGGCAGCCTCAAGGCGATACAAGCGGTAGAGATGATTGACCAGAACCCTATAGGGAAATCAACACGTTCAAACCCAGTGACTTACGTAAAGGCATTTGATGATATACGAGCCTTGTTCGCCGAGCAGAAACTCGCGAAAACGAGAGGATACAAGGCTGGGCATTTCTCTTTCAACGTCCCCGGAGGCAGATGCGACAACTGCGAGGGCGAGGGACAACTGAAAATAGAGATGCAATTTATGGCCGATGTCTATCTGCAATGCGATGTATGCCAAGGCAAACGTTATAAGGAAGAGGCGTTAGAAGTGAAGTTCCTCGACAAAAACATCTTCGACGTCCTCGACATGAGCATTGACGAGGCAATCGCATTCTTTAGCCAGAAAAACGACCACCAAAATATCACAGACAGAATCAGGTTAAAGTTACAACCTTTACAAGACGTAGGGTTAGGTTATCTAAAGATGGGGCAGCCTTCTTCTACTTTATCGGGAGGAGAGTCGCAGCGGATCAAGCTCGCGTCATTCCTTATCAACGGCAGCAATGAGAAGCCGACGCTCTTCATCTTCGACGAGCCCACTACAGGACTGCATTTCCATGATGTAAACAAACTCGTCTCCGCTTTCGACGCACTTATTAATAATGGTCACACCTTAGTCGTCATCGAGCACGACCCTGACATCATCAAGACCGCAGACTGGATTATAGACCTTGGTCCAGAGGGTGGCGACAAGGGTGGACACCTTGTATTTGAAGGTACACCCGAAGACCTCGCAAAATGTCCCGACTCGTTCACTGCGCCCGTTGTTGCCAAAAAACTGATTTAACATCACATTCACTAACTTATTCGCCGGCATGATGTTATAGGTAAAAACTAAACAACATGGAAACAACCAACTTTAACATTATGCCTCGTATAGGCGACACGGCTCCTGAATTTAAAGCCGTCACGACTCATGGCGAAATCAACTTCCCTCACGACTACAAGGGTAAGTGGAAGATTATTTTCAGCCACCCCGGAGACTTCACTCCAGTATGCACCTCCGAGTTCATCACTTTTGCGACCATGCAGCACGACTTCGACATTCTAAACTGCCAACTCATCGGCCTTTCCATCGATGGAGTACATTCCCATATCGCTTGGCTTAGAACGATTTATGAGAAAATAGATTGGGAAGGGATGAAGAACGTACAGGTCAGATTCCCTGTCATCGCCGACCTCAACATGGAAGTTGCAAAGAAATATGGCATGATTCAGGAGAATGAGAGCAGCACCGCCACAGTCAGAGCCGTCTTCTTTATCGACCCAAACAACATCATCAGGACTATAATGTATTATCCGCTCGCATTAGGAAGGAATTTCCGCGAGATAAAGAGGGTGTTGTTAGGGCTTCAAACGATAGACAGATACAATGTGGCGCTACCTGCGAACTGGTTCCCCGGCGATGACGTCATCATTCCGCCTCCATCATCATGCCGAATCGCGAAAGAGAGAATGGAGAACTCTAACAAAGAAACAAAATGTTACGACTGGTTCTTCTGTACCAAGCCTTTAGACAGGGACAAGGTGTTGACGACAAAGTCTGGCGAATCGATTGAATTCGGTTGCAAGGTATAGGTTAGAGAAGTTAACAGACATCAGAACGGGGACGATGAAGAGAACCACGGAAGTTTTTATCTAACCTTCGTGGTTCTCTTTATAACAATGCCTGCACGAAATATTCGACGACAACCGGGACGACTTCAAACAACTTTTTGATACCGGAGGGACATTATTTCTCCAATAATTACAGGTTTTCCGTTTGGCAAGCGCCATGCAAGCGTCTTCATCGGCTGTCCGACAAAATGGGACTACCGAACGTAGTCAGAATTTTTACGAGACACCATTATTTTTGTTTAAAGCGACCTGTCATTCCCAGATTATTTTCACAGAATATTCAGTGCCATCGCACACACATCCGTCGCTCCACTCACGTCCTTCAATTTCATAGTGATAACTCACAGAGCAATTTGGTGTCAGCACTCTTTTTTTTTTTCCCCCCCCCCACTCCATTTTCTCCATCGGAAATCACTATTCTATCCTTTTGGATTTCTAAGATAGTTAGAGTAGGAAAACACTTTTGAGGAAATCCGCCTACTTTCGCAACCTGTCCAGAGAGATATCTTTGTTCATTTCCGGAGCCATAAGCCACCATGACTCTTTTATCACCTTTAAAACAATTGATTCTTCAATATTTAAATAATAACGTTGTCGTTTACTGCTTGCGAGCGATACCTATTTTATTATCAAAACAGCGATACCTTCAGCTTTGATAAATCCGCCAACATTCATCATCCAGCATTTAAACCCAAGCATCAAAACGTCCGTCATCATCAGCGCACTCCTTCAGCCATTCTCCCGCGGCCTCGCTGCCGTCGCCATAGTCCCATGCCTCAAAGATAATGTCAAGAATTGCTGGGAAAGACAATCCGTTTGAGGAATCATTTACCAGAATCATAGCCACCTCGAATAGTGCATCCTTATCAGCCTCACAGTATGCACGCCGATAAAGGTCGTCAGGGATATCTATCTCGAAATCCTCTTCTTCATAGTAATCGTGAAAAATCCTTTTCATAACAAATTATGTTGAACAGATGACAGCCGTGACATTAGAGAAATCGCGGTTCCTCAAATCTTCAGGGTCGATAATAATATGTAACATTCCAAAGTCAATAAAGTTCAGCAAGAAGTCGTCATCTTCATCAGAATCCACTTGCAGAAGCTCTATCCAGCCGTTGCAAGGCTCGCCCCAGTCTTCCCACTCCCTATTGAACGGCTCACCCAGCAGCTTGTTCCCGTCACAACAGGGGTCTGCCCTTTCGAAGACTATCTCCCGCTCGCGCAGAGCGACAGCATTATCCTCATCATCAACGAAAACAACCTGCTCGAATTCCTGATTTTTTAAGTCTTTTATATAATAAACACGAATATCATCGTTATTCCAAAAGAAATCAACCGGATAATAAGAATCAATATTACCGAGATAATAGTCAATGCAACCGAAGAAATACAGCATACCCTCATGTGGCAGCAAGCCCTCATCATCGACGGCGGCGAGTTCATCACAACGAATCTGGCAGATGAAATTCATGTCTTCCGGAACTGAGAATCCAACTGGCAAATCGGGATTACCCCACCACTTGCTCCTCAAGAAAAGGTCTTTTTCCGTGACTTTGGTATTAATTTTTATAGAATACATTGAATTTTTTCTGCAAATTTAGTAATATTTTTATAATTTTGCGAATGAAAAACGAGCGAAAATGATTTTTTAATGAATTGCGAAAGAAAATATAATTTTCTGAATATCAATGTTTTATTTTCAAGCATAATAGTTGGTTTAATAATATTGTTAAATCCATCGAGGTGTTTGGCGCAAAACAACGATATTAGCAAGCGGCCTTATATCATCAAGACCGACACAATCACCCGTATAGACACTACTTTTGTCATTGACACTATATTAAAAGAGGTGACATATATCCAGATTGACACAATCTATGAGAAAGAAGAGCCTGCCGTTGAAAGTGTCGAGGTTAAAAAAGCCGAGGATATAATAAGGAAATTCGAGTGCAGTTTAGGTGTCACAATAAATCAGTTAGCGATAACCCACTGGGCTGCCGGAGGTGAGAGCAACACGAGCGGCAAACTGACCGCCAACTTGAAATACAATTACAACAGGCCTTTGTTCAACTATGAGGCCGCCGGAATATTCGCCTATGGAAGGTCTAACTACGCAAAGGACAAGCGAAAAGAGAAGACCGAGGACCGTTGCGAGTTATCTATCACGATGAAACACAACAACCAGAAACGGCTCACATTCACATCGATGGCAACATTGAAGACACAGTTCACAAACGGATACGCATATCCAAACGACTCAATACCCATCTCAAGGTTCTTTGCACCCGCATATCTCACATTGTCAATAGGATACACATACAACATACACGATGTAGTCACAATATTCGCGAGTCCGGCAGCCGGTAGGATAACCTTTGTCACCGACCAGGATTTGGCCGACAAAGGAGCTTTCGGCGTAGAGGCAAGCTATTGGAATGTTATTAACGGTGACAGCATACTCGTGCATGGAAAGAACATACTCGGAGAGCTTGGAATAAATATCCTTATTAAATACAAACAGAACTTTAACGAAAATATCAGCGTTTTCTCCAACCTGAACTTTTACAATAACTACATGGATGTCAACAAGGACAACAGATGGAACATCGATGTCGATTGGGAGACAGGGTTCAAGTTCAACATCAGCAAAAGCATTTCCACCATCATCAATATCCACATGATCTACGATGATAACATCAAGTTTACTGTCACGGAAATCGTCAATGGAGAAGAAATCACTAAGCAAAAACCAATTCTTCAGTTTAAAGAGTCGCTCGGTATTACTTTTTTATATAAATTTGCAACATAGAAAATGATATAATAAAAAAAAACAGCAATTAATTAACCTAAAAATTACACTATGGGAAACGTTACACCTGAGATACTTGCTAAAGCACAGTCTTGGTTATCAGAGCAATACGATGAAGAGACCAGGAAACAAGTTCAAAATTTAATCGATAACAACCCGAACGAGCTTACTGAGAGCTTCTATAGGATATTAGAGTTTGGGACTGGAGGACTTCGTGGGATAATGGGAGTCGGCACCAACAGGATGAACATTTACACCGTTGCAATGGCTACGCAAGGATTAGCGAACTACATTAGGAAGATGTTCGCCGACATCAGACAGCCACAAGTCGCTATAGCATACGACTGCAGGAACAACAGCAAAGAGTTTGCCCGCATTTCCGCCGATGTAATGAGTGCAAACGGAATAAAAGTGTTTTTATTCAGCGCGTTACGTCCAACACCAGAGCTTTCTTTTGCCATCAGGGAACTGAAATGCCAATCGGGAATCGTTGTCACCGCATCACATAATCCAAAAGAATACAACGGTTACAAGGTTTACTGGGAAGACGGCGGACAGGTCGTCGCGCCACATGACAAGAATATTATCGCTGAGGTTGAGAAAATCACAGACTTCTCAATGGTGAACCGAAAGTGCGACCCTGAACTGATTGAGATGCTTGATGAGAAATTCGATGACATTTATCTCGACAAAGTGATGTCACTGTCTCTCTCCCCAAAACTCATCAAGAAATACAAGAACCTCTCATTTGTATATACCCCTATTCACGGCACAGGCGGACAGTTAATGCCGAGAATATTCGACAAAGCGGGATTCAAGAACTTCCATACTGTTGAGGAACAGATGGTTACTGACGGCAACTTCCCGACGGTGGTTTCACCTAACCCAGAAGAACACGAAGCTATGACGATGGCAATTGCTAAAGCGGAATCTATAAACGCCGATATAGTACTCGCCACCGACCCTGACGCTGACCGTGTAGGTGTAGCAGTAAAGGACGACAACGGCAGATTCATACTCCTCAATGGCAACCAAACAGCCTGTATCCTCACCTATTATATATTAACACGATGGAACGAGTTGGGCAAACTCACAGGAAAGGAATTTATCGTAAAGACAATTGTCACCACCGACCTACTTACCAAAATCGCTAACAAATTCAATGTCAAGACATACGAGGTGCTGACAGGATTCAAATATATAGCCGACAAGATTTTGAATAATCCTGACGAGAAATTTATTTGCGGCGGCGAGGAGAGCTACGGCTTCTTGGTGGGCGATTTTGTACGCGACAAAGACGCTATCATCTCTTGCTTCATGCTTGCCGAGGCTACAGCTTGGGCTGCCGAACAAGGCAAAACCCTTTACCAACTCCTAAAAGACATCTACAAAGAGTTCGGTGTTTATAGAGAAAAACTCGTCTCTCTTACAAAGAAAGGCATAAGCGGCACAGAAGAGATAAAGACAATGATGCTCAATTTCCGACAGAACCCTCCAAAAAGCTTATTAAGTTCAAGAATCATAGAGATAAAAGACTATAAAACAAGCATTTGCAAAGAATTGGCTTTCGGCATTGAGACAAAAATCAATCTTCCAAAATCAGATGTCTTGCAGTTCATCACAGAAGACGAAATCAAGGTCAGTATCAGACCATCGGGCACAGAACCGAAAATAAAGTTCTATTTCACGATGAATGAGCACATCAACAATATCAACGAGTTAGACCATGCCGTTCAAGAACTCGACGAGAACCTGAGTTCCTTGGCCAAGTCTATAACAGAAACCAAAACAAGCACCGAGGACTAATGTTTGGACGTTTACTCATAAAACATTGACACACAAACAATTATCTAATAATATTCGCTTGCAATCATGAAAAAGTGGACTTTTATCCACTTTTTCTTTTTATACAAAAAATCGAGAAATGTAAATACAGCACAACTAAGGCAATTTAACAATTAAAGTTTGCCCTGTTTTTATAAAAGCGAATATAATTGTTAGACAGACAAAACATTTTGCACAGGATTTTCGTATGACTTTACGACAGTTCAAAACTTAACGAGAAACAAATGCGGAAAAGCGGTCTTGGATAACATTAGAGAACTCTTAGCCAAACAGGTCAAGGAAATTTGCTGCCTGGTAATTTCTCTATAGTCAGCCTTTGTCTCATTTATTCATATAGTTATCAATGGAATATATCGCGTTATAAAATAGTGTATTGCGGAAGGCAGTAAAACCCCTCTCGTGTTAACTAACCATACGAATTGCCCGATATTCCATTTTGTGCTTGCTTCACATAACAAAACAGACTCGGAAATTGTATTAAAGAAAAACAGAAAGGAATCACACAATATTTTTGTCTGCTCAATGAGTGATATTTCCACGACGATATACCACTTGAGTTTGTTGAGAGAATTATGCGGAATATTCGCTAAACTCCACAGCACCGTTACCATATTTTGACAAAACGTGCAGAAGAATGGCGTAATATTTCTCAGAATATAGTGCCTTCAAATGTTTTGATTGAGGTGACTGTTGAGCAAGAAAGATCAAAATATAGAATAGAACAATTTGCGGACAATTCCGGCAACAGTTCACACTCTCCCATGCGAGCCTTTATTGGAATCGCTTGGCAAACTGAATCTTGATGACATTGGGTGCGTTATTGTAGGTGAAGAAATCGCCCCCAAAAACCCCGTCCGATGCTTGGATGGGTTTTGGATATAAAAAGACAATGTGGACCAAAATCCCGCCCTTTCCCACAAGCAACGGGTAACTTGTGGAAACGTTGGAATCAAGCGTAATAGGCATACTAATGGAAAGTCGCTCGATGGCAATGCGATTCATGAGATGCAAAAAAGCAGCAAATGCTCTTCAGCGTGAATAATAACCAAGAATTGACGATGCGACTAATATTTTTTATCATTAGTCCAATAAACATATTTTCTCCTTTATCCTGATGGTTTTTAATCGCGGATAAGTTTTTTCCAGCCTTTGATAAAAGGACGGTCCGATAATCTTATAGAATTTTTCGCCTATGGTATTTTACTATTGGATTATGGGACAAGACAGGCTTAATGTTCAGGTAGAATCCTTTGCTACTCTAACAATATATTCTTTGGGCTCATCTAACTTCCAACTTCTCAAACGCCATAGATATCCATTCAAAGCGATTTGCAAAACAGAACCGACAATGAGGGAGCGAATAACAAAGAACGAGAAAAACTAAAAGAATAGGCGTCAATCGCCTATTCTTTTTATAGACTCTATCGCGAGCTCGTAATTTGGATTTGCTTTTAATATTTGCAGATACTGCTGTTTCGCCTGTTTGAAGTTACCTTTCTGCTCATAAGCGACACCTTTGTTCAACATTGCATCTGCTGATGACGGATTGATAGAAAGGGCCCTGTCGAAGAACTCAATAGCCTTGTCGTAATCATACAAATATACAAGGTAAACATAGCCCTTATTAAAGTTAACATCATAGTTATCAGGCAGTTTGGTATCAAGATAATCATAAATCTCAATAGCCTTCTCAGGGAATCCGTTATCTTGAAGGAACAATGCATATTCGTAATATGTCCCAAAATTGTCAGGTTCCATATTTATTGCCAACTCATAATAATCTTTCGCCAAGGCGTTATGTTGTGCGGAATAGATATCAGCTATTTGTAAGACAGGTTCGAAGAAAGAATCATCTTGATTACGAGACTTCATAAAGTTCTTCAATGCCTGGACGGTGTCGTTTTTTGACAGATAGATAATTCCGCGCATATAATACGCCTGCGGATTTATCTTGTTTATTTCCAATGCCTTATCGAGATACGCATTCGCCATATTTGTATTTCCCTGCATAAAGCTCAGTTCCGATAGTTTTATTATCGGGCGATAATCCATTGGGGCTATTTCTGTAGCCTTATTCAAAGTCAACATGATATTGTTCTCATCGCCGAGTGCGTAATAAATGTCTGCGAGGACAAGAAGTGCGTCAACGTTTTTGCCATCAATTGACAATGCGCTATTAATATCCTTTATTGCGTTACCCACCTTCTGGTCCAACAGATACATTCTTGCCCTTTGGATGTAAGCCTCAACATTCAGTGAGTCAGAAGCAATAATCCCGCTAACTTGAGCTATTGAGTTATCTTCGGCCGGCGCATCCTCCTGTGAATATTTTGCGGCGTTATTCTCCGAGTTCCTTGAATTATCATCTCCACAGCTTGACAACAGTAAAATACAAGCCAGAAATAAAAGCAGCCTATTCATCGAATTCAAACATTATTAATACATTATAAATCAGCGTCAGTATCTTTCAGAGCGTCAAAGATCTTATTTGTAAGTTCCTCGCACAACTCCGGATTCTCATCGAGAAGGCGTTTCAGTGCGTCTCTACCCTGTCCGAGTTTTGTATCATTATAGCTAAACCATGAGCCGCTTTTCTTTATTACGTTAAGTTCGACTCCAAGGTCGATAATCTCACCTATTCTTGAGATTCCCTCGCCATAGAGGATATCAAACTCTGCTTTTTTGAACGGTGGAGCCACTTTATTCTTCACGACTTTGACTTTCACCCTGTTTCCCGTGATATTCTCGCCGTCTTTAAGCTGGCTCACCTTGCGGATATCGAGACGTACGGAACTATAGAATTTCAGTGCGTTACCGCCTGTCGTTGTCTCCGGGTTGCCAAACATAATGCCAATTTTCTCACGCAGCTGGTTGATAAAGATACATACCGTCGATGTCTTGCTTATCGTTGCGGTAAGTTTCCGCATAGCCTGAGACATAAGGCGAGCCTGCAATCCCATCTTGCTATCGCCCATCTCGCCTTCAAGTTCGCTCTTAGGAGTCAACGCCGCCACAGAGTCGATAACAATGACGTCTATTGCGCCCGACCTGATAAGGTTCTCGGCGATTTCCAACGCCTGCTCACCGTTATCCGGCTGAGACACAAGCAGGTTGTCAATATCAACTCCGAGTTTTTTTGCATAGAAACGGTCAAATGCGTGCTCAGCGTCAATGAACGCGCCTATTCCTCCCTGTTTCTGCGCCTCGGCTATCACATGAAGGGCAAGCGTAGTCTTTCCCGAACTCTCAGGGCCGAAAATCTCGATAATCCTTCCTTTCGGGAGTCCGCCAACACCCAAGGCATAGTCAAGACTGATCGAGCCTGTCGGGATGCTGTCGATTTTCTCAGCCTTGTTGTCGCCAAGGCGCATAATACTTCCCTTACCAAACGACTTCTCTATATTTCCCAATGTGGCTTCCAAAGCCTTCAACTTCTCTTGTCGAACCTTCTCGACATCTTCCTCAATATTCTTATTTGCCATAATAAATAATTTTTAATCAATGGATTAGTTAATAAAAAGTTTCATAAGTCCCACATCAGATTATGACGAGTTTTTAATCAAAATGCAGGCTCACAAAAATAATTATTTCTTGTGAATTAGCAAATCAAATTTGTTTTTTTTATAAAAATCACAAAAAACGCTTATACCGCACTCCTCACATTTAGGTTTCCGAGCCATACAGACATATCTTCCATGAAGTATCAGCCAATGATGCGCTTTCGACAAAACCGACTGGGGGATATGCGCCACAAGCTGTCTCTCCGTCTCAAGCGGATTCTTGGAGCCATGAGTGAGCCCTATCCTTTCAGACACCCTAAACACATGGGTATCAACGGGCATTGCCGGCTTATCAAAAGCCACTGCGACAACCACATTCGCTGTTTTCCTACCGACACCCGGCAATCTCTGCAACAAATCTATGTCAGACGGCACAACTCCATCGAACTCCGACACCAATACCTTCGCCATTCCAATCAGGTTCTTGGCCTTGTTATTCGGATACGAAATAGACTTGATGATCTGATACACCTCATCTTGCGAAGCCAACGACAACGACAGCGGCTCTGGGAAACGCTCAAAGAACGCCGGCGTCGTCATATTAACGCGCTTATCAGTGCATTGTGCCGACAATATCACCGACACCAACAACTGATACGGATTCTCAAAATGCAACTCTGATTCCGCGACCGGCATGTTTTTCTCAAAAAAATCGATTACCGCATCATATTTCAACTGTAAATCAACACTTTCCATATTTTTTATGTTACACAACAAAATTACATTATTTTTGTTATATTTGCACAAATTTATATGTTATGGAAAAAACCATCGCTTGTGTCTATACAGGTTCTGATATTGACGCTAACTATATCGCCGCACTTCTGAAAAACGAGAACATTGACTGCTTTGTGAGAAACTCCTATAGCCAAAGCATTTCGGTAGGCTGGGTTGACGGATACCAGACACAAAGCACCGAAGTATCTGTTAACCAATACGATTTCGATGCGGCAAAGAAAATTGTTGACAATTATTTAAACAGCTTAAAGTGATATTTTCCCCTCTTTTTTACCCAAACATTTGCATTTGGTTGAAAAGTTAAAGTTTTTATTTCTTTTCTCAAGTTTTTTTTAGAAATTTGCAGAAAAATTTTTTTTGATGTCCGGATACACCTTATACGAAGTCCTTTCTAAGAAAGATATCAAGCACTGGCTTGAATATCCGTCATTGTTATACAAAGACGACCCCCATTATGTTAGACCGTTAGACCGTGAGGTTGAGAAGGTTTTCGACAGAAATCAGAACAAGTTATTCCGTCATGGCGACGCTGTTCGCTACCTATTGAAGGATTCAAATAGGAGGATAGTTGGAAGAATAGCCGTTTTTTATGACGAAAAGACATCCAAAATTTACGAGAACGAGGAAAACGGACAGAAGACGGGCGGTTGCGGTTTCTTCGACTGTATTGATAACCAAGAAGCCGCCGACATCCTTTTTGACGCTGCAAAAAGCTGGCTTGAGGCGAGAGGCTTCGAGGCGATGGACGGTCCTATCAACTTCGGGGACAGGGATTATTTCTGGGGCTGCCTCGCAGAAGGGTTCACCGATCCTGTATATAATATGCCGTACAACTTCCCATACTATCAGAGGCTCTTTGAAAACTACGGATTTAAAGACTATTTCAAACAGCTGACCTTCCGAAGGAGCCTGAATCCAGGTGGCGTTGACCCCATTCTTTACGAGAAAGCAAAACGTGTTTGCAGCAACCCTGACTACTCTTTTGAAATCTTGGACAAACGCAATATCAACCGTTACGCAGATGATTTCCTAACAATTTATAACAAGGCATGGGGTTCAATCCCGGGCACCGCCAAGCTCACAAGGCAGCACGCAATATCCCTTCTGAACAGCTTGAAACCGATTATCGACCCGCGACTGATGCACTTCGCATATTATAAAGGTGAGCCAGTCGCCTTCTTCCTCATGATGATTGACTTAAACCAGATTTACAAGGGACTGAACGGCAACGACAGAGGATTCAACGCATTAAGAGTGCTTTGGAGAGTGAAGGTCTCGAGAATTTGCGACAGGGCAATTTCTCTCGTATTCGGAGTCGTACCCGAACATAGGAAAAGAGGACTTGAGGCCGGGCTCATCTGTTCTCTTGAAGCACAGGCAAAAATGAGAAGTTTCAAATATAAAGACCTGCAACTCAACTGGATAGGCGATTTCAACCCACCAATGTGCAAGATAGCCGAAAGCGCCGGCGCCGTCCTTTACAAGACACATATTACTTACAGATACCTCTTCGACAGGAACAAACCTTTCACAAGAGCCAAACTACAACAAAACGGAAAGAAAGAAGAAGAAGAATGATTCAAGCAAACGGCATTTATAAATCATTTGGTAAAGTTGATGTGATAAAAGGCATAGATATACATATCAACAAAGGCGAGATTGTCGCCATCATTGGCGCATCTGGCGCTGGTAAATCAACTTTATTACAGATTTTAGGCACTTTGGACAAGCCTGACAAAGGAAATATAATCATTGACAACCACGATGTTACAAAACTAAACCAAAAAAATTTGGCCGCTTTTAGAAATAAGAACATCGGTTTCGTCTTCCAATTCCATCATCTTCTTCCTGAGTTTACCGCCATCGAGAACATCTGTATTCCTGCATTCATCGCCGGAATGTCGAAAAATGAAGCCACCGAAAAAGCGATGTCCCTGCTCGAGTACCTAAAACTTACGGACAGAGCCAACCATAAACCATCTATGCTTTCGGGTGGGGAACAACAACGTGTCGCGATAGCGAGAGCTCTCATCAATAAACCTGCGATTATTCTCGCAGACGAGCCGTCCGGAAACCTTGACTCTCAAAACGCTAAAGAACTTCACGAACTTTTCTTCAAACTGCGGGAACAAACAGGACAAACCTTCGTCATAGTCACCCATAACCCAAACCTCGCAAATATGGCAGACAGAGCCTTGACAATTGTTGACGGGAAAATTGAAAACAATATTTGATCATAAATCACGTTATCGAAAAAATTATCGTCTTATGCGAAATGTTTTGAAATACGCAACACTGATTTTCACCTTATTAATATATATCACGTCCTCTGCCCAAAACCAACAGGACTCATTCTCATCACTAATCACAAACGGTGACGCCGAGTTCAATAAGAAAGAATACATCAAAGCAAAGACATATTATCAGGAAGCCCTTAGGATAAAACCTAACGACGCATCAGCTAAAAACAAGCTAAACAAGACGTTAGAGATGATCCGTAACGAAAATAAAAAGGAGGAACAATTCTTTTCTCATATCGACACCGCAGACGAACTTTATGAGAAAGGACAACTTGAGAATGCTATTGCGGAATATGATAAAGCACTGAAAATCTTCCCGAACGATGAATACGCATTAAACAGAAAGAACGAGATCAGACAGACTTTGTCAGATGAGAAAGACAAACTCAACGCTTTCAACGAAATGGTTTCGATAGGCGATATCCTCATGAAAGAGGAACGTTTTGCCGAGGCTTATCTGCAATACCAGTCGGCACTCCAACTTTACCCCGGCAACACCGCCGTGAAACAAAAATACCAAAACGCTAAAAACAGTAAAGAATCGTTCGAGTCAAAGTCGGCAGAATTTGAAAGACTGAAAAGCCAAGGGCACGATTTCGCTGTAAGGAAAAAGTATGACGATGCAATAAACTCTTATAATCAAGCACTTACGATTTTTCCAAACGATAATGAGATAACAGAAGAGATATTAAGGCTTCAAGAGCTGAAAAATACAAGCGACAGTTACAACACTGTGATAACCCAGGCGGACGAATTATACGAGGAACAGGACTATCAGCAGGCAAAAACAAAATATCAAGAAGCCCTGACAGTTATACCCAACGACTCATACGCGACAAGCATGATAACCCGCATTGACGACATTGTCAACAGCGACAATTATCAGAAGATTCTCAGAGACAAGGCAAAACTTGACAGTGATTTCGCAAATTATTTAAGCAAAGGAGAAAAAGCCGAAGGAGAATCAAACTACGAGCAGGCACTCACCTATTATAATAAGGCACTCGAGCTTAAACCGAGCAACACAGAGGCCATAGCAAAGAAGGCAAATGCGGAAAAAATGATTATGCATCAAGAACAAGTGAGAAAAGAGCAGGAACGATTAGCGGAGATAGAGCACGAAAAACAACTCAAAGCAAAGGTTCAAAACCTATTATCACTTGGAAACCAGCAGATTACAGAGAAAAAATACGCCGATGCAGAAAACACTTTCAAAGAAGTGCTAACATACGATGCGAACAATCAGGAAGCTAAATCAAAGTTAGATATCATCGCGGGATTTTACGAGGAGATTCAGAAACAGAAAGAAGAGAACTACGTCAAAGCGATGAACGCCGGCTCTTCGGCAGCGGCAAGGAGCGATTTTGCCGAAGCAAAGAGGCAATACGAGATAGCGTTGACATACAAGCCAGAAGACAGCACAGCGAGACAGCTCCTCTCAGAGTTGGCCCAGATGGAAAATATGCGCAACGCCGCAATTGAGAAAGAATATAACGATCTTATAGTCAAAGCCGACGCACAGTTCGACTCTAAAAACTACGATAAGGCTATCGAACTGTATAACAAAGCACTGAGTGTGAAACCAGAGAGCAAATACCCTGAGAGCAAGATTAACGAGATTTCTGAGATCATCAAGGAAAACAAACTTGTCGAATTAGTGGCAAGCACTGTTACAATTGACAGCGACAACAGCAAACGTTTTGACTTTGAGCCTGTCGATGTCACTACTCGACGCAGCAACTATCTGTTTATCAAAGCGAAAAACCTCAGCGACAAACAATACACAATGTATATCTCATACGGAAGCAGCAGCGGTAAGAATGGAGGATTCATGGTCATAGTTCCAAAAAACAACAAAGAAAACGACTTTATCATTAGAATTGGCTCGCAATACAAATGGTTCAGCGAGGACAACACATGGATTGAGATTACACCGGAAAACGGAACTATAGAGATTAGTACGATTGAGATTAGCAAGGGGAATTAATCTTTTGTTAAAGACGCACTAAAAAAGTTTATATTTGCAGATTGAAAAGAAACTAATAAAAATCGAGATATGAATAGAACTGACACAAATTACCAACTGTATATCAATATATTAAAAGAGGAACTCATTCCTGCAATGGGATGTACCGAGCCAATATGCCTTGCATACGCCGCGGCAAAAGCACGCCAGGTTCTCGGAGAAATCCCAGACAAGGTTGAAGTGCTGGCAAGCGGTAACATCATCAAGAATGTGAAAAGCGTTATTGTTCCTAACACAAACGGAATGAAAGGAATAAAAGCCGCGGCAGCAGTTGGAATTATAGCCGGTGACCCTGACAAAGAACTCCAAGTGATAGCCAATGTCACAGCGGAGCAAAAAGAGGAGACAGAGAGATTCCTCGCCACAACACCTATCACGGTGAAGCATGTTAACTGCCAGGAGCAACTTGATGTCACAATCATTGAATACAAAGGAGACCACCACGCTGACGTAAGGATCTCAGGATTCCATACAAATATCGTCACCATTCATAAAGACGACGAGGTATTATTCAAATGCGAGTCAATGAACAAGCCGAACCAGAAACTCACCGACAGAAGCTGTTTGAGCATCGCAGGAATCATTGATTTCGCTAACAGTCTCGATATAAACGATATAAAGGACATTATCGGAAGACAATTAGAATATAACAAGGCGATATCAGACGAGGGACTCAGAAACAACTGGGGAGCAAACATTGGAAAGACCTTATTAAAAGAATACGGTAATGACGTTAAAATCAGAGCAAAAGCGAGAGCCGCTGCGGGTTCTGATGCGAGAATGAACGGTTGCGAGCTTCCTGTTGTAATCAATTCAGGGAGTGGTAACCAAGGTCTTACCGTCTCTATGCCGGTAATGACTTATGCTGAAGAATACAACATTGACGAAGACAGGTTATACAGAGCCGTTGTTGTCTCAAATCTGGCAGCAATCCATCAGAAGACACGCATCGGACGTCTGTCAGCATATTGCGGAGCAGTCAGCGCAGGATGCGCAGCAGGCGTGGGGATAGCATACCTTCTCGGCGAGAATCTTGATATAATTGAACAGACACTGACCAACGCGGTGGTAACAGTTTCAGGAATAATCTGCGATGGAGCGAAATCGTCATGCGCCGCAAAAATCGCGGCATCTGTTGATGCCGGTATCTTAGGATACACCATGAGTAAAAACGGCCAACGCTTTGAGGCTGGCGACGGCATCGCTGGTAACGATATTGAAGACACAATTGCAAATGTCGGCCAACTCGCAAGCAAGGGAATGAGAGATACCGACTTGGAGATTATCAGTATTATGACTAAATAAACTATTGGTTATCAATCACTTTAAATTTTTATCTATAAAATAAGGGCTTGACGGCCCTTTATTTTTTCAATATATCCTCTCCTGTTTGCACTTTCATTATTCCATGACGGCGACTGTGGGTTGGGAGGCGACCTCCTCACTATCCCATCGAACATCAAGGAAGCGGTCAGGGCAGCGTCTTTTAAGAGCCGCGGCGTTAGGGCAGCCCACATTATGAACAGTGATTCCGTTAGTCACACTAATAAATCCTATAACCTTATCTCCTTTATGCGGATCGCAGCATTTCGCAATTTTATAAGAGAAATAATTAATATTACCGCCAATTATCAGAGAATTATCTTTCTTCCTCTCGTTGATAATGGTATCGTCATCAGCTTTAGCAATACGTTCTTTCTTATCTTCAAAAAGAGATAATAGGAAAGCCTTCATTTCCAGCATATTAATCTCTTCAATCGCAATTCTATGGTAGAATTCGATACCCGAGCCGCAATTGTATTTCTTCAAAAGCTCAGTGAAAATCCTGTCTGTATAAGAGATTTTCCAATTCTTCAGTTTCCGGTGAAAAATAGAGCTTCCGAGTTCCGCCTCTTTCATCTCAACATCCTTGAGATACCTTTTTATTTTAGATTTCGCTTTTTCAGTGGTGACATAATCGAGCCAATCAATTTTAGGCACCTGCTTATTATTGGTAAGCACCTCTACGCGGTCGCCGTTGTCAAGCACATGACGGATAGGCTGCATTTTTCCATTCACGCGTGCGCCGATACAATGAGAGCCAACTTGAGTATGGACATCATAGGCGAAATCCAAGATTGTAGCGCCTATCGGCAGCTGTTTCACATCACCTTGGGGAGTGATGATAAAAATGTTGTCCGACTTAACCTTTTCCGCCCTACTGCTGTCGAAGGCGTTATAATGTGTTCTGTCAGGGTCTTCAAGGATATCACGGATTTTGTTAAGCCATTCATCAGCAGTCTGATGTTTCTCTTTTCCACTTTTATAAGCCCAATGTGAAGCGGCTCCTTTCTCCGCCACATTGTCCATCCTCTGCGTCCTGATCTGAACCTCCACATAATTCTTCCCACTCTCAACGGTAGTATGCAGGGACTCGTATCCGGAGGCCTTTGGCTTTGTAATCCAATCTCTTAACCTCTGCGGAACCGTCTTATAAATGCTATCGACCAATGAGTACACACGCCAGCAGTCATCTTTTTCTTTTTCACGGCACGAGTTCGTGATGATGATTCTTACAGCGAACAAGTCATACACCTCTTCAAAAGGCACTCCTTGAGCTTTCATTTTTGCGAAAATCGAAGGAATTGACTTAGTACGCCATTTTATTGTGGCTTCTATCCCATTAAGGCTCAGCGCACGGCGAATAGGCTGCAAGAAACTCGCCATCTTTTCCTCTTGAACCACGCGCGAGAAAGTAATCTTATCATTAATCTCCTTGTATTCGGCTGGGTTCTCATACATCATCACAGCCTCTTCAAACTCCCTTTTGACATTATACAAACCAAGTCGGTGGACTATAGGTATAATGAGGTATTTTATGTTCTCGAAAAACTTCTTCTTGTTTTTGTTTGTCAACCCATGCGCCTCCGTCATACCGAAAACCACGTCACCGTCTATATCATCTTGATTTCGGCAGTTATACAGGCAGTGGGCAATAATGAGCATCACAACCCTAATATCATCGATGAGAGAAAGAAACAGTTTTCTAAAGGCATCCGACTTCATAGATATTTTACCCATATCGAGAGCCATCACCTTTGATAACCCATTGATTATTATTGCGACGCGGTCACCAAATTGTGCTCGTAGTTCATCTGTCGTCATATCCGTCCAATTCATAATGTTGTGCAACAACGCGCTAACAACAGTCTTACTCCTCAGCCCTAACTCCGAGTAAGAAATCTGCGCGACCTCAATTACGTGCATAAGCACTGGCCGTCCAGAGTTCATACGCATGCCGTCGTAGGCATTACAGCAAATCTCGTATGCCTTTTTCACATAAACCACTTCCTCCACAGTCATAGTCGAACTGATGGAGTTGATAAGCTCGTTATACGACTTTTCTATCTCTGTCTTTTCCTCTATTGAATACTTATTTAAACTCATTTTATTTTAGCGTAAAGCTGATGATTTAACAAACTGATGTAATAAGGTTCCAGTTCCTCGTAACATCCCGATTTCACAGCACATTGGCCTTTATAATGAGCAATTAAAGCGCATGTTTCCGCCTGTTCGAATGTGTGTCCACAAACTTTCATCAATGTATCTATCACATAATCAAAGGTATTAACGTCATCATTAAGAAGCAGCAAACTCCCACCCTCGTCTAAAAAGACCTCCGACCCTATACCATACTCATGTTTTTCCTGTTCCATAACTAAAAAATTACTTTGCAAAGTTACAAAATAAATATAAAAAACACTATCTTTGCAGGCTATATATTTTTTTAAATCATTAATTATTAACAAAAAATATCGGATTTGGTTTTAACGAACTAACGAAATGAATAACAAGTTCTTAAAGAATATTATCTTCCTATTATTTGTCAACCTTCTGATAAAGCCGTTTTGGATTCTCGGCGTTGACCGTGCTGTGCAGAATGTGGTAGGCGATACTTCTTACGGACTTTACCTCGCTATTTCGCAGTTCTCATACCTATTTTATATTATACTCGACCTCGGACTGACTAACTTCAACAACAGGAACATCGCACAGAACAAGCAGTTGCTGTCAAAACATTTTGTTGGGATTTCGCAGGCGAAAATTTTTCTCACCATTGTATATTTCATAATAATCTTCATTGTCGGCGTCATTATCGGATATAGAGGCGAACAATTGAAGCTGCTTGGAATTGTGGGATTTAACCAAGTATTGCTTTCCTTTATCTTATATGTGCGGTCAAATATTTCCGGGCTATTACTCTTCAAGACCGACAGTATTTTGTCTGTACTTGACAGGGTTCTGATGATTTTGATTTGCAGCTTCCTCCTTTGGTCAGGGTTTGTTCCGAGAGAGAACTTCAATATTTATTGTTACATTTACTCGCAAACGTTCTCTTATCTTGCCACCTTGATTATCGCCGTGGCAATAGTTTTACGGCACACGGGCAGAATCAACTTCAAGATTAACATTCCATTCGTTATTGTAATCATAAAAAAAGGCCTGCCCTACGCGCTATTAGTGCTGCTGATGAGTTTTTACAACCGTCTTGAGCCGGTGCTTATCGAAAGGCTTCTTCCTGACGACATCGCTGCCACTCAGACAGGAATATATGCCAGAGCATGGAGGCTTTTCGACGCGGGAAACAACATCTCCTATCTCTTCTCTGTGATACTCCTTCCTCTTTTCGCTGCAATCATCAAAGAAGGGCATGACCTGCGGCCTCTTGTAAAACAATCGTTTAGCATAATGATCTCTATGACAGGAATTATTGCTATTTTGTGTGTGTTCTATAGCCGGAACTTCATGGAGATAATGTACCCCCAGCAAGAGAACGAGTCACTGTCAAGTTTCCTCTACAGCCTTGACAACTCATCGACAATATTAAAAATACTGATGGGTAGTTTCGTTTCAATATCAGTCACTTACATCTTTGGCACACTTCTTACAGCGAACGGAAACCTAAAGCAATTAAATATTGTGGCAGCGGTAGGCGTAATTATCAATATCGTATTGAATGTCATTTTCATACCACGTTATTTAGCGATCGGTGCCGCTTTCACAAGCCTATGCGTTCAATTTGTCACATGCGCCATTCAGTTTTTCATCGCAAAAAACAATTTCAACCTTACTCTTGGGGCAGCATTCTGGTTCAAGCTTTTAATTTTCTTATCTACGACATGCATAATAACATTTATTACAACCATCCTGCCAATCAACTGGATTGTTTCATTCGGCATCGCCCTAATTTCAAGCATCATTCTCTCATTCTTGACAAAAATGTTAAGTTTCAAGGAATTAAAAGAACTCTTTTTGTCATCTTTGCACAATATTAAGAAATAATCGCACCCTGTTGTAAAACATGTTACTTTTTTCTCTATTTTTGTCAAAAATAAAAAAAACATTTTGTAAATGGATTCAAAGAGTATCATTAGAATACTACTAAAACATAAAGTTGCTGTGATAATATTATTATCCGCGGCAATAGTCTGTGCAGTTATCTTTTCATCAAAAATATTTATCAGCCCTCTCTACAAGTCCATCGTAACAATATATCCCTCAACGACATATTCTGTATCGAAAGCAATAATGAATACTAACGGCCTTATATACGTTGACCCTTTGGAAATCGGAGAAGAGGCCCAAACCGACCAAATGATGCAGATACTAAACTCAGGATTGATTAGGGATAAAATCATCGAAAAATACGATTTGATGGAGCACTATGGGATAAAACAGGAATCCGAATATAAATTGACAAAACTGTTAAAAACATACGAGGAAAGGATAAAGATAAGAAGGACAGAATATAACTCAGTAAATATCATAGTGTTAGACACCGATCCGGAAATTTCCGCGAACATAGCGAACGATTTGGCAGAAATGTTTGACGAGACTATGAATGAGATGCAGAAAGAGATTGCCCAAAAGGCATTTGAAATACTCAATATTGAGTACAACTCAGCAAAAGACAAGTTGAAAGAATTAGAAGACTCTTTGGTTAACGGACCTGAAGGCAAAACAGACCTAAAGTTTGAAATCAGTGAACAGAAAGAATACCTTAAAGAGTTGAAAATCAGATATGAAGATGCAAGGATAAATGCAAGTTACACAATTCCGCACAAGTTCGTCCTTACAAAAGCACACGTTAGCGATAAGCCGGTGTATCCTGTAAGATGGGTTGTCGTACTCGGCACGTTTTTCGCGACACTAATCATAATCATTTTAGTTCTTTCGATAGCAGAATTTTTAGGAAATATTAAATACAAGCAAAATGAATAATTATTTTGACAACACTTCACTTTTTGGTTTAGTTTCAAAATGGAAATGGCACTTTATTACAATAACAGCAGTGGCAGCGATACTGGGTGCGATTTTCTCGGGACCGAAATTCATCACCCCTCTTTACAAATCAGAGGCAATACTTTATCCAAGTAACGTTGCAGCATATTCTGACGAGACATTCACAGAGCAGATGCTTCAAATCATGCAGTCACAAGAAATCATGGACTCTATTGTGGAGAAATTCGACTTGATGAAGCATTACAAAATAGACAAAAACTATAAATATTGGAAAACCGCACTTATCGGTGAATACCGCGACAATGTAAGCATCTCAAGAACACCTTATGATGCCGTACATATCAAGGTGTTAGACAAGGACCCTGAGATTGCATGCGCAATGGTCAATGAAATAATAAGACTGTATGACTACAAAGTCGGTTCGCTACATAAAATAAAAAGAGCGGAGACGGTTGAAATGTTCAGAGAGCAACTTTATAATAAACAATGCTTTATTGACTCATTAAAGACAAGACTAAATGAGATATCGGGCAATGGCGAATCAGTAGATTTCATCAGCGAGTCGAGACAAGTATCAAAGGGGTATCTTAACGGCTCAAGCACTGCCGGAGTACGCGCAAGCAACATCAACGACACAAAGAAAAACATTGAGAAAAACAGCGCGGAGATATTCTCACTCGTCGCACTCATTGAGACAGAGAGCATTAACTACAGCTTGGTTAAATTAGATTACGAGCAAGAGTTACGTTTCCTCAATGCTAATATGACTTTTTCAAATGTGATTTCGGAGCCGTTCGTCGCCGACAAGAAGACATTCCCTGTAAGATGGGTTATTGTAGCAATATGCGGTCTTGCAGCTATGCTGATGACATTCATCACAGTAATTATCATTGAACGTAACAGAGCGAATTCAAAGTAGATGTCATCAAACACAAAAAAAACGGCAGCATTGTATATTATTGTCGCGATATTCGTCGCGATAGGTCTATTTTTTGTAATAAAAAAGGACACATACCTTGCTTTTGCAGTGCCATTGGTAATCGGGGTGCTGCTGTTATACATCTTCTCACTTGACAAAGTGCTGTTACTCACTGCATTAGTGACACCATTATCCGTTAATCTCCAGTCAATAGACGCACGGTTGGCGATTTCGCTGCCTGCCGAGCCTATGTTAGCTGGATTGTTAGTGTTATTCTTAGCAAAACTGTTATGCGAAAGAGACATTGATAGGAAAATAACAAGGCATCCGATCGCAATTGTGATATACATCATGTTAATATGGATGGTTTTCACGACTATAACAAGTGAAATCCCCTTAGTATCGGTAAAATATGTTATTTCCAAACTATGGTTCATCGTTCCAGCGTATTTTATGTGCTGTATTTTATTCAAAAATCAAAAGAATATTAACAGATTTATATGGTTATACATGATTGGATTGGTAATAGTAATAATATACACCATTACTAATCACGCACTTAACGGATTCAGTGGAAAGTCAGCGCACTGGGTGATGACGCCATTTTACAACGACCACACCGCATACGGAGCGGCTGTCGCTATGTACCTGACATTATGCGCCGGATATTTGTTTATGCCCAAAATGAGCAAGAAAAAAAGAATTGGCGTTGTCATTGTTTTATGTTTACTCACTACGGCATTGATACTTTCATTATGCAGGGCATCATGGATTAGCGTCATTGCGTCAGTATGCGTATTAATCTGTGTCCTTTTAAGAATAAAATTCAAATACATAGCGACAATAGCATTAGTTATCTTTGGATTGTTTTTCTCTTTCAAGCAACAGATATTCGATATACTTGAAAGAAACGACCAAGACGCATCAGGAAATATAGTTGAGAATATACAGTCGATAACAAACATCTCGACAGATGCGTCAAATTTGGAAAGAATAAATCGTTGGAACTCAGCAATAAGAATGTTCAAAGAGAGACCTATAACCGGTTGGGGACCAGGCACTTATCAATTTGTCTATGCGCCATTTCAGGAGTCAAAGAACAAGACCATCATCAGCACAAACTCCGGTGACATGGGCAATGCACATAGTGAATATATAGGAGCACTTGCTGAAATGGGGGTCTTCGGTTCCCTAAATGTAATATTATTAGTAATAGTATTCATATATTGCGGTTTAACAACCTATAGGAGAGCAAAGAACAGAGAGTCTCGGATATTGGTTTTGAGTGCGACATTATCACTCATTGGTTACTTCGTTCACGGAATACTGAATAATTTCCTTGACACAGACAAATTAGCGATTCCTGTATGGAGTTGTTTAGCGATAATAACGGCTATCGACACCTATCACGCAGATAAAGAAGACTTCAACGATTCTATCGAAGAGACTGAGTGCCAATGAGTTCAATATCGAACACAACAGGAGAGTAAGTTGGAAGATCTTTACTGATCGGTATAGAGTCAAACGCCATTTTTGAAGGAAGAATAATTGTAGCCTTCCCTCCTACCCTCATTTTAAGTACAGCCTCTTCAATGCCAGGAAGCATATCGTTAGTACCGATAATGAATTGCAGAGGGCTTCCACCAAAACTTGTTTCAATAAGTTTGTCATCAAGATTATAGAGATTATAATGGATTGAGACCAAGTCGCCAAGTTTCACAATTGAGCCAGAGCCACGTTCTATTTCAAGGAAATACACTCCTGTTGCGCTTGGTTCGACGGTGATATTATGTTTCCGGACAAAGCTTTCGATCAAGGCAGGCTCGGCATTTTTCCTTTTAAGACCAGCCTCCCGCTCAGCTATTTTTTTATCCTGCCGTTCCTGCTCGTATTCCCGTAACGACAATATCGCGATATTTTTCACATTTACAATAAAAGATGAATAAGGCTTAACCTTATTGGAAAAACCAATACTATCGAACGCAAGTGAGGATGGAATTACAAAGACACCCTCACCACCCTCCGGAACATATCTCATTGCCTCAGCGAATCCAGTGCCTAAATAATCATCTCCACAAATAATATCTAAGGGTTCTGTATCAATAAAATAAAACAAAGTATCGCCGTCTAATGTAATCATGCTAAAATGGCAACGGATAATCTCACCATCATTTGGTCCGCGTCCTTCACCTTTTACATCAACAATAACCAGCCCGTCCTTGATTATAACATTATTCACGTCAGAATAATAGTATGAAAGACGGTCATCATCGTTCTGCTTCAACAATTTCAATTCCTGTTTACGCTCTTCAAGCAACTGTTCGGCTGGAATAATCTCCTCAATCTTTATATCAATAAAAAGAGGCTCTCCCGATGTAAAGAAATCAGGGATTGTATTCATTTCCATTACCTTAAGGCACAATGAATCGATCGGAAACATTATTGTAGCAGAATCATGGAGATGCATATTCAAAATGCCTGCCATCATATCACCAGTAAATATCGGCTCGGTGACCTCATACTTGACAACTCCGTTTTCCTCGACACTACTGTTATAAATCACGGAATCGCCAATACTCTGAATCACTCTAACAACAACCACATCACCAATCTTGGGTGTTTTCTCATCATTATCAACAACATGGTAACGGATCAACGTTCCATCATCCATCTTATCAAAACCCTTGTTAGAGTTAACGCAAGAAAAGACAGATATCGATAAAAAAACTGATAATAATGATGGCAGACCTTTCATAAATTATTCAAAATCAACAAGTTCAACTTCAAAAATCAAATTTGAGAAAGCAGGTATGACTCCTAAATCCATATCAGCATAACCAAGATAGTAAGGAATATACAGTACACCTTTCTCCCCTTTTGACATCAAGGCTATACCCTCGTCCCAGCCAAGGATAACATATCCGACACCGAGCTTAAATTCAATAGGTTCGCCACGCTTGTAAGAAGAATCAAAGACCTCTCCATTCAACAATTTACCATTATAGTGCACTTTTACAATAGAGCCTACAACAGGCATTTCCCCATTACCATCTTGAGTCTTAACATAATACAGTCCAGAGGCGGTCGGCTGTGCCACAACACCATTTTTCTCAAAATATTCCTGCATGTCAGCAGCGGCTTTTTCAGTCTCTTCAGGAAATCTGTCCTTTATGCTCTCAATTTGTTTTGTCTTATATTCGCTTTCCGAATAAAAATCATTAACTTTTATATTAAAACGCATAATATCTGTACTATTAAAATCTTGAGGCAGCACAGGACAGTTGAATAAATACATGAAACAAGTGTCAATATCAACGATAAACGAAGCAGAGTCACCTTTGTGCATCATAGCCAAACCCTCCATAAAGTCTGAAGTAAATGAAGGCTCCATCAATTGAATGATATTCTTGCTTGAAGGAATAATAACAATTGTATCATTCACAGAACAAGAAATAGTAACATCAATAAGGTCTCCTAATTCCGGTTTATCACCGTCATTTTTAACATAGAACCGATAATACAAGCCATTGTCTGAAGCTTCGTAGCCCTTAGGTCTGTTATTACAACTTGTTAACACAGAAAGCATTACAACTAATGCAGTCAATAAAAAGAGATTTTTTCTCATAATAATACTTTTAAAATTTAACAATCATTTGATTCTAACACTATATACCAAAGCCGCTTTTGGTGGTATTTTGTCTCCATCACCAAGCAATCCATGGGCAAGATGAGAAGGCAGGATAATGTCCGCCACATCGCCCCTATGCAGATGAAGCATGGCTTCTTCAAGACCGCTTTCAATGCCGCCTCTTCCCACAACGATAACTTTCGCCCCTAATTCGTTAGACGAATATACAAGCTCACCGTTTAAAAGCCGCACCTCATATTCCATCGAGACAATGTCTTTTCTCTTAATTAGAGCTGTATCTCCATGTTTTACAATACGATACCTTAATCCTGTACCCGTTTCAACCATATCCCAATTATGGCGCGCAATATAATCATTTATCAACTCATTCTCCTGCCTCACCATATATCTATTAGCTTTCTCAACACTTTCCCTCCTACTATTAGCATCAATGACAGTGACGTCAGTATCAGTTTGACTATCAACGCATGACGTTAGCGGAAGCAAAAAAACGAGCAAAAATACAAAAATATTAATAAAATGATATTTAATAATCATAATTTATTTAAAATCAATTAGTTCTAAATCAAAAACAAGATTTGAGTACGAAGGGACTGGTCCAAAATTAGAGTCGCCATAAGCCAAATAGAAAGGCACCACCGCCTTAGCTTGGCCATCTCTTTTCATCAACATCACAGCTTCTTCCAACCCTTTGATAACCATACCAGAACCAATGGTAAACACCAAAGGACAATTCCTGCTGTATGAAGAGTCAAACTTTTCACCATCAAGGAAATATCCTGTATAATGGACAGCAACTTTAGAACCTATCTTGGGACAATCACCGTTACCCTCCCTGACATTTATAAACACAAGTCCAGACTCGGTAGGAGTTTGCTCGATATTATTATCCGACAAATATGTCAAGAACTCAATATTCGCCTCATTTCTATGAGTTACAGCTGTTTCAAAACTACATGAGAAAGAGAAAATCAAAACACAAAATATTGATAATAAGCAAGTTATTCTAAATAAATTTTTCATTGCACAAGAATAGATTTATAATTCGGCAAAACAGAGACAAGAAAATCGACCGCCTCATTTAGGTGGCAACTCAAAGTACCTCCTGCCGCATTTGTATGTCCCCCGCCATTAAAATGACTTTTAGCGATCTCATGGACAGAGACCGAACCTTTAGACCTGAAAGAAAGTCTAATAACTCCCTGTCGCTCAGTAAGGAGTACCGACATATTAATACCGTCAATCATAAGGGGATAATTCACAACACCTTCCGTATCACCTACATGATAGTCAAACATTTCAAGCTCTTCTTTACTGAGAGAGATGATCGCAGTATGGTAATCGTCGAGAACGGTCATCTTATTAATACAATAGCCGAGAAGACGCATTTTATTCTCAGAGAATGTGTTATATATCCTATTGTGAATCAATGGATAATCAACATTTTTAGAAACAAGTTGACTACAGATTTCAAAAGTTTTATTACTAAAAATAGAATGCGAGAAACATCCTGTATCAGTCATTATACCCACAAGAATACAAGTGGCGATAACGTCATCTAAATACATGTCAAAACCGAAATCCCTGATGATTTCAGCAACGAGTTCTGACGTGCTTGATGTTTCTATCTCTGAAAAAGCTGCGACAAACTGCGACAAATCAGCTTCTCTATGATGGTCGATTAAAATCTTCGGGATATTTGAAGTATGACATAAGTCATTGTGCATCAAACCTGTACGAGACGGGGAATTAAAATCAAGATAACAAATTAAATCTGCGTTTGTAATATAATCGACTGAAGTCTCAGTATTTTTATCAAACAAAAGAATATCATTTGCACCAGGAATCCAAGACAAGAAAGAAGGAAAACCGTTTGGAAGGATCACCTTTGCAGCAATACCTAATTTCTGCAAGAAGAAATAGAATGCGAGAGATGAACCCACAGCATCGCCATCAGGATTAACGTGGGAAACAATAACAACGCGTTTCACATCTGCGAGTATTACCCGTAACTTATTTAAAAACAATTCTTTATTCATCAGAATCCAAAAGATTTATAATTTACAAAAATAATAATTTTTTTATTATCGTCCTGATATCTTGAATCAATTTTCCACCTATCGGACAACAATAAAAAATGTTGTTAAAGTTGTCTCCGTTGTCGTCAAAACATCACAGCCATTTCTTGACATGAAACCTCTTTAACTATATAGAAATCAATAGGAATAAGGTTTTGATCCCCTTTTACCGTACAACAATAAAAAATGTTGTTGAAGTTGTCTCCGTTGTCGTCAAAACATCACAGCCATTTCTTGACATGAAACCTCTTTAACTATATAGAAATCAATAGGAATAAGGTTTTGATCCCCTTTTACCGTACAACAATAAAAAATGTTGTTGAAGTTGTCTCCGTTGTCGTCAAAACATCACAGCCATTTCTTGACATGAAACCTCTTTAACTATATAGAAATCAATAGGAATAAGGTTTTGATCCCCTTTTACCGTACAACAATAAAAAATGTTGTTGAAGTTGTCTCCGTTGTCGTCAAAACATCACAGCCATTTCTTGACATGAAACCTCTTTAACTATATAGAAATCAATAGGAATAAGGTTTTGATCCCCTTTTACCGGACAACAATAATTTATTTCTAATAATCGATGTCACGAGCAATATTAATAAGGTATATAGAAGTCACTGCCTTCTGATTATCTCATCGAAAGTATTATCATCATAAACAATGATGATTTTTTTAATTTGAGGGTTATCCATAACAGCGACTTGATTATCAGGAATTCCAACATCATCATTTAGGCAAGAGGTGGTGTTTTGAACAGAAACATCTTCAGTGAATTTCACTGTATCATCATCCAAATCAGAAAAAAGGCTCGCATTATCGGTACGTATCGGTGATGGGTCATTAATCGTAATAGGCTTTTTACCAAGCATTATCCAATCAAGATTATACTCAGGGAACACCTCTTTCAACTTAACAAGGAAGTCGAAACTCGGCTTATTCCTACCACTTAACAAATGAGAAACATTAGACGGACCTATTCCAACCAGATCGGCGAACTGTGTCGCTGTAAGATTTCTCGATCTTAGGATATGAGAGAGACGCGATTTTATATCATCCATGATACCTCTATTTTTTCAATATTAAAAAGCATTAACGTTACAAAAGTAAAAATAAAAAACATACAAAAGTAAAAAATATTCATTTTATTTTTGTAAAAAACGGAAGCACACAGAAAAAGTTTAACAAATGTTTAGTAAAATCCACATATTATGTTGTTTTTCAATAAATTAATAAAAAAAATAAACAATAATAAAAGCAATCAAACGAAATGCGATTTTTTAAAGTAACAATTTATATTTTTATATATATTTGATTGATTGTTAACATATTAAATCATTATTCACCTTAATTTTACTTATTTTATTTTTGTAAAAATAAATCGTTGATTTACATTTGTAATCAAAATATTTTACAAATATATAACACATTGATTTATAATATGTTAATCTATTTTATTTATTTTTGTAAATTTGTGTTTTACATTTTTAAATTGTGAATGTTTTTTGTGAAATTTTTATTTAACAAGACTTCCCGAACCATTTGGACATTTATACACCATGAAAACAACCTCGTCTTAAATCGCCTGAAACACGTCTAAAACGAACTCCCCTATCCCACACACGGAACAGACAATTAATACGAACAACAACACCCTTTATCTATTTTATAACTATTTTTGCAAAAAAAATCCACAATGACTGGCCACATACAAAAACTGATAGCCGAAGGCGAACACCAAATGCTCGATTTTAAATTCGAGGTTTCGGACTGCAAGAAGATCGCACGAACACTCGCAGCCTTTGCAAACACCGACGGAGGACGTTTATTAATAGGTGTGAAAGACAACGGCTCCATTTCAGGAATCATGACCGAGGAAGAAAAGCACATGATTCAAACCGCGGCACAATTATACTGCAAGCCCGAAGTTAGATTCTCAGCAAAAGAATGGAACATATACGGCAAAAAAGTACTTGAGGTCATCGTTCCGAAAAGCATACATATAAAGCACAAAGCACCCGACCATAATAATATATATAAGGTGTATATCAGAGTCAAAGACAAAAACATCATAGCAAACAGAATATTAATTAACATTTGGAAGCACGAGAACGATAAAAGGAATATACAGCTCACATTTACAAACGAAGAAATGCTGGTGTTAAGAAAAATCAGCGAGTATTCAAAAATCTCCTTGGAGGAATTAATAGTAGTTACAGGATTAAAAAAGAAACTTGCAGAGAAAATCGTCACAAATTTCATTATAATGAAGATAGTTAAAGTCGAGATTGACGAGAAAAATATTTTCCTGACAGCAGAATAGCGCGATTTTATTTTAAACAAGAGAGAAAAACCTGCGAAAAAACAGACAAAAATCCAATAAAAACCAGCTATTTTTAAATAATTAATGAAGATTTTAATTTGTAAAATATTGACTCACAAAGCATAGAGAAAAAAATAAAAAAAAGTTTAAAAAAATGTTGTGCGAAAGGAAAAAG
>JBJEGZ010000012.1:0-13945 GCA_051875555.1 Candidatus Limimorpha sp. | reverse complement strand
CTGTCGGCTCGGGCGGCGTTTCAAGTGAACTCGTCAGATAATGTTTTTTTGAGTGTGCGTTCGCTCAGACACATTCATAAAACACTACAAAAAGTCGGTGTACGGTCGTACTCTTACCGACATCAAAGGCGATGATGATATGGTCGGCTTTTTCGCCGACAACATCACTCCGCTTATCCGCTCCGTCCTCGGCTCGTTTCTCTCGCCTGATGACTTCGCTGTGGTGACTACGCCAAAACGTCGCCACAAGGAACGCAACTTCGCTACGCTCATTGCCATTCGCATCGCAGAAATGCTCGGTTTGCCGTTTTTTGAGGACTGCGCTTTCGCTCCCTCAAAACACCGCGTCGGGACGGTCTTCACCGCCAACAACATTCCGCCGCATCGCAACATCATCGTTTTCGACGACTTCGTTACGACAGGGCAAACGCTCGTTTCGATGCAGAATTTATTCGTTTCACTCGGCAAGAATTGTGTATTATTCGCCGGAATTAACAACAAATTGTGATGCTATTTTAATATGTCCTTAAGTTTCTTGACAAGCAATTTTCGTCTTTCGGCAACAAAGTCGTTGAACTTTTTATAAGACAAATCAACATCAGGGATTAAATGATTTTCAAGGAAAGTGGTGCGACTCAACCCATTTTGAGTTTCCTTTGACACCCAATCTTCCAACGGCATTGCATTTTTGGATTCGTTTTCATTTGCATCAAGCATTTGAAGATTCACAATGCTATTATGAACATACCATTCATGATCGTCATTGTCAGAAAATGCAGTAGCTGGATGTAGATGGTCTAAATGGAAATTGTTATTTTTGTAATCCAAATTTGGATAAAGCATTGACATTATCGCAAACGCATACCTATTATCTTTTTGTATATCCAATAACTCTACAATCAATTCATCAGATATATCAAGATTCTGTTTAATGGATTGTGATATTTTGTCTGAGGGGAAATCTATTATATTATTATCAATTTTAAGATTTACAAAATCTGAAGAAAAAGCCTTGCGACTATTTGCCAATACACCGTCAGCACTTTGACCGAATGAACGTAATAAGAGCGTTTTAAGAAGCCAAACTCGTATTTTATTTCTATCATCTTTATAGCGAACACCCGTTGCGAAATCTTTATAAATTCCTCGATGATATAAATAATACAATATTGGTAATGTAGCATTATTTGAAGTTAGTCGATAACTGTCAAGCCCAAATGTTTTTAATAAATCGAACAAGTTGCTAATGGCAGACCTAATTTCGTCCCACTTTCCCTCAATCAAACTTATAAATCCATTATTAAAACTACGTATTTTAAACTTGATTTCATTATGATAAAGGAATAAGAAAGACTTTAGAATATAATCATGCGAGATATTAAAGCCTTTACTATTAACATCATCTACAAGTCGATAAATCTCGGTGCGAGCATCTTTTTTTGTCCAACTCGCTACCGCTATAGACAAAAGAATATCTGAAAACTCCAATTTTGTTCCGCCGGAATTTATGCGTACAAATATATTAACTGCCTTGTCTGGGTCGTCAGTATCTTCTTCATAAAAATTAATTAGCGACTTGTCGAAAATAACTTTTCCTAATTTAGTCACTACTTTCTTTTCCTCTCTCGTCAAATTATTATCATCGGCAAAATCATCAATATCATAATCTTCAGTCCTCAATGAAATAATTCTACCAACACGAAACCATTTATTACCGCTATCATCGATGATGATATCTTTTTGATTAGTTTCCGACTTATCCTTAAATAAAAATTTATATCTATTTTCGTCAGATTCAACATTTGATACCTCTGTAATATTAAGATATAAATGTCTCGTTGGAAAGCTATTCTCCGAATTAGCCCAAGACTTTCGAGGTGAATGATATGCATAACTTCCACATAAGCCTAAATATAACGACGTCAATCTTTGTTGTCCATCAAGAACAGCAGAAAAATCATTCACTTGGTTTGTATCAAACACATCATTATGAATATGATGCTTTTCAATATATTTGTCTAATACTTTATAAAATCTATACTTGTTTTTTGAATCGCCTTTAACTTTCCAAAATAGCATAGAGCTTATTGGATAGTCATTCATTAAGGAATCGAATAAATTCTCTACTTGTATAGCTGACCAAACGTATTCTCTTTGAAAAGAAGGTAAAAGATATTCATTCTTTCTAATCCTATCTATTGCTTGGTATATCGTAATTGGGGTTTGAAAGCCTGGCATATGGATTTGTTATTTGAAATTATCGTGTCTTTTAGTATAAAACGATAAAGCTATAATTTTAGTGTGCAAAACTAATAATTTTATGGATAATAAATTTATAGAACTCTTAAAGCAGTGGCTTGAAACGCCGAGCAACCAACGTGATTATTCCGTTGGTGCTCTCTATTTGTTGAAACTCAGCGGCAATCAAATTATGTATTGCAACATCGTTGCTCAACTCGACCGCCGCCATAAACGAAATTCTTAAACCGCTGAAAGATACTCCGTTTCAGGCGTATCTTTCTAACGCTGTTCAGGTTGCCGACATTCTTGACTGGATTCTCTCGCAGGTCGGCGTGCCGGAAATCGGACATACCCTAACTTTCCTCAGTATAGGAAAATTTTCAAAATCATCCTATGCGGAAGCTTGTTTAAAATATATACAAACACGATTTACGAGGTTATTATTGGGGTCATTGAATGTAACACAAGATAACCCAAGAGACACATGGGCAAATATTCCTTTCCAAGACTTTACTGAAAATTCCGACATTGATTGGAATAAGGATTTGGCAGAAATAGAGAAACAGTTGTATGCCAAATATGGCTTGACCGAAGAAGAAATCGCCTTTATAGAGTCAATGATAAAACCAATGTAAAAATTCGCTTTACCTTTTTACTTACGGATGAATCTTTGACTTCTTTAGCAAAGAAGGTTTCGGACTTATTGGATTACTCCGATGAGAATGGTATTATTGATTATAATAATATGGACAACTTAACATACTCATCGATATAAACAATAATAATCAGCAGCACACAAAAGTATTCTAACTTCAAAAAGACTAAAGATGTATTAATATAACAGCCAAGGTCTAATAGGTGGCATATATGTAGCGGATATATGAGGTTGTGTCAAATTTGGCACAGTCTCATTAAATTATAGCCAATAAAGATCTTGTATGCTTTTGGGAAGTTTTGGAACACCGTATCGTCCAATAAAAGCGAAGTATCGCTGTCGTAACTGATGTATATATGGAGAGTTTAATTTATAACCACATCTTTTATTTAATGGATTGGTATCATCGTCCTCTTTAATGACAAGCATTGCTGAGGTAAAATTTATTAAAGCAATATCATTGTATCTTGCCTCATCAAAAGGAAATGAAGCTAATATATGGCGACTAATTACCCCATTATTAAATACCTCATTAACGGCGTCTGGATTTTTTTCATGCTTTTCCTTCTTCTTATTTTGGAATTCTTTTGATTTTGATTTATCAATCATTAAAAACTCAAAAGTATTTTTGTCATTCTTCTTTCTACTTGCTAAATCACACTCTGGAGTAATTAAAATCCCATATTCATTTTCGCTAAATTTGAAAATATCACCTGTCATTAAAGGAGCATTTGCAGGGAAAACCTGTATATTGCATTTATGTGGCCATAGGCCAGAAGGCGTCAACAGTTTCAGCGCTCGTCCAGAACCTGAAGGAGCATGGCGCAATGCCCTACACCATCATTGTCGCTGCCACTGCCAGTGACCCAGCCGCCATGCAGTATTATGCGCCATTCGCCGGTGCTGCCATCGGAGAATATTTCCGCGACAGAGGAGAACATGCGCTCGTGGTGTATGACGATCTCTCTAAGCAGGCAGTTGCCTACCGTGAGGTGTCGCTTATCCTCCGCCGCCCTTCAGGCCGTGAAGCATATCCTGGCGATGTGTTCTATCTCCACTCACGTCTGCTTGAACGTGCCGCTAAGATCAATGAGCAGCAAGAAGTCGCTGAGCAGATGAATGACCTCCCCGCCTGTCTCAAAGGCAAAGTGAAAGGCGGCGGCTCACTCACCGCTCTCCCTATCATCGAGACACAGGCCGGTGACGTGTCAGCCTACATTCCGACCAATGTCATATCCATCACCGACGGCCAGATATACCTTGAGTCTGACCTCTTCAACCAAGGTTTCCGTCCTGCCATCAATGTCGGCATCTCAGTGTCCCGCGTGGGCGGCTCGGCGCAGATAAAGTCAATGAAGAAGGTTGCCGGCACGCTCAAGATCGACCAGGCACAGTATCGTGAGCTTGAGGCCTTCTCCAAGTTCTCAAGCGATATGGATGCCGTCACGGCAATGACTCTTGACCGTGGACGAAAGAACAACCAGCTCCTCATCTAGTCACAGTATTCTCCGATGCCTGTCGGCGAGCAGGTTGCCATACTATATTGCGGAACCCACGGCCTGATGGCATCCGTGCCAGTCGAGAAAGTCCGCGAGTGTCAGGACCAGTTCATGGAGTTCATGCGCACCCAGCACAAGGATGTCATTGATGCCCTTGGCTCAGGAAGCATTGATGACAAGATGACCGCTGTTATAGAGAAAGTAATGGCTGACGTTGCAGGCCAGTTTAAATAAAGATAGCCTATGCCGTCACTGAAAGAAATAAAGAACCGTATTGCCTCCGTCAACAACACTCGTAAGATCACGAGCGCTATGAAGATGGTGGCGAGTTCAAAGCTGCACCATGCACAGGTGATGATCGAGAACATGCTTCCGTATGAAACTATGCTGGAGCATATCCTCAAGACTTTCCTTGCCAGTGAGGCTGACGCAAAGACAATCTTCTCTGAAGAAAGGGAAGTGAAAAAGGTTGCGATAATTGTCTTCAGTTCGAACAGCTCTTTGTGCGGCGGATTCAATGCCAATGTCATCAAGTCACTTCTGACCTCAGTCTCCAACTACAAGTCACAGGGCATAAACGATATCCTTGTTTATCCTATTGGCAGGAAAGTTGCGGAGAATGTGGCCAAACTAGGACTGCGCTCCGCAGGAGACTTCGTTGAGTTGTGCGACCATCCAAATGCTCCGAAGTGCATAGATATAGCCCGTGAGATTGGCGGCTTGTTCGTCAATGGTGAGATTGACAAGGTGGATATGATCTACCATCATTTCAAGAGCGCAGGGTCACAGATCCTCACCTGCCGGCAGTTCCTCCCGATCAATATCAATGAGGTGGACTTCACCGCAGAGAAGGGACGTGACCTCACTTCCACCATTGCTACGAGAGAAAGCCAGGAATATCTCCGCAAGCATGGACAGGAGCAGACTGTTGAAGTTGAGAACGTGAAGCCCCTCAACGACAACTATATTGTTGAGCCTGATATGGAGACTGTGCTTCGCAAGCTCATTCCGCAATATCTTCACCTCAAGCTCTACACAGCCCTCCTTGACAGCAATGCATCTGAACATGCGGCACGCATGGTTGCCATGCAGACAGCCACAGACAATGCTGACGAATTGTTGAGGCAGCTGAATCTCCAGTACAACAAGTCAAGACAACAGGCCATCACCAACGAGCTGCTCGATCTTGCCGGCGGTTCACAGGAGTGATGCACCCTTTTGTCTGTGAGAGCAAATGGGGGATCATCGTGTTCCGGCGATGCTCATGCGAGAGTCCTTTATGATTTCTCATAAGAGCAATTGAGCCTGACACAAACTCCTTCTCCCAAGACACCCTCACAGTTCCTGCTCACTTGCCGTTCAGGCATAGCTGGACAGTTCACACATACACATCAGACATGGGCGTTCTGCCGATTGGTTGATGAAACGGGAATCCACAGATGGATCCTGTTCGTCAGTCGGCTGAACGCCCATAGTGTTTATGTTTAATTCCATAAGACATTTCAGCTCAGCTTATCGGGAACTGACGGGCGTGATTTCTGCACTGTCGTGAAATGTCACCGATTTCTTCTAAATTGCATTTGGAACAGCTGGAAAGCGGACTCATTTTTGGGAGAGACAGAGACATGAGTTCTGGACAATTATATAATGCTTTCAGCCGATCGTTTTGAGTGGACAACTTGAATCAATTGTTACGATTGTCAAGTTAGGCGTATCGTAAAAAACATTAGTGCCTATACTTGTTATCAGGCCGTCTTATTAACCCAATATGACGGATTTATGAAACAAATCTTTGCTAAATGACTTTCATATATTAATTAAAAATGAGAATTGAACACGGAATTTGAAATATTATGTGTATCTTTGCAAAATAAACTATATCACTTGTCAAGAGATACTCTTAAACCCGTTATAAAATGCCTGTTGAAGTTGATATATTGGAAGACAGCATCTTCCAACTTTCGCCCGAACTGTTGGACACCCTGCTCAAAGACCATACAACGAGCAAGGAGGGTGTCCAGCACAATATCTTTTGGGCGACTTCCGATTACGAATATCTGGGCGACGGGTACCAATATGATTCGCCAATTCTTCCCTGCTTTATTACCGGAGATAACGGACATGTAATCATGCCACGTGTCCTTAAAAATCGTGACACCCAGACTGCACGTTCGCGGGATATGGCAGAGGTGTTTACTCCCTCATGGATTTGCAATGCACAGAACAACCTGATTGATGAAGCATGGTTCGGAAGAAAGGATGTGTTCAATACGGAATACATCGATGAACAGGGATACCATCGCTGGCAATCCAAAACAAAGAAGATTCAGTTTCCAGAAGGAAAGACATGGAAAGACTATGTCCGAGATACACGCTTGGAGATAACCTGTGGGGAAGCTCCTTACATAGTAAGCCGTTATGATACCACAACGGGAGAGGGTATTCCCATAGAACAGCGTATCGGTTTGCTTGACCGCAAGCTGCGAGTGGTAAGTGAAAATACAGAAACCACGGGTGAATGGCTGGTATGGGCACAGGAAGCGTATAAAAGCATGTATGCTTACGAATGGCAAGGCGATAATTTGCTTCTTGCCCGTGAATCCATGCTTATCTCCTTTATCGAATACTATCAACAGAAATTTGGCAAGCAACCGTTGCTGAAATCCATCCATTACATCGCTTATATCATTTCGTGGAATGTCTGGCAAATGGACGGGCTTAAAGGTGTTGTGCCGAACAGTTGCGGAGAACGCCGGACAGTCGTTGCCGATTTGTTCGGAGCAAGGGAAGAAGTCCGTCAATGCGAAGGGTGTGCGAAAGATAACATCCGCAAGCATAACGGCACCTATTGCGTCATCAAGGACTGGCACGCCAAAGACCCCCAGACGGGGAAGACGGGTAAACGAATCCGATTTATCGACCTCTTAAAATAGTGCGGCATGAGATTCACATCTTCACTAAAACTAAAGTTGATATACGTGTTCCGCATCAATGATGAGGCACACAGCGGTTGTCTGAAAGTTGGCGAAGCCACTTGCGACGACGACAACGTCTTCGGCCTTGCGCCGAACAGCAAACCGCTCAACGAGTCGGCCAAGAAGCGCATCAACCAATATACGCAGACGGCAGGCATCGCTTACGACCTGCTGTACACGGAGCTCACGGTATTCAACAGCAAAAGTGGCCTTTGCTCGTTCAACGACAAGGAGGTGCACAACGTGCTGGAGCGTTCTGGCATCAAGAAGAAGGTATTCGACACCGAGAACAAAGCCAACGAGTGGTTCATAACCGACCTTGAAACCGTCAAACAAGCAATAGCCGCCGTAAAGGAGGGCCGTGAATCGCTCTCCTTTTCTGAAATATCTAATGACAGAACCCCGATTGCGTTTCGCCCCGAACAAAAAGAAGCCATAGAAAAGACCAAAAAGCAATTCGGGAAAGGCAACCAGATGCTCTGGAACGCCAAGATGCGTTTCGGCAAGACACTGTCGGCCTTGCAGGTGGTGAAAGAGATGGGCTTCCGTCGCACTCTGATTCTTACCCATCGTCCGGTTGTGGATAGTGGTTGGTTCGAAGATTTCGGTAAGATATTCTATGATACTCCTGCCTTTGCATACGGTTCAAAGAACAATGGTGATAGTCATATTTCACTTGAAGCGAGAGCCAAGCGAGGTAAATGCCAATATGTGTATTTTGCTTCCATGCAGGACTTGCGCGGTTCAGAACTTGTGGGCGGCAACTTTGACAAGAACAATGAAGTGTTTGCCACCGCTTGGGATTGCATCATCGTGGACGAGGCACACGAAGGGACACAGACGGAACTCGGAAAAGCTGTCATGCAGGAACTGTCGAAAGAAAATACCAAAATCCTGCGCCTTTCCGGCACTCCATTTAACCTGTTGGATGATTTCAAAGAGGATGAAATCTATACCTGGGACTATGTGATGGAACAACGAGCAAAGGTTTCATGGGATTTGACGCACTTCGGCGACCCGAATCCATACGCCTCCCTGCCCACGATGAACATCTATACCTACGACCTCGGACGGTTGCTCCATGAATTTGTGGATGAAGATGTGGCATTCAACTTCCGCGAGTTTTTCCGGGTCAATGAAGCCGGGAACTTTATCCACGAAAAAGATGTGCGGGCGTTTTTGAATCTTATCACCAAAGATGACAAAGACAGCTGTTATCCGTTTGCCAACGAGGAGTACCGCAACATTTTCCGGCACACCTTGTGGATGTTGCCGGGCGTGAAAGAGGCTCGTGTCATGAGTGCCATGCTGCAATCTCACCCTGTATTCCAACATTTCAAGGTGGTGAATGTGGCGGGAGATGGCGACGAGGACGAAGAGAGCAAGGATGCGCTTGCAGCAGTGGAAAATGCCATCGGCAAAGACCCGGATGCCACACGCACCATCACCCTGTCTTGCGGACGCTTGACAACGGGTGTCAGTGTCAAAGCGTGGACGGGTGTATTCATGTTGTCCGGCTCTTATAATACCGCCGCATCAAGCTATATGCAGACCATCTTCCGTGTGCAGACACCGGCCACCATCAACGGAAGGGTCAAGGAGCAGTGTTATGTCTTTGACTTCGCACCCGACCGCACATTGAAAGTCATTGCCGAAACAGCCAAGATTTCTGCAAAAGCAGGAAAGACCAGTGGCAATGACCGTAAGATAATGGGCGAATTCCTGAACTTCTGTCCGATTATCTCCATAGAAGGCTCCAAAATGAGCCAGTTCGATGTGCCTAAGATGTTGGAGCAGCTCAAGCGTGTTTATGTCGAAAGGGTTGTCCGGAACGGTTTTGAGGACAGGAGTCTGTATAATGACGAACTAATGAAGCTCAACGATTTGGAATTGCAGGAGTTTGACGATTTGAAAAAGATTATCGGCCAGACCAAGGCAATGCCCAAAACCAATCAGGTGGACATCAACAACCAAGGGCTGACCAATGAGCAATACGAGGAACTTGAAGACCTTGAAAAGAAATCGAAGAAGAGAGGCAAGGATAAACAGCCTTTGACGGAAGAAGAAAAACAACGACTGGCAGAACTGAAGAAGAAAAAGGAGAATCGAGAGGCCGCCATTTCCATTCTTCGGGGTATCTCCATCCGTATGCCCTTGCTGATCTATGGTGCGGAGTTACAAGATGAATCACAGGAAATAACGATTGACAACTTTGCTTCGCTCATCGACCCTCAGTCGTGGGAAGAGTTCATGCCCAAAGGCGTGACCAAACAGAAGTTCAACAGTATTAAGAAATACTATGACCCGGAGATATTCTGTGCGGCAGGCAAACGCATCCGCGCCATGGCTCGTGCAGCGGACAAATTGAGTGTGGAGGAACGCATTGAGCGTATAACGGATATTTTCAGTACCTTCCGCAATCCTGACAAGGAAACGGTACTTACCCCTTGGCGCGTGGTGAATATGCACCTTGGCGATTGCCTGGGCGGGTATAACTTCTTTGAAAAGGGCTATGATACTACCTTGTCCGAACCTCGCTTCATTGACCGTGGCGAAGTGACCGCCAATGTGTTCGCTCCGGATTCCCGAATCCTTGAAATCAATTCAAAGTCCGGATTATATCCTCTATACGTGGCATACAGCATTTATCGCGCAAGGGTAAAAAACTCGTTGTTTTCGGTGCAAAACATTGAGGATGAGCAGCGCATCTGGGACAAGGTGGTGGCAGAAAACATCTTCGTCATCTGTAAAACACCGATGGCAAAGAGTATCACCAAACGCACCCTTATAGGTTTCCGTAAAGCCAAAGTAAACACCCGATACTTCGAGGACTTAATCAACCAAATCAAAAACAAACCGGATCATTTCATCAAACAAGTAGATAAATTCATCACAGAAAGAACAGGAATTAAGAATATGAAATTTAATGCGATAGTAGGGAATCCACCGTATCAAATAATGGATGGAGGTGCTGGAGTCAGTGCTAAACCTGTGTATAATGAATTTGTAAATATTGCTCGTACACTCTCTCCATGTTATATGTCTATGATTATGCCTTCTCGTTGGTACGCTGGTGGAAAAGGATTAGATTCATTTAGAGATTCAATGCTTAAAGACAAGCATGTCAAAAATTTATTTGATTATTTTGATGCAACTGATGTATTTCCTAGAATAGACTTATCGGGTGGAGTATGTTATTTCTTGTGGTCTGCTAATCATAATAATGATTGTGCTGTTACAACCTCACGAAATGGAATTCGCAATACATTACTAAGACCTCTACTTGAAAATGGAGCAGACTCTTTCGTTCGTTTTAATGAAGCTGTTAGTATAATGAATAAGATACCTAAGGAAGAGCAAATCTTTTACACATTCGTTAGTCCTCGTAAACCATTTGGAATTGCGACAGATTTTAAAATTGACAAATCCGTGACCAAAGGTGTAGAATTATTCGCATATCCAAACAATGGATGGATTGAGATTGCGCAAATCCCAGTTCACAAAGAATGGATAGGAAAGTATAAAGTTTTCATTTCATATGCTTATGGAGAGAGGGGAGATTTTCCTTATTTTTCAATCGGAAAGCCATTTTATGGTTTCCCTATGACTTGCTGTTCTGAAACCTATCTTGTCATTTATCCATGTGATTCAGAAGAGGAAATGAAAAATGTTGCGATTTATCTTAGAACGAAGTTTCTTCGCTTTTTAGTTTTGCTAAAAAAGAATACACAACATGCAACTTCTAAGGTATATTCTTTGGTACCTATTCAAGACTTCACGCCTAAAAGCGACATTGATTGGTCGCTGTCGGTTGCCGATATAGACTGCCAACTTTATGCCAAATATGGTTTAACCGGAAACGAAATTTCCTTTATAGAATCAATGATAAAACCAATGTAAAAAACGAGGGCAAGTATCACATCCCTCTTGCCCTCGTAAAAACTCACTTTTCTTTTCGTACACTCTTAAACGGTGTACCATCCTGTTTGACATCCATAAAACGTCCTGTATCTTTATCCCGTTTTACCCATTGTTCTGTTTTGGGATTTAAAACCTGAGAACGTTTTCTCACTGCACCATAACGATGTCTGTTTCCAGACGGTGGATTTGTCGCCATATCTAAACCGCTATTTTTGTCCTTGATTTATATAGCTAAGACACGCTATTATGCTTGATCCAATCATAATGTCTGCATATTTTTACATATGATAGACATACATTAAAAATAAAGTCTCTTATAAATGGGAAACAGCATTTTTACTTAAAGAATAAATTTAAATCAACTTCCTTACCATATAATTTTGTTAATTGACGAGAGCCTATGTACGCCCCTACCGGCTTTAGGTTAAAGCTGTTTATAGGTCTTTCATTCAGTAATTTAATGGCGACAGACCAATTGGGATGAAACTTCTTATAATATGAACTGATTTTTTCATTACTCATTGTCTCCGCGTTAGATAGTAATTTCTCAATATCTGCTTGCATAGAACCTAAGCCTGCTTTCTGTAATATATTAGCATAATTATCTTGCTTAAGCAATAAAGGGACTATTGTTCCATCTTCATTGAATTTAAATATTTGAAATAACGTAATACATTGATCCACTGTTTTAAAATATGTAGATAATGTAATAGCATTTCCTTCTCTGTTAATACCATACTTCTCCATAAACGCCTTTGCAATAGAGGCATCTATTGGGGAAACGAACGCTAGAGGATAATTCTTACGATTCTGTTCTATCCAATCTTCACGTTGTGCCAAAGCTAATGCTGAAACGCAATCTGCCTGTACTAGATATTCTATATCTAATCTGTTTATTTGCGGAAAAATGTCTAAAATTGGATTTAAGCATTTTATCCAATTGTCTAGGGCCTGGACATTACCTTCTACATATAATTTCGCATAAGTAATCAAGGTTAAAACGGCAATATTTTCACGTGATAATTTAGGAAGCGTTCTGATAGCTTCATCAATTAAAGACTGTTTGGAAGTTCTTTCTTTTTCCTTAACACGTTCTATTAACAAGTCTATTAAGGCTTCTCCTTCCACGGGGTCACCAGATTTAAGATAACCAACAGTTGCCTCACGTGTTGCAAATTGCATTGCAGGTTCAGCGAAACGACTTATTTTATCAGAGACTTTCTTTTCAAGTTCTGACTCTAAAGATGTTGTAAATTCATTAAAACGACGTAAAACTGTATTTTCTGCCTGCAATTTACAAACTTCAAGTTCTGACTTGACCAAAGCTTGTACCAATGGAACAACATCTCCAATTTGCAGTCCGTTATTGCTGTTGCTTATATTATAGATATTGCCATTCGCCTGATTAACAACCGAATTATCCGATACGTTACCGACCTGTAGTTCATCGCTCTTATTTAGCATGTTTATTATTTGTTATATTACCATTCGCTTGATTAATCTCTCCACCACTAACGTTGCCGATATTCATACTTACATTATTCTTTTTCTTCTTAAAAATGAAATTGCATAAGAATGTAAGCACTGCGCACCCTGCTATTACAAAAGTGCATATCCAAACATGAGACTCCATCCAAGTTAATACTGTATGTATCATATTTTTATATATACTAATTTTTAATTATCCAACCATTATAAAGAGCTGGATTATTCAATAATTTTATCACTTTGTGTATTTCCGAATAAGCCATCAAATCCTCAGGTGATTCCTTACAGAGTTGGCACAACTTCTCTGAATTTGACATTGCCCGTTCCAAATCTCCATTCTCTGTCAGGTATTTATAGAGGTTGGTGCGTATGAAATAGCGTTTTGTTTTTTCATATCCCGGCATATGTTTCTGCAATTCGGGAAGCAGTTGTTCGTAACTCTCGTATCGCCGGCAAACCACATTAGGCAAAAAGTGGAGCAGAAACCAAAATTCCGTGCAAGGATTCGTTTCTATAAACATCACTTTTCCGGCATATTTCTTTGCACTATATTTCTTCTTTGCCCGCTGATACAACTGCATTTCAGAGGGGAACTGAAATAGTCTGTCCATATCAAACAGGCATACGATATAATCATATTGCTTATTCAGATAGGATTCTACCAATTTCAAAATATGATTGATGTCACTGTGCTGCGGGAAATCAGGTGCGACCTTGAAGGGATAGCGACACGCAATCCTCAGAGAGTCGAAATAGAACCATTCCGTTTCTCCCTCGCCAATGATGGCAATACTCTTTGTTACTGTTCGCCCCATGTCATTCGTCATTTAGGTTGAGATATTGACTACCTAAGAACGGCAGCTTTACCAATTTACCCTGCTTGTAGGCATTGTATGGGGAAAGATTCTTATGCAGTCCCAAAGAAGAAAGACGCGATAGTTTGGTTTCTCCGAATTCATCTTTATCGGTGAACCATATCGTATCACGGCGAATAAAATCCTCGTTGAGAAGATTGATGTCGTGTGTGGTCAGGAGCATTTGGGATGTTCCGTCACTGTTCGCTAAAAAGACTTTCAAGAAATAAGCCAATAGCTCATAATGAATGCTTGTCTCCACTTCATCGATAGACACAAACCGATTGGTCTTCAACAGGTAATTCAGTATCA
>JBJEGZ010000011.1:0-212033 GCA_051875555.1 Candidatus Limimorpha sp. | reverse complement strand
AACTCGCGACCCCGACCTTGGCAAGGTCGTGCTCTACCAACTGAGCTATTTCCGCTTGGTTTTAACGTTGCAAAAATACAGATTTTTTCAATGCTGTCAAGCATTTTTTAAAAATATTTTTATTATTTCATATCAAATTGATAATCAATGATTATTTTAGCAGCTTCTTTATCTCATTAAGTTTCATCAAAGCCTCAACCGGAGTTAAAGTGTCGATATTGGTATTCAGAATATCATCCTTTATCTGCAAGAGAAGAGGGTCATCGAGTTGAATGAAACTCAACTGCATATCGTCAATGCTGTTTTTTTCCTGCAAGGGCTTCTCCTTATTTGCCTGCGAGTGTGATTTCTCAAGCATAGACAGCAGTGCCTCCGCCCTGTCAACGACTTTCTTAGGCATACCGGCCATAGCCGCGACATGGATACCGAAACTGTGCGCGCTTCCTCCCCTGACAAGCTTCCTAAGAAACACCACGTTATTATCCACCTCCTTTACGCTTACGTGATAGTTCTTTATCCTGCTGAAAGACGACTCCATCTCAATAAGCTCATGATAATGGGTAGCGAACATCACTTTCGGACGGAAATAATGATGTTCGTGAAGATATTCTGTAATGGCCCACGCTATACTTATTCCATCGTAAGTGCTTGTACCTCTTCCAATCTCGTCAAGAAGGATGAGGCTTCTGTTAGAAATATTATTTAAAATAGCTGCCGTCTCATTCATCTCAACCATGAATGTGGACTCACCGGACGAGATGTTATCGCTTGCGCCTACGCGTGTGAAAACCTTATCTACAAGCCCGATACGCGCTGATGAAGCAGGGACGAAGCAACCTATTTGAGCCATAAGGACAATGAGTGCAGTCTGCCTCAGCAAAGCGGATTTTCCCGACATATTAGGTCCTGTGATAATAATAATCTGCTGTTTATCCCTGTCGAGAAGCACGTCATTCGAGATATATTCCTCGCCCACGGGCATCATCTGTTCAATCACAGGGTGCCTTCCATCTTTGATATCGATGACGTAAGAATCATCAATCAGAGGCATCACATAATTGTATTTCAATGCTATATATCCAAAACTTGAGAGGCAGTCGATTCTTCCGACAATAGAGGCATCAAGTTGCATAGGCGCCAGATATTCCGAGGTAGTAGCCACAAGCTCTGCATAGACACGCTCCTCGATAATCTGAATACGCTCCTCAGCACCCAATATCTTCTGCTCGTATTCCTTAAGTTCCTCAGTGATATATCGCTCGGCATTTGCGAGTGTCTGCTTCCTTATCCAGTCAGATGGCACCTTGTCCTTATGCGCATTTGTGACCTCCATATAATAACCGAAGATGTTGTTGAAGCCAATTTTCAAAGAAGAGATGCCCGTTGCCTCCACCTCACGTTTTTGAATATCCATCAGATATTCCTTCCCCGAGCGGGAAAGCCCTCTAAGTTCGTCAAGTTCAGCATCTACGCCATCAGCAATAATGTTCCCTTTTGACACCAGCGCTGGCGCATCAGCCCTTACCACCTTCTTTATCCGCTGGCAAATAGACTCACACTCCACCATCTGTTCCCCGAAGGCCACAACCGGTTCTAATCCACTCTCAAGGCAAAGGCCCTTTATCACCTTAACCTGTTCCAAGGATCGAGCCACCTGAATCATCTCCCTTGGATTCACCCTTCCGAGCGAGATTTTAGAAACGAGACGCTCAAGGTCACCGACTTGTCGGACAGCATCTTGAAATTTCGATATGACATCATGGTTTTTATAGAAATAGTCCACCACATCGAAACGCGACTGTATTTGTTCTTTATTTTTCAGAGGGAGAGAAATCCAGCGGCGCAACAAACGCGAGCCCATAGGCGACACCGTTTTGTCAATGATATCAATCAGAGTCTTAGCATTAGGATTCGCGGTGCTCAGAAGCTCCAGATTCCTGACAGTAAACTTATCAAGCCACACATATTGTCCTTCATCAATACGAGAAAGCGAAGTAATATAGCTGATCTTATCATGCTGGGTTTCATGCAGATAATGTATAGCGGCACCGGCAGCGACAATACCTTTCGGGAAATCGCTGACACCGAAGCCCTTCAATGAAGCCGTGTTAAAATGCCGTGTCAGAATATCGTTCGCATAGTCTTCCGTAAATACCCAGTCATCAAAAACAGAGATGAAGAACCTATCACCGAAAGTCTCGACGAATTTCCTACGTTTATTCCGTTGGCACAATATCTCCGAAGGGTTAAAACTTTGGAACAGCTTATCGATATACTCATTATTTCCCTGAGTAAGGTAGAACTCTCCTGTAGAGACATCGAGGAAGGCGACACCCGATTCCTTTTCATCAAGATGCACGGCTGCGAGGAAGTTATTCTCCTTTTGTTGCAACACATTGTCGTTATACGTAATGCCAGGCGTAACAAGTTCTACCACACCACGTTTCACCAATCCTTTTGTATTTTTCGGGTTCTCAAGTTGGTCACATACAGCGACTTTCAGTCCTGCCCTGACCAGTTTAGGGAGATAAGTGTCGAGAGCGTGATGAGGGAAACCGGCCATTTCGGAACCGGTAGCCGCGCCGTTTGACCTACGTGTCAACACTATACCAAGGATATCAGAGGCTTTGAAAGCGTCTTCGCCATAAGTCTCATAAAAATCACCGACACGGAAAAGCAACATCGCATCAGGATATTTCGCTTTGAAAGCGTAATATTGTCTCATTAAAGGAGTGTCATTCGAACCAGCAGCCATTTATCATATTTTTAAGGTACAAAATTAAATATTTTTCACCAATATTTTTAAAAAAAGTAACTTTGCAAAAAATAAGGGAACATGAGAAAACTAACGATGCCCGAGTTAAACAGGCTAAACATAGATGATTATCATAAGGTTACAAAGATACCAGCCATCATTGTGCTTGACAACGTGCGTTCTTTAAGCAATGTAGGCTCATTTTTCCGCACCGCCGATGCTTTCAGGATAGAGGCTATTTTTCTTTGCGGGATAACAGCCACTCCTCCTCACAGGGAAATTCACAAGACCGCATTAGGTGCTGACGAAAGCGTGGAGTGGAAGTATTTTGACACCACGAAAGAGGCTTGTAAGTATTTAAAATCAATAGATTATAAAATATTCGCTGTCGAGCAGGTTGAAGGCAGCATTATGCTTGACGACTTTATCACACCGGAGAAATCAGCGTTTATATTCGGCAACGAGGTTGAAGGCGTTGATGAGGAGGTCCTCCCCTACTGCACACAAGCGATAGAGATACCGCAGGAAGGCACAAAGCACTCGCTAAACGTCTCTATCACAGGCGGAATAATAATGTACCATATTTTCCACGACCTGAAAAACTCAATCACACATTAATTATATAAATATCGAACTTAGTTTTTTCAAAGTTGTTTTATGTAAAACATTAAACAATAACATTATGAAAAAACTATCATTTACAATTGGCATCATTATCACCTTATTAATAATGCCTTCATTTTCTTCAGCGCAGTCGTTAAAGAAGATGACAAAGAACATTTACGACGTCCATTTTTATTCCACTCCCGAGACGCTTGAGGAGTGCGGCAACATGGTAACTATCACTATTACAACAGAGTTCCCGGAAAAATATTTCGGGAAGAAGTGTGTAATGAACATCACTCCCACACTGTTATACGATAACGGTCAGACCGAGCTGCCTTCAATCAGCTACATAGGGGAGAAAGTAGAAGGTTTCGGCGATGTTGTCGATTACAAATACGGCGGCATCTTCACTTACAGCGTGAGCATTCCATTTCTCGACGACATGAGCAACTGTCTGCTCGTCATCGACCCGGTCATCTATAAGCCGAAAACAAAGGTCCATACGAACAAAAAGGAGATTATGGAGAAAGAGAAGTTCATGGCTTGCAACACCTTCATCATCGGCCAAGGCGTAATAACGACCGCCCACAATATAGACAAGAAATCACTTCACAAGTCAAAGGTGATGAAACATGATGTCGCGATTAAGAGAAGCAACGAGATTTTCTTCTCACAAAATTCTTTCAAGCTAAATTGGCAGACAGGGAAAAACACCGAGGCCTATAAAGATATGACAGACATTTCCTCAATAATAAAAAACAGCAAGTCAGTAAAAAACATTGAGATAAACGGCTGGGCATCACCCGACGGGCCTGCAAAATTCAACGACAACTTATCATACAGAAGGGCAAAGATTATTGAGAAATACATCAAAGACAATTATGCCAAACTATTAAAAGACAACGATATAAGTATTACAGTAAAAGGGAACGGTCCCGATTGGGAAGGATTCATGTCCGCTTTGTCAAAGTCAACAATTAGAGAGAAGGACGAAATAATAAAAAAGCTCCAGTCGCTCAACGAAGACGCGAGAGCCGATGCGTTAAAATGTTATATCAAGAAATATCCCGAGATGGCGAACAACATTCTTCCAAAATTAAGAAGGACGGAAGTGTGTATTAACACAATTGAGGAGGCTCCCGTTTCTGACAACCAAGCCAAGGCGGTGAAGTACAATGATTTAGGGATACAGGCCGTTTATAATAACAACTATAGCGAGGCAGAGAAATATTTTATCGAGGCACAGAGATTGGGGTGCAACGAGGACTATAATTTAGGTGTCATCAATATCATCAAAGGCGACTACGATAAGGCTGTAAAACTTCTCACATCCGGCGACAACAGATACGATTACAACATCGCGTTAGCGCAAACCCTTGATAAAGAGTACGTTCTTGCAGAAGAGACCATCAAGCATATCGAGGAGGACGGCAACATAATCTATCTGAAGGCAATAATAGCGATCCGCAAAGATGACTGCGACATGGCGATTAAGATGCTAAAAAAAGCCATCATGCACGACAACAGATTTAAAGACATGGCAAAACGCGACATGGAGTTCATATCATTACAGATGAATCCGGAATTCATCGCCTTAACCGAATAGTCCATAACGAATTGAAACACATTTACTATAGTTAAAAAAATTTTACAAAAAAAAAATGAATTATTAACTGTCTCAAATAGAAAAAAGCACTATCTTTGCATACCAAAAAAAATGAATTCATTTAGTAAAATAAATAATTATGGGTAAATTTACATTGTTAAAAAAATCAGTACTAATTTTAGGCTTGACAGTGTTGTCTTTTAGTTCGTTTGCACAAAAAGCCGACAACGCAGGAACAAAACCTAACAGAAATGGTTTTAAGAATTACTTATATGTCACCGCTGACGCCGGTGCGAACGCTTTAACAGGCGATGTCAACAAGTTCAAACCAAGTTTCAATGGTAACATAGGCCTTGGCTGGCAGTTTGACAACATCTTCGGTATCAAAGGAAATATCGGAGGCGGTATGTTAAGAGGCGAGCAAGATGGGAACTTCACTATTAACAAAGGTAACTATTTCAAGGGAGATTTGAACCTCACAATCAGTTTCCTTGACCTTGTTGCAGGATACAACCCCAACAGAGCTATCACTCTCACTCCACATGTCGGTGTCGGTGTCATTCATTTCAGGACGAGCAAAGTCAACAACGATGGCACAATAAGCTCAATCGGTTACAACAATGATGATGCGAACAATCTTGCTGGAAAAGGCATTGGCAAGAGAAAAGTCGAGACTTTAGTTCCCTTCGGTCTTGACATCGCATATAATCTTTCCCCAAAATGGGACTTATTCCTTGACGTAACCTCTTGCTATTCAAGCAACGACAACCTCGACAACAGTCCACTGGGCAAACATAACGATTGGATAGGCACTATTAACATTGGTGCGAAATACAACATTAACAAAACAAACAATGAGGTATTTAACACCAACAAATACTGCAACTATTGGTATGTTACACTTGACGGCGGTGCCACCATGTTTTTCGGAGACAACGAGGCTTGGGTCATGAAAGATACAAGAGGAAACGGAAACATAGGTGTCGGTTATGCGTTCCACAATTATTGGAAACTGTTCGCAAAAGCCGGTTACGGAATATACCATGCATCAAATCCGGGATTCTTCACACTCAACTATGCAGACTACTTCAGTGCTAACATCAACCTTGGTTTAGACCTTATAAACCTTATCTTTGGATACAACAACGAACGCCACTTCGAACTCACACCACACATTGGTGTCGGACAATACCAATACCGTGGAAAACTTAACAACGGCTCATCATTCGGATACGAAAACAGCAATATATCCAACAATGGTTTGGGCAACAGAAGAGCCGCCCTGACAATACCAGTGGGAGTTGAAGTGACATATAAGATGTCAAAAAATTGGGACTTATTCCTTGACGGTACAACCACATATTGCAACTCAGACCTTATTGATGGCATTAACAATGGTAAAAGTAATGACTATATGTTCAACGCTAACATAGGTATTCGTTATAAATTCAAATCATCATGCGAAAAAGAAAACGAATTAGAAAAAGAAATCATGGAGGAAGTGGACGAACCTGTCATGAATGAGGAGCAAGAGACAATAGTAACTGAAGAGCAACCTGAAATAAACAATGAGGTGGTTGAGCCTGAGACAGAAAATATCGTAGAGACCGAAGATGTCCTTGAGGTTGAGACAACCGACAATTCAATCAAAGTAAAATATTTAGACAGAAATCCAAACGTGTTGTTCTCCAAAGGAGAGGCGAAAATAACAAACAGACAGGGTATTAAGAACGCTCTAGAACAAGCCACAATCGGTCTCAACGAGGGATTCGTTATCTCAACCATCATTGTTGACGGTTACGCATCACCAGAAGGAACAGTCAGTTTCAACCAAAAACTTTCCGAGAAACGTGCGAATGTCACAGCAGAATACGTATTACAAGAACTTGGAGACAACGCCAAAAACGCTAACGTTGTTATCACAGGTCACGGCGCTGACTGGGAAGGTTTATTCAAAGCAATTGGAAATTCCAACATCGCTGATAAAGACAATATCCTAAAACAACTCACGGATTCAACAGACAGAGTCACTACATTGAACGAGTTAGTTAAAGTTTATCCAGAGATTGAAGATTTGTTCCAACCATTACGTCGTGTTGTTTTAACAATAGAGGAAAATAAATAACAATACGTTACGTAAAAAAGAGGCTGTTAATAAAATGAACCCCGAAAGTTGGACATGTCCAACTTTCGGGGTTCATTTTACTCAAACTTTTTTATCACTTATAACACAAGCCGATGCACCCCGACATCATAAGGTTGGTCAATAACTTCAACTATCTTATGATAATCTTTTTCATTCGCGACAAAATCGATGTTATTTGTGTCAAGGACAAGTATCCTCATATCCTTCTGCTGCCGAATAAACTCGAAATAACCTTTCTGAAGATTCTCAAGATAAGAGTTGTCGATATTCTGCTCATATTCGCGTCCACGTTTCCGGATATTACGCTGTAAATGTTCGACATCCAAATAAAGATAAACCAGAAGTTCCGGCTTAGGTATATTGGAGAAAATTATATTGAAAAACCTTGAGAACAGAGAATACTCATCATCTTGAAGATTTTCGCGCGAGAATATCAGGGACTTAGCGACATAATAGTCTGAAATGATAAAGTCGTGGAACAAATCGAGGCCGCAAAGCTTATCTTTCAGCTGTTGGAAACGCAAGGCGAGGAAGGTCATTTCCACTTGGAAAGCATATTTGTCAGGCTCGTTATAGAATTTGGCAAGGAACGGGTTTTTATCAGGCTCATATTCCTCAAGGATAAGTTTTCCGTTAAAATCATCTGCCAAGCGCGTTGATAGAGAAGTCTTTCCCGCGCCCATTGTACCCTCAATAGCCAAATAGTTGTATCTCATACTTTAAATCTATTAACTTTTCCATTATCATCGCACGCCTCAAGCAGTTGAGTGTTCGACATATTCAATTTAAGATTAACGAAATCGGGGGCGATATCACAGAGCGGGAGAAGAGTAAACCTTCTAAGGTGCAAGCGAGGGTGCGGTGCGGTAACTAATTCGGTATCAACGATATAATTGCCGTAATACAAAATATCGAGATCGATAGGGCGCGAGACAAAACCCTTATGAGGAGTAACTCTGTCACGGCCAAGCGATAACTCTATTGAAAGAAGCTCGCGCATCAATCCGTCAGGAGAAAGAGCCGTCTCAATCTTTATAACTTGGTTTAAGAACCATTGCTCTGCATCAAAACCCCAAGGCTCCGACTCATAAACAGGCGATTTCTCCACTATCTTACCACAACGCTCAGAAATCTTTCCACAAGCCTCAAGGATATTATTTTCACGGTCGCCGAGGTTTGAACCCAACAAAATATATACATTTTCCAAGGTCATTTAATTTTTTTTCAATTATTGAGTGCAAAGATATGAAAAAGATATTATCTTTGAAAAATTTTTGAAATGTAAAATTGGATAAAAACAAGTAAATATGAAACAATTCTTTAAGTTTTTATTAGCGTCATTTTTAGGCTCTGCCTTATTACTTCTTGTAATATTTCTCCTTGGAGTAGGAACATTATTTAGCAGCATGAGCGAACCGGTGAGTATAAAACCCAACTCTTTATTATACATGGATTTAAATTACAATATCCCTGACAGGAGTTGCGAAGACAATATCACAAAAACTTTAAGGGGATTCAATAGTGAGAGCAACGACATGTCGGGCATGAACGACATAATAGCAAATATTAAGGCAGCCGCCAATGACCCGAACATCAGTGGAATTTTCCTTGAATTGTCAACAGTCGGCACCTCAACGGCAAACATCGAGGAGATCAGAGACGAGCTTTTGAGGTTCCGCGAGTCAGGAAAATTCGTAATCACATACGCAGAGAGTATGGCACAAAACGCTTATTACCTTGCGACAGCAGGTGATGAGATTTATATCAATCCTGATGGTATGCTCGATATTCACGGAATGGCTTCACAAGTGATTTTCTACAAGAATCTTCTCGACAAATTAGAGATTGAGATGCAGATAGTCAGAGGTCCAAACAACAAGTTCAAGAGTGCTGTTGAGCCTTATTTCCTTGAAAAAATGAGCGATGCCAACCGCGAACAAATGGAGAGACTCCTTAACTCGGTATGGTATCAGGTTTTGAGCGACATCAACGAGACAAGGAACATCAGCATTGAGAGAATCAACAAGTTAGCCGATGAACTCGCATTATCATTTGATGCTAACGTCGCCCTTGAAGAAGGTTTCATAGATGGACTGTATTATAGAGACGAGATTATTGCAAGGATAAAAGAGCTTGCTGGGATAGAGGGAACAAAGAAAATCAATATATTAACTAACTCTCAGTATGCGCAAGTACGACCAATGGAGCAGACCTATCCTGATAAGATTGCCGTCATTTACGCTTCGGGACAGATTTACGATGGCGAAGGCGATGACACTAAGATTGGTTCTGTGACCTTATCTAAGGCAATACGTGAAGCGCGCGAGAACAAAAAAGTGAAGGCTATCGTTATGAGGGTAAACTCTCCTGGTGGGAGTGCGCTGGCTTCAGAAGTTATCAGGAGAGAGGTTGAGTTGGCAAAAGCCGAGAAACCATTCATCATCTCCATGGGAAACTATGCGGCATCGGGAGGTTATTGGATCTCAGCAGAAGGCGATAGGATTTTCGCCGACCCAACAACACTAACCGGCTCAATTGGAGTGTTCGGCACTTTCCCGAACGCCAAAAAGTTTTTAAACGATAAAATCGGAATAACAGTAGATGTGGCTAAAACAAACAAGAACTCCGACTTCGGAAGCATTGCCGAGCCTCTGACACCTTACCAAAAAGCCATGTTACAGAAATATGTTGGCAATACCTATAATGATTTCACCTCACTTGTATCGCGTACAAGAGGACTCCGCCAATCATACGTTGACTCTATCGGTCAAGGCAGAGTGTGGTCCGGAACAGACGCCTTAGAAATAGGTTTGGTTGATGAACTCGGAGGCCTTGAACAAGCCATAGTTTATGCCGCAAATCAAGCTGGTCTGACAAATTATTCTATCAAAACATATCCTAAACAACAAGACATTTTACAATCCATAATGAATGGTTCAATACAAGAGCCTTATACTAACTCTTTGATTAAAAACAAACTTGGAAGCAACTATTCATTCTATGAAACAATCGAGACCATGACTAACGTTGAAGGTGTCCATGCCTTAATGCCATTCATGATTATCGAATAACAATGTAGTCTTTTTTTATGACAAACACACAATTCGAAGACATAAGATCATATAACGATGAAGAGATTCCTGAAGCGATGGAATTCATGTTAAATGATGAGTCATCACTTAAAATGCTTCGATTCATTGTTCCAGGTGCAACCCACGAAGATTTAAAGAACCTTATTGGCAATATCAAAACCGTTGATGAATTCCAAAAGAAGGTAATGACGATGTTTGTTAACTGGATAATCAACAACACAATGAAACATCTTGATTGCCAAGGTTTTGACAATATTAAAAAAGAGAAAGCATATCTTTTTACAGCTAATCACCGCGACATCACACTCGATGCCTTTGTGCTTCAGATGTGTATGCTGAACCATGGTCTTGACACTTGCAACATTGCTTTTGGAAGCAATCTCATCATGAGCGACCTCATCAATGTGTTTAGCAAGACGAATAAGATGTTTAAAGTTGAAAGGTCAAAAAATTTCCGTGAGTTCGCATATAATTCGCAGCACCTCTCCGACTACATCAGACACCTTATCCGAGACAAAAAATCGGTATGGATAGCTCAGCGCGATGGCCGCACAAAAGATGGGAACGACAAGACAGACCACGGACTCATCACCATGTTCTCGCTATCTGGCGACCGTAAAGACCTGACAAGCAATCTGGCAGAGTTAAACATCACCCCGGTTTCCACTTCTTACGAATATGAGCCTTGTGCCATGTTGAAAGCGCGCGAATATTATATCAAGGAAAGAGACGGCGTTTACACCAAAAATCCTTTTGAGGATATGGACAGTATTATCTCTGGCATAAAGAAGAAAAAAGGGACTATGAATATTGCAATATGCCCGACAATCACCGCTGAAGACTTGAAAGAGTATCAAGGTGCCGATAAGAGGGAAGTTGTTCAAGCCGTATCTGACATAATCGATAGCAGAATTTACAGTAACTACAGGCTTTACCCAAACAACTACATCGCATACGATTGGCTTTCAGGGACTTCCACATTTAAGAGTCATTATAACGACAACCAGAAAGACACATTTAAGGCATACACCGACAAAATTTTCTCCAAGTTATTAGATGAGCTTGGCAATGAGGCAGAACCAAGGTTCACTGAGATTCTGTTAGGTATTTACGCAATTCCGGTATCTAATGTCACATCGCAAGCTCACCCCATTTGTCGATAAGGTATTGCAACTCTTCTTTTTTCTTGCCATAAGACCAATAGAAATCATCATTCACCTGCACATCTTGATGGATTGACGGATTAGCCATAATCTCATCGAGATGTGCGAGTTCTTTCTCCACAGCATCAATCTTTTCCTCCAACATCTTTATCTCTTTCTCTACACGTTTTTTCTCTCGGTCTTCTTTCTTTTTAGCCTCATAATCAATTCTATTTTGAGATACCACCGTTTCCTGGCGAAAGCCTTGCTTTTTATTCAGTTCATCAAGTTCTTTTATTCTCTTTTCCTCAAGAAAATCATAGATATCGCCTATATACTCCTTGATATGTGGTTTCTTGAACTCATACACTTTAGTTGTAAGTCCTTGAAGGAAGTCTCGGTCATGAGAAACGACAATCAGAGTGCCATCGAACTGAATGAGTGCCGATTTCAATATATCTTTCGAAAGCATGTCAAGATGGTTGGTAGGTTCATCAAGAACCAATAAATTCGTTGGGAAGAGGAGCATTTTCGCCAATGATAGTCGCGCTTTCTCACCACCCGACAACACTTTGACTTTCTTATCTATTGTCTCCCCACTAAAGAGGAAAGCACCAAGCAGCGATTTCACCTTCACCCTCATATCGCCCACTGCGACATCATCTAATGTCTCAAAGACAGTTTTCTCAGGGTCAAGCATATCCTGTTGATTCTGAGCATAATAGCCAAGTTTCACTTCATGGCCGAGTTTCACTTCACCATCATAATCTATAACACCGGCGATGATTTTCGACAGTGTTGACTTTCCTTCGCCGTTACGTCCGACAAAAGCTATTTTCTCTCCTCTTGGGATAAGCAGCTTAATATTCTCAAGTATTTTCTTTTCTCCGTAAGATTTTGAAACATTATTAATATCTAAAGTCACTTTCCCGGAGTGAGGTGCCGGTGGGAACTTAAAGTGCATCACTGATTTATCACGCTCATCGATTTCAACAATATCCATCTTTTCCAACTGTTTCACTCGCGACTGCACTTGTTTGGCTTTTGTTGCCTTATATCTGAAACGTTCTATAAATGCCTCAATCTCCTTTATTTCACGCTGCTGGTTATCGTAAGCTGCTTTTTGCAGATCGATTCTCTCCTCGCGACGCTCAACGAACTCCGAATATGAGCATTTATAGTCATAAATCCTTGCTCCCGAAATCTCTATTGTCCTGATAGTCACATGGTCGAGGAAGGCACGGTCATGCGATACCATGAAAATCGCACCATAATAATTTTTCAGATAATTTTCCAACCATTGTATTGACTCGATATCGAGGTGGTTTGTCGGCTCATCGAGAAGCAAGAGGCTTGGTTTTCGGAGCAATATCTTCGCAAGTTCGACACGCATCTGCCAGCCATTGCTGAACTCGGTCATCATTCGGCTCATATCCTCATGTTCAAAGCCCAGGCCAACGAGGATACGTTCCGCCTCACCCTCCGCAGAATGCCCTCCCATGATAACAAGTCGCTCGTTAAGATAACTCATCTTATCGCACAACTTCTGATATGCCGCGCTCTCATAATCTTCACGATTCGACAGTTCGTCTTGAATCTTAACAATTTCATTTTCAATCTGATACACTTCCTCAAACGCAGACATCGTCTCATCAAGGACCGACTTCGTAGAATAAATATTCATCTCTTGTGGGAGATAGCCGACAGTGACATCATCAGACATCACAACAGAACCATGCGTTGGTTGCTCCAATCCTGCAATCATTCTTATCAGGGTGGTTTTTCCAGCGCCATTTTTTCCTACGAGACCTATCCTATCCTTCTCGCGTATCAAGAAATTAATATCTGTAAACAGATCCTGTCCTGTAAAGTGCATGCTAAGATTCTGTATCGAAATCACTCTTCCCTCCATTCTGCGAAACTGTCTCGCGTTTCTTGTAATCTTATACTAAATAATTTAACGTTATCTGGCAGTCTGTCCTTTATTCTCCCGGCAAAATCAAACAACATATTCTCTGTTGTCGGTTGATACGCCACTCTCACCACTTTATCAAAATCAGTCTCAACCATTTCCACGAATCCTTCCGGCATATTCTTCCCAACAATGAAGGAATGGTCGAGTCTATCGACTATTTCTTCATTAACAATACTCTTAAGTTCATGGAAATCAATAACCATTCCATTTTTAGGGTTAGACGCATCGTTGATAGGCATACCTTTTACCGTGACTTGCAACTCATACGAATGCCCATGGATATTTCGGCATTTCCCATCATAGCCAACAAGAGCGTGGGCTGCCTCAAACCTGAAAATCTTTGTTAGATAAAACATTTTCTACTGAACAACAACTTTCTTCAAAACAGACTTGCCGTTTGTCGCAACAATATTCATGAAATAGATCCCTCTATCAGATGCGCTCATGTCAATCCTACAATGCGATTCACTATCAGGCACATAGCAGGTCATCACGAGAGAGCCCATCGCATTATAGACATATATTGCACCGATATTTTCGCCTTTGATATTAATCACTGATGTCGCCGGGTTAGGCCATACACTGACGAACACCGACATATCGTCAAGATTTTCAATGCCACTCCATTGCGGGTCCCAAATCATTGGAGCAAATTCCGGATAATCGACGAAAGGATTTCTGTTCTTCTGAACTATGAAAGCCTCATCATTTCTATCAATTTCCTTTTGGTCAACCGGGTCTTCCTCGTGCCATCTCAAGAGCATTTCTATCGCCCATGACTTTATCTCAGATTTATTAGTCATATCGGTTGATTTCCAAGAGCCGTCCTCGCTGTAATATCTCACGCTGACATACATTAACGCCCTAGCGATGTCGCCTTTATATTCATCTATTGGCTCAAACACCGTTCCACTATAACCTGTTGTAGTACATGAGCCAAGTCTTCCGCCATTTTGTGAAATCCATTCCGCGTTACCAACTTCGCCAAAAGGATAATTGGAACGACGGCCATTGACATAACCATCGGTAGGAAAAACATGGTGAATATCAGTCTTATGATAAATATCATCGTTGGTCCAAGATTGCGCCCACAGGTGTTCCCTATTATAACAATCGCCCTCTTCCTGATAATTTCCACAGTTATCGGAAAAGTTATACACATAAGGGGGGATACCGTTCGGGACATCGGAATAAATATCCCACACGGTGCCGTCAGGTTTTTTATCAGTCCTTTCATAAGCTGTGAGCAGCTCTTTGTATGAGACATGGTCATCGTCCTTGATAATATTATGCAAAGCGATTTTCAAATCATTACCAACCTTGCCCTGTGCATTATCATAATAGCCCTGTGGCTGCGCACTCAAGACGCAAGTAAAGGTTAAAAGGACACATAGAAGATACAATTTTATCATTTCCAAAAGATTAATTTTATACAACTAATATCGTAATATTTTGATTTTCAGAATGCAAATATAAGTAAAAAAGTATTATGAAAACAAGTTATATTTTACGAAAAAAAAGAATTTGATATTCCGTTGATAATAAGCGATTAATAACAGAAGTAAGATAAAATCAGAGAGTTATGTATCCTAAATGTATTATCAGGACAAGACAGAAATTATACCCGTTAAAAGAACCAAGGCAGCTGCAAGAAAATTGACGAGGCTATTCACAATAAGTTTAACTGTAGAGAACTTGGTAGTTATTCCGATGACACCCCAAAGAATTGAGGAAGCGGTCAGTAGCAAAGGTGTAAGGTATCCGAATAAAGGGAGGAAATCGTCCGATGAAATAAGCCCTGCAATAAACGTATTGATACCCAATGCGATAGCGAGCAACACAAGTTGTTTATTTTTAAAAACGAGAAGAAGGTTCTTACCATTTTTTATTTTGATAGTATCGAGAACCATTCTGAAAGCTATCATGAAACACAGGATAAGGACTATTACTTTTGAGATATTCTCGAATAGGTGCATAAAAGTATTTCCGAGCAGATGACCGAGAATATACATTATTCCTTGTCCGGCAGAGAGAGCCAGAATGAAGAGGAAGTTTTTTCCCTTTGTTGATTCCGGGTTGGCATTGAAGGCTGTTGAAGCCACTTCGATGCAGAAAGTTAGCGAGAGTATAAAAAGAATATTGATAATCATTTCATCAAGAAAGAGTGAAGAGCGGAGAATGATTCTCTGCTCTTCACCAAGGATCTTACAATAATTATTTCACTGGTTCAAGTTGAACTGTAAAGTGACGCATGATAGGTGCTTCCCAGACGATTTTCACACCGTGTTTGATGCTATCTCTTCTATCATAAACGTTCTTCAAAGCGGCTGCGATGACATCCATGTGATTATTAGTATAGACGCGGCGCGGAACGCAGAGGCGGACGAAGTCGTTACCACCGAAACGGTTTTCACGTGTCTCAGGGTCACGGTCAGCGAGGAGGTAGCCAATCTCGCAACCACGGATACCGGCTTCGAGATACAGTTCAACTGTAAGGGCTTGGGCCGGGAACTCTTCTTTAGGGACGTTTGACAAGACTCTGTCTGCATCTACGAAGATAGCGTGACCGCCGACAGGACGCTGGTAAGGAATGCCATACTCATCAAGCTTTGAGGCGAGATATTGCACTTGGCGAATACGGGTATCGAGGTTGTCGAACTCTGTATTCTCATCGAGACCAACTGCCAAAGCTTCCATATCGCGACCATTCATACCGCCGTATGTGAGATAACCCTCGAAGCAGATGCCGTTGATCTTTGCTGCATCGTACCACTCTTGGATATTTGTTGCGAAGAAACCACCCATGTTAACGATAGCGTCTTTCTTTGAAGACATTGTCATACCATCGGCGTATGAGAACATTTCCTTAACAATCTCCTTGATTGTCTTATCTGCATAACCTTCTTCACGCATCTTGATGAAATATGCGTTTTCTGCGAAACGGGCAGAGTCGAAGATAACCTTCTTGCCATACTTGTCAGCGACGGCTCTAATTTCGCGGAGGTTCTGCATTGATACAGGCTGACCACCGGCTGTGTTATTTGTGATAGTTATGATAATGAAAGGAATAGCATCTTTATGCTCTGCCAAGCAGGCCTCAAGTTTCTTAATATCGACATTACCTTTGAAAGGAACCTCAAGTTGAGTGTTCTTTGCCTCATCTACTGTGCAGTCGATAGCGTGAGCCTTACGAGACTCGATATGGCCCTTTGTTGTATCGAAATGTGAGTTACCTGGAACATAGTCGCCTGCGTGGACCAACGCTGTGAAAACAACGTTCTCAGCTGCACGGCCCTGGTGTGTTGGTAATACATACTCAAAACCGGTCAACTTGGTAATCATATCTTTCATTTTGTAGAATGAGCGTGCACCTGCGTAACTCTCATCACCCAACATCATCGCTGACCATTGACGGTCTGACATCGAACCTGTACCTGAGTCGGTGATGCAGTCAATATAAACCTGATCAGCTTTTAATTGGAAAACATTGTAATGTGCTTCCTTAATCCATTGTTCACGTTCCTCGCGTGTGCTTTTGTGGATGGCCTCAACCATCTTAATCTTCCATGATTCTGCAAATGGTAATTCCATATCAGTTTTTTTTAATATTTATTAATAAATTATGATTCAAAAAAGTTTTACAAAATTACTATTTATTTTAATAAGATGACACATTTTTATCTTGAATTTATCAATAATTGCCACCATTTATAAAACATCAAGTTTTATTACATTTTGCAGATAATGTCTCAGAATATTATCCGTGACGGCACATTATTTTACGAATCTGCCATTCTTAACCACACCATTGGCATCAACACAGACAACCAAATAAACACCATGAGCGAGTTCTGACACATCAACTACCGTTTCCGCTGAACCCACAATCATTTCAGATTTCACGAGTTCACCATGAACGTTATATATTTCGACATTCCTAACAACTTCGTTTATGGTTATACAAGATGTTGCCGGGACAGGATAGATATCGATATGGGACTGTATCTGTTCTGTTTCGGAGATGGAGCTAGGGTCGAGTGAGTCGGTGCCATCGGTGAGCCAATCGAGGGAAAAGTTATAGAACACAGTAGAATAGCCTGAGTTTCCGGGATATTCCTCTTCCACATAAAGTCCGATTGTTCCATCAGGGAGTACACATAACGATGAGTATGCGGAGCTATATGGGACGATACATTTTCTAACCGGCCAAGTCTCGCCCTCATCATAGCTCACATAGACAGATACGTTAGTGCGTGATGATCCGAAAGGCACTGAATGAAGCAGTCTGTTTTTGTTAAAGCCTTGGTTAACAGATGTATAACGAATCAAATCGCCATTACATGCAGGAGCTGTGATATCGTACCATGTTAATGTAGAGGGCTGCCATGTCTCACCGCCATCATTCGAGATGTTATACCATCTATTACCATTATGGCGGATACTCATAAGTATTCTTCCATCAACAAGTTCTGTTACCTTTGCCTCATCGCCAGACACTGACGCGCGTTCTGACACCTGCCATGTAGCTCCGTTATCATCGGAATAGACGGCATAGTTATTAAGCGATTGAGCTGTGGTCTCACGTATTGCTGCCACGAACATTATACGACCAGTCGATGTCAGCAAACCATTGCCGGAACCAAAGAAAGAGGCACGCCATGTGCTATGTTCTGGGACAACGCAGTTTGAGCCAAAGATAAAGTCAGTGATGTCTTCCGGCTCGGTCCATGTCTGACCATTATCGTAACTTCTTGCTATATAAGAGCGTATAGGTGATGATGGTGTTGAGCTCCAAAGCCCTACCCCACCAACAAAACCAGCTATCAAGCCGTCATCATCGTTAGTCCAAGCGAGCACACAGTCTCCAAAACCATGATTATATCCGGTACCTTGTGCGATAGTATAAGGTTCGCTCCAAGTATGTCCCCCATCAGTGCTTCTACAGCATACAATATCAATATCTTCAGGCAAGTCGCCCTGATTGTATTTACGCTTATCAGTAACAGCGACTAAAGAGCCATCTTTTGCAGTGATCACTCCCGGTATCCTATAGTTCGCGGAGTTATAATCTCCCGGTTGGAAAAGCAGAGTATGAGCGAGTATTATCTCCCTATTGCCATTAGGAGAAGGGTTCTCTATTTCAAATGTCTGCGAAGGAATTGAAACAGAATACAATTTTGCATCGACGACATTACCTTCTGTTGCATCATCAGCCATTTCAACTGTAATCCACAGATAATTCATTCCTGAAACCAACTCCGCATTGATTTGACAATCAGTCATATCTAACGAGGGCTGTACATTTGCTAAGAGCACTGCATTTTGTAGGTCTCTGTTGTCAAACACCGGTGTTGCGCCAGTAGAATATACCTTCACTGTCTCAACATCATTTATGTCCGTTGTTCCTTCAAGGCTGAAAACGATAGAGTTATCATTTATAGAAGCGTTTTCTCCTCCATACGACACTGCAGCTCTTAAAAGTACTTCGTTATCGTCGCCACGTCCGATTTTCCTTGAATCCTTCACCAGACTGACATTCAATATCTCAGCATCTCCTAAAGCGAAGTTCACCATATCGGCGAGATGTCCATTACCGGATATATCGGCCATCTTGTTATTCTCCACATTCATGTTATCCATGTCATAAGCGGCGAGCAAGGCATCCCGCATATTTTGAGGCAATGTGCTAATTTCATCAGTATTAAGGTCATCGGTAATCATATTATCGTCCAAAGCGATGCTATAAAATCGGATATTGCCGAACGAGCCGTTGCAGAAGTTACAGGGTTGGCCGCCACCATTACCTGCGCCAACAAACACATCGTGGGTGTTTTCCACCGTCCATCCATTCAGAGACGCCGCCCAGCCCGCATCAGTGTTACCGTTATGATATATTCTGATTATGTCGTTTACTCTATCCACAACAAGTGCGATATGCATCCATTCTCCGGCAGGCACTGTCAAGCCTGTATATATAGAGAGTGCGTGCCCGGATGTAGTGGTAGGCGTGTTCAGTCCGAGCGACTGTCCGGCAGCACCTGTGCCAAAGAACTCATATCCGCTGCGCTCAGAGCCGCTATTGGAATTGAGGTCACGTTTACAGATATAGCGTGGATATTCGGTATAGTAAACATTTTTTACCCAGGCCGTCAAGGTAAAACTTTCATCCGAATTAATATTAAAATCGGAGTGATGTGGGATTGACATATATTGGTCAACGCCGTTAAAAGTCATATAATGGCTCGGCTGTGCAAAAGACAGCAAGCTTGAGAGTAAAAGTAATACAAGTGATAGTCTCTTCATAATTAATACCTTTCTTTTGTTTGTTTCATTTCATCAACAGTGATAGATTTTTTATCGATAGAGTGCCATGCGTATATGATATATGCCAGGACAAAAGGAATCAGCATAGACACTACTGACATTGTTTTCAGTGTAAAAAAGCTCGAGCTACTGTTTTGTATTGTGAGAGAGCTTTGGATATCGGAGTACGAAGGATAGAAAGCGGTATTGTTATAGCCAGCGATAAGGAACAGGGATATCACCACCAACACAGTGCCGAGGCCTGCGGGGAAGATACCTTTTTTATATTTCTTATCACAGAAAAGTGCCATCGCTATTCCTGACAGAACAAGAAGGGTGCCTATAATGAAAACCGCAAACACTAAAGGCATCTCCAACATATTATGGATATATTTATATTTCTCAACAAACACAACTCCATCATTATCAACGGCAAAGCCATCAGACATAAAGATAAAGGCTATAGTTGAGACGAAGAACGCCACGAAACAAGGAGTCACAATACGGAGACGGGAACGAAGTTTATCATTAAACTCCTTATCATCAATATTATTAAGCATATAAAGCAATCCGAGTGTCATAGAGAGGAACACTAACATAAAGCCGAACACCCAGTTACGAATATCAGAAAGGGCTTCGAGGCCGTGCCAATTGTTTCCCCACTCGCTGATTACGGGAGCGACTGAACCCATAGCGTCTTTATTCACAGTGAAATCAGAGCCTGTGAAAAATGTTGACACTGCGGCACCTATAAGGAAAGGAGCCAACAAGCCATTAATTACGAGGAATATCCTGAACATCTTCACAAGCTTATTATTACCGATATGACTTTGGAACTCATACGACACGGCATGAAGGACGAAAGTCAGAAGGATAAGGATCCATACCCAGTATGCGCCTCCGAAACTAGTGCTGTAAAAGAGAGGGAATGAAGCAAAGAACGCTCCACCGAAAGTAACGAGAGTGGTAAAGGTAAACTCCCATTTCCTACCCGTAGAGTTGATTATCATTATGCGTTCCATCTCTGTCTTGCCAAGTGATAAAAGCTGTGCGTTCGCACCTTGGACAAACATAAGGAACACGAGAATGCCGCCAAGCAGTGATATTAGAAACCACCAATAATTTTGTAAGAAAGCGTATGTTACCATAATATCATCCTCCAATCATTTAATATTGTTTTCTTCAATATTCGGACCTATTTTTATCGACTTCACTAAGATTCTAAGCTCTATGAATAAGAAGAAGGCGAAAACTGCAAGGAAAATAAAGAATGTTGTCGCGACCGAGGATGGCTCTATGCTCGACACTGCAGCATTAAGTGGTAGCAAGTCCTGTATTGCCCATGGCTGACGGCCTATTTCCGCCACCATCCAGCCGAACTCGCCTGCCATATATATTAAAGGTATAGCGAGGAAAGCCATATAATAGAGCCATTTTTTGTTTTCCACCTTATTTTTCTTAGTAAGCCACAAGGCTATTATCATCACTAAAAAACCGAAGCACCCGAAGCCTATCATCAGACGGAAAGACCAGAACAGAATATCTGTCGGAGGTACTATATCTTCAGGATTCTCTATATAGCCATATCCGAAATAGTCTATATTCTCATCAAGGAGTGCGCGTGCCTCTGCCGCCACCTGCGGGTTAGAATCTTTATTCTCACGGTATTTCCTGAACGACTCCAATGCGATATTTCCTCTTTCTATCTTCTCTTGCACTGAAGGCACCACCTCCCCATCGTTGTTCGTATATCCATCAAGAATATCATTTACACCGGGAATATATCCGTTGATGCTATGTGTCCCGAGTATTGAGAGCATACCGGGCACTTCCACACCCGGAATAACCTCGAACGGGACTCGTGTCCCTCCTCGCTCAACACCTTCCATAGCGGCAAGTTTCATCGGCTGGTACTTTGCCACCTGCACAGCTGATTTGTCACCAAACATCATCACCACCAGAGTCCCAACAATTCCAACAATAGCACCCACGACAATGCTTTTCTTCGCAAACTCAAGCTCTCTATTTTTCATAATATACCAACAGCTGATACCCACTACGACGACACCGCCAACGACCCAACCGTTTGATACTGAATGGAAGAATTTGCTAATTGCGACAGGATTTGTCACTACAGCCCAGAAGTCAGCCATCTCGTTGCGAACTGTGTCGGGATTAAACTCCATGCCAACAGGATGCTGCATCCAAGCATTAGCGATAAGAATCCAAAGTGCTGACACCGACGCACCGATAACAGTCATCCAAGTCGATGTTAAGTGAAAACCCTTGCCCACCTTGTTCCAACCAAAGAACATCACAGCCATGAACGTAGCCTCAATAAAGAAAGCCACGATGCCTTCTATAGCGAGAGGCGCGCCGAAAATATCACCTACAAACCAAGAGTAATTACTCCAATTTGTGCCGAACTCAAACTCCAGGATTATTCCTGTAGCGACACCAACTGCAAAATTAATTCCGAAAATCTTCTGCCAGAACTTGGCTGTTTTCTTCCAAAACTCATTATTAGTCTTATAATAAACAGATTCCATCACTGCCATTATTATTCCAAGCCCTAATGTGAGCGGAACAAACAGCCAATGATAAGCAGCAGTCATTGCGAACTGCGCCCTCGACCATGCAATTAACGACGATTCCATACCTCAAAGTATTAGTGATTAACAGTTATTGTATCATTTATATTTTTCTGAATCAGCATGTCGCCAACGAACTCGCTTCTCTCCTCATCACTTTTCCCTGCGAGAACAGGCTTAAAGAAAAAAACTCGCAGAATAGCAAATAAAATTATAAGTTTCAATATTATCAACAACCACAATGTACGTCCCCATGTCATATTTTTAAAGCCTTCGACATAAAAACGCGCTATCGATTTCATGCAACCTACAAGTCTGTCCACAACATAACTTTTAGTCCTGCAAATATAATGCGGTTTTTTTTAAAAAACAATTATTTTTATGTAATATTATTTTAACAGTTCCTCAAATATTTATTTCATAAGGGGACATGGCCTTTATTCAATATGATAAAAAAAGCATCTGAGTTTCCCCAGACGCTCAAAAGAAGATTGGAATAAAACTATTATTATCGACACATACCCACAAACATCTCATGGATTTTCGTGTCGGTATCAAGTTCTGGGTGGAATGCTGTAACAAGTTGATTATCTTGGCGGGCAGCAACGATATTTCCGTTTACTGATGCGAGTACGCTGACATTTCCTCCAGCTTTAGCAATATATGGAGCGCGAATAAACGTCATTGGGACATTGCCCAAGCCCTCGAATTCTGACATACAGTGGAAACTTCCGAGCTGTCTGCCGTAAGCGTTGCGTTTTGCCTCAATATTCATTGTATTAAGATGAAAACGGTCGAGTAGGATAAGACCCGCGCATGTGCCGAACACCGGTAGTCCGGCAATGATCGCAGAACGCAAAGGCTCAAAAAGTCCCTCATCATTCATGATACGCATCATGGCAGTACTCTCACCACCAGGCAGAATTAATCCGTCCTTATCTTTCTGCCAGTCGTTAAGATTCCTTACAAGGAAAGTATCAATGCCAATAGAATGGAGCATTTGCTGATGTTCCTCAAACGCTCCTTGCAAAGCCAAAATCGCAATAGTCATCTTATTTTCCTCTTTCTGCCATAAGCAGCTGTATCTCACTCTCGTTAATACCGACCATAGCCTCGCCAAGGTCTTCGCTTAATTCTGCGAGAATGTCAGGGTTGTTATAATTTGTGACGGCTTTAACAATAGCTTGAGCGCGTTTCTCTGGGTTACCGCTCTTGAAGATACCGCTTCCAACAAACACGCCTTCTGCCCCAAGCTGCATCATGAGTGCCGCATCAGCAGGGGTCGCTACTCCACCGGCAGCAAAGTTCACAACAGGCAGCTTACCGTTAAGGTGCACATACTGTGTGAGCTCGTAAGGGACACGCAACTGTTTCGCAGCCTCATAAAGCTCATCCTCCGACATTGAGACAAGACGGCGTATCTCACTCTGCATCATACGCATGTGACGAACAGCCTGGATAATATCACCCGTGCCCGGCTCACCCTTTGTACGAATCATTGTCGCTCCCTCGTTGATACGGCGCAAAGCCTCACCAAGATCTCTCGCACCACAAACAAAAGGAACTCTGAACTTACGTTTGTCAATATGATAGACATCATCAGCCGGAGAAAGCACCTCGCTCTCATCGATATAATCTATCTCGATAGCTTCAAGTATCTGAGCCTCAACAAAATGACCGATACGGCATTTCGCCATCACCGGGATTGTAACCGCTTCCTGAATGCCTTTAATCATTTTCGGATCGCTCATACGCGACACTCCACCAGCAGCTCTGATGTCAGCAGGAATGCGCTCAAGCGCCATGACAGCACATGCACCAGCAGCCTCAGCGATTCGGGCTTGCTCAGGGGTAGTGACATCCATAATAACTCCGCCCTTCAACATCTGGGCAAGGTTTCGATTCAATTGTGTTCTATCTTCCATTTTATTTTAACTTAAATTTTGTTAACGTCTTCTTTTTGCTGGCAAAAATAGACACAAAATATTAATCGATTATTATGGTGTTCTTGTATTGACAAAATGTGTACCGAAAAAGACAAACGAATTTCACCCAAAAACGAGATAACAATATTTAAAAAGATAATAGAATGCTGTTCCGCAAGATGATACGAATTTCTCTAAAAAATGACTACGGCATAAAGAAACATTACGAAACAGCATTTATTAATAAGGTGTAAGCTTTAGTGACAAACAAAAAAACTTATGGCGGTTTGCCATAAGTTTTCTTTATAAACATTTTTCAAATGTTATCTCTTGACAATCTTGTGTGTTGTTGTGTTACCATCAGCATCTGTTGTATTCACGAGATAGATGCCGCAAGCTTCATCGCTAAGTTCAACAACAGCGTTTCCGTTATTTACGGTCTTTGCCATCATTCTGTTTCCGCTGATGTTATAAACCTCAACATACACTATATTTTCTCCCTTAATGTTGAATCTGCCATTTGATGGGTTTGGATATATGCAAACATTATCACCTTCATTCTCAACGACTTGGTCATATAACTCGCTTGCTTTTGCCATCTTAACAGATGTCATGTTGTTTGTATAGACAGCCTCAACAGCGACAATATTATAGTCGAGACCATTATCAAATGAATATTGCGTCTCTGTTGTGTTGTCAACAAGTGTATTGTTTACGTAGATATTATAGTTCAACGCATTGCCACCGTCCGGGGCTTCCCATGTCGCTGTATATTGAGTGCCGTTCTTTACAAAGTCGAGGGATTTTACAGGGTATGGGTGGATATCGCTATATTCATAAAGGAAGGCGCTATTCCAAACCTCTTGAGAATCATAGTTTTGCAACCATGCGACAACTTCAAGGTCGCTCATTTCCTCAACGCAAGTCGTACTCATATCGTAGGTATATTCAAAGTGTTGATATTGTCCGGCGGGCAAAGTGACGAGGTCGCCTGTTGCCTCTGAAAGGAATTTCATAAACACATGGTGGAATGATGTCTCACCGTTGATTGTTGCGTTATTATATGTAACTTTCTCATTAACAGACACAAAGGCGTTAACAGCAGGATAATTGCTATATGACATGAAGTCAACTTTTGCGTTAATAACCGTGCCGTCAACTGTGAAAGAGCCTCTTATGTCAACATTTGCAGGATTATTATAGTGGTTATCAAAAGCCTCTTGGGTAACAGCGGCTCCGCTGAATCTCTCGCTTTCGATCAGGCAGAAAGGAACTACTCCGACGCTGTAATAATCTCTTCTAAATCCGCCTTCGAGTGTGTAGTAAGGATCACCTGGTGATGGCCATTGCATCTGATATTTTGTATAAGTGTATTTGCCAGGGTTGTTGGCGCACAATGCCTGCATCTCGTTATTGACACTTACACAAGGTGTGCATGACGAACTTGAGAAATGTTCAATCAAAGGAATACGCTGGACCGAACCGAGAGTGGCGTCAATTTCTTTTACGATAGTGTTGTCTTCCGGGTGGCTGTCATCTACTCCGTTCACTTTCTCAATAACAACTGTGACCTCGCGAAGTCCCTCATAGAAAAGGGCAGGTGTGTCGAAATAGAATTGTTTTTCCTCGTTTGGATCCATGTCGGTGCTGAATGTCTGCTGGACCCAAGCCTCATCATCAACATAATATGAAGCCACAAACTCCGTGACGTTAGAGGTGCTTCTGTTTACAAGACTGAAATTAATATCGTTATAACCCGCTGTTGCTCTTGGGTTTACATCTATACTTTTAAGTGTCACATCATTTTCTGCCATAGTGAAGATAGAGATATCATCGAAATGCCATCCGATAAGATAATGTGAGTCACCTGAATAAGAGATAGCGAATCTCACTGAAGGCAACCCCATATCAGATGTCACTATGGTCTCTTGCATCTCGAAAGTATTATACATATCATAGAATGTGCCGCTCCAACCCATGTTCCATGTAACACCGTCGTTTGATGATGTCTCTATGCTGAGGATATGTGTGCCGTAATAATTTCTCAAGCAGTGTTTCATAGAGAAGATGACATTGTCAATATTGGTAAGGTTTACTGGAGGAGTCACAAGACGTGATGTCCCATCAAACGCTGGATCCCAGCAGAGAAACATCTCATTAGCTTCTCCGCCAGCATACTCAGTATTGTTGACATACCAATTTGAGAGGCCTTGTCCCATAACGGTCCAACCGGAAGGGAAGTCCTCAGTATCAAAATGTTCCTCGATCAAAGTGCCTTTGTTTTGAGCAAACGCACCAAATACTATCAAAACGCTGAAAATAAAAAGTAATGGTTTTTTCATAAAATTAATAATTAGGCTGCAAAAATAGTCATTTTTTTAATACCACAAAAAATCAGGTTCTAAATTCAAAACGATAGGACTTTGTTTGGACACCTTATTAATATAGTTAGTTTCTCCATGATTTTTCATTCAATTTGAAAAAAAACATATATAAAGACATTAAGTCTAAAACTTTTTTGTACTTTTGCTATCCAAATAATAATTACTATGTTAACGATTCCTTATATTAGAGAACATAAAGAAGAATGCATCAACCGTCTGAGTATCAAGAATTTCACACGATTTGAACTTCTTGATGAGATTATCGCCCTTGATGACGAGCGCCGCAAGACGCAACAAGAAAACGACGAGGCTCTTGCCGAAGCCAACAACATTGCCCGTAAAGTCGGTGAATTATGCAAGCAGGGAAAAGCCTCTGAAGCCACTCCATTGAAGGCACGTGTTGCTGAGTTAAAGGAGCTCACAAAGGTTAAGAGCGAGCGTCTTGACGAGCTTAAAGAATTGATACAGAACAAACTCTTGGAGATACCGAACACTCCGAATATGTTAGTGCCACGTGGCAAGACCGCCGCTGACAACCTTATCGTCACTGAAGAGGGCAAGATGCCTGAGTTGCCAGCCGACGCAATGCCCCATTGGGATCTCCTTAACAAATACCAGCTTGCCGATTTCGAGCTTGGCAACAAAGTTACCGGTGCCGGATTCCCATTCTATAAAGGTAAAGGCGCTCGCTTACAACGCGCACTCATCAACTTCTTCCTCGATGAGGCTGTCGCTGACGGATATTTCGAGGTTCAACCTCCAATCCTCGTGAACGAGGAATCAGCATACGCGACAGGCCAACTCCCTGACAAAGAAGCACAGATGTATGCAGTGCCTTTGGATAAGATGTACATGATCCCTACAGCCGAAGTGCCTGTAACAAACATCTTCCGCAACCAGATCGTTCAAGAGAGCCAGCTGCCTATCAAGACCGTAGCTTACTCAAACTGCTTCCGTCGTGAGGCTGGCTCGTGGGGTAAGAACGTCCGCGGACTTAACCGCCTCCACCAATTTGACAAAGTGGAAATAGTTGAGATCGCCCACCCTGACAACTCCTACGAACGCCTTGAAGCAATGAAAGAACATGTGGCCAACCTGCTTCGTAAACTCGAACTTCCTTTCCGCGTACTCCGTCTTTGCGGAGGCGATATGAGCTGGACGTCAGCAATGACTTATGACTACGAGGTGTGGTCTGCCGCACAAGGATTATGGCTCGAAGTAAGCTCCGTGTCTTGTTTCGAAACATTCCAGTCAAACAGAATGAAACTGAGATTTAAAGATAAAGACGGGAATATCCAACTCGCTCATACCCTTAACGGTAGCGCACTCGCCTTACCAAGAATTGTCGCCGCTCTTCTCGAAAACAACCAGACAGAAGACGGTATCGTTATACCTAAAGCATTACAACCATATACAGGCTTTGAAATCATTAAGTAAAATATTAACCATATTCTTAATAACCCTGATGACGGCTTGCTCTCATAAGTCGCCATCGGGGGTTATTTTGTCAATGCAAAATAGGGTCTCGAAAGCCGAAAAAAATATTGAGACACTATATAACCATGATTTTCAAAGACTAATTGACGATTATTTCTATCTGGAAAATAATTTGCCACAAAAAGACATACGTCAGGAATTGATGCTGCTTCAAGCTTACCTCCAACAATTCGAATCAGAACGCCCGCTGATGCTTGAGGAACTTGCTTTTACCAAACAACAACTTTCTGACTTGTATAACGACATCGAAAACAATATCTACAACGATAATACTGTACAAGCCTATATACAGAGCGAAGAAAAGGCACTGCATATTATTGAAGCTCAAATCATTTATTTCCAAGAAAAATTTGATAATCAGAGGGAAGTCGTGAAGGGGCTTAGAAAATAATGGTTTCTCCAACAGCAATCACAGTTTCCTCACACCGCCATACCAATCTCACTATGGCTGTCAGAATATTTTCCATCTCTTTATTTCTTCTTATCTCTTCCTTGACCTCTTTCGCGCAAATAAAGGTAGGACAAGGCCAACAAGTTGATAAACAAAGACAAATAGATGAGAAACTTGCCCGTGATTTCTTTTATAAAAAGGAATACGATAAAGCTAAAGAACTCTACTACGCTCTTTATTCCAAATACGATGTGGTGTATTATTTTAACCAATACGTTGAATGCCTTACACTTACAGGCGATTACGACACTGCCGAGAAAACACTGCGATCTTTTCTCAAAAAAAATCCAACCAATTGGAAATCACACGTCAGCCTCGCTTATGTCTATTCACAAACGGGTGAGTCGGAAAAAGCGATGAAATATCTAACAAAAGTATTAAAAGACGTACCAGCAACAAAAACCGCTATCACCGAAGTCGCCGCAAACCTTAGAAATAAAGGATTTAATGAGATGGCTGTGTCATTATATGACGCAGGTGCGAAAAATCCAAAAGTGAACTACGACTTCTTTCTCGAAAAGGCTTACACTTATTACTCTATACTTGATTTCAAGAACGCCACAGACAATTTCCTGCTTTATCTGAATGCGAACCCGGGTAATTATGACATGGTGAAAGATAAGTTTAGAATAATGATGAGATATGACATCAACGGCAGCGTCAACGACATTATCCGGACTGCTCTTCTCAAAAAGAACCAGGAACAACCTGATAATGAGGATTTTGCGTCTCTATTGATGTGGTTCTCTCTACAAACCGAAGATTACGAGCTTGCGCTAATGCTGCTCACTTCTCTCGACAAGCGTGTTGGGAGCCATGAGAACGACATACTCTACATAGCACAAATAGCATTAGATAACAGATTGTACGACATCGCATTACAGGCATACGAATATGTCGTGAACAAGTCAGAAGAAGGAGCGTTCTTTATAGATGCTGAAATTGGTTACATCAAAGCAAAATACCTAAACGCAATCGCCGATGGGACAAAAGAAAAAACGTTTTTCGAGGAGTTGTCAAAAAGAATCGCCTCCGATCTCGACAAGATAGGCTTTTACAATGACACTCAAGAACTTATCAGCATTCAGGCAAACATTCTCGCCCTTGAGCTGAATCGCTACGAGGAAGCCATCGCATTGTTAAACAGTGCGCTTGAGATCAGAATGTCAAACACCAACGCAGCAAAGATAAAGATGCAACTCGCTGATATTTATCTGTTTGTAGATAATGTCTGGGAGGCTTCGCTTCTTTATTCCCAGATAGAGAAAACGCTGAAAAACGACCCTGTCGCTCATGAGGCGAAGTTCAAAAATGCCCAGCTACGTTACTTTATCGGGGAGTTTGAATGGGCAACCGCTGCACTCGATATCTTGAAATCAGCCACTTCAAAACTTATCGCGAACGATGCGATGACACTCTCCCTCACTATTAGCGATATGCTTGAATATGATACCGTTGCGCTACACCGCCTCGCCTTGGCTGACTACCGCATCTTCCAACGCCGTTACGAGGAGGCTGACAAAATCCTTGACTCTATAATAGCTTACAACCCAAACGAGGTAAGTCTGCCTAATGTATTCTTCCGCAAGGCAAAATCCGCCGCATCACAAGGCGATTTCATCTCCGCCGACAGCCTGTACAAACGTGTTTATCAAGGATATACAGACTGTTACCTCGCTGACGAGGCTCTTATGCAAGACGCCTTCTTGCTCGAAAACATGTTAAATAAAAAAGACGAGGCAATGGATTGCTTTGCGAGATTATTCGATTACTATACCGCAAGCGTTTATGTGGCTCAAGCCCGGAACAACTACCGCCGCCTACGTGATGAAAAACATTAATATTATGAACTATTATTCTGATAATCATCTTGTTAGACCTAAAAAAGCTCTCGGACAGCATTTCCTCGTTGACCTGAATATCGCAAGGAAAATTGTCGATGCTCTGGCAAAAAGCCACCAAATTGTCATTGAGGTGGGCGCAGGGATGGGAGTGCTGACACAATATCTTATTAATGACCAACTTGATAAACTGCAAATTGTTGAGATTGACACTGAATCGGTAAATTTCCTGATGAAGAAATTCCCTATGCTCGATGGCCATCTTATCAACGGCGATTTCCTCAAAACCAAAATCGATGCTATGGCTTCTTCAAACAACGCTTCCGATGTGGCTGTCATCGGCAATTTCCCTTATAATATCTCATCTCAAATTTTCTTCCAAATTCTAAAATACAGGAGTCTCGTATCCGAATCGGTCGGAATGGTTCAGAAAGAGGTGGCCGAACGTATTGCCGCCGCTCCCGGAAACAAGACCTACGGCATTCTCAGCGTGCTGCTACAAGCATGGTATGACATTGAATATCTGTTCACTGTGAACGAAAACGTCTTCAATCCGCCACCAAAAGTCAAATCAGCAGTGATTAGATTGAAACGCAATGATGTAGATAAACTTGATTGCGACGAGAAAATGTTTGTCACTATAGTGAAGCAGTCATTCAATCAACGCAGGAAGACGTTACGCAACTCGTTACGTCCTCTGATTCCAGCCGAAGTAATTGATAACGACATATTTAACAAACGCCCGGAACAATTGTCTGTAGATGAGTTCGTTAAACTTACGAATATCATTTGTGGGAATATAACTCTTTAATAACTAACGGGTTAATCGAATTATCCTTTAATTACCGCCACAGGCATTTGCTAACGTAACTCATTGTATATAACTATTTTATACAATATGAATTTTAACAGGCTCTCACATCTGTTATCCTATTGGTCTTAGAAGCAACTATGGTTTGAATCCAGATAAGGCGACATCGTTCCAAGGAGATTCACCTGAAATATATGTTTCTCAATGTTTATTCATCGAGACCTTAACCGTTGCGAAAGCTGCGACACAGCCAATTATTGTAATAACGGCAAGTGTATAGATTATGTCTGGGAACTCTAAGGCAACAGGATAATAATCAACGATATAATTTCCGCCATCGCCACCGCCGAGTCTGATGATACCAACATATTGTTGCAGCAAAACAGCTATTATTCCAATAATCATTCCAATTATTCCGCCGAACACAGAGATAATCATTCCCTCGTTGAGGAAGATGCGCTGAAGCAAGTTATCGTCAGCACCCATAGTCTGCAACACGAAACTATCTTTCTTTTTCTCGATAATAAGAAGCGACAAAGAGCCGACCACATTGAAAGTTGCCATTATCAGAATAAAGACAAGGATCATATTAACAGCGAGTTTCTCCGACTTCATCATTTTATATAAGGTAGCCTGCTGCTCATATTGGTCATGCACATAAAAGTCAGCGCCAACAATGTTCTTTATTTCTTTTTTCACCGCCGCAGTCCTTCTCGCCACATCTTTTCCGCCCGTTTGTCTGATAAAAACCTCAACATTTGAAGAGCGCGATTCGTACCCGGCGAGTTTGGAAACCACATTATAAGGAGCGAAGACCAGAGTCTCATCAATATCTTGTTGTGACAAAAACACTTGAGCAACAAACAGTTGACCAGTATTGAAACTGTTTTCCAAGCTGAAAGAGGAGGCGTTCCCTCGTCTCGGAACATAAACCTGAATCGTTGACAGAGGTCTGTTTGGATCGATACCGAGATAATAAGCCATTGTTGCGCCAGGGACCGCGAAATCGAACTCGGCCTTATTCATGAAAATGTTGTTGGTGTTTATTATCGAGCTTTTAATTCTTTCCACCTCATAATATTCCGGAGGCACGCCCTTAATCTGTCCTATCTGCTGTCTGTCGTTGTTTCGAAAAAGCACGTCCTCAGTGATTGTAGGAATCACAAGTTCAACATTATCAATATTTTGTATCTTTTCAAGAGGGAAAACCGTCAAATCGATAGTCTTTCCCGTAACCGATGTTATGCTCAGGTCGGGAGAGGTCTGGTGTATTGACTCGCTAATCAGTTCTTTGAATCCATTAAACACGGAGAGCACGAAAATCATTGCAAATGCAGCAACAGCAACGCTCACTATAGAAATCCATGTTATGATATTAATGAGGTTGTGGCTTTTTTTTGCCAAGAGATAGCGTTTCGATATGAATAATGGAAGGTTCATAATGAGAGGAACCTATTGTCTCAGTAAATTATTGATATTTTCAATATAATCCAAAGAATCGTCCTCAAAAAACTGTAGTTCCGGGATCACCCTTATCTGGTATCTGATGCGGTCGCCAAGAAGCCGGCGCAAATTCCTACTTGTCTCGTTAACTTCTTTCACGATTTTCGGCTTGATTTCTTGCGAAGGTCCGAAGATGCTAAGATAGACGCGTGCGTATGAAAGGTCAGTAGTAACATTGACCTTGGTAACGGTAATCATGATATTCCCCTGTGTCTTAATATCTTGCTGGAATATCTCGCTGAGTTCTTTCTGTATCAGCTTTGAAATTTTCTGTTGTCTTTTTGTTTCCATATTGCATGCAAAGATACAAAGAAATATTAATCGGCATTATTTTACGGATATTATTTTTAGTTTAATTTTATTGTAAAAAAACACTATTTTTGCAAAAAAACAAAGAGATGAGAATTGTGGTCCAAAGGGTATTGAGAGCTTCGGTTACAATAGGAGGTGTGCTTCGGTCCGATATTGGGAAAGGCATGTTGGTGCTTGTCGGTGTGGAAGACGCAGACTGTGCGGAAGATGTAGAATGGCTTTGTAACAAATTGGCTAAACTGAGGATTTTTGAAGATGACAAGGCTGCTATGAATCTTGATATATGCAGCGTTGAAGGCTCTTTTCTTGTTGTGAGTCAATTCACTTTATTTGCTATGACGAAGAAAGGGAACCGTCCGAGTTTCATCAGGGCCGCGCGTCCCGAGCATGCTGTCCCTTTGTACGAGCTATTCATACAACGCCTTGCCGAACTGTCAGGAAGACCGGTTAAATGCGGCGAGTTCGGAGCGGATATGAAGGTGGAGCTGCTCAACGACGGTCCCGTTACAATTATTATTGACTCAAAAAACAAAGAATAATGATGCTTTTTTATAGGAAATATGGCGACCCACGAAAACCAGCAATAGTAGTTCTTCACGGACTTCTCGGCTTGTCGGACAACTGGGATTATTTTGGAAAGCATTTCGCTGAGAAGGGCTATTACGTCTTAGTGCCTGACATGAGGAATCACGGGCAGTCGCCGAGAATGGAGGCCTTTAACTATAAGGTTATGGCGCGAGATGTGAAGCAACTTCTTGATGCCGAGAATGTTAAGTCGTGTTTCGTGATAGGGCACAGCATGGGTGGGAAAATAGCGATGATGCTTGCGTTCAAGTATCCTGATTTGGTGAAACGCCTTGAAATCCTTGACATCAGCCCGCGCGCTTTCGATAGCCCGTTGCAACATATTGAATTTGTAGCAGCGATGCAAAGTGTTGACCTTAAGAGAGTTAGCCGCAGAGCAGACGTTGAGGAACAATTGAGGAAATATAATTTCGAGAAACGAATCCTTCTTTTCTTGATGAAAAATCTCTCTTTCAGTCACGAACATGGATTCAGATGGAAGCCGTATTTAAAAGGTATATATAAGAATATCAATGAGATAGGTAAAGGATTTAAAGACTCGTGTATTTATAGCGGCCCCACCCTTTTTATTAGAGGAGGGCAATCAGACTATATAAAAGATGTTGATATTCCTTTCATGAAGTCTCATTTTCCAAAATATGAGATGACGACATTCGAGGAGTCAGGACATTGGATACATGTAGATGCTCCAAACGAATTTATTTCCACAACGGAAAGATTCTTAAACGTTTAATTTCATTAATTGATTTTTAATATTTAATTAATATAAAAATTAGAAAAGAGTCCGATTATTTTATTACCTTTGCAGTCCTTAAAAAAATGAACAGAATGACACCGTCAAAAGAAAGAGTTACTGAAGTCCTGAGAGACGTTGTTTATTTCCCAAAGGGAAGTAACATTATTGATTGTGATATGGTTAGAGATATTGAGGTTGGCGAGAATATAATACGTTTCAATCTTGTTCTTGAAAATATTGATGATGAGAAGAACCGTTTTTTATTTGATTCGGCGAGGAAAGCCTTAAAAGATAATTTCGGTGAGATTGATGTTGACATTATCCCGACTGAGAAAGAGAACATGCTGTCAAAGGTAAAGAATATCATTGCGGTAGCTTCTGGGAAAGGCGGCGTTGGGAAATCAACGGTATCAGCAAATCTCGCTATCGCATTGGCTTTGCATGGATACAGAGTCGGTTTGTTAGATGCTGACATCTATGGGCCATCGGTGCCGATAATGTTTGGAACAGAAGGCACTCAGCCAGAATGCTACGACAAAGACGACACCACCATCATGCTTCCGGTTCAGAAATACGGTATCAAATTGATGAGTATAGGCAATATGGTTGATGCTAACCAGCCTTTGATTTGGCGCGGACCTATGGCATCAAACGCTTTGAACCAGCTCATGACGATGACCGACTGGGGAGAGATCGACTTCCTCGTAGTTGACATGCCTCCCGGAACAGGCGACATACAACTCAGTATCGCCCAGAACTTTAAGCTTTCAGGCGCGGTGATAGTGACAACACCTCAAAAAGTGGCTCTCGCCGATGTTAGACGCTCTGCAATGATGTTCAAACATGAAGGTGTAAACGTTCCTATACTCGGACTTGTTGAGAACATGGCCTACTTCACACCAACCGATATGCCGGAGAAGAAATATTTCATCTTCGGTGAAGGCCACGGGAAGGAGTTCGCCGAAGAACTTAACATTCCATTGATCGCCCAAATACCTATAGATGAGAATATCGCTATCGCAAGCGACAAAGGCGCGCCATACACTTTCAACAACTTCGGCCCGGTTCATGCCGCTTTTGAGAAATTAGCAAGAAGTATTATTGAAAAATTCTAATGATGGAAAAAGAAGCTTTAATCCAGAAAATAAATAATGTCTTAGCGCAGATCGAGCCTTACCTCAAGGCTGATGGCGGAGGCGTTGAGTTTGTGGAACTCACTGACGATATGGTTGTGATAGTACGGCTGACCGGTGCTTGCGGCAACTGCCCTCACAGCCTTCAAACTTTGAAAAACGGTATCGAAAAAACAATAAAAAGCGTTTTACCAGAAATAAAATCAGTAGAAAAAATCTAAATTTAGTAAAATGAAAAAGCAATTACTTAGTTTATTAGCATTAATGCTCGTTTGTCTCGCCGTTAACGCGCAGACTATCAACTATTCAATGGTCACCTCAACATCAGAATTGTATGCAGGAGCTAAAGTCATACTCGTCGGTTATAACGACAGTGCTGACTCAGCCTTCATCATGTCGTATCAGAAGTCAAGCAACCGCCATGCAATATATTGTGACCAGACAGGCAACAGCATTTCAATCTCTGTTGCAGCGGCATCATCAAGCCAGACAGAAGCTTACGAGTTCACTATCGGAGGCGGCAATGGCGCATGGACATTCTTCGATGAGTTGAACAACGGTTATCTCTATGCTCCAGGCGGAGGCAACTATCTTAAAACACAGGCTAACAACAACGAGAACGGACAGTGGAACCTCACCATTGACAATGGAGCCTGCGTCCCAACATCGAACGGCGGCGTTGAACAATGCTATATGCACTTCAATATCAACCGTAGCGGCACACCTTTGTTTGGATGTTATAAGTCAACCTCTAATGTCACCGCTCCTGTTTATATCTTCATGGCAGGCGGCGCACCCGTCGTTGACCCGGAACCAACATCATATCCTACAAACTTTGCAGCCACACTCGACCTAACTTCAGTAAAACTCTCATGGGACGCATCAACAGGCGAGCAACTTCCTAAAGGTTACCTCATCTTAGGCAGCACCTCATCTATCGCTGTTCCACAAGACGGCACACCTGTCGCCAATGACCTCAACGCGGCAGACGGCACATTGGCTTTCAATGTTCTTTACGGCACTAACGAAGTGACTTTCAACCAACTGCCTTCAAATGCCACAATAAATTTCGCCATCTTCCCTTACACAAACAGCCAATCAACTATCGACTATAAGAATGATGGCAACTATCCTACAGCATCTGTCACAACAGGCTCCACATCTTGCATCGTTTTCGCTGATTTCGCTAATGGACTCGCGCCTTTCAACGCATTTAACATCGAAGGCCCACAAGAGTGGACAACTTCAATTTTTGACAATGTGCCTTTCGCAAAAATGAGCGGCTACGCCGACGGAGCTTCTGTCGTCAACGAAGACTGGCTGATCTCTCCAAATATCTTCGCATTAGGCAGATATCAAACTGTCGTTATCAGCTTCACAAACGCTTACAAATATGACGGCGACGCCCTCAGAGTTGTTATGTCAACAGAATATGACGGAATAAGCGACCCAACAGAATTCGATTGGACAGAAATCACAGACGAGTTCCAGTGGTCAGCAGGTAACTATGAATGGCAAGAATCAGGTGAATATCAATTAAATAACATTAACTCTAACTCACTTTATTTCGCATTCATATACACATCGACATCTTCAGCAGCCTCAACATGGGAACTCACAAATGTGGTTGTCATCGGTGACGGCTTCGACACTGTAGATGAGAATCCGACTGTCGCTTTCACAGTTTATCCAAACCCAGCCGCCGACTACATTGTCGTCAACTCTGAAAACGAATGCGAACTGATGGTGTTTGACGCTGTTGGCCGTACCCTTATTAACACTGTTGCCGTTATGGGTAAGAACACTATTGATGTGTCATCATTTGAAACCGGCATTTATTTCATTAAGATGAACGGCTCAGTGGTGAGATTCGTAAAAGAATAATTTAGAATAAGACACATAAAGACGTCACAATGTGACGTCTTTATGTTATTAATACTATGATTGCAAGACATTTAAAATATCGGCTTAAAGCTAAAGGCAAGTATCATCTTCACTCACCTTTGGTTTACGATTTTTATGAAAAAGTGTTTTCCGGTCAAGATGAAGGGAAACCATTAAAATCGTTCGGACATTTTAACGAGAGTTTTTATATAGAGTTAGACAATAGGATAAAAAAGTTCGTAACCGACAATCCATTGGTTTTCAATAATAATGATACCATAATTGTAGTGAAAGGCAATCATAGCGACAAAAATAAAGAATACGATTGGCACCGTCTTATTGAGAACGACAAAGTGCGTTTAAGTATTGATTGCTGGCATTTCGGCATTGTTTTCGTAATGAACAGATTAAAGAAAGAAAACTATATCTTAAAAATTTGATATGAAGATTTATACAAAAACAGGAGATCAGGGCACAACATCGTTGGTTAATGGGACACGTGTGCCAAAAGACGACATTCGTATTGAGGCTTATGGCACTATTGACGAGTTGAGTGCCTCTATTGCGGTCCTGATGGATTCGACCGACAGGTATCAGGACGTTTTCAAGACAATACAGGAACGGCTTATGGTAGCTGAATGCCTGCTTGCCACCGACGACAGCAGCGAGTTAAAGAAACAGCTCCCACAGATGTCAGAGGAAGATATTAATCTTATCGAGAATTTTATTGACGAAATGAATTCCCATCTTGAGCCTTTGAATAGATTAATCATTCCGGGAGGGAATATTTTGTCATCGCGATGCCATGTATGCAGGACTATATGCAGGCGTGCCGAGAGGAACGTGGTCCGCATGAACAGAGAATACCAAGTTAATCCATTGATAATGAAATATCTAAACAGACTGTCCGACATATTTTTCGTCATGTCACGAATCTTCTCGGAGAAAGATGACAGGTGGGATCCTGAGATTGTTTGAACATGTGAATTATTTTTAAAAAAAAATATCTGTTTTTACTTGACATTTTTTTGATTTATAGTATTTTTGCAGCCCGAAGAATAAAAAACTATTTTATATGTATTGGACATTAGAATTAGCATCAAAGATGGAAGATGCACCATGGCCGGCAACAAGAGAAGAGCTTCTTGAATGGGCAATGAGAACCGGTGCACCGCAGGAAGTTATCGAGAACTTACAGGAGATTGAAGATGAGGGCGAAGTCTATGAACGCATCGAAGACCTTTGGCCTGATTATCCTACTAAGGACGATTTCTTCTTCCACGAAGATGAGTATTGATCAGTTAACGAGTTAATTATCAACATTTATAGGCTGTTAGGGAGACTGACAGCCTATTTTATTTCAATCGAGTGATATAAACTGCATGTTTCTTTTACTCTTTCGATGTAGTTTTCACATTTTCCCACCATTCCGTCTATGACATTGATGAGACAATCGAAATATACGTCCTCAACTTCTTGTTTAACTGAACCATCATTATTAATAGTTTTAACTTCAAACAAATCTCTTCCTTCATCGTATGTTACTTCTATAGCAACCTATATGAAGGTATCCTTGAACAAAAAAGTTAAGTCCGTTGTTTATTTTTTAGTAGAATTGAACCACAAAAAACTATCCATAATTATTTTTTCAAAATTTGTAATATATAATCTGCCATAATGTTGTTGGTTTTAAATTAGTTGATTTTGATATATGTGGTAGGGTTGTCTTTCCTTCCCGTTGTTGGTTGACTATGAAAAAACTGCATCACCTCTGGAACTTCTTGCACCACCTTTTATTGTGTCGTGATAATAACAGCATCCCCATGTTTCAGGACTTTCACCCGTTCCTGTTAATGTTGCATTGATAACGCCTTTGTTCAATGTCCCGAATGTTTCTCTGCATTCGCCATTTTTCTTCATATACTCGAAGTGGAATACGCCGTTTCTCATTTGTCTTTTTGCTTCCTCGATGAGCATTGTTTTATACATTCACCCTGTATTTGCTGTGATTGTCACGATATTTGTCGCGACTAATCCGTCGTTTGTCGTTGTCATTATCGTTTGCGCCTAACTAAATTGATTTATAAGTTATCTTTTCTTTTATTCAACACTGTAAATATAACACAAAAATCAATATACTCCAAATACTTTTAACATAAAAGTTAATTATTATTTAATTATATTAATTTTTCTTAACATTTGTATGGTATTTTTCATTAGTTTTGTTGATTGATATTAAAGACAAATGATATGACGGAAAAAACAGATGTAGAAAAAATATGCGTAGAAGGTTTAATGGTTCGTGAATTTCTACAGGAACGAGGATTGAAATTAAAGGATTTGGCAGAACAGATCGGAATGAGGTCAGAATCATTATCTCGTACTTTGCAGGGAAATCCACAATACAGAACACTGAAAAAGATTGCCGAGTATTTCAATGTATCTGTCCGTGATTTATTTAGAGTTGATGAAAATAATGTTACTGTACAGATAAACACTGAACAGGCGAACAAGGAGATGAAATCCTGCATATTCTATAACGATGAAATGTACACTTTCAACTCTCGTTCAGATTTGGAAAATTTCTTGAAGGAAAATAAATGATAAGTAAATAAAGTACAGTCTGTAAAAAATTATATTACAACTGTGAAAACAACCAAAATATAAACTATGATTACAGGAGATATCAAAAATAGAATCGACACGATTTGGGACGCTTTTTGGACGGGCGGTATCACAAATTCTATCACAATCCTTGAACAGATGACTTACCTGTTCTTCATGAAAATGCTTGATGACGCACAGAAGACCAAAGAAGCAAATGCAAGTCTAATGGGTGTTGAAGTTAAAGATCCTACTTTCAAGCATGGTATGTGGCACAATCCTGATACCGACAAGGATGTCGCTTACGACAGTCTAAGATGGAGTGTATTCAAGAATAAGGAAGCGGAAGAAATGTACAGACTTATCAGTCGTGATGTCTTCGCTTTTATCAAGAATCTAAACACAGGAAAGGAATCGGCATATAGCAGATTTATGGCAAATGCCACATTCATGATTCAGAACCCAAGAACATTGGTTAAGATTGTCGAAGGCATTGATTCTCTTGATATGAACAACCGTGACACTATGGGTGATGTATATGAATATGTACTTGGGAAGATGGCGGCGAGTGGCAATAACGGACAGTTCAGAACTCCTCGACATATCATCAGGATGATAGTTGAAATGATGAAACCTACATTACAGGATTCTATCTGTGATGCAGCAATGGGTTCAGCCGGTTTTATCGTTGAATCTGCAAAATATATACAAGAACATTATAAAAATGAATTGCTTAAAAAAGGCAATGCAGAACACTACAGAAACGGATTGCTTCATGGTTTCGATACTGACGCTACAATGCTTCGTATCGGCGCTATGAACCTCATGTTGCATGGCGTTGACAATCCTGATGTTGAATATAAAGACAGTCTATCAACTGACAACACAGATGAAAACAAATATACTCTTTGTTTGGCAAATCCACCGTTTGCCGGCAGTCTTGACAAGGGGAATGTCAATAAGAAAATTCTTGCCTATGCCAATACCAGCAAGACGGAACTGTTGTTCCTTGCCCAGTTTGTACGCTCACTTGAACTTGGCGGGCGTTGCGCGTCGATTGTTCCCGATGGAGTGCTCTTCGGCACCTCAAAGGCTCATGTTGCCATCCGCAAGGAGATTGTTGACAACCAGCAGTTGCGTGCTGTTATATCTATGCCAAGCGGGGTTTTCAAGCCATACGCAGGGGTCAGCACAGCCGTACTGATATTCACCAAGACCAACAACGGAGGCACTGACAAGGTGTGGTTCTACGACATGAAGGCCGACGGTTTTTCGCTTGACGACAAACGCAGTCCAGTCTCCGACAACGACATTCCCGATGTGGTCAAGCGTTTCCACGACCTGAAGGGCGAAGAGAGCCGCAGTAGGAAAGAGCAGAGTTTCTTTGTCTCAGTGGATGACATCCGTGCCAACGGCTACGACCTCTCCATCAACAAGTACAAGGAAGTGGAACGTGAGAAGGTGGTGTATGACAGCGTAGAGACCATCCTCGCCCGTTTAGACAAATCAGAGACGGAATATATCAAGGGCTATAGCGAACTCGTAAAGATGCTGGAGGAGAAATAGGTATGGATATAATTGTAAATAACGAATTGACATACGATGAAAGATAAGAAGATTTCCATCCGATTCTATAACGACCGTGAGGTGCGTGCCATTTGGGTCGAGGACAGAGCGCAATGGCAGTTCTCTGTGCTCGACGTCATTGGTGCTATCAACGAGCAGGATGACTATGCCAAGACGCGCAACTATTGGAAGTATCTGAAGACGAAGCTCAGGAAGGAAAACAATGAACTGGTTAGTGCCACTAACCAGTTGAAAATGCTTGCACCTGATGGCAAAAACCGACTTACCGACACCCTTGATGCTGAAGGCATAGCAGCCCTTGCAAAGGTGATGCCCAACCAGAAGGCTACGGCATTTCTCGACTGGCTGACATACAGCGATAATACCATCGACGGGCAGAGCAAGCGAAAAGCATATTCCTTGTATGAGAGCAATATGATGGAAAATTTCCGTGAGGGAACCATACAGGCTTTACAGCAGATACACGCTTATATCTTCGGAGGGCTATACGACTTTGCCGGACAGATACGCACCAAGACCATCTCAAAGGGTGGTTTCACCTTTTGCCTTGCCCAGTATCTGCCGCAGCAGTTGGAGCAGATAGAGCGAATGTCCGAAACTACTCTTGACGAGGTGTTCGACAAATATGTAGAGATGAACGTTGCCCACCCATTCATGGAAGGCAATGGCCGCAGCACCCGAATCTGGCTTGACCTGATGCTGAAGGCTCGCCATCATTGCTGTATCGACTGGAGCAAGATAGGCAAGCGCGACTATCTTGAGGCTATGACACAGAGTGTTGCCGATGCCTCGCGCATCAAGCAACTGCTGCACAATGCCATCACCCACGACACCGATAGTCGGGAGATTTTCATGAAGGGAATTGATTATTCATATTATTACGAGCAGGAGGACGAGGTATGAGAGAAGGTTGGGAGTGTAAAAGTTTTGAATCTTGCATAAATAATGTTCCTAAAGCAAAGCAAGTCAAAACCAACGAATACAATAGCGGGACCAAATATCCAATTATTTCTCAGGAGGACAAGTTGATATCTGGATATTGTGATGATGAATCTATGTTATTTCACATAGACAAACCTGTCATTATATTTGGAGATCACACAAGGGTACTCAAATTTATCGATTTTGATTTTGTCGTCGGCGCTGATGGTGTTAAGATTATTTCACCAAAAGAGAACCTGAATGCAAAATTTCTACTCTATTACCTTACGTGGTACAAAATTCCTAATTTAGGATACTCGAGACACTATAAGTTGTTAAAGGAACTTGAAATTCCTATCCCTCCCCTCTCCACTCAACTCTCCATCGTCTCTGAGCTTGACAAGATTAATGAGTTGATTCGTCTGAAGAAGGAGCAACTGAAAGACTATGACAACCTCGCACAAAGCATCTTCTATGAGATGTTCGGAGACCCTGTGGAAAATAAAAAGGGATGGGAGGTGAAGACAATTGGTGACGTATGCTCATTAAAAAGCGGTGATTCAAAAACAAACAAATCCCCCAAAGGAACTTTGCCATATGTAAAGGTAGGTGATATGAATCTTCCTGGCAATGAAAACTATATTACTTGTTCTTCTACATATGTTGATTGGGCATTTAATCAAAAAGGCATTTTCCCTATTGGTAGCATTTTGTTCCCCAAAAGAGGTGGCGCAATTTTGACAAATAAGAAACGCATGGCTGCTGTTGAAATTTGTTGCGATTTAAACACAATGGGTGTAATACCTTCTGAGGTGTTAAATAAACACTATCTATTCCAATGGTTTAAAATACTAGATTTGGGAACTATTTGCAGTGGTTCAACAATATTGCAGCTCAATAATTGTGATATTGCACCTTTGCTCATTCAAATACCACCTCTCTCTATCCAACAGCTCTTCGCTCAACGCATCGAACTCATAGAGCAACAGAAAGCAGAGATAAAGAGTACGATAACAGACCTCGAAACCTTGCTTGCATCACGTATGCAGTATTGGTTTGAATAATAAAGATAAGGTATATGACACAAGTTTTATTATCGAAAATGGTCGGTAAATGGTCGATAAAACCATCGTTAGCCATCAAAAATGGCCGATAAAGTTTAAATAGAATAAGAAACGCATAAACGACTTACAGACATGAAGAATTTTGACTATTTAAAGGATTTAGAGTTTAATGCGCTACATCGCCTGTGTTCATCAGCAGAGAAACATCAGCGGAGCAATCCTGATATCAGCGTCATCAATGCAAGACGTGCTTTGGAATATCTTGTTCGTGCCTTGTATCAGATGAAGAATATTAAACTTCCTGAAAAAACGTCATTGTTTGAGTTGATAGATGGCGAACCGTTCAAGGATTTTATCGGTGACGAAAATGTAATGAAGTCCATACATTACATCAGGAAAATCGGCAATAATGGCGCACATACATCTGATGTAAGGAGAAAGGAATCTTTCTTCTGTCTCCTGAATCTGTATAACATAGTCGCTACGATATTAAAGAAACTCGGATTCATCGAAGAGATAAAACCATTTGACAAAACTCTTATTCCGAATAATCCAAAATCACTGATAGTTGCAAATCCAAAAGTTGAAAAAGCAACATCAACAGACAAAATCGTTGCATGCGCTGATAAGAATGCCGTTGATTCAAAGGTCCCAGTTGATGTACTTCCGATAGATATATCGGAAGCAGAGACAAGATGCCTGTATATCGACTTAATGCTTAGAGAAGCAGGTTGGAAGATACTTAATACAGACGGTATGATTCAACCTTCAAGAGCGTGTGTTGAAGTTGAGTTACACGGCATGCCGAACATAAATGGAATCGGTTATGCTGATTATGTGCTGTTCGGAAGTAACGGAAAACCTTTGGCGGTTGTTGAGGCAAAGAGAACTTCCGCTTCAACAACAAAGGGGAAACATCAGGCGGAACTGTATGCTGACTGTTTGGAAGCGAAATACGGTGTACGTCCTGTGATATACTATACTAACGGTTTTGATACATTCATCATTGACGGATTGGGTTATCCTCCAAGAAGACTTTACGGTTTCCATACGGAAGAGGATTTGGAACGACTGATACAGAAGAGAAGCAGAAAGGATATCACAGACTTTTCAGTAAACGACAATATAACAGACAGACATTATCAGAAGACAGCAATCAAGGCTGTTTGCGAACATTACAACACAAAGCACAGAAAAGGATTGCTTGTGATGGCGACAGGAACAGGAAAGACAAGAGTTGCCATTTCTTTGGTTGATGTATTGAAAAGAAATGATTGGGTTAAGAACGTGTTGTTCCTTGCTGACAGAACATCGTTGGTAAAACAGGCACACAGGAATTTTGTAAAACTCCTTCCTAATGAGACGACAACAATCCTGAATGAAGACAAAGAACCTGACATGAATGCAAGAATCACGTTTTCTACATATCAGACAATGATCAACTTTGTTAACAATGATGAGAAACAGTATTCTGTAGGAAGATTTGATTTGATAATCATTGATGAAGCGCACCGTTCTATCTTCGGTAAGTACGGTGCAATATTCAACTACTTCGATTCAATGCTCATCGGACTGACAGCGACGCCGAGAAACGAAATAGACAAATCCACTTACGATATATTTGAAATGGAACAAGGTGTTCCTAATTATGCATACGAATTGGAAGACGCTGTTTCTGACGGTTATCTTGTCGATTATGTCGGATTCAAGCGTGGTTCGATGATTCTTAAAGGAGGTATCAAATACGACAATCTCACGGAAGAGGAGAAGGAACAGATGGAAGAGATATGGGAGTATGAAAGGGCAAGAAATGCAATGGGAGGCGGAGAATCCAGAGACATCCAAAGTAATGAAATGTTCCGTTATATCCATAATCTTGATACCATTGACAAGGTTTTGCAGGATTTGATGGATAACGGTTTGAAGGTTCAGAGCGGTGATAAACTTGGAAAAACAATAATATTCGCCTACGGACATCATCATGCAGAGCTGATAGTTGACAGATTTAATTTATTGTATCCTGAATACGGTGGAATAGGCTTCTGTGAATTGATAGACAATCAGAATCCATACGCACAGGATTATATCGACAAGTTTGAAAAAAGGGATTCACATCCACAGATTGCGGTTTCGGTAGATATGTTAGACACAGGAATTGACGTCCCCGACATTTTAAATTTAGTGTTCTTTAAACCGGTGAAGTCAAAGATAAAGTTCATGCAGATGATAGGCAGAGGAACACGATTGTCACCGGGTATTTTCGGAGATGAAGATAAAAAGGAATTTTACATCTTCGATTGGTGCTGTAACTTCGATTACTTTGAAAAGAATCCAAACGGGAAAGAGATAACCAATAACACACCTTCATTGACAGAAAAAATATTCGGATTGCGTTCTGACATTGCGTTCCATCTTCAACGTCAGGAATATCAGGAAGATGAATTTACAAAGAGTCTGCATAATGACATCAAGAAACTCTTGAAGGAACAAGTTGCGGTATTGTCGGACACTCATATTTCAGTACGTGCTAAATGGAAGGAGGTAAGTCATTTCAAGGAAGAATCTTCTTGGATTTACCTGTCTGAGTTAGACACGGTGACATTGAAGAAAGACATCGCACCATTACTTGTAAAGAACACATTAGATGAGAACGCAAAGAAATTTGACATCCTGATGCTGACAATCGAACTGTCTTTGTTAGACAGTGAAGTCTATGCTGGAAATGCGATAGAAAGCACAATCTATGTCGTAGGCAAATTGGAAGAGAAAGCGACAATCCCACAGATACAGGCGAAGATGGAGACTATCAAGGAAGTCTTGAATCGTGTCAGTTGGACTAATTTAAATCTGAGTTGGTTGGAGAAAGTCAGGGAAGATTTAAGAGACTTGACAAAATTCCTTATCGGTGAAAAGAAGAAATGGTTTGTCATCGACATAGAAGATGAATTGTCGTTCAATGGAACAAGTACAGGAATCACGACAAGAGTATCATATAAGAAGAAAGTCTTGGATTTTCTTACAGAACACAGGAACTTGCCTGTATTGGATAAGATATATTCAATGGAGCAGTTGAGCATTGCAGATGTACACGAGTTAGAAAGAATCCTATGGAAAGAATTAGGGAGCAGGGAGGATTACAACAAATACACATCAGGATTGTCTTGTGGAACGAATGTAGCGGTGTTCATACGTTCAATCATTGGAGTAGACAGGAAGAATGCCGTTGAACGTTTCTCTACATTCATTTCAGATTCAGAACTGAACTCAGAACAGGAAGAGTTCTTGATGACAATTATTTCATACGTATGCGAAAATGGAGACATAACAAAAGACATCGTTGTAAATGAATCACCATTTGATGAAAGACTGTCGGTGTTCGATGGTTATATGTTACCACTTGCAAAATACATTGACAACATACACGGGGTTGTAAATCCTGAGAGTGCAATAGCATAACAATCGAGTGATATTTTCAACATAAAGTCCATTCTCTATCTTTCCAAATTTAAAGATTGCCATTCTGCTTTTTTAGTAAGCCACACGGCTTGAATCACATTATCCAGAAATCTATTTCCCATCAAAACAAACACATCTTTCTTCCTATATTTCAAACGAAAACCCAAAAACCATCAATATTATCCCTTCTTTTTGTATCTTTGCCGACGATTTTAAAACTCTTGATGTCTTTTTAATAAAAAACAAGCTTTGATTCCGGTAATACTAACAATAACAGGCTCCGACAGCACAGGTAGCACAGGCATTCAGGCTGATATTAAAACCATAGCCGAACTCGGCGGATATGCGGTCAGTGCCGTAACCTGCATCTCAATGCGCGACATATCCGGCGAAATAAACACTCATGACCTGCCTGCCGAAGTCATTATAAATCAAACGAAAGACATTGTGTCTCAATTTCATCCTAAATCGATGAAGATTGGACTAATACATGGGAGCAACACTATTCGACAGTTAAGAAATGAGATAATCGGATGTAAAAACATTGTCTGTTCGCCTGGAATCTTGTCTTCCGATGGCATCCGCCTTCTGTCAGACGCTGAGGTTGAAGCAATAAAAAAGCACATCATTCCAATTTCCAACTTATTGATGCTCAGATGTAATGAGGCAGAATTAATTCTCGGAGACAAGATTTCGTCTGACGATGACATGATAGCTGCCGCCGACAAATTCACGCAGATGGGTGCTGAATGGGTGTTGTTACGAGGCGGAATGATAACACAAGGCAGGATAACGGCTCTATTATATAATAAAGGTGATGTGCGATTCTTTACTTCCTTTAACATTGAGGGTTGGCAAAGACATGGGGTTGTAGGGGCATTATCAGCAGCCGTCGCGACACGTCTCGGCATGGGCGATGATATGCTCTCAGCCATAACAATCGCACACGAATACATTCATAGTCAAGTAGTTTATGCTGTTGACAATAAAGAACACAGCATGCGCCCGGCAGATATATACAATAAGTTCGTGTCGTTAATTTTCAAACATTATTCCGTTGCCCACGATGTGCAGTTTTATGCCAATGAACTAAGCATTACGCCGCGCTATCTCTCACAAGTGACCGACAAAATGGTTGGAAAATCTCCAAAACAGGTTATCAATCACTATATTATGCAGAAAGCGAAAGTGCTTTTATGTACTACACGCCTCACGATTCAGGAAATAGCATTAAGATTAGGCTTCACCTCACAGTCGCGATTCTGTAAGTTTTTTAAAAATAACGAAGGGAAGACTCCCTCAGATTTCAGATAATGCAGACATTCGGATAAACGAACAGTTTCGGAATCCGACTCACTATATTGCGCGTATTTATCAGAATATTCTAAGACACCTTTATCGTGAAGCGACTATTTTTTCAGCGACGCGGCGCATAAAGGGAACATGAAATAAGTTGATGGGAAAGGCTCGTCAGCGAGAGTAAAATGCCACCACTCACATTCGTAAGGCTTAAATCCGTGAGCCGTCATCGCCTTTCGCAGAATCATACGGTTGGCATACTGTTCCTCATTGATTGGTTGATAAGTTCCAATCTCTTGTCCGGGAAGCACATCAGGATGAGATGCGACACCAAAATAATCGAAAGTGCAGCCCATATCAACATCTTTCCCAGTTCTCATGTCGAAAAGCGTAAGGTCTATTGTGCTGCCGCGCGTATGTCCTGATTTCTCCGCGATGTAATTCTGTGGCACGAGCACCGACTTGTCAAGTTCAGGATAGAAATAATCTTTCATCCTCGTGTCTGATAAGTCGTTAGCCCATTTCATAAAATAATCCACCGCTATCTGGGGACGATAAGCATCGAAAACCTTCAAACAATAACCCTGCTTCCTCAGGTCTTCGCTGACTTTTTTGAGTGAGTCGGCGGCTTGACGAGTGATTACCGCTATCGGCTCGAGATAACCCGGCACACGTTCGCCAATGAAATTGTAAGTGCTGAAATATCGAATCTCAAGAATCACATCAGGCACGACATCAGTAACCAAAACAAACTGAGAAGCATCTTCCTCCGGACACACAACATGGTCTTTATTTCCGCAGCCCAAAAACGTTATCGTCAAAACAAGCATCAATGACTTGATAATCAAAGATTTATCATTGAACCATTTCACCATATTAAAAATCATTTAACATTTGTTATTTATAAAAAAGTCTCAAAAAGATTCCAAAACACTGAAAAAAATGATAGAACAAAATTATAAAACATTCAAATTATAGGCAAAAAAATTAATTTAAAAGATGGATTATATCATAACAAACAACTCCAAACGAAAAAAGTCAAAGGCAATATATTAAAAAACGATTAAGACACAACATATTATTATAAATGTTAACGCTGGAAAATGAGAGAAGGGCGAAAACACAGCATTCATCTGACAGTCACTTCGCCACAATAATGGAGTAAAACAGAACGAACAAATAGCAATATTCACAGAAGAGCTGTAAAAAATCAATAAAGACAGGTTATTTCCCGTTTTCACCTTCAAAAATAGACAATATCCTGCTTTACGGACTTGTATTCAGAAATGTCAAAAATATTTTTTGCGACAATCGGCTTTCAATCAAAGGAATGAAATTCGGATTAATTACTATTTATAGGAATGAGTTCCAACGCTTTAGCCAATTTTGCCGTTATTCAGCTTCCTATAAGGGAATCAAGGACTGGTTTATGTAAAAATACGTTTTCAAAATAAGATTTCAGAGATTCGGTTTTACAGTCAGGGAGTGTGGGACAACAATGAACACAGTGGCAATCATGTGTTTGAGTTTATTTGTGATAAAACAAAAATTGTGATTAAGACAATAGAGGGGGTGTCACATCATAAGAATGGGGTGGGATGACGATTTGTTTTCCCGCTGCGAATATCATTTTAGTGGGATCATGCGGTCAATCAACAATAAAAGGCTCGGCTGCTGAAGCAACCGAGTCCTTTATGCTCGTTATTACAAGAAGACTATTCAGTGATCTCAGCCTTTACAGGAATTACAGAGACGTATGAACGGTCATCTCTCTTTCTACGGAATTGCACTATACCATCTGTGAGAGCGAACAAAGTATGGTCTTTACCCATGCCGACATTCTCACCTGGATTGTGTTTTGTACCGCGTTGACGAACGATGATGTTGCCCGCGATAACTGCTTGTCCACCGAAAACCTTTACTCCGAGTCGTTTGCTATGTGATTCACGACCGTTTTCAGAACTACCAACGCCTTTTTTGTGTGCCATAACTTCTTGATTTTTCCGGGTTTATTATTCAGTGATATTTTCAATGCGCACCTTGCTTAAGCATTGGCGGTGACCATTGAGTTTTTGATAACCTTTTCTTCTTTTCTTTTTGAAAACAAGAACTTTGTCAGCTTTAAGATGCTCTACTATTGTAGCATCAACTTTAGCACCTTCGAGGACGGGGGTGCCAACCCTTGTGCTGCCTTCATTGTCGATAAGCAACACCTTATCGAAAGAAACTGAACTTTCGACTTCGCCGTTCAGACGGTTGCAGAAGATAACGTCTCCCTGCTTTACCTTGAACTGCTGCCCTGCGATTTCTACGATTGCGTACATTATTTCTTTATTTAAACTTAATTTTTTCGAACTGCAAAAATACAACTTTTTCTTTTCCAAAACACATCTCCGCAAAAATAATTTTATTTTTTTCAACCCCACAAATTCACGCCATAAAAAATATCATTTTCTTCTCTCTTTATATAATCAGTTACAATATTTTTGTATTTTTGCATATTGAAATTTACAGATTATGGTAATCTTTTTCGAAACGAAACAAAAAACTATTATCGCTGTACAAAGTGTTAATAATCATTCAGTTGATGATATAAACAAATTCATTTGGCTTTTTGGCGATGCCGAGTTAGTGAAAAATGACAATATCGAAGGCTGTTTCTTTGGTCCACGGCGTGAGATGATTACCCCTTGGAGCACAAACGCCGTTGAGATTACACAGAACATGGGTATAAGCGGTGTAACGAGGATAGAGGAATTCACCCGTGTGAAAGACGATGATGACAGTTTCGACCCCATGTTACAGGCGAAATACCACAACCTCGACCAAGATATATTCATAATCGACCGGAAGCCAGAGCCATTGATATATATCACTGATATAGACGAATACAACGAAAAAGAGGGGCTCGCTTTAAGCCAAGAGGAAATAGACTACCTCAAAGGCATCAGTAAAAAGATAGGCAGAGACCTCACCGACTCGGAGGTTTACGGTTTCGCACAAGTCAATTCGGAGCACTGCCGGCACAAGATTTTCAACGGCACTTTCATAATTGACGGGAAAGAAATGCCAGAGACGCTTTTCGCTTTGATTAAGAAAACCTCAAAAGAGCACAAAAACAGGCTTGTCTCGGCTTACAAAGACAACGTGGCATTCATCGTTGGCCCTAAAGTAGAACAATTCGCACCTGCCACACAGCACAAGGCCGACTTTTTCAAGATCAAAGACATCAACACTGTAATTTCGTTAAAGGCTGAGACTCATAACTTTCCCACGACTGTTGAGCCATTCAACGGTGCAGCTACCGGCACTGGCGGTGAGATTCGCGACCGTCTCGCAGGAGGTAGAGGAAGTATTCCTTTAGCTGGTACCGCTGTCTATATGACCTCATATCCGCGTAACGACAGTTCGTGCGAATGGGAAGACAATTTCAAGGCACGTCCATGGCTGTATCAGACCCCCGAAGACCTTCTTATCAAGGCATCAAACGGAGCCTCTGACTTCGGTAACAAGTTCGGGCAGCCTCTCATCAACGGCAGCCTCCTCACTTTCGAGCACACAGAGGGCGAAGACAGCGGTGGCGACTTCGGTTACGACAAGGTAATTATGCAGGCTGGCGGCATAGGATTCGCTCCTGTCGATGACTGCATCAAAGAAGAGCCGGAGCCTGGCGACCTCATCGTCGTCCTCGGCGGAGACAACTACCGCATCGGAATGGGCGGCGCCGCTGTGTCAAGCGTTGGAACAGGACAGTACTCTAACGCTATCGAGTTAAACGCGGTACAACGTGCCAACCCGGAAATGCAGAAACGTGTCGCCAACGTAATTCGCGCCATGGTGGAAAACGACAGCAACCCTGTGCGCTCAATACATGACCACGGCGCCGGCGGACACCTCAACTGCCTCTCAGAACTTATCGATAAAAGCGGCGGCATTGTCAATGTTGACAGCCTGCCCGTTGGCGACCCTACCCTATCAGATAAAGAAATTATAGGGAACGAGTCACAAGAGAGAATGGGATTGCTCATTAACAAGGACGACACCGAGATTATAAAGATGACTGCCGAACGCGAACGCGTACCTTATTATATAGTAGGCGAATCAACCGATGACAAACGCCTACGTTTCGTTCGTAAAAACGGCACCGACCCTATCGACCTAAGCTTGTCAGACTTCTTCGGCAGCGCACCAAAGACGGTGTTGACAGACAAGAACATCGACTACCAATTCGGTGCACTGTCGTACCAAAATAACAAGTTCGAGCAATATCTTAATAAAATATTACAGATTGAGGCCGTCGCATGTAAAGACTGGCTCACCAATAAGGTTGACCGTTCCGTAACAGGAAGAGTAGCATTACAGCAATGCGCTGGCACTATACAACTGCCTATCAACAACCTCGGGATAATGACTCTTGATTATCAAGGCGTTAAAGGTATTGGCACTGCCATCGGGCATGCCCCCGCCGCAGCTCTCATCAGTCCAGAAGCCGGTTCAAGGCTGTCAGTAGCCGAGGCTCTCACAAACCTTGTATGGGCACCAATAGAAGAAAAACTTAACGGGGTCTCATTAAGCGCGAACTGGATGTGGCCAGCGAAGAATCCGGGTGAGAACGCACGTCTGTATAGAGCGGTGAAAGCCCTCAGCGACTTCTGTATCGCACTCGGAATCAACGTTCCTACAGGAAAAGACTCCTTGTCAATGACACAAAAATACAAAAACGGTCAGAAAGTTCTCGCACCGGGCACCGTCATCATTTCTGCCGTAGGCGAAGTGACGGATATAAGAAAAGCTGTCAAACCTGTAATGTCACAAGACATCGATACTGAACTTGTCTATATCGACTTCTCAAAGTCAGGATTCAAACTCGGAGGTAGCAGTTTCGCACAGACACTAAACAAAATAGGTGAAAGCACACCAGATATCAATGATATCGAATACTTCAAGAAATGCTTCAACACCTTGCAGAGACTCATTGAGCAAGAGCTGGTTTTAGCCGGTCACGACGTTTCTGCAGGTGGTCTTATCACTACTTTGCTCGAGATGAACTTCGCCAACACCGACGGCGGCATGCACATCGACCTCAGCGCATTCGACAGCAACGACCTTATCAGTGTGGCATTCAGCGAACAACCTTCTGTTGTCATCCAAATAAAAGGCAATAGTGCGAAAGAGATTCTCGATAATGAAGGTATTGAATATCAAGTAATAGGCAAGCCAATCGAAAAACGAATCATCAAATTAGTGAAAGGCAATGACAGCCATGAGCTTGACATCAACGCTTTACGCGACATCTGGTTCAAGGGTTCATATTTGCTTGATTGCAAACAGAGTGGCAGCACAAAGGCACGCGACCGTTTCAAGAATTACAAGAAACAAGACTTGCGTTTCGACTTCGGCAAATTCACAGGTAAAGCCAAAGACCTTAATATCGACATGCACCGCAAGACACCTTCAGGCATCAAGGCGGCAATTATTCGTGAGAAAGGCGTCAACGGCGACCGTGAGATGGCTTACGCGCTGTATCTCGCTGGATTCGATGTGAAAGACGTTCACACCACCGACCTCATCAGCGGAAGAGAAGACCTCACCGATGTTAATATGATTGTCTTCGTAGGCGGATTCAGCAACTCAGACGTACTCGGTTCTGCAAAAGGCTGGGCTGGAGCATTGCTTTACAACGAGAAAGCCCGCAACGCAATAGAGAACTTCTTCAATCGCCCTGACACAATGAGCCTTGGTGTTTGCAACGGCTGCCAACTCATGACAGAACTAAAACTGATCTACCCTGACCATGAGGAACATCCACGCATGAAACACAACGACTCACACAAGTTCGAGTCAGCATTCATCAACGTCAACGTAAATTACAGCAACAGCATAATGCTGTCTTCGCTACAAGGACGCCGTCTTGGAGTATGGGTAGCACATGGAGAAGGCAAGTTCGACTTCCCTTATTATCAGGACAAATACAACATCGCAATGTCATACAGTTTCGACGAATATCCTGGCAACCCGAACGGCAGCGACTGGTCAGTAGCGGCAATATGCTCTAACAACGGGCGACATCTCGCAATGATGCCACATATTGAGAGAGCCTTCCTTCCTTGGCAATGGGCGTACTATCCAGAAAACAGGAAAGATGACGAGATCACCCCTTGGATTGAGGCATTCGTAAACGCATTGAATTGGATAAAAAAGATCCACAATTAACTATAAGACTTATCAATAGAGAGTGTCCCCATTCCTTTGAGGCACTCTCCTCTTTATAATATAGTCGCAAACACATATATGCAACAGCCAATACATTAACAACTTTGCACACATCTCTCTTTCCACAATCCAACATCAAAGAATAATAATCCATCTGGCATATCGGTAAATAATACGATTGAAACAGCCTTGCTCTTTTGAAAATAATCCGGCACATTATTAATCAACAATATACAAAAGTTTTTAGGCTATTCATAATTATTTGTGTCCGGTGAACAGAGTCAAAGACACATCACCTTTGATAGATGACGACAACGAGGGACAACTTTAGACAACATTTTTATTGCTGTCCGGTTAACAGAGTCAAAGACACATCACCTTTGATAGATGACGACAACGGGGGACAACCTTTAACAACTTTTTATTTGTGTCCGGTGAACAGAGTCAAAGACACATCACCTTTGATAGATGACGACAACGAGGGACAACTTTAGACAACATTTTTATTGCTGTCCGGTGAACAGAGTCAAAGACACATCACCTTTGATAGATGACGACAACGGGGGACAACTTTAGACAACATTTTTATTTGTGTCCGGTGAACAGAGTCAAAGACAACTTATCACCTTTGATAGATGACGACAACGGGGGACAACCTTTAACAACTTTTTATTTGTGTCCGGCAAGCATATAGATAGAAATTTGATTCAAGATATCCCCGTCCAAATAATACTCCGGTCAGTCCATTATTTATTAGGCGCTTTTATTCTCAATGATAATCTTTCAACAGTTTATTGTTGATTGTTGACTCGAATTGTTTTTTCGATATGACACCGCTCGCCTTCAACGGCACTCCTTTCTTTGGTATAAAAAACATAGTCGGCACGCTGTCAATATTAAACAAATGCGACAGTCTGTCTTCCTCATCAACATTAATTTTATAAATATATAACTTACCCTTATACTCGTCAGACAGTTCTTCCAAGGTTGGCGCTATTGAACGGCAATGCCCACACCAAGGTGCATGAAAAGCGATAATAGCAGGTTTGTCACCCTTATATTTCCACTCCATAGTGTTCATTTCATTGACCTTCCCAACAAAGTCTTTTGAAGTCATTTTAATTGTTGCCATGATTTTTTTCTTGTATAACAAACCATGAATTATTTTGTTTAATGCGGAGATACAAAGTAAAAACACTAACAATAATGATGTTCCTATCAAAATAAATGTTAATATAACCAAACAAAGTCCGGCATCATATACGGGAGATGAGGCAGCTTTTTATATGTTTTTGAGAGGGATGAGACAAGTGAGAAAGTTGGGGTTATAGTTATAACCCCAACTACAAAAAACGAGAGGAAACATTCCTTGAGAGCCAATGTCTCAGAAATAAGACATCAGTTATCTTTATCAGGTTTGTGACAAATAGGGCAATCTGTTGAACAGCCATCACATTTGCCACAACATTCCGACTTTCCACTTCCGCCGCAATCACAATGTTTGATTTTCTTAACAATATTAACAAAAAGAAACACAACTGAAGCGAAAACAATAATAAACACTAAAACATCTTGCCAATTCATATTATCAAACTGCCGATTTGAAAAATGAGACAGGAGACCACCCATGCGAGACCTGTAGTATATACGGCGGAAAAAAGAGCCCATTTCAGTCCTGCTTCACGTTTTATTGCTGCAAGGGCCGCTATACAAGGCGTACACAATAACACGAACACCATAAAGCCGAATGCTTTAACAGGAGTGAAGTCATCTATTGCCCTGATTTTCTCCTTCAAAGACGCATCTTCATCTTCCGCATCTAAAAGAACTCCAAGAGTCGAGACAACCACTTCCTTTGCTGCAATACCGGTAATCAATCCGACTCCTAACTTCCAATCAAAACCACAAGGGCGCATAATTGGTTCAATGGCATGGCCAATTTTTCCAATATAAGAATTCTCAATATTATTCTCGGCCATCTCAACATCGCTATTGTTCCTTGGGAAATACTCCAAAGCCCAGATTATGATTGAGGCTGCAAGAATTATCGTTCCCATCTTTTTCAGATATTGGACGCTCTTATCCCACATGTGAATCAACACATTACGGGTTGTTGGAATACGATAAGGCGGCAATTCCATTACAAATTCCTGCGACAGACCTTTGAAAGCCGTCTTATTCATAATCAATGAGGTAATAATAGCGAACAATATTCCTATAAGATATATTCCGAGTAAGATAAGTCCTTGATACTTATCGAAAAACACTGAAACAAAAAGGAGATACACAGGAAGTCGGGCCGAGCACGACATAAACGGCACAGAGAGAATTGTTACAATCCTATCTTTCCTATTCTCAAGCATGCGAGCCGACATAACAGCTGGAACAGAGCAACCGAAACCGATAATAAACGGGATGAACGATTTGCCATGCAGTCCCACTTTATGCATCAGCTTATCCATAATAAATGCGGCGCGCGCCATATAGCCCGTATCCTCTAATATTGCGATAAAGAAATAGAGTATCAGAATATTAGGAAGGAAAACGAGCACTCCGCCAACACCTGCGATAATACCGTCAACTATCAAGTCGCGTAAAATACCTTCATTAAGCCAAGATCCCACCAAATCACACAGCCACTCCGTAGCACTCTCGATCCATTCTTGTGGATAGGCACCTATTGTAAAGGTTGCTTCGAACATCAACCACATGAAAATCACCAAGATAGGGAAGCCAAGCCATTTATTTGTAAGGATTTTATCAGCATTATAAGCTTTTGAACGCTTTACATTATCACCGCTTTTATACACCTTGTCTAAGAGTTCGCGAATGAATCTGTAACGATAAGCGGTCGCCTCATCTTTATCCAAACCAGATGTGTCGAGATGAAGTCGTTGCGAGTCCTTGCACTCATAAACGTCAACCACAGCCTTCAACAAATCGGGGATACCCTTACCTGAGGAGGCTTTTGTTGGCACTATTGTCAATGAGAGAAGTGAGGCAAGAGTCTCATAATCAATACTATCGCCTCTTGAGAGCAACTCATCATACATATTAAGTGCGATTACCATTGGTCGGCCGATATCAAGCAGTTGAGTAGTGAGCAACAGATTTCTCTCGATATTAGAAGCGTCAACGATATTCAATATCAAATCGGGATTACCGTTCAAAAGATAATCAGATACATATTGTTCCTCGGCAGAATAGTCTGTCAACGAATAAGTTCCAGGGAGATCAACAAGACGTATAGTATAGCCATTGAAATTGAACACTCCTATCTTTGCATCAACAGTGACGCCGCTATAATTTCCAACTTTCTCACGAAGCCCGGTAGCATGGTTAAACAAAGATGTTTTTCCGCAGTTAGGGTTTCCGACAAGGGCAACATTAATAATCTTGTTATCAGTTTTCTTTTTTGAGTCGCATTCCCTATTCTCAACACCTATCTCAATGTCAGTTAATCCAACATTAGTTTCATTGTTAACATTATTTAACGGACATTCTGTATTATCATCTAAGATGGTCACTTCAATTTTTTCAGCCTCATTTCTTCTCAAAGAAATATGAGCGTCCATCACTTGATATTCAACGGGATCCATCAAAGGAGCATTTCTAATAACCCTTACCAGCTCGTTCTCAACAAAACCGAGTTCCATCAAGCGAAGGCGAAGTTTCCCGTCTCCTTTAACATTTTTCACAACGCACCTCGACCCTTGAGGCACATCTGAAAGTCTCATGATTCCTTCCTTTTCCATATTTTACATTTATTAATGTTATATCTCTATACAAAGTCTGAATATTCCGACCAAAGCATTAGGCAGCGACACCTCTCCATTGAATGGGTTTATAATATATTGGATATCACCCATTAATGACAGGCAATCGGTCAAGTTATACTTATAGAAGCACTCAATTGCCGACTCCAGGTTATTGTTTTTGATGAAGGCATTAGTTGTTGCAATCCCAAGCACATCACGTTTTTCCTTTGAGAAGACCCCGTTCAGGTTAGCGCCTAAAGCAATGTTTAAGTAGTTATCATTCTCACCAATATTGAACAAGTATGCTGTATGGAGGAAGGACACCACGTCTCTACGATGATTCTCGAACAAGGTTCTGTCAGCCAACAGGTAGGCGCCAGACTTATTGTTGGAAGAGTGATGGAAACCACCAACTTTTACACCATTTTTATCATCAGTGTAATGAACTTCACCTAACAGCAACACGCCTTCATCTTTATTTATCTTCCAATGCAGATTATGAGGATCTTCTTCAAAATCAGCAGGTTGTCCGTCAAACGCGCAGATTTGTGCATGCCATTTGTCATTAAAGGAATAATTCAACTCAACGCCAAGTCCCATCACAGGGAAGATTGGAGCATCCATGTTAGTGCTTATCACCGAGTTTATACCAAAAGAGCTGTTAATATATTCCGATGCAGGTGATGATTCCACAAAATGCTCGTTAAGGTCTTGAAGACCAATCTTTAACATGAAGCGTCCAAGATTCTGCCTAAACCAAAGCTGTTCCAGATAAACGTATTCGCCGGCCTCAATGTTATCAGCGACTTGCAAATCACCGATAAAACTTGCCGATGGGGTTGCACCATGCGTAGTGGCGCCTCCGATGAAAAACTCTCCATTTTTCCAAAGGTTAAGAGCTTCAAAGTCAACACTAAGCCCCATCTGACCATATCCCAAATATCCTCCTCCGACTTCGATACCGCCCGACATATTATAGAGATAATCCGCTTTGTAAGATGCACTCACGGTGACGGGTGCATCTTGTGCAAGCGAATCATCAAAACATAAAAATATGGCAATGAATAAAATCATTATTTTCAATCCTAAGTAAATTTTATTTAAGCCCATTAGTTGGTTCTTTCGATTGTTAATTTCTGTTAATTCCGATATTACTTTTTGACAATGCAAAAGTATTTCAGATTCACTTTTATAATCATCACCATTAATTGTGATTTATCACCATGTGTATAATCATTTAAGGCTATTTTTATAAAACCAAACACTTAGTAAACAAAAAGAAGTTATCTTTGCAGAAAAATTTTAACATGAGAAATGTGTTTTCAGAAACAATGAAGATGTCCGACTTGGTACTCAGCAACACGAAACTATTGCTGATGCTCCCACGATTTGACATAAAACTCGGTTTCGGTGACCGCAGCGTGCGCGAAGTATGTGAGGAAAGTAAGGTATCACCTCATTTTTTCCTTATGATTTGCAACGTTTATTGCAACAACGACTTCTCGCCTTCAAACGACGACATAATGATGGTTGACTCTAAAGTGTTAATTAACTTTTTATTAGAATCGCATAACTATTATCTTTGCGAGCGTCTGCCTCACATCGAAGAACACCTTAATCATATTATAGACGCATGTACTCCAAAATACGGACCAACGTTGAAACGTTTCTTCAACGACTATAAAAACGAAGTGGTTGAACATTTCAAATATGAGGAGGAGAAAGTGTTCCCATACCTGCAACAAATTGTCTCTCACGATGTTATCTCTCACTTCAGCATGAGGGAATTCCATAGGAACCATACCAATATAGAGGACAAACTCTCCGATTTGATGAATATCCTCGTCAAATATCTCCCAGCCGATGTTTTTCCAAAGGAACGCATAGAGATATCATTGGATATCATTGACTTATCCTCCGACTTATCATGCCACAAAATGATAGAGGAACGTGTGCTTATCCCATTTGTCGAATCACTTGAAAATAGTATCAATGAATGCTGACAACAAAATAATCATAGTTGACCCATCACCGATACTCGTTTGTGGCCTCACTTCTTTTCTCGAAGAGTTCAGCCAACTTTCTGTAATATCACAACTCGATAACATAGACAGATTAGAGGAGAAAATCCTGATTTACAATCCTAATATATTGATAATAAATCCATTACTAACAGCAAACAGCGATATTCTTAATAAAATCCAGAGTAACTTCTCCGACTTGAAAGTCTTTGCCTTCGTCAGTTCTTATATTGAAAAAGAAATGTTAAAAAAATTTGACGAAGTAATAGAGATGAACGATTCAAAACAGAAAGTCGCGAACAAAATCTTTAACATATTAAAAAGCAGCACTTTAGCATCACCTCAGAACGAAAGTATTGAACTTACAAATAGAGAGATAGAAGTTCTCATAGCACTTGTAAAAGGATTGACAAATAAAGAGATAAGCGAGAAACTGTTCATATCTATCCACACAGTGATAACACACAGGAAAAACATTATCAAGAAGACAGGAATCAAATCAGTATCCGGATTAACGGTTTATGCATTGATTAACAATATAATAGATGATTTTGAAATACGATAGACATTCATCTTTCCCTACTTGATTGTTAACAAAATTCCACAATGTTAACAAGAACGTTAATGATTATTTGCAACACGACAAATAATATCCGTACTAATAAAGGTTAACATTTTTATAAATAAAACCATGCTGACAAAACAAATAAAAAGCTCACATTGTTGATCGGATAAATTACGGTTAAAAATAGTGGAAACACCTTATTTTTATAAACAATTTTGAATTCAAACGTAAAAATGTGCTATATTTGCAATAGATAAAAAATTATCGATGTGAAAAACAAAGTTAACAATTCATTAGTTATCATGCAATCGACATTAAATCGATTGCCATTGTATTATAGTTACATAATGAAACTTGAAGATGAAGGTGTTAAAAATGTTTCTGCCACCGACATCGCTAAGAATCTGAATCTAAACCCGGTTTTAGTGAGGAAGGACCTTGCCAGTGTAAGTTCAGTATCAGGCAAGCCACGTTTGGGGTTCAACGTTGGGATACTGTTAAAGGACATGAAGGAATACCTTGGATACAACAACAAAGACGAGGCTGTGCTTGTTGGGGTTGGAAGTTTGGGGCGTTTATTATTGGCTAACAAAGGGTTTGCTCGATTAGGGTTAGACATTGTCGCTGGTTTTGATAAAGATGAGAGGTTGTATTCAGAACAAATAAACGGGAAATATATCTTTCCACTTGAGAAGCTGTCCTCCATAGTAAAACGTATGAACATAAAGATAGGGATAATTGCTGTGCCAGAAGACCAGGCTCAACAGGTGTGCGACCTCATGGTTGAAAGCGGGATACTTGCAATTTGGAACTTCCCATTCACACTTCTCAACGTTCCCGAGGGCATTTTGGTTAAGAACGAGAACCTTGCCTCCTCATTGGCATCATTGTCACATCAGTTGTCAAAGAAACAGAATTCAAAAAGTAAAAAGAAGTAACTTTTTGAATACTAACACATTAGAATTATTAGTAATTTTTTTCTAAAAAAAACTCACCATATCAGAATTTTAGCTTATTTTTGCAAAGTTGAAAGGTGTCCACAACGGACTCAATAGGGAATCGGGTGAAAGTCCCGGACAGTTCCCGCTGCTGTAAATTCTAATAGCACCTGTCAATACGTCACTGGAGGTCTCACACTTCCGGGAAGACATCAGGTGTAAGGAATAAGTCAGAAGACCTGCCTCTCACAATGAATAAATGGTTTTCGGGATAAAAACTATCATAAAAAATCATAGAATGGAATTTGTTTTGCCTTCTTTGTAGGACAAAAAATATTGTTTTTTGATTTTTAATAGGTTTTTCCCATTAATAAAATATTGTATTATTAATTAATTTTTAACGTTATGCTTAAATTATTTACTAAATTCTTTTTATTAACAGTATTATGTTTAACATTTGCTAATTCTTATTCACAAGAAGACGCAACAATCTCGGCAGATGAGATACAATATTGGATTGGTGAAGGAAACAGCGAGGTCATCTTTATCGTAAACTGGAACAATCCAAACATAGCATTAGCTTGGGGCTATCGCTTTAATGGTGAATCAGTTACCACAAAGGAAGTGATGGATGCCGTTGCTAACGACGACAACCGTTTCGATTACAGTGCAAGCAACGGCATGGTCACAGACATAACTTACAACGAGGGCGACACACATCTCTCACTATCCGGAATGTACTGGTTGTTTTTGGTTAATGGAGTAATGGCAAACTTTGGCTATGAGACGCAGGAAGTTGTAAACGGCGATTACATCAAATGGGGCGATGAGTCATGTGCGACAGAAGTCGGACAATGGGTTTATGTGTGGACACAGACAGTAACACCAGCGACAAACATATTCGGCATTGCTGAAAACAGCAGTGTCAGCGCATCGCTTTACCCAAATCCTGCAACAACGGGTACATACCTCAACCTTGTTGGTAACGGTGAGAACGTGAGCATCACAATATACGACATTCAAGGAAGAGCAATAAAGTCGGACATCATCAACATTGATGGCGAGACAATATATTTCATTGATACAGAAGTATTTACAAATGGAATTTATTTCATTTCAATAAATACATCGAACTATAGTGACACAATGAAACTTATTGTAAAATGATAAAAAAACTTGGTTATTTATGTTTTTTAGTTTTCATGTTACAGCCGGTGACCTTCGCTCAATTCGCACCACCGGCTGGGCATGAAGGGACAACCGCAATCCATTGTGATTCAAGTGTTTTTGTTGCATGGGCTACATCTTGCATTTTAGAACGCGGACTGCAACAGATAGACAATCCATCGCTTGGATACGCCTCGTATGGGGAGCCTGACGCCGCTCTTGGCAAGGCTGACGGCACGATGTCAGTAGTGAGCCTCGGTGACGGCGGTAACGCTGTCCTGACTTTCGCTTCTCCTATATGCAACGGTCCCGGTCCGGATTTCGCAGTATTCGAGAACTCTTTCAATGACGGATTCCTTGAATTTGCCTTTGTTGAAGTAAGCTCCGATGGCGAACATTTTTTCCGTTTCCCTTCTATTTCTTTGACACAAACCGAGACACAAACCGATGGTTTCGGATTCTCTGACTGTACAAAGGTTCACAACCTTGCAGGTAAGTATATGGCGCTTTATGGCACACCATTCGATTTAGACGACATTGAAGATAACGTTCTCCTTGATAAACAAAACATTACACATGTAAGGGTTGTTGATGTCGTTGGAAATATCGACCCAGAATATGCAACATACGACTCTGAGGGAAACATTGTAAACGACCCTTGGCCAACACCTTTTGAATCGAGCGGCTTTGACCTTGACGCTGTCGGTGTTATTCACGACGTGGCACATCTTGGCATCAACGAAATATACTGCAATAAAATAGAGGTGTTCCCGAACCCATGTAGCACCTTATTGCATCTTCCATTTGATGGAGAATGCCGAATTTATAGTCTAACCGGCACACTGGTAATGGAACAACCCACTAATAATAAGTCAATAGATATTTCCGCATTGCAAAAAGGTCTTTATTTCATCGAAATCAATTCCTCAACTGCTAAAATATTTAAACAGTAACAAAAAATATTCTTTTATTGCCGAGACAAAAATCTCGGCAATATTTTTATCTTTGCAGAAAAAAGAATGTATGTTAGGAAAATGTGATAATATTGAGGAGTTAAAAGCGTTAAATAAAGATACATTGATGGATTTTTTAGGCATAGAATACCTTGAAGTGAAAGCAGGATTCGTTCACGCCCGTATGTTTATTAAAAAAGAGTTGACCCAGCCTTTCGGCATAATGCACGGAGGCGCTGGCGTAGCCTTTGCTGAAAGCGTCGGCGGTGTAGGATCTTCCTTCCTTGTCGGATTGGAACACAATGAGATAAGAGGGATTAACATAACAGCCAACTACATGAAATCCGGGAAGTTGAACTCATACATCTATGCTGAAGCGATTTGTTTACACCAAGGAAGACAAACCCACGTTTGGAATATCGATGTGAAAGATGAAGAAGGAGAAATGATTCTATCTTGCCGGCTCACAAATTTTATCATTCACCACGATTAGAACTCTAATATCAGTTTAAGATTTAACTGCCTGTTTGTCAGATAGTTTGGCACGGCATACTGAATATTATAAATATCTGTGACCCACATATACGAACTCACATTATTTACTCCAAGCAAATTGAACACCTCTAAACTAAGCCAACAGTTTTTAATATACTGTAAAGGATTTCGTGGGCCAAAAGATGCAGTCTGACCTCCACCGATGAGTTGCTTGCTAAATCCTATATCAACACGACGATACGGTGACATTCTCATTTTTTGGGCATATCTCTCTGATTCCGAAGGTCCAAACGGCAATCCTGTTCCAAAAATCAACTTCAGGTTCACCTTGAAAGAAGGTATAAAAGGAATATAGTCTTGGAAGAAGATTGCGAAATTAACCCTTTGGTCGGAAGGACGCGGAATCCCGCTGATGATAGTGTCATGATCATAACTCGCGCCATTATTAACATCGGTCTGCGACAACAACACACCGTCACTATCAACGAAATACCTGATATTCTCCGATGATTTCATAATCGATAATGATGCCCAACTCTCAATACCTTTCACAAACTCACCATTAATCTTCATATCAATGCCTGTGGAATAACCCGATGCCTTCTGGTCAGCAAAATATCGGATACGGATATTGTCAACCTCATAGGGTATAATATCCTTTAACTTCTTGTAAAACAATTCTGTAGTAAGAACAAAAGGACGTTCCCATGCGATAAAGTTATATTCGTGACCAAGAACGACCTGTAACGATTTCTGAGATGAGGCAATCTCCGGATCGACAAGACTTCCGTCAAACATACGGATCTCGCGATAAAAAGGAGGCTGAACATAAACGCCGCCCGACAATCTGAAAGTCATATTCCGTTCCCAATGCGGCTTAAACGCAAATCCGACCCGCGGACTGATGTTTATCTCACCATTATATCCCCAATAATTTGCGCGGATACCGGCTGTCAAAACGAAGATATCGTCTTTTTCATTCTCAAACTGCCATGAATTTTGCAAATAACCATCAACATTGTTAATATTAATAATATTATGACTATTAGCGACATTCTTCAGTTCAAGCGAAGTTTGTAAAGGATTATTAGGATTTATGATTGAATCGATAAAATGTGGCAGCGTATAGCCCGCTGAATCAACCATATCCCATTCATTAATAATATCATCTATGCTTTGGTGCTGGAAACGCACGCCCCATTTCAAAGTGTTGTCATTGTAATTATAAGCACCTTTGTGATCTAAATTTAACACTTGAGAATAGAAGAAATTGCGGGCATGTTCTATATATGTTCCAACTCCTTGATTTGTAATGACATCGCCTTGCTGCTCGCTTCCCGGGTTAGTCTCAAGCTGTCCAATCCAATATTGTCCCTGCACATCATAAGTCTCCGACTCAACGGCAGAATAAGCCGATGCAATAAGTTTTAACACCACATCTTCATTTGGACTATAATTAAATGACAAGGCACCTAATCCGGTAGAATATCTACTTAACTCATGACCATCGAAATAAATTTTCAACCTATAAGATGCTTGAAGATTTCCGAAATCAGTCTCACGAGTAGCGGGAACCATCAAATAACTGTTTCTCGAATAATAGCCAAGTGCCGAAATCTCAAGTCGGGAAGAAGCATTATATGTCAGAAGTCCTTGAACATCAGTGAAGTTAGGCTGGTAAGTCCCTTTAGTATCCATTTTTCCGAGAAGATATTTTGTATTTTTATATCTTGCTCCAATAAGATAACTGAGTTTTCCATCACCGATCCTTCCCTCGGCATGGGCTTCCGCTCCTAACATGCTTAGTGTCAGCGAGCCAGCGGAAATTGTAGGGTTTTTATAGGTGATATCGAGAACAGATGACAGTTTGTCGCCATATTCTGTGGAGAAGCCTCCGGCTGAGAAATCGATATTAGAAATAAGGCGGGAGTTGATAAAACTAAGTCCCTCCTGCTGTCCCGAGCCTACGAGAAAAGGCTTATATATCTCAATACCGTTCACATAGATAAGATTCTCATCGAAATTTCCGCCACGCACATTGTATTGTGAGCTGAGTTCATTAGTTGAACTTACGCCTGGAAGTGTCTTAACAATATCCTCAACACCTCCAGCGCCAGAAGTCGGAAGAAGCACCGTCTCCCGCGCATCAAGACGGGTGATTGTTGATGTTTTAATCACCCTGTCGTGCACCATAGCGTCAGGAAGCATAGTTGACACGACCTTGAGTGTCACATCCTTCCTAAGTTTCTCACCGCTTCCAATCTTAAAATTATATTTTTGTTCCTCGTATCCGATAAAGGAGAAGACCACCTCTAAAAGAGTATCTGCAGGCATGTTAAGGCTATAGTTGCCACGGCTGTCAGACACCACCCCGTATTGAGTATTCAAGACCGCGACATTAACAAACTCAAGCGTTTTTCCACTATCATCGGTTATTCTTCCAAACAAAACGGCTTCATTCTTCTGTCCAAACACAAAAGTCGGAAGAAGGGACACGATTATTAGGAAGAGCATCCATCTTTTCATATAAAACAATATTGAAGATAACGCAACGTTAATCTGATTAGTATCTGAAAAGCGTTCTATAATATAAAAAAAGCCGCCTTAATACAGGACGGCCACTTTTATCATAATAATGATTCTTACCAGCGGTTAAGATTACCATCTTTTGCTGCATCGCACATTGCTTTGTAAACACCTTTTTTGTCAATTGTACGGAGACCTGCAGCTGAAACTTTCAACACTACCCATTCATCCCACTCTGGAACATAGAATCTCTTGATCTTCAAATTTGGCTTGAATGTTCTCTTAGTCTTTTTGTTTGAGTGTGAAACATTGTTACCTGTAATAACTTTCTTTCCTGTTATTTGACAAATTCTTGACATGACTTCTATTTTTTTATTATTACTTTACTCTTCCAAAAACAGAGTGCAAAATAACAACTTTTTTTTCACATACACAAGCATTTCGACAAAAAAATTTAATCAACAAAAAAAATTCTTATTATCTTTGCAGCATATTATTAAGACTATGCAACAGATTCCAATGGTTGACCTTGTCGGTCAGTATAACAAAATCAAACCAGAAGTGGATGCAGCGATACAGCAGATTCTCTCAACAGCTGGATTTATTGGCGGTCCATTTGTTAAAAAATTTCAAGAAGACTTACAGCAGTATCTCGGTGTCAAACATGTCATTACATGTGCGAACGGTACAGATGCGCTTCAAGTGGCAATGATGAGCCTTGGTCTTGAGCCAGGCGATGAAGTCATTACTACTTCGTTCACTTTCATCGCTACCGCAGAAGTAGTAGCGCTCCTTCGCCTAAAGCCAATAGTGGTTGATGTTGACCAAGACACATACTGCATTGACCCTGAGGCAGTTGAAAAAGCAATCACTCCGCGCACTAAAGCAATAGTCCCGGTGCATCTGTTCGGACAATGCGCAAACATGGACGCTATCTTGGAAATTGCCCAACGCCACAATCTCTATGTGATAGAGGATAACGCACAGGCAATTGGCGCTAACTATACGTTTAAAGACGGCACAGTGAAAAAATCAGGAACGATAGGGACAATAGGCTGCACATCATTCTTCCCTTCAAAGAACCTCGGCTGCTACGGCGATGGTGGCGCAATATTCACTAACGATGACAATCTCGCCGAAATGATTCGGATAGTAGTAAACCACGGAATGAAAGTACGTTATTATCACGATTATATAGGCGTGAACTCACGACTTGACGCTATTCAGGCGGCAGTCCTTGATATAAAACTAAAACATCTCGATGAATATATCGCGGCACGCCAGCATGTTGCTGCATATTATGAGACTGCTTTCGCACAAACTGACAAGATAATCACGCCAAAAACCGCACCTTTCACCGACCATGTTTTCCATCAATATGTGGTTGTTTTGAATGGCATCGAGCGTGAAAAAGCCATGTCGCACCTTCAAACAAAAGGTATTGCGAGTGCTATTTACTATCCTGTGCCATTACACATGCAGAAGGCTTATAAAGACGAACGTTACAAACAAGGCGATTTCCCTGTTTGTGAATATCTCTGCGACCACGTCCTCGCTCTCCCTATACACACGGAGTTCACCGACGAGCAACTGAAGTATGTCACAGAATCGTTATTAGAGCTGTGTTAGTTTTAAAACGAGGGGCTTTCCTTATTATTAAACGGCAGTTTCAATAGCGACGGAATCATACATCTGTCCAACAAAATATAAATTTAGCCTACAAAGGGAAATAAAACCTCTTTAACTGAAGTGACGCCAAAAAGTTGGATAACTTTTGGGCGTCACTTTATTTTGCATGGAGTTTTTTTCAATAGTTTAAGATGGTTTGAAAAACATTAAGGAAATAAGAAACACCTGAATGCAAAAAAAATTAGCCCAGTAGGAACCGGACTAATTTTCATACAAAAAAAACACTTAAAACCTTTATTCAGTTACGAATAATTTTATTAGAAGAAGAGTATTCCGTTGTTCTCAACCTTTGCATTGTCGCGGAGTGCAGAGTAGGCAGAGCCGTTGAGGATCTGGTTGTTGAAATTAGACTTCTTCTCACGCAAGATGCTTGCATAATCTGTTGCGCCGGCAGGTGCGCTCTTTGTAACTTTGACAATTACGAGGGCATTACCGCCTTCTATAGGTGCAGAATACACACCTTCCTTCATTCCTAAAGTTGTACCGATAACCTTATCTTCAACGCCGAAGTTACCGAAGCTGCGACCATCAAAAGAGATGTTATCAACAGTTGTCTTCTCACCATTAAGTTCATCTATCATTTTCTGATAATCAGAGCCATAGGCCTGAGCTTTCTGGGCAAGGATCTCACCTTTCTTCACTTTCTTAATTTGGTAAGCATAACGCTCGATCATATCGTCATAACCGATAACGCCCTCTGGAGAAATCTTTGTAAGGACTGCTACAACATACATGTTTTCAAGTTCGAATACATTTGACATATCGCCTACCTTAACACCGTCTCTGAATGCCCATCTAACAATCTCGCGAGGGTTGTTGATACCTGTGATACGGTTTGTATATTTTTTCATTGAAGGGAATGTACGTTTGTTAAGACCTTGAGCCTCAATCGCAGCGTTAAATTGTTCAGCTGTCTTATTCTCAGTAACGAATTTGTTAACCTCAGCGAAAACCATCTGGTCTGTCTCTGAACTTGCGGTAATTTCATGAGCGATAACAGCGACACGAGCCATAGGTTTTGCAGCATTACGGTTTGTGACTTTTACGATATGGTAACCGAAAGGAGACTCTACAACGCCAACAGTGCCGACTTTATTATTCTGAACGAACTCATTGAATGTTGGGACCATTGCACCATCTTTGAACCAGCCGAGGTCACCGTTATTACTCTTTGCGCTTGGGTCGTCAGAGAAGCTGACAATACCTTCTATCTTGCCTGACTTTTTAATTGTATTGTAGAGGCTGTCGGCGAGAGCGTTAGCCTGTTCTTTTGTGCGTGTTGCGGAAGAGCGGAGGGCTCCTTTATAAGCGATAAGGACATGCGTTGCCATCAAAGAGTCAGAGCGGTTAGCCTTATCCATGATTCTTGCGACATTATATGCTCCGTCGCTCTCATAAGGACCATAGACGAAACCAACTTCATTATTTGCTACAACATTCTCAAGTTCTACGGGGAGTTCATTTGTAAGTTTCCAAGAGCTGTCGTAAGGCATATCAGAATTATAAGCCACGAAGTTCGCTACGTTTGATGTCTGGGCCAGACCATCTTTTACAGACTCCACATAATTTTTTGCAGCTTCATAGTCTGCTTTTGAAGGTTTCACATCGAATATCACGTAGTCAATGCCACGGATCTCATCTGACTGATATTTATTCTTATACTGCTCATAGTATTTTCTGTTATCCTGTTCGGTAACCACCACTGTTGAGTCAGGTATAGAATTATAGCGCACAGCATAAACCTCTGCTGATTTCTTAGCATTTTTATTCTCGTTGTAACGGTCAGCGAGTTTTTTAGGCATATAGAAACCATGTTTCAAGAGGCTCTCATATTTTGTGTTCAATCTATCTTCCTTAATAGCGTTCTCAAAATTAATCCAAGAGGCCTGCATTTCAGGGCTATACTGATCGAAATTATTAATAAATTGTCTCACTGCCTCTCTATCGAAGTTACCATTTGCATCTTGGAAGCTCTGAGCAACATACTGATTTGGCTCATCACCAAGGAATTGGTCAACAAGTTCGGCAGATGTCACGGTAAGACCGAGGGCTTCAAACTCCTCATTCATGATAATCTCTCTAATCATCTGTTCGAGGGTTTGGTTACGAACGTTGAAAGCGTCATCATTTGAGATAGAACCAGTGTTTCTCTTTTGATTTTCAATGTTCTGCTCCGCCAAATTTGCAAAATCCTGGTAGGTAATCTTTTCTCCATTTACTACTGCCACATCATTCTGCTGTCTTCTGTTTGTACTTTTAAAAAGGTCACCCAACACAAAAGCCAAAAGTGCCAAGCCAATGATAATCACTAAAATACCATAGTGTTTTCTGATTTGTCCAATTGCTGCCATAGTTTAATATTTTCTTTTCTTATTTTATTATTCTTAGATTTATTTTAAACGTGCAAATTTACAAAATCCGTGGATATATTCAACATTTTTAGCAAAAAATTATAACTCATTGATTGTCCTTTATTTCCACTTCCTCGAGTTTTGTATCTGACGCTTTTATTATTTTAAACAGGTATTTTCCAATAGAGATTTCCTCCCCTGCTTGCGGAATACTTTCGTGATAATGTATGATATAACCGGCAAGGGTCTCGTAATCGTCTGATTCCGGGAAATCGTATTTGTATGCCTTGTTAAGGTAATCGATTTCGAGCCGGGCCGAGAAAATCCTATCATTCTCCTTGATAGTTTTTTCCACCGTCTCCTCTTCATCGTATTCGTCCTCTATCTCACCAAAAATCTCCTCAATAAGGTCCTCTATTGTGATAATTCCGGCTGTTCCTCCAAACTCATCAACAACGACCGCAATACTTTGACGCGTCTTTGAAAGGTGTTGCAGCAAGTCTTTCGCCCCATAAGTCTCAGGATAAAATTCAATCTGCCTGACCCTCTCTTTGATTGCCTTATTATTATGGAGCAGGTCATTGATATGGATATAGCCAATGATATTATCGATATTATCCTCATAAACGATGAGTTTAGAATGTTTCGTCTCCTCAAAAACATCCTTCACCTCCTCAATAGTGTCGTTTATTCCCACAGCTTTGATCTCATTTCGCGGCTGCATACACTCGCGAAGTTTAACATATTGGAAATCAATTGCATTTTGCACCAACTCTATACCCTGCTGAATATCTTCGTTCTCCTCGTCAGGGTCGGCGTACTCCTTCAAATAGTCATTCAGGTCAACAATGCTGAGTTTATAGTCTTCAGGGCGTATATCCATTCTGAAAATATATTTAATAATCAGCTCTGATATTCCTATATATATGAAAATCAATGGGAAAAGGATAATATATATGATCATCATCGGCAATGCGACCACATGCATCAGCCCGTCTGGATTTATTCTTGAAAGAGTTTTCGGAATAAACTCGCCAACAAACAAAATCAAGAGTGTGGAGATAATTGTTTGGCAGAAAAGAATGGAGAACTCATTTGAGATGGCCTGTGGAATGACACTCACTATAACCGGTTCGAGTATTTTCGCTATAGAGATTCCATAAATCACATTGGCGATATTATTTCCAAGAAGGATACAGCCTATGAACATCGACTGGTGTTTCACGAAATTATTTATCAGTTTCGCGATAAAGCTATTTTTCTTCAGATCAAGTTCCAATTTCAGCCTGTTTGAAGATAAAAATGCTATTTCAACACTTGAGAAAAGTGCTGACACCAAGAGTGATAGTATTACAATTAACCAATCATCCATTTGATTATCAATATTATCTATTCAGGATCCTCTATTTCGAGGGTTGCTTTTATTCCATGGATCACGCGTTTGGAGAAGGTTTCGTCTGCTTCGAGGCTGTCTCCATATACCACTTTGTCCGGGCTATAGATTTTCACAAAGTTCCTCGTATAAATCTTTTTAGTCTTTTGATTCCAGAACAACGTCTCTGTCTCGAGGGTTTCTTTTGTAGTGATGTTCTCAACCACCACATTATCACGTGCCATCACAAGTTCGTCTTGGTTGTACATCATGCCGTAATTGCCTTTTATCTTTGCGTAAGCTGATGTATCTCCTTCATAAACGGTGGCGAAAAACCCTTTGGGGAACTCAAGGAATGAGCTGTCCTCAGTCTCCACACTCCTCATGACTGGTGCGGTAAGTTTAGCCACCAAAATACCCGAGTCACTGCGTTCTATCACCACATCATAAGCCATCATGCCAGAGATTGTATCGTAATCGACAAACCTTTTGACATTGTCAATAGAATTCCCACAAGAAAACAACACCATAACAACATGTGCTATGATGTTGATTTTCATAATTATGTATAAAAAACTCTTCAATGTTATCAGTTAGAGAACCTAGCTTTTGTTGTTTCATTGATCCAGCAGCCGACCTCGTATGTATCGCCTTCAAACACATTGTAGAAGAAAGCGTCCTCACCTGTCGGGAACAGCTTGGAATATTCTCTGATCATCTCGTTAGCCTTTGATGCTATTGAGGGGTCAACTTCTTTTGCCTTTTGGAATTTGTCAACCGCTGCCCAGAACACCGCCTTTGAGTGAAGTGGGTTAGCATTGCATTCCTTATTGCTTGAGGCATATAGATAACCTATTATCATATAAGGTTCGCCGTCAGTCTTGTCGAGTTCGATAGCCTTTCTCGCATAGTTACGGCCAAGTTCTCCCTTTCCTTCTTTCAGCATAATCTGAGCGAGATACTTATAAGCCTGCTGTGCTGATTTGGTATCTTGTGACTTTGTAGCTTCGAGAAGATAGCTTGTAGCCTTTGAATATTCCTGGTCTGCCAAATACCTCTTACCGATAAAGTATGCTGACTCAGGTGATGGGTTGAGTTTGTGCAGTTTGATAGCCACTGCAAGATAGAGGTCCGATTTGTCGCAGTTTCTTGCCGAGAGCACCGATGCGATTTTATTTAAGAGTTCCACGTTATCAGGGTCTGCGTCAAACTTCTTCTGATATATGCGGGCGAGGTCCTCGCAGTTGGCGTAAGGTTGAACGCCACCCTCAAGGTTTGTCTTAGTAGCAATATAGTTGTTGATTTGTTTCTCATCACCTAAATCAGTGTATTTCTTGATATTAGCCTCAACGATATCCATAAGTCTGCTATATTCCTCAATAACTTCTGACTCATCAAGTTTGCCGGCCTTCACCATTTGAATTACAGATGAGAAGTAACCGTCAATGAAAGCGTAGTTGCTATTCTCGCCATCGATATTGATAGCGTCTTTCAAAGCCTCATAAGCCTGTTCCATGCGTGAAGGATAACCCATAAGGTCAAGGCCCATACGGCCTTTGATATTACCGATCTGGTTCGCGCCTTTCTGACCATTTGGGAAATATTGGATACGTGTGTTGTAAACCATGATGAGAGTATCGATATATTTCTCTTTCAATGCAGCGTCCTTTGTGCCCCTTATCAATGCGTTATTGACAATCTTCGTACCATCGATATGGGTTCTTTCCTTCATGCCCGGACAATTCAAAAACACATTTCTCCATGATTTTATCATGATAGGGCTTGCAGAGGCGGCCTTACCGTCCCATTGTTTGAACGCTTCTCTGTAGATTGAAAAATCAGTTTCACAATCAGCGGCTTGCTCCTGTGCGAAAGTCAGTGTTGACAAACATAATGCCGCTCCAAGAAATAATACTTTTTTAAAATTCATACCATTATAATTTTATGTTATTTATATCTTCTTTTTACAAACCACCTATCATATATAGAGACTCCTATGGAGATATTGATAAATGATTCTTTTACAAGGTTGTTTTCTATTGTACCCAGCTGTCCTAACTCAAAAGCTATGTTCAGCGAGGTGTATGAGCGAGGGATAGGGAGTCCGAATCCGAATGTGAAGGCGTATTTGTCAATCGAGGTGTTGTAAAAGTTAAAACACGTCCTATCATAATGGAATCCAGCGCGATAAGTGATACGTTTCAAATATCCCGATGTCACATTCGACTTTGGAGTATAGCATCCGCCTATGGCTATATTCCATGAGTTTTGCAAAGAATCGTTAACACCGTTTATCTGGAATCCCTCCCAATTATCCCAGTTGAAATCAAGTCCGACAAGCCATCTGTCGCCTCTCTTAAGAACGATTCCTGCGCTAATGCCTTGAGGATAAACCACTTTTGATGATTTATCATACACATAGTAAATAGTATCTATCGGACTCTCCACATTAGTGCCGTAGCCTTTAAACATATTCCTCGTATAAGCCGATTTTACTGCGTTCAATTCCGACTTCAAGGAATAAGTTAGACCGAGCGACAACGAATAGTCTCTAACAATATTCATTTTATACAACAAGCCGAAGTCGAAGCTAAAATCATTAACTTCAAGTTTGATAGAGCGCCGCCCGTTAAGCAGGTAGGCATTATCCGGGAAATAGACCGTTGTAATATCGTTTATAGTTCCAAACAAGAAGTTCGCCGCGACACCGATTGAAAGATTATTGAAAATACGGAAACCATTCGACCAAGTCGCCTTGTTAAGTCCACCCGACCCCTCATATAATATATTATAAGGTATGGTGCCGTCCGCGACAGCGAGCGAGTAATCTACAAGCGAGGAGTATTCCCTATTACTTGCCGGCGTAAGTCCAAGGCCGGTTTTCCACCAGTTTGTGATGCCGAAGGCAACATTCGCATAGTCCAAAGAAGCGTTAGAGCCTCTTTCCGTATAAGTTGAGGTGTTATAAGCTGTTGATTTAATAAAGAATCCAGCATCAGCGAGGAATGTAAGTGAGTCGATAAAGGCATACGACGCTGGATTTGACTGGTTGATAAGGTTCTTGCCGCTCATAGCGTTAGAGACACCGCCCATACCCTGTAAAGCAGTGTTAGATTTGTTCTGATAAACCGTTCCAAGACCGAATCGAGAGTAGGGAGAAGCAATATCTGATTGTGCGAATGCGCCAAATGCAACCGCAAACAGCAATATTACAAAATATGATATTTTTCCTATGTTATTGAATTTCATTATATTTGAGAATAAATCTTAAACCATTGAACATGAAATTTGAATTTGCAAATATGCAATTTTTTAACTTTGTATCAAAGAAAATATTGTCTCCACCTGAAATAAAAACATTTAAATCATTGAAAATCTTAGAATATTCCTCAATAAATTCTTTCATTTCAAACAAAACGCCATTAATTACACCGCTTTGCAGACACTCTTCTGTTGTCTCACATATCAATTTCAGGTTGTCGGCATCAGGCTCACAAAGAGGCAGCAATGCGGTATGCTCGTTCATCGCTTTAAACCTCAATCTAATACCGGGAGAGATAGGTCCGCCAAGATGCCTGTTGTCAGAAGTCAGGATATCATATGTTATGCAGGTGCCTATATCAATAATGAGGCTGTTTTCTTGAGGCTTCTCTGAAAATGCCGCCGCGACAAGAGCAAGGCGGTCCGCACCAACCTTCGACCTTTCCTCATACGATAGATAAAACGGAAGCCTCGTATCATCGCCGAGAACCAGAACCTCAATCCCACTCAACGAACGCAAACAAACATCAACCTTCCCTGATACTGACGAGATTATACCCTTTTTAATAGACGGATATTTTCGCAAAACCCTGCATAAATCATCACTATAAGGGTCAAAAACTTTTAATTCAACTATAGTATTTGAGCAGTACACAGCGTATTTTGAACGAGTATTGCCAATATCAATAGTAATTATGTCTTCCATTTCAAAAAATTTAACATGCAAAAATATTGAAAATGAGTGAATTGTTATACAAAAAATAAAAAATTTTATTTTTTTTTCTACTTTATTGTTATCATATTAAAAAAAGTTGTATCTTTGCATCGCAAAACAACGGGGTACCATAGCTCAGTTGGTAGAGCAACGGACTGAAAATCCGTGTGTCGCTGGTTCAACTCCCGCTGGTACCACTAACGCTAATCGAACAATCGGTTAGCGTTTTTTGTTTTCATATTATGTCACTAAATTGTTTTCACAACCATTAGCCTTACGATATTAATACCCTGCAAAGACAGAACTGTAAAATTGGAAATGAACACTGTTGACTAATTTTATCAAATCCGACTGAATACAAAAAAGTGAAAACACCTTATGATGACGGAAAATCCGCAACCAAGACTTAGCTCGAGTTGCGGAATTTCGTTCTAAAAATTGCCGTATCCAGTCAATTCGTCAACCAGCGCTCCGTCTGGTGGGACATGATATGCTGTGCTATTGAAGTTTCTGGTATTTCTTGCCGTTCTGCAGGTAGATGCCGCGGAAGTTGTCGGGGACCTCGGTGCCGAGATAGCGACCGTCAAGGGTGAAAACACGTAGGTCTATGACGTCTTGCCCGACCATCTCCACGTCTTCGATACCTAATATGCCACTGATATAGCAGTTCCCGTCAAAATATGAGACACCGTCGGTGACATTGTTGCCATTAGTGAGTGCTGGTGTAGATGGGGCAGAAATGAACGTGGAGGAATTACCACCACCAGGACCGCCGCCACCAGGACCACCACCCCCACCACCAGGACCACCACCACCGGTATTGATAGTAGGAGTATAGAAAGCCACAGCATTGTCTCCGTAAGTCACAGTGTACCATGTGTTACTGCTTACGGATGAGGACTGTATATAGGGCTGGTTGACAGAACTGCCGTTCTCTATACCGCCCACAGCGATGACGACACCGCCATTGATGTAGAGTTTCATGTGTTCCTCGGTGTTAGCATCAAGTGCCAGTTCGGGAGAACCCGCTCCGATGGCGTAAACGAAGCCATCATTGATGTAGAAGTTGCCGTTAGAATCCATACCGTCGTTGTTGGTAGAATGCGAATAGATGAAGCCACCGTCAACGGTCATATCGCGTCCGGAGTTGATGCCGTCGTCGTAAGCGTTGACTATGATTTCTCCGCCGGTGATATTGAGGTAGTTCTTACTCTCGATGCCCTCAGCGTTGCGTCCGCTGGTAGTGACGCTTATTTTACCGCCACTGATGACCATGCCACCGCTGTAGATATTGCTGTTGCCGTTTTCTATCTTCAATCCTGCTTTAACACCCTTTGGTGACGAGTAGTAATTGCTGCTGATGTTGTCAACATTGCCAGTGTAGTTGGTGTTCTCAATGTTGCCGTCGTTGTAGTAGAGATTACCGGAGGTGACTATGGTGATGTCGCCGCCACTGATAGTCATCACGCTGTCGCACTTCATGCCTTTACCGCCAGAGCCGGTGGACGTTAGAGTGATGGTGCCATCACTGATGGTTATGTCACCGTCAGCACTGATGCCGCAGGCGGCTTTAGCCTCCATATCGTCCTCGTCCCATGTGCCCTTGCCGCTGGTGGTCACATCGATAATCGGATCATCGGAAATGAAGATGTCGCCTTCACTCTTGATGCCTTTGGCGGCGATAGCGGCGCAGTTGATGTTGATGGTTCCGCCGCTGATATAGATGTTGCCTGAATCTTCGTCCTCGTGTTCTGGAGTCTCGCCTGTCGAAATGTCGCCGTCAAGGTCGCACTGTATGCCGTCGTTACCTGTTCCACTTATATTGATGGTACCGCTTTCCATGAGGAAGTATTGGTTGCATGAGATGCCGTCGCCCACGGCAGAGGTGATGTTGAGGGTGGCGTTCTTCAGGGTGATATACTCGCCCGCACTGATGGCGTGCTTCACGTTACCTACCACGTTAAGCGTACCCTGCTGGGCAAACTCGGCGTGTCCTTTGATGTAGAGACAGCCTTTCTGCGAACCGCATGATGCGTCAACGAGCGTGTTTGTTGTTCCGGAGACCACCTTCACCTTGATGCGCTTGCCGTTCTGGATGTGCACGGCTGCACCGCTATAGACCGGAGTGACATTGGTTAGGGTGAGACCGTCCAACTCAACGGTAGCTTTGTAGGAGCCCGACATATAGAACTCGCCGTCTGTCGATGAACCGCTGAGGTTGTAAGTAATCTCAGTGGCCAAATTGTCGGCTTGCACGATACTGACGTGCGCTCCGCTCTGGGTGACAGTCAGATACTGTGCGATGTTGTCGGCCACGCTGACAGTTGCGATGTCATTGCTGTACACCACATTGACGGTGTTGTCAGTTTGCGCAATGACACTTGACGCCATCAACAAAGAAAGGATAAAAACGCTGATTTTCTTCATAACAAATGACTATTTTATGTTTATTTTACCTTTAATTTTAAGCGTAAAAGTACTGACATTTCCACAATCTGACGTGTCAGTTGGTTTGTGATTTGTAGCAAAAAGTCGGGAAATTAATGACATGAAGTAAAAAAATATGTATTTTTGCACTATGAGAAACAAACTGGACTTGACTCACCCAATGGTGCATGACGCTCGGAGAATAAGCGATGAAGGCATTGTGATCTTTCACAACGTCGGCGGTCTTCCAACGGAGATGGAACCGTTTGTCTCGTCCTACTACGTTATAAGCATCGTTCACCGTGGTTGTCAGAACGTAATGTATGAGAATATACCGGATATCAACTCACGAAGAACAGTGGCGGTCATTTTTCCGAAACACAGTTTGACGGCCGAGTCGCAAACCGACGACTTCCGTGCATCGCTGATTGTCGTCATGAAAGATGTGCTTAACGAACCTCTGCTGCAAATCATCAACCAGTACCGTTACCATTACGAGTCGCGGCCGGCAGTCAGGTTAGGCGAGCACGAATATAAGATTCTGATGAGCATAGTGAACGTGATGTACGAGACGTCTCGCATCGACATCACCGACAAGCACGTGCTGATGATACGCCAGTTGGAGTATTTCTTACGCCTGCTCGGTTATTACCGCCAGCAGATTTTTGACGAGCTCAAATCCACCAAGCGGGTGAGCACACAGTTCTATTCAGCCATAGCGTCGCACTTTCGCCAACACCGCGACGTGGGCTTCTATGCCGATTTGGCACATCTTACCCCCAAATATTTCGGTACCCTTATCCTGCGGGAGACCGGCCATACTGCCAGCTATTGGATACACAAGCAGGTCATCTCCGAGGCCCAGATGCTACTACTCAACTGCCCTGACCTCAGCATTCAAGCCATCGCCGACATGTTAGGCTTCGAAGAACAACAAGTCTTCAGCCGTTACTTCCGCCGCGAGACAGGAATATCCCCCACCGAGTTCCGCAAAAGAAAATGAGCATAGTTTCTCGCCAAACACAGCCGCACAACACGCCACTTGTCCTCTCCGGGTAAGATTGGGAATAGCCATTGATTATGTTTTTTTAATGCGACATAAGGTGTTCCGAACGGACGCCGATGCCCGCAGCATCTGTCTCTTCAAAGCGGTATGGTTATGGACTTAACTTTATGAAATTGAAATAAAATCAGACTCCGTTTATTTATATTGTTAAACTTTTTCATTGGTATCCGATAAAAATATTTGATGCCTTTTGCGTATGGGAATTTAGCGGACAGTAATAAAAAAGTCCCAACGATTCAGGCGTGCAAAATCGTTGGGACATTATATTTTATTGGGGATAAATCAGAAATTGACCCAGAACATCTCCCAGAAGCGGTGTTCCATTGATTTCCAAGTCTCTGCTGTAGCTGCCTCAAAGTCAGATGTAAATCTGTTGAGTTCTATCACAGCCTCATCTTTTTTATCTTCTTTAAGGAGCTTCTCCACTCTCTTTTCAAGGGCAGGCATTTCGATGGCAGCTTTTTCCTCAAAGCGGAGGATATTCTTATACATGAGGTCCTTGCAATATCCCCAGTTTACTTGGGCGAGTTTGTTAGCTTTTCTATAGCGCCACAGAGCTGTTGACTCATCGAAATGGTCATGGCCGCATCTGTCGAAGCACGAAGGCATCTTAGTGGAACCGCTATAGACAGGAATCCTTGGACTTTGGCCTGGGTTTTCAAGGCCAATCCAGCACACGCCTCCAATCTCATCGGGGAGCCAGTCACGAAGTTGTGCTACAAAAGAATAGGAGCACCATGACATTGCGACACCGCGTTTGAAATCTATTGTGCCGGGTTTAAGCATGTTATACACTTTCTGTTCGTTACCGCCCATCCAAGGGTTAGCTGTTGGGGAGACGATGGTATCACCATTTCTATCAACAACCTTCAGGTTACGGGTGATGTCCATGTCGGTGCCTTCATAATAGCTGCGTAGGAGAGCCATCACGTCACGCACATCGACTTTTTTCTCAGGCTTGACGGAGAACGGGATATCATCGGCATCACGGCTAAGGCCAAGTGAAGGAGCGAGTTCGTTAAGGATAAACCATTCTCTTTCACGGAAGTTCTTCCCGTTTGAATAACTGCTTGAGAAAGCCTTATACCAGATAAAGTCGCCCTGTCCGTCCCAGAGTCCGTATTTCATCGCGACTTCCTCAATATTATCGGAGCACATGAAATAGTTCTTATTACCTCTATCGAGATACTTTATTCTTGGGATATTAGCGGAGACGCCCACCTCGCCGTCTGGGACTCTCTGGGCTGCCCAGATGCCGCCGACCTTGTCAGGGCCCTCGCCCATTATCTCAAGCAGCCACACCTCCTTGGTATCAGCGATAGTGATAGCCTCGCCACCGTCGGCATAACCATATTCTTTAACAAGCTCACCAATGAGCCTGATGGCATCGCGGGCATTATCGCATCTTTGCAAAACGACGCGCTCAAGCTCCTCAATCATAAACATTCCGTTAGGGTTTACGAGAGTGTCGGGACCGGAGAACGTTGTCTCGCCAATAGCGAGCTGCTTCTCATTGAAGCAAGGATAGGCGGTGTTAAGGTAAGCATAGGTGTGCGTAGCCTGAGGTATCTCGCCTTTCAGCTTAAGCCCCCTACTATCGTAAGGGTCGGCAGTGTGCATTGTGCCTTCATAGATTTTCATCATAGCACCCTGTTCATTATCAGAGGCTTTCTCCCAGCGCATCCATGTACGGTAACGGCTGTCGCAAGTGTGTGAGGTGATGACAGAACCATCAGTGGTGGCTTTTTTCCCGACCATGATGCTTGTACAATTTGCGCCTTCGAAATCCTGTTCCTGAGCCTTAACGCCCAAAACCACCATCATTATCATTAAGGTGGTCATAAGTTTTAATCTCATCTTCATATTAAATTATTTTAGTCATTATTATCTGTTCTTTCAGCTGAGAAAAACGAGAAATTCACCTTCCCATAGTTCCTATGGTCGTAGAAATGCGGGTGTGTAGAATAGTCTTTTCTCTTATCGTGTTCGAGTACGAAGATGCCGTTTTCTTTGAGAAGCTTTTGTTCAAAGACGGCTTCAACAAGAAGGTCGTAATGCTCGCATTCGTAAGGCGGGTCAGCGAAGACGATGTCATATTTCATTGCATGCTTCGGAAGGAAGCGGAAGACGTCAGACCTCACCACAGATATCTGCGGCATATTGAGTTTCAACGCTGTCTCCCTGATAAAGCGCACACAGTTGTTATTATCGTCCACCGCCGTGACACGCTGACAGCCTCTTGAGGCAAGTTCGTATGAAATATTTCCTGTACCGGCAAAAAGGTCGAGAGCCGTGGTGTCTTCAAAATCCAACTGATTCTCAAGGATATTGAACAGACTCTCCTTTGCCATATCTGTTGTCGGGCGCACAGGAAGGTTATCCGGCGCAATAATCAGTCTTCTCTGATGTGTTCCCCTTATAATTCGCATAAGATAGATTTAAATAATATGTAATGATAATAAAAAGGAGTCTCTTCCATCTCCTCACTCATGGCTATGGCGTTGTCCCTTCTGACAAAGCGTATATCCCGCACATATCTTGACACTAACTCCACAATCTGTGATTTATCCTCAATCATTCCTAGGAAGAAGACAGGCACGGTAGCAGCATCAAGATGAAGCATATCGATGGCGAACAACAGGAAATAGAGGAAGTCTTCCTTTGTCTTATATTTAAATGTATTGTTAAACAACAAGTTACAGCCGTCAACAACGGTCATGTCAAACTTATTCTCCTTTATATGAAGATACACTCCCTGAATATTGACTCCACGGGCGACGTTGTCACTGATGATGCTTGTCAGAAGCACACTTGATGCGTGATGATATGAAATATTATGCTGCTTCTGCGATACGAAGTCGAAGTCGTCTCTTGCAACAGAGAAGACGTTGTTCAATTCTGCATGATAAAGGACATCGTTGCATACCACGCCGTCTTGTTCGGAGATGCCGAGGAGCTCAAGATATTTATCTTTAGCACTCAGGTTAAATAACGAGGAAGGGACGACGGTATGTTTCTCGTTATCGAAAAGCACCGTAATCTTATTAAAGTCTGACAAGGAACAGTTATAATGAGACTCAATCCATTTTATGGCGTAAGGAAGCGGCAGATTCGGTTCGCAGACATCTTTAACAAATATGAATCTATTGCTTTCCAAGTCAAAGACAGCAAACGAAAAACCATCCAGTGAGTGCCGGATGGTTAATACGTGATTATTTAGGTTCTGGTTTTCTGGAAACATATTATTCCCAGTTACCATTTATAGAAGGCTCGTCCATTGAACCGACTTTGAGGCCGGCGTATTTGCCGAGGTCTTCTTGTTCGGCTCTAAGGTTATTCACTCTTTGGAGTCCGTTTTTGTCGAGGTCTCCGAGATAAGTGAGGTAAGGAGCTTTTGCTTCAAACACAGCGACTTTCAGACCGCCGCGAGGAAGGAATCCAGCATTAAGCTCGAACTCTGTCCTTGTAGTAAGCTCTGAATAAGGGATATAGCGAAGGTCCTCGACGTTAAAGTCAGTCCTGCGCCCGAACAATGAGTCGGCGACTTTCACGAATCCAACAGTATCATTAATAGTCTTGGTATATGTTGTATCGTTTGGATCCGGGATAATATTTACGACAGGGAGCTCACCAGTCTTAATATAGTTAATGAGCGAATCGAAGTTTGAAGTGTATCTGTTGTAAGTCTGTTTGAACAAGATTTCTGTACTTCTGATGTCTTTAAGGTTTTGTACGACTTTCTGTTCTCTTTCTTTACGAACGTTCTCAAAAGCGACAGGCTGCCTGATGCTGTCGAATACCATATAAGCCAAAAAGATTGCTACAATTACTAAAGCGATGTTAATGATAGTCAGTTTTTTATTATTCATGATTATAAACTTTTTTGCGTTGCAAATTTAACGTTTTTTTTGAACAGAGAAGAAAAAAAGAAAAAATATTTTATTCATAATATTCGACATCGAGGTCGAGAGCCTTCACTTTGTTAGCGATAAGTGACAGTTCTGCTCCGGATATTTTCTCAAGGTTCTTTTCTGGTGTCTCTCTATCGATAACATAAATCATTGTTTTTCTTGGGTTTATCTTTTTCAGATGTTGTAACCACGATTCTATTTCCTCATCAGAAGTGTTATTTAACACATCGTTTCCGTGGGTTCCTCTTACAAAGAGTGTTTGAACAACGACATTTCCGTTAAATCTTTGTAAATCAGCGATATACTCATCTAAATTAATTTTCACGTTAGGAAGATTAATTTTATTTATCATTTCAATTGAGCCGGCATCGAGCTTACAAATATTATTATCTACTTTATTCAGTGCGTCAAAAATCCTTTTATCATGTATCCTTGTGCCGTTAGTAAGGACGCTTATCACCGCTTTAGGTGCGTATTTGTCTCTAAGCCTAATGGTGATATCAATAATTTCGGGGAAATCGGGGTGTAAAGTCGGCTCACCATTACCGGAGAAGGTGATGCTATCAGGTTCCTTCACTGTTCCGGCGAGTTCTGCCAAAGCGTTATCAAGGGTGCGTTCAAATTCCGCAGGCGAGGCGAGGCGGGCTTTTGTATCACTATGTTGTGGGTTCCAGCCACATTCGCAATAGACGCAGTTGAAGGTGCAAATCTTTCCAATGACAGGCATAAGGTTCACTCCAAGAGAGTTGCCAAGCCTTCTGCTATGAATAGGACCAAAGACGAGATTCTCGAATAAAATTGCCATAATACCTTAATGAAATTTTTCGCAAAAATAATCAAAAATAATTGTATCTTTGCAAAAATATAAAGAATGAAGACAAAAAAAGAGATAACAGAGAATTGGCTCCCCCGATATACCGGCCTTGAATTAGACAAATTCGGCAAATATATCCTCCTCACCAATTTCAGTCAGTATTTAGATATTTTTGCAGAGATAAACGACGTTCCAATCATTGGTTCGGACCGCCCCATGCCGTGTGCCTCAACAGGAGAAATAACAATGATAAACTTCGGGATGGGAAGTCCTAACGCAGCAACAATCATGGACTTACTAAGCTCAATCAATCCAAAGGCGGTGTTGTTCCTCGGAAAGTGTGGAGGCACAAAGTCGAAATGTAATTTAGGGGATTTCCTGCTTCCTATCGCGGCAATCAGGGGTGAAGGGACATCGAAATTCTATCTCCCTCCGGAGGTGCCGGCGCTCCCAGCTTTCTCATTACAGAAGGCTATATCAACGACCATAGTGGAACACGGATTCGACTATTGGACCGGCACTGTCTTTACAACAAACCGACGTGTCTGGGAATTCGACAACGTCTTTAAGGATTATCTTGTGAAAATCAGATGCATGGCCGTTGACATGGAGGCCGCAACACTTTTCACCGTAGGATTCGCCAACGACATACCCACAGGCGCCCTGCTCCTCATCTCCGACCAACCAATGACCCCCGACGGAGTAAAAACAGAAGAAAGCGACAAAAAAGTCAACAAACAATATGTATATGAACATGTTAGAATAGGCATAGACTCTCTAAAACATCTGCTCAACAACGGAATATCTGTAAAACATCTGAAATTCTGATGACATACGACCAAATCATTACCGAAATCAAAAACAGAGTCTTCCACCCGGTGTATTTCCTCATGGGCGAGGAACCGTATTTCATTGACTCTATCAGCGACTCTATCGAAAGCTCTGTCCTTGACGAGGCAGACAAAGCCTTCAACCAAGTGATTCTATACGGCAAAGATGTCTCCGTGAACGACATTGTCACACAAGCCCGCAATTTCCCTATGATGAGCGACTATCTCGTTATCATAGTCAAAGAGGCGCAGGACATTAGGAACATCGAAAGCATAGAACCCTTCCTTGGAATGATTCCTGAAAGCACTATTCTTGTACTTAACTATAAATACAAGAAACTTGACAAAAGACAAAAACTCGCCAAGACATTAGACAAGAAATACGTGCTATTCGAGTCAAAGAAACTTTATGACAACGATATTCCGAAATGGATTGTCAACTATCTCAGCGGCCGCAACTACCGCATAACCCAGAAAGCATGCCAGATGCTCTCCGACTTTCTCGGATCAGACCTTCAGAAAATCCGCAACGAACTTGAGAAACTCATTGTCGCCATCACTCACAAAAAAGAGATTAACGACAACGATATCGAATATTACATAGGTATATCAAAAGACTTTAACGTATTCGAATTACAGAAAGCAATCAGTTACGGCGACTTCCCCAAGGCAGTACAGATCGTCAACTATTTCGGCGACAATATCAAGGACAACCATATAATCGCCACAGTGACAATACTATACAGTTATTACTGCAAGATTCTGAAACTCCATTATTGTACCGATAAGAGTCAAAGCGCGGTCGCAAGCGCATTGAGCGTCAACCCTTATTTTGTAAAGGACTACTTTGAGGCATCGAAACGCTACTCCATTAAAAAATGTGTTGACAATATAGCCATATTACGCGAATTCGATTTAAAATCAAAAGGTTATAATATTGGCGACATCGACCTCAAAGAGTTATACCGTGAGATGATTTACAAACTTATGTACTGAATCTTACTAATCTTAAAACAGGGGTCAGTAATTAATAACTTCGTTTCTGTTCACCACATCTTTTATATGCTGTTTCGAGATGTCGCCAGCATTAGGTTTTACCATCATAACGAGTCTGCACACCTCCTGCCTTTGCTCATTCACTATAGAGCACAAGCATCTGCCATCGTCAAGGCAAATGTCATATTCACATGTAATATTCTCATTTATATGGCACTGGCACATAAACTTTATCGACAATGATTCGAGGCAGTAAGACTTTGCGATTTCAAGCGGTAAGGCAGAAAGAGAGATTTTGATATAACTGATATTGTTCACATGATTATTAAAATCGATGTCGGAGATGTTCGTCAAATGCTTGTATTCCATAACCTTATTTACAATAGGAGGAAATACCATCTTCGGGTGCTTTACATCGTTCTCACCACTTACCGCGGCGACCTCTGATATTCTAACCGGTCTGCCATCTAACACATTAACAATACTCCATCTACTTGTACCTTTTGCGAAAACCTCACCTTTGTTGTTTCTCAAATAGTAGTCGAAAAACATCTTCACCGCCGACACCTCCGAGGGACAGATGACCGCCTCAATATTTTCCCTCCACAAAGGCATCTTGCCAACTATCTCAAGAGAATAGTCAGAAAGAACCCACAAATAACCATCGTCTGCAATATCAAAAGCCGCAATATTTCTTGTTGTAAGATAAGAAGCCACCGTGTCTTGGAAAAAACTTAAAATCGCTACAACAGTCATTCTATATTCAGAATCCATGTTAGCGCCGGTAACTCGATAATTCTGTGAAAATCGCTCCCCAATAACAATATTCTTCATAACGTATCATTAAAAACGAGAGCAAAAATACACTGATTTTAAATTTCATTTTATCCATTTCACTAAAAAAACGGCTTAAATATCCAAAAACATTGTTTTTCTCAACTTCCACAAGGTCACCCCGTTGTGCAAACATTAATTAATATCGCAACAACTTCTACCAATCCAACATACCGATGGCAATCACATAAAATAATTATCTAAAATCAAGAAGCATAATACCTTATCATTAAAAGCCTTTTATTTACAATTATGTTACAAGATCATGATCAGGGAAACATTACACTATTAACCCAAACGAATCACTGAATCTCACCGCCATCATAAATCAATTGGCAATCAATCATTTAACGCCAACCCGATATAATATCACCATAATGAATCCATTAAATGAGGCGCACAAACACGTGGCATTCGGTGATAGATATAGCCATTTGATAGATCAGGTTATGGCAAGAGCGACTCACTTTCCCCAGCTGTCCCTATCGAGGCTGCGGTATTGTATAGCCTCAGACAGATGTTCTGCTGTGATTTCCTTTGAGTTATCGAGGTCAGCTATTGTACGCGAGACCTTAAGGATCCTATCTCTCGCACGTGCAGAGAGTCCGAGACGCTCCATAGCGTTTTTAAGAAGTAATCCGCAATCATCATCAAGTTGGCAATATTTCTGAATCATTTTCGCATTCATCTGAGCGTTACTATGCACACCTTGAACACCGGAAAAGCGTTCCACCTGAATCATACGGGCTTTCACGACACGCTCTCGCACTGTCGCGCTACTCTCGCCGTTACTTTTTTTCGCAAGCTCATCATAAGATAGCGGTGCCGTCTCGACATGCAGGTCGATTCTATCCATCAGTGGGCCGGAAATTTTGGATAGATACGACTCGACCTGTCCGGGTTTGCAAGTGCATTCTTTTGTAGGGTGGTTATAATACCCACACGGGCAGGGGTTCATTGCGGCAACAAGCATAAAGTTAGCTGGGAACTCCACCGTTTGTTTGGCGCGGGCAATTGTCACCATTCTATCTTCCATAGGTTGGCGCATTACCTCAAGCACATTCCTTTTAAATTCGGGCAGTTCATCTAAAAACAAAACGCCGTTATGCGCCAAGGAAATCTCACCGGGTTGCGGATATGCGCCACCTCCAACAAGTCCTACATAAGAAGTGGTATGATGTGGACTTCTGAACGGGCGTGTACGCATCAACGAGACATTATTTGCCAGCAAGCCCACCACTGAATGTATCTTGGTCGTCTCAAGTGATTCTTTTAATGTCATTGAAGGCAGGATACTCGGCAGACGTTTCGACAGCATGGTTTTTCCGCTACCGGGCGGACCTATTAGAATTATATTATGAGAGCCGGCGGCGGCTACTTCCAATGCCCTTTTGATATTCTCCTGACCTTTTACATCGGAGAAGTCGAAGCCATAAATCTCATCCTGCGACTCCTCTTGAGTATTATCAACAACTACTGGAGTAAGGTTGTCTCCTCCGTTCAGGAAGTCGATGACATCCATAATTGTATCCACACCATAAACCACGATGTCTTCCACTACTGCCGCTTCCTTAGCATTGGCCTTAGGCAGTATTATACCTTTGAATCCATCTTCCGACGCATTTACAGCAATAGGGAGAGCGCCTCTTATCGGGTTGACACCTCCGTCAAGCGACAGTTCCCCCATCATAATGAATTTATCAAGCATGTCGGGTTTGACCTGTTCAGAAGCCGCAAGGATTGCGATAGCCAGCGGAAGGTCATAGCTTGAGCCCTCCTTTCGAATATCAGCGGGCGCCATATTAATGGTAATCTTACGCTTAGGATATTTCAAGTTATTATTATTCAACGCCGACTCAATACGTTGCTGGCTCTCCTTCACCGCACTATCCGGCAGTCCAACCAAGAAAAACTGAACACCACGGTCAATATTCACCTCAATAGTGACAGTGATAGCCTCTATGCCATTCAAGGCACTTCCATAAGTTTTTACTAACATAAATTTTGGTTTTATTATTCATTGTCTTAACTATCTTTTGGGCGGTTTGTATTTTGAACGCTGGAAAATATCCTGCACATCAGTCATCGCCATCAACTCATTTAGCGACACGTCATTATTCGTCATGAACGACCTAATAATCTGCAAGCCGATAAAATCACCTAGCCGCGATGGCGACTTATCAGAGAAAGCAGCGGTGAAAGGGCCATCATTAAACAGCAGCCTCCTCTGCTCATATCCATTTGCATAAAGCATGTTATTCCCTATTACCGACGCCCACAACTCACCCTCGGAGTTCCTCACCCAATCCATCTGACGAGATGAATATCCGAGAATAATAGAATCGGACAGACTTGGGTCCATGGCCTCAATGAAATAGTACTTCTTACCAACAGCAATCATCTCAGATAAGACATTTTTACTCGTTTTCTCTTCGTATAGAAAAGCATTATAGATAGCCTCAGCCAAATCTTTTGTCAAAGTAGCAATCTGGCATCTGCGTGAGATGTAACGAGGCATTCCTATATTGTCATAAACATTTTCTTTGTTATTCAAATAATAATCAAGGCTTATCAACACTATGCTATCATTTATCATAACAGGTCCATTGTTATAATCAACACCAGAGACATAAGTGTAAACCTTCGGAAGCTTAATATCGGGATAGTAATATGTCAGATGTTGCAAAACATCTCTAACCTTGTTTTTCACCAATGTGATGTCCGCATATTCTGACAGCACCAAGTCATTAAGTCTGATGATAAAAGGGTCAGTGACAAACTCTTTCAGGTACTCAACATCCGTATCGCTGATAACATCTCCAAGTAAATCGTGGTATTGTATCTTGATTCTCTCTATTCCCGTAGTAAAATCGGCGGTATCAATGGAGAACAGAGCTTTATTATATTCCAATATTTCTATTTCTCTCGGTTCAAGTCTCGAGCAAGGGACATTAAGTTTTCTTTTATAGCCTTGTTCGTTGGAACATGATACAAGCATCAAAGCCATACTTACAGCGCACAAGGAAGCGATAATTTTCTCATTCATAATCAACATTTTATAAAGCCAACTCATTTCTTAACATATTTAAAGCCATTATTGAGGCGCGTTCTATATTATATTCTCTGTCTTTTCCGAAGGAATGACGTCTTGACACCACCCCATTAGGTCCCGCCACCGCAATACAGACCGTACCAACCGGCACCGCATCTGTACCCCCGCCAGGCCCTGCCAAACCGGTTGTTGACAACCCGTAATCCGTATTCATCACCCTCCTCGCACCAACAGCCATCTGCTCCGCCACCTCACAACTGACAACGCCGAACCTCTCTACAATATCGTGGTTAACACCTAACACATTCTCTTTCACTTCGGTAGCATACGACACCACCGTACCTTTATAAACATCAGAGCAACCGGCGTTAGACGTTATCATGCTTGCAATATTTCCGCCCGTACAACTTTCCGCTGTAGCAAGCGTCAATCCTTTTGACCTAAGTGCCTCAATAACAATCTTTGACAATGGCGCATCGTCAAAGCCGTAAATGTTTTCCCCCACAATCTCCACAAGTTTCTCCACCTCTTTATTAATAGTGTCACGAAGCAGTTCCCTGTCGTCATGCCTGCCATCTAAACGAAGCCTCACCATTCCCGACTTTGGAAGATAGGCGAGCGATAAAAAATCCGGAAGAGACTCCTCCCAATCCTGAATCTTGTCCGCAAGGAACGACTCCCCTATTCCCGTTACCATTATCACCTTGCTCATGTACGGAGTTATCCTAAACACTGACAAAAGCATTGGCAGGATTTCCTCTTCAAAAGAATGCCTCATCTCAAACGGGACTCCCGGCATAGATATAAACACAGAGCCACTTTTCTCAAACCACATGCAAGGTGCTGTACCATAATGATTTACAATACATTTACAAGACTTTGGGACATAAGCCTGACCTTTGTTCCTCTCACTCATAACATAACCGCGCAAAGCAAAGATACCCATCATATTATCATATACTTCCCGATTAAACTCTAACTCCGTATTAAAATATCCGCATAGCGTCTGCTTAGTCCTATCATCTGCCGTTGGTCCAAGTCCGCCCGTCATTATGACTACATCAGCATCCGAACAAACGTCGAGCGCACCAATTATCTCCTCCTCACCATCACCCACAGTCAGCACGGCATCAACCTTAAACCCGTTCGTTGTCAACATATTCCCAATCCATGAAGCATTGGTATTCACGACCTGCCCGATCAAAAGCTCATCTCCAATCGATATAATTTTGGCTCTTACAAAATCTTTCTTTCCTCCCATAGTTTTCAAAATTCCTTTCGAGTCACAAAAGTAAAGAATATTATTTTACATGGCTCAATTTTAACTATTTTTAACTTTTAACGAGAATATTTCACTTATTTTTGTTATCTTTGCAAATATATTTTAACAATCCGAATTATGAACAACAAACCTATAGCAGAATCTCAGCTCGTTTTCAATTCTGAAGGAGCAATTTATCACTTGAACCTCTTTCCAGAAATGCTTGCCGATAACATCATTCTTGTCGGAAACCCTGACAGGGTGCATTTAGTATCGAAATATTTTGATAATATAGAAGTAAAACGACAGAACCGCGAAATAATCACACACACAGGCACTTACAATGGGAAACGCATCTCCGTTATTTCGACGGGAATGGGAACTGACAATATTGATATAGTGGTAAACGAACTTGATGCTGTCGCAAATATCGACTTCAAAACACGCACTCCAAAAGAGAATCACAGACGTTTGAACATGATTCGTCTCGGAACATGCGGCGCATTGCAGGCAGAAATAGGCGTGGAAGACTGTTATGTCGCGTCAAGATATGCAATAGGTTTGGACGGACTCGCATATTTTTATAAAGAACATAACCAAGTCATTGACAATAACATGACTGATGCTTTCATAAAGTATATGGATTATCCAACCGACCTACCCCGTCCTTACGCTATAGAATCATCAAAGGAATTGTTTGACAAACTTGCCTTCGGTTATTACCAAGGTATAACTGCAACAGCCCCAGGATTCTATGGACCACAAGGAAGAAGCCTCCGATTAGGATTATCGTATCCCGACACAAACAAAGAGATTGAGAATTTTAAATATAATGACTTCAAAATCTGCAACTTCGAGATGGAGTCGTCTGCGCTATTCTGTTTAGGTAAGATGTTAGGACACAACGTATTAACTATCTGCGTAGCGATAGCGAACCGAGTGACGGAGAAGTTCTCCACCGACCATCACCAATACGTAGAGAAACTGATTAAGACTACATTAGACAGATTATAGTGTTAGATAATGTGTCTCATCTGAGACACATTATCAACGAGGCTTTTCTCAAAGCCTTGATTCTCAATTTCTTCTGCTGTTTTACCATCTGACAGAGCTTTCAAGACAAGCTCTTGTTTGCTTGCATATTCCTGAACATCATCGTGACGCATTGATATAAGGCATTGTAAGTCAACGTCCAGTACTTTCTCTTCAAAGAATGGGGCGGCGGCCACCACATAGCCTTCATAACCGAACACCATAGAGCCTCCGTCATAAACCACATCAGGCATCACACCCACATTATTAACGAAGAAAAGCGGGCGTTCAGTCTTTAACACGTTCATACGCAATGTATTACGGCGTTGTGCAGAACTCATAGTCCCGAAACGGCCCGAGCCTAAGTTAACAATAGCGTCAGGTTCAAGGCAGCGCAGGTCATCGACCCTGTTTTTTAACAGTAGATTATCGTCACCAACATTTGCGAGATCATCGCCTATCGTCACCGCGAACTTATGGCATCCAACTTTAATAAGGTCGTCATCTTCGGAAGGCTCGAATAAATCGAGCTCGTCAGGAAAAGAGAGACCTAACTGTCTCTTATAAAACGCCTTACGTTGTCCTTGAAAAAGATAAACGGCAGCATTGAACAAAGGCTTGCCTTTCCCCGTATTATTTCTTATCGGGCAGCCCACGAGAACCGGCACTGACTCACATTCCCTCGCAATCGTATCAAGAGCCTCCTCGCATTTATCGATAAAACTGCCCTGCCGCAGCATTTCGAAAGGCATACAACCGCATATTGACAGCTCAGGGAAAATCACAAGTGACGAGCCTTTCGACCTTTGGGCAGAATCAACTATCTTGGCCACGTTGCCCTCTACATCGCCGGAGACACAGCTTATTTGACCTAAGGTTATCCTCATTATCTAAAACAAAAAGCCTATTTCAAGGCACAGATTATTCATTGTCAATGAATTACCGAAAAAACTATCAGGTCTTATAATACTTGTGAAAAAATCATCGTAACCAATCATCACCAATAAGGAACTCGTATTCATAACCTCTATCTCCAAACCTATATGAAGGATAAACGAGTTAGATATCGCACGATATTTAGGCGACTTGAAATCCTCTACCTCGGCACTGCTGAAGTAATAGCTGTCGCGGCACTTCACCATAATATCCAAGCCATAACCTATCTCACTGAAAACACGGAGTTTTTTGGCGAAAACACCCGTCCTCATCCTCAAAAGAATCGGAACCTGAACATAAGAATTCCTGAAACTATAGGTCAAATCCTGCTCTCCATATTTGTACTTGTTAGAGAAACCGCCTCTAACAATGTTAAATCCCGATGTGATGCCATAGCTCTCCTTAAAGAAATAAGTGCCTGTCAAACCAAATTTATAGCATAAACCATTGTCTTCCTTCTCTTTAAAATTATCGCAATATGTATCCATCCAATCCATTCCAACAGCTGCCTTCAACCCGAGTTGATACTCCAAAAACTGCGCGGAGGCGCTCAAAGACAGCACCACCATTGTTATTAATAACAATAATTTTCTTATCATTTCTGTATGTTTGTTTTGAAATTTTATATCTTTGCAAAAATAATCTATTTATCTAATAAAAAAATTAATTTTTAAAATTTTTGATATTATGAAGAAATTCTTGCTCCTTTTCGCAGTCGTCCTCCTTTTTAACACCGTAAAAGCCGAAGGTTTCGACATTTGTATTGGACCAAAAATCGGTTACCAAACAGCTAAGTTATCAATGAAAAAAGAAGACATCCAAGCAAGTTACAAAGCGAACTTCACAGCCGGAGTTTTCGGAAGAGTCACAATCGGCAGATTCATCATTCAGCCAGAGATCAATTATTTCAAGACCGGACAAGTCTTCGAGATCAAAGGCACCTCCTCGTTACTTGACTTTAACCCAAAACTTGAGATGAACGAGCAAACAATGAGCGTCCCGATTTATTTAGGTTTCCAAGTTCTCGACACAAAGCTTATCAAAGTAAGAGCAAATGCCGGTCCTGTCATGAACTTCATCTTGAAACAGACAAGCGAGGTCAGCTTCGCGAACAACAACACCGACCTTGACCTTAAGGCAAAGAACATGCTTTGGAGTGGTGCCGTTATGGTTGGTGTAGATGTTTGGAGATTCACCCTCGACATCAGCTACAACTTCGGTCTTACAAAATTCTTCGAATCAGAAGAATTCGAGATCCAAGGTTATAATATGGAGTTAGAGAATCCAAAACAGAATATGTTTACAGCAACTGTAGGTTTCAAACTTTTATAATACGAAAGACACAGACATTTTTTGTCAGCGAACAAATAGGGCACATTAGTTTGATGCCCTATTTTTTTATCAAGCCACCTCAGAAAAACAGAGACTCTCATTTCGCGAGACGAAGACACACCTTATTAATATATGGCATCTGAGAAAAAATTTAAAAAGACAATGTAAATCATTATAAACAAACGCCTCAGAAAAAAAACGCTTATCGACCAATTATTTTTCCTTGTTTCTCCCCAATTATTAAAGATTTTGTATCTTTGTTCTCGTAAAAACGATGAGCATGATGAGGTATTCTTTACCAAAATCATATATGATAATCAAGAGATTATCCATTTCTCAAGACTCTATTCGGTCTCTCATTCCGAGGCTGGCGCACAGATGTGTCCCAACCACATTCCCAAAAAGCAATAAGCGGAGGAGGCCGTCAATCTTATAATTTTTATATAAAAACAGAAAACAATCCTATAAAATCAATAACCATGGCACAAAACAACAACATACCCAACACGCTTTTTGTGAGAAATAGAAAGAATTTTGCGGCACAGATGGCAAAAAATTCAATAGCAGTTTTCACAGCGAACGAGGAGATGCCGAGAAATGGCGACCAGTGTTATCCTTTCCGGCAGAACTCCGATTTCTTTTATCTGACAGGAATTGACCGTGAAGGGGCGTTCTTGATCTTATATCCCGACCATCCGGTTGAGTCGATGCGCGAGATACTTTTTATAGAGCCTTACGATGAGATGAAGGCCATTTGGCGTGGAGAGATGCTTGACACGAAACAAGCGAAGGAGTTATCAGGCTGTGTTACGGTAAAATACTCCAACAGTTTCGATGACATCCTTAAAGAATTGATTCTCAGCAGTGAGAGAGTATATTTAAACCTTTATGAATATTCTCGGTTCTCTTCTGAGGTTGTCACCATCCAACAACGTTTTGCAAGAAAAATAATGAACGAGTATCCGCTTCACACCTTCGAGCGTTCTGCACCTATACTGAATAATTTGCGAAAGATAAAGTCGGAGGAGGAGCTTGCAGTGATGAGGAAAGCATGCGAGATTACAGGCAAGGCTTTTTTACACATCAAAGACACTGTAAGGCCGGGGCGCAGCGAGTACGAGATGCAGGCAGAGATGGAATACGTTTTCAAGACGAACAACGCCAACGGCCACGCATTCCAGCCAATCATCGCCGGAGGCAGGAACGCATGCTGTCTGCACTATTCAAAGAACAACAGTATATTGAATGACAATGAGATGCTGCTATTAGACATGGGTTGTGAATATCTCAACTACGCATCAGATTTAAGCAGGACCATTCCGATAAACGGCACGTTCACGCCACGTCAGAAAGAATGTTACGAGGCTGTTTTAAGAGTGAAGAAAGAGATAACCAAGCTTTATACTGTTGGGAGCACCATTGACCAAATAAACCGCTCCACATACAGGCTCATGGAGAAAGAGATGATAAAACTGGGTCTTTTCACTGAAGAAGATGTCAAGAACCAAGATGCGAACAACCCGCTTTACACCAAATACCTCATGCACGGTGTCGCCCATCATGTCGGTCTCGACTGTCACGACAATCTTGACAAGTATGAACCCTTCCGCCCTGGGATGGTTATCACATGCGAGCCAGGAATTTACATCAGAGAGGAAGGCATAGGCATCCGACTTGAGGACGATATTCTTGTGACAGAGAATGAGCCTGAGAATCTTTTCGGCGATTTAGCAATAGAAATCGAACAAATATCAAAATAATATTAACAACTTTAATTTTTAAAAGATGAAAAAAAACTTACTATTCTTTGCAGTATTCTTTGCTGCTACAATCTTTGCAAAGGCACAGACAAACATTCAAGTAATGTATGATTTTGGGAAAGACCGTCAGAACATCACCACCACACTTGAGATGTTCAAGGGAGACAATTGGGGAAGCACATTCTTCTTTGTCGATATCACACATGACGGGAAGTTCCAGCACAAAGATGGCATTGACAACAGCGCACCTATAGGCGCATACGCAGAGATAGCACGTTCATTAAACTTCTGGCAAAACAGCAAACTCGGTGCATTAAGCGCACACGTTGAATATAATGGCGGTCTCGGCGTTGTCCCTGGCATCTTCGGCTACGGCATCAACAACTGCTGGCTCTTCGGTGCTGAGTATTTCCTCCATTCATCAGACTTCAGATACACCTTGACATTTGAGGTTCTCTATAAAACCATCGCGCAGAAAGACCAAGACGTTCCTATGCAGTTCACCATAGTCTGGGGTTGCAACGACTTGTTCGGAGCCAAAGGCCTCACATTCTCAGGCTTTGCAGATTTCTGGTGGGAGAATGTCCATTGGGAGCAGGACCTTGTTTCTGCCGAGACAACAGGCGTTTTCATCACCGAGCCTCAGCTTTGGTACAACATCGGACGTCATTTCGGATGCGACAACCTCAACATCGGAGGCGAGGTCGAGATAGCTTGCAACTTCACGGGCAACCTCACAAAAGGCTGGCATGTCAACCCATGCTTAGGTATTAAATGGAATTTCTAATAATTGAGGGATAGATGCAAAAATCTATTCCTCTTACTTATCCCTTAATTTTTTATCAACAGCAAAACACATATATTATGCTAAACAAATTATTCGGATTCAACAAAAAGACAATGAGTGTCAAGACTGAGATTGTTGCGGGTATCACGACATTCTTAACAATGGCATACATACTCGCTGTCAACCCAAACATTTTCAGTGCTCTTGCGGATAAGGGCATGCCCACCAACGCTGTGTTCACGGCCACAGCCCTTGCGGCCATCATCGGTACACTTGTGATGTCCTTCTATGCCAAAAAGCCTTTCGGACTTGCACCTGGAATGGGTCTTAACGCTTTCTTCGTATTCACCGTCTGCCTCGGGATGGGATATTCATGGCAATTTGCCCTGACAGCGATCCTTATCGAGGGTATCATATTTATCTTACTGACAATCACTAATATACGGGAAGCCATTGTCAACGCTATCCCAACGACTTTAAAGAACGCTATCGGTGCGGGTATCGGCTTATACATCGCATTCATAGGTTTGAGAAACGCCGGTATCATCGTTGACGACCCTGCGACAGACGTTGCTCTTGGAAACCTCAGCACAACATCATCTATTCTCACCATTATCGGTTTCGTAATCACCTCTGCTCTCGTCATTTTGAAAGTCAAAGGAGGATTATTAATAGGTATTCTTGCGACAACATTCATCGGCATTCCAATGGGAGTGACTCAATTCAACGGAATTGTCTCCTCAGTGCCTTCGATCAAGCCTATTTTCTGCCAGTTCGAGTGGAGCAGAATCTTATCATGGGATATGCTTATCGTTGTCCTAACATTCTTATTCATTGATATGTTCGACACCATCGGCACCGTTGTAGGCGTATCAGTTAAGGCGAACATGGTTGACAAAGACGGTCACATCGACGGCATCAGCAAGATATTGATGGCTGACGCAGTAGCTACCACAGCAGGAGCCTGCCTTGGAACCTCAACAACGACAACATACATCGAAAGTGCGGCCGGAGTTTCGGAAGGCGGACGTTCAGGACTCACATCATTCGTCATCGCTTTGGGATTCGTTATAGCATTATTCTTCTCACCGTTGTTCCTCGCCATTCCTAACGCCGCAACAGGTCCCGTACTCTGCATTGTCGGTGTCATGATGGCAGCTCCATTGAAGAATATCGAATGGGAAAACTATTCAGAATCAATACCTGCATTCATCACGGCGCTGCTTATGCCTCTCGCATACAGCATCTCTGACGGAATCATGCTCGGTATGATCTCATACGTCGCGCTGAACGCCATCTGCGGTATTTTCAAAAAAGAATATTTCAAGAAAATCAGCATCACAATGTGGATTCTCTTTATTCTTTTCGTATTAAGATACATCTTTATGTAAAACCATTGAGTATCAAATCGTTAATCAATAATAGGATAGACACATGATTGTGTGTCTATCTTTTTTTTTCACATTTAAGGCAATAAATAAAAACCTATGGACCCAAAACAGGCAAGAATGTGTATAAAATTTTACAAAAAAAACAAACTATTTCTACAAATTTTGTATTAAATTTGCGCAGTAATTTATTTGAAACAACAAAAAAGAAATACTATGTTTGCAAAAGAAGTTTATGCTGGACACAGAGCAGCACTAAAAAAATTGATGAATAAAGGCATCGCATTTTTCGTTGCCAACGATGAAGCATCAATGAATTATCCTGACAACACCTATCATTATCGTCAAGACAGCAATTTCTCATACTTCTTTGGTCTGAACCATCCTGATTTGATTGGAGTAATCGACTTTGAGAGTGGAGAAGAGATTTTGTTTGGAAAAGAAGTCACTATTGACGACATCATCTGGTGCGGTCCATTAAAATCATTGCCAGAGCAAGGCGACACTATCGGAATCAAGGATTGCAGGGACATCAACAGTTTTCCGGAGTACATTCAGGCTGCGAAGGAGAAGGGACGCGCGATACACATCACTCCAACATACCGCGGCGACATGACAATCAAGATTGCCAATTATCTTGACATCTGCACATGCGAGGTGAAGAACTATGTGAGCCAGCTCTTGATAGAAGCCATCGTCAGTTTGCGCGAGGTAAAGAGCCAGCTTGAGATAGATGAGATGGAGAGAGCCGCACTTACAGCATATTACATGCACACCACAGCAATGAAAATGTGCAAGCCGGGTGTCATCGAGCAGGAGATTAGCGGTACAATAGAAGGAATCGCAATAGCACGCGGCGGGTTGGTATCATTCCCAAATATCGTAAGTATGGACGGCCAGACATTGCACAACCACAACCACGGCAATATACTTCAAGAAGGAAGGATGATGGTATGTGACTGCGGTGCCGAGACTGAGAACTATCTCGCGAGCGACTTCACAAGGACCACACCTGTTGGAGGAAAGTTCAACTCACGCCAGCGCGATATCTATGAGATAGTGCTTAAAGCCAATATGGAGGTTGTAAAGAACACACGACCAAACATAAGATACATGGAGATGCACAAGTTATCCGCACGCACCCTTATCGAGGGTCTCAAAGGCATCGGTCTTATGAAAGGTAACGTTGACGATGCTCTCGCAGCAGGAGCCCACTATCTGTTCCAGCCTCACGGCTTAGGTCACATGCTCGGAATGGATGTCCATGATATGGAAGGACTTGGCGAAATTAACGTAGGTTACGACAAAGAGACACCACGCTCCACACAAGAAGGATTCAGCTGCTTACGTTGCGGCAAAGTCCTCAAACCAGGTTTCGTAGTAACGGACGAGCCGGGTCTCTATTTCATTCCAACCTTAATCGATATTTGGAAAGCACAGGGCAAACACAAGGACTTCATCAATTACGATAAAGTCGAGACATTCAAGGACTTCGGTGGAATACGTATTGAAGACGACCTGTTAATCACAGAAGACGGCAACAGAGTTCTCGGCCGTCCAATTCCAAAGACAGTAGAGGAAGTTGAAGCCACTTGCGCTGAAGAACGCGAATGGATTCGCATCCCTGGAATATTCTAATTCTTGTAAAGAGAGTTAAAAGTTATCCTAAAAGATTCCATGGAGATAAAACAGGATTACTTTTAACTCTTTTTTTCTCAAAATGAGGTATTTCTTATTAGTATTATCCATACTCCTGACACTGGCAGCATGCACCAAACAATCAGAAATCATTGGGACATGGACTGTAGATAAGATTTCTTTTGATTTCGATGAGAAAAGGAACACACCGGAGATGATACATCAGGCCGGGATCCTTGAGAAACAAAACACGCTTACATTCAGGAACGACAGTATAGTACATATTAATATGGGAAATATCAACGCCGATTACAAGTATAAGTTAGACGAAAACGGAACCATAAACCTTGAGCCGGACACACACATCACCCGCATTGAATATGATTCAGGCACTATAAGCACGGAGATTATCACTCCATTAGGCAAGGTGACAATTTCATATAAAAAAAATAATAATTTTTAACTGACATTTTGTCATAAAATATTATTTTTGCAAGCAATATTTATAACAGATTATCTATTGCTCAGGAGAGTAATAATAATTCGTAACGAAAAATACTTATAAGATGAAAATATCATACAATTGGCTTAAGCAATACATTCAGTGCGAGTTACCCGCTGAAGAGCTTGGAAAAACGCTGACCGGGACAGGTCTTGAAGTTGAAGACATCACACGTTATGAATCAGTAAAAGGCGGATTAAAAGGCGTTGTAGTTGGGAAAGTGCTCACATGCGTCGAACATCCTAACTCAGACCATCTTCATATCACTACGGTAGATGTCGGTAACGAGGAGCCGTTACATATAGTTTGCGGTGCGCCTAATGTCGCTACCGGGCAGAAAGTTTTGGTAGCAACAATAGGTTGCGAGTTATGGAAAGGAGAAGAATCGTTCACTATTAAGAAAGGGAAGATACGCGGCGAGGTGTCAGAAGGCATGATATGCGCAGAAGACGAGCTTCAGCTTGGAGAGTCACACGATGGTATCATGGTGTTACCAGACGATTATGAGGTCGGGAAGCCAGCATCCTTCTATTTTCCAGTAGAGGAAGATTTCACTTATGAGATTGGGTTGACGGCAAACCGCTCTGACGCCACATCACATATCGGCTGCGACCGCGATATTGTGGCAGCATTAAACCACAAGAACAACACTCGCGAGTATAAGATTATCAAGCCTTCTGTTGATGATTATAAGACAGATAACACAGATAATAATATAGAGGTGGTTGTAGAAGACACCGACAGATGTCCGCGTTACTCAGGTGTCACCGTCAGCGGCATAAAAGTCGGGCAGTCGCCAGCGTGGCTCAGACATCGCCTTGAAGCAGCCGGTCTCAGGTCAATCAACAACATTGTTGACATATCGAATTTTGTTTTGATGGAGGTTGGACAGCCACTACATATCTTCGATGCCGACAAAATCAAAGGTAACAAAGTTATTGTCAAATGTATAGACAAAGATACGATGTTCACTACTTTAGACGGAGTAGAGCGTAAAATCACCGATGAAGACCTTATGATTTGCAACAGCGAGGAGCCTATGTGCATAGCGGGAGTTTTCGGCGGACTTGAGTCAGGTGTCACAGAAACAACAACCAACATCTTCATCGAGAGTGCCTACTTCAATCCTACATCTATCCGCAAGACGGCACGACGGCACGCACTTCAGACTGACGCAAGTTTCCGCTATGAACGTGGTTGCGACCCTAACGTCACAATTTATGCACTCAAACGCGCCGCTTTGCTTGTGAAAGAACTCGCCGGCGGTACAATCTCATCAGAGATAAAAGACGTTGTCAATGCTGACTTCACTCCTACAAGGGTGGTACTTAAATTCGACTACCTCAACAAGATAGCCGGTCAGGAAATAGAGAAAGACACTGCTGTCAATATCCTTTCAGACCTTGAATGCAAAGTGGTGGAACGCACCGACGAGTATGTGACAGTCGATGTCCCGACATGTAAAGTTGATGTCTATCGTCCGGCCGACCTTGTGGAAGAGATTCTACGTATATATGGCTACGACAATATAGCAATACCTTCAAAAATAAACGCAAGCCTTAACGTGAACAACAAACCGGACGCGGAGAAACTTCAAGAACATATTTCTATCATGCTCGCTGCGAACGGATTCAATGAAATCATGAATAACTCTCTTACAAAATCGGCATACACAAGAGAGCTTGAAAGTTTTAACGAAGAGAAAAACATCAAGATTCTCAATCCTTTAAGCAGCGATTTAGACGTGATGAGACAGTCTTTGATGTTCGGCGGACTCGAAAGCATCGCAAGAAACCAGAACTTCAAGAGGTCAAACATGAAGTTCTTCGAGTTTGGCAACACATACACTTTCAATAAAGAGAATACTCAGACAGAGGAGAAGCCACTCAATCCATACAGCGAGAACTTCCGTCTCGACATGCTCCTCACTGGAAACGACAAAGAAGAGTCGTGGAACGAGAAACCAAGAAGCATAACCTTCTATGATTTAAAGAGATACGTTATAGGCGTGATACACAAACTCGGAATCAACACTGAGGAGATACAGATGAGAGAGGGCGATGCTCAGCATTACGATTATTCAATTGTTTACTCTGTCAACGGCAACGACATTGCGACATTAGGCAAACTTAGCCAGAAGACATTGAAAATATTCGATATTAAGAAAGATGTCTTCCATGCTACATTGGACTGGGACGCCATTATGAAGATTATCAAGAATTTGAATACTATCAGTTTCCGTGCATTACCTAAGTTCCCGAGTGTACGTCGCGACCTTGCGCTTGTATTAGATAAAGGAATCACCTTCGAGCAAATCAAGAAAGTGGCATTATCAGCAGACAAGAACATTCTCAAATCAGTCAGCCTGTTTGATATTTATGAAGGCGATAAGATTCCGGCAGGCAAGAAGCAGTATGCGATAAGCTTTATTTTACAAGACACACAGAAGACTTTGACTGACAAGGTGATAGAGAAGACTATGGCTAAGATACAGTCTTCGATTGAGCAACAACTTAACGCAACATTAAGATAATGGACATTCAGTCGATAAAACAACGATTTGGCATAATCGGCAATGACCCCAACCTAAACCGCGCCATTGAGGTAGCGGTTCAGGTTGCGGCTACTGACCTCACGGTGTTTATTAATGGGGAAAGCGGCACTGGTAAGGACGTATTTCCCCAGATAATACATCAAAACAGCAGCCGCAAACACGGTCCATATTTCGCCATAAACTGCGGTGCAATACCTGAAGGCACCATCGACTCAGAGTTGTTCGGTCATGAGAAAGGTTCATTTACAGGTGCTTATGAAGCCAGAAAAGGATATTTCGAGGTCGCAAACGAAGGCACTTTATTCCTTGATGAGGTTGGTGAGTTGCCAATGGCGACACAGGCCCGACTTCTAAGAGTATTAGAAAACGGTGAGTTTATAAAAGTCGGCTCTTCTAAGATTCAGAAAACCAATGTGCGTGTGGTTGCCGCAACCAACGTTAACATTCCCGAGGCGATAACGAAAGGACGCTTCCGCGAAGACCTTTATTACCGTCTCAACACCGTGCCAATCCATATACCTCCATTGAGAGACAGGAAAGACGATATCAAACTTCTTTTCAGAAAATTCGCTTCCGACTTCTCAGAGAAAAACCGCATCCCTCCTATCCAGCTGACACCAGAAGCATTAGCGATGCTTGAGAGTTACAGATGGAACGGTAACATACGCCAACTGAAAAATGTTACAGACCAAATCTCAATCATTGAAAGAGAGAGACTTGTCACTCCTGATGTTCTGTTAAGATATTTACCGAACCAGACATCACTCCCAACATTGTTTAATGACGAGAGCAAAGCCGACTCCATATCAGAACGGGACATTCTCTATAAAGTGTTGTTCGACATGAGGAAAGACATTGCCGAACTACGAAAAATAGTTGACGATATGACCGCTAACAGTATAGTTCAAACAACACCTATACAGCCACAGCAGCAAATCACGCCTTTATCATACAGGCCAAACAATTGGAATTTCGATGATGACAAGAACATTATTGAAAGCAATACCACACAAGATGCTGAGGCGGAGTTCGTCACAGATGAGATTATGACAAATTCGCTATCGCTTCAGGAGAAAGAAAAGGACACTATAGTAAAAGCGTTGAGAAAACACAATGGCAAACGCAAGGACGCTGCGAATGAACTCGGTATCAGCGAGAGGACTTTATATAGAAAAATAAAAGAATACGATATTAATATATAATGATCAAGCACTTAAACACCTTATTAATAATATTTTCCGCATTTGTGTTATACTCATGTGGGATTTATTCGTTCACCGGAGCAAGCATTCCGGCTGAGGCGAAGACCGTTTCAGTGCAGTATTTCCCTAACAATGCCGACCTCGTGCAACCGATGTTAAGCTCCACTATCACAAACACTTTGCGCGACTATTTTATGAACCAGACGACCCTAAACGAGGTTTCACAAAACGGAGACCTCGCTATTGAAGGCGAGATAGTTGGTTATTCGACTGCCCCTACAGCTATTACAGGGAACCAGACTGCTGCCCTCAACAGATTGACAATCACTGTTAATGTTAGGTTCTTCAACAAATATGATGAGAATAAGAATTTTGAGCAGAAATTCTCCCAATATGAGGATTATCCAAGCAACATGGATTTGAATTCGGTTCAAGAGACTCTTATCGAGACAATTTGTGAGAAATTATGTGAGGATATTTTCAATAAAGCAGTTGTAAATTGGTAATCAACTAAAAAGATAAGATTTGGAAGAGCAGAGACTAAGAACACTATTGGAGCATCCCGAAGCCATTAACGATCAAGATGTTAGTGAGCTTGAGATTATTGTGCGCAAATATCCATTCTTTACAGCGGCACATGTATTGCTTGCTGTTGGAATGAAAAGGACATCAAATGAAAAAGCCACATCACAACTCGGTTCGGCCGCGGCAATAGTGCCTAACAGAAATACACTCCGAAAATTATGTACGATGTTACCTGATGAATATCATACTGTTACGGAACCAAACATTATCCCAGAGAGAACACTTCTTATCCCAGAGATAGACCTTAGCAAATCATCAGAGATACTTAACAAAGATGTGGAGCTGATTCAGCAAAAAAAGAAGACCCTTGATGAGTTAATGTCAATAATCGAGGAAAAGATTGCGCAACTTGAGAAAGAAAAGAAACGCAACGAAAAACCCGCAAAAAAAATGTCAAAAGCGGAAATTATTGATAAATTTATTAGTGAAAACCCATCAATTTCACGTCCTAAGCAAGAATTTTTCAACCCCATTTCAGCCGCACAAGAGTCGATCGTTGACCAGGAGAATATTATAAGTGAAACATTAGCAAAGATTTACGATAAGCAAGGATATTATGAGAAAGCAATTTCAATTTATCAAAAATTATCCTTGAAATATCCAGAAAAAAGTATTTATTTTGCAGGTCAGATTAATATGCTAAAAAATAAGTTAAACAATTAATATTTAAGACAATGTACGTAACAATTTCAGTATTAATCCTCATCGTTAGTTTTTTGATGATGTTAGTCGTTTTGGTTCAAAATTCAAAAGGCGGAGGATTGGCATCTAACTTCTCATCACAGAATCAGATTCTTGGTGTCCGCAAGACTACCGACTTTCTTGAGAAGACGACATGGACACTTGCTATATTATTAGTTGTGTTCTGTCTTGCATCAAGTATAGCAATTCCAAAGAACGGTGTTCAAGGAGCAGGCAGAATTGACACACAGTTACGCAGTGAAATTCAAAACACTGTAGAGACACCAATTACAACAGAAGCTGCAGAATAAGATATTTCACAAGAGACAATGAAATGTCAGAATGTCACTCATTCTGACATTTTTTTTTAATTTGTCAGACCAAACCTTTTGGAATAGTATTTGTTAATCGGTTGGCGAAAATTTTTTGAACAATTAATTAAAATATAATATCATGACACAATTAACTATTAAACCATTGGCAGACCGTGTTGTTATCGAACCGGCTGTAGCAGAACAGAAGACTGCAAGTGGAATCATCATTCCAGACACTGCAAAAGAGAAACCACAGAAAGGTACCGTTGTAGCTGTAGGTCCTGGAACAAAAGACGTACAGATGTCAGTAAAAATCGGTGACACAGTCATATATGGCAAGTATGCAGGCACTGAATTCCATTTTGATGGCAAGGATTATTTGATTATGCGCGAGAACGACATTATTGCTATCATCTAATTTATTAAGACACAACAATTTAACTTTAAAAAGAAAAAACCATGGCAAAAGACATATTATTCAATCTTGACGCACGCGACGGTCTGAAGAAAGGCGTCGATGCATTAGCAAACGCAGTAAAAGTCACCCTCGGTCCTAAAGGTCGTAACGTAATCATTGAGAAATCATACGGTGCTCCACACATCACAAAGGACGGTGTATCTGTAGCAAAAGAGATAGAATTGGCTGACCCTATCGAGAACATGGGCGCACAACTCGTTAAAGAAGTGGCATCAAAGACGAACGACCAAGCCGGTGACGGTACTACAACAGCGACAGTACTCGCACAGGTGATCGTATCTACAGGCCTGAAAAACGTCATCGCAGGCGCAAATCCAATGGATTTGAAACGCGGTATCGACAAAGCTGTAGCAAAAGTCGTCAACTCATTGAAAGAACAGTCAGAACAGGTTGGCGAGAATGTTGAGAAGATTCAACAAGTTGCAACAGTATCTGCCAATAACGACGCTACAATAGGCACTCTCATCGCCGATGCAATGAACAAGGTTAAGAAAGAAGGTGTTATCACCGTTGAAGACTCAAAAGGTATAGAGACATACGTTGACGTCGTTGAAGGTATGCAGTTCGACCGCGGCTACATATCACCTTATTTCGTTACAGATACAGAAAAAATGGAGGCTGTATATGACAACCCATTCATTCTTATCTATGACAAGAAAGTCAGCGTGATGAAAGACCTTCTTCCTGTTCTTGAAAAGACACTCCAGACAGGCCGTGCATTGTTGATTATTGCTGAAGACATTGACAGCGAAGCACTTGCAACATTGGTAGTCAACCGTTTACGTGGCTCATTGAAGGTTGTTGCAGTTAAAGCTCCTGGTTTCGGCGACAGAAGAAAAGAAATGCTTGAAGACATCGCTATACTCACAGGCGGTACAGTCATAAGCGAGGAGAAAGGGTATCGTCTTGAAGATACTACTTTGGCTGAGCTTGGCACTTGCGACAAGATTACTATCACTAAAGACAACACAACAATCGTCAACGGACAAGGCGACAAAGATGCTATCCAAGCACGTACATCACAAATCAAAGCTCAGATTGCAACAACAACATCTGACTATGACCGCGAGAAGCTTCAGGAAAGACTTGCAAAGATTGCAGGTGGAGTAGCAGTCATCCACGTTGGTGCGGCATCAGAAGTTGAGATGAAAGAGAAGAAAGACCGCGTTGAAGACGCATTGAACGCAACACGTGCAGCAATTGAAGAGGGTATAATCCCTGGCGGAGGTGTTGGATTTGTTCGTGCTATCAACTCGTTGGAAAACATGAAAGGCGAGAATGAAGATGAGACAACAGGTATCTGCATCATCAAACGTGCTTTGGAAGAGCCATTACGTCAGATTGTTGAGAACGCAGGTCTCGAAGGTTCTGTAGTCGTAAACAAAGTTAAAGAAGGAACAGGAGATTTCGGCTTCAACGCTCGTACAGAGACATACGAAAACATGCTTAAAACAGGTGTTATCGACCCAGTCAAAGTTTCAAGAGTCGCTCTTGAGAATGCAGCATCTATCGCAGGCATGTTGTTGACAACAGAATGCGTTATCTCTAACCATAAAGAGGAGAACCCTGCACCACAGATGCCTGCAATGGGTGGTGGAATGCCAGGAATGATGTAATTCTCTGAAAAACAAGATAATCAATAATCCGGCGGCCGTGACACGGCCGCCGGATTCGTTTTTTAATACTTCTTAAAACCACTTATATATTAAACTCAGATTTTCACCTTTTTATGTAACCCAGCTCATAAGAAATGTATCTTTGCCGCTAACATATCATCAAACAAGAATACTTGTCACTTTTTAACAATCCACACCCAATCAGTTTTTAACAAATAACAACATTATTTCTTGCAAAAAAAATTCCTCCAAACACCCAACGGCTAATTTGAAGGAATATCAAATCTTTATCTGTAATGACAAATATTATCTCGCAATGACAACTTTTCTTGTAAACACACCATTTATCTTAATAAAATAAATACCGTCTTCAAAACCTTCAGTATTTATCACGACATTATTATTAGCGCATTGATTTTCAAACACCACTTGACCATTAACATTAGTCATCACAATAGAATGTAAGTCTTCGCTTTCAATTCTAAGACAATCAGATGCCGGATTTGGGAAAATTGTTACGTCTGAGTTATCAATAACGAGCTCGTTCCCATTCAAATCTTCGAGATAGGCTCTCACCATAATCGTAAAGAACATACCATAGGAGGCGAGCGATTGCCATTCGCCACCGCCTGCACTAATCATACAGCTTGAGGGGTCACCGCAATAGGTGCAACATGCACAGCAATCCTCAGTCCCACTATAAGATATTGTAACCCATAACGGTTGCGTCCCATCGACAGTGACAGGATTATCGAGGGCGACTTCGAAAAACGTCTCAACCTTGTCAGTCTCAAAACTCTGAGAATGAACCAATGTCTCCGGACTATCAACACCGCCAAGATAAATATTCATTGTGAAAGAATCCTCTAAGATGCAATAGAACGACATCCTTGTCATTGTGAAACCCTCATAAGCCGAAGTGTTCGGGAACGTCACTCCAAAATCAATTGTCTCATCAACATGACCAAGTTGCAGAACCGGATTGTCATCGCCATAATAAATCCAACCACCTTCAAAAGCAGGTTCATCAGCAAAAAGCGTGACATTGTCAACATAGTATGAATCCTCATACATAGCCTCATCACCCATTCTGTTATAAACCCACTGATATGTATGCTCTCCTGCCGAAATATTGTACTGTTTCATTTCCCAGTCTTTCACTCCGTAAATCATACATTTAAACTCACCATCGATAAAAAACTGCCCATAGTCGTAACCATAATAATAGCCGTCTCCACATGAAATCCTATGATAGAAACTCATTATTCCATCATTCGGAACATTGACAGTAATCTCTATCGATGATGTGCCTGCCCCCTCAAAGTCGCCCGACTTCATAGAAAACAAGCCTTCGTATGGATTGTTATCCGAAATAATCCAAGGGTGTTCGGAAGAGTTATTCCATTCATTTTGAGTAAAACCGCCAGACTCAAAGTCCTCATATTGTTGAGCGGACAATGTTTGCGAAAAGAAAAATGTGAAAATTATCAAAGAAGATATAATCTTTCTCATATAATTTTATAAATAAAAAAAGTTGAAGGGGCATAAGCCCCTTCAACTTTTAAAACATTATCTTACAATAAGTTTCTTTGTTGTATTACCATTAATAATCACAAAATAGACACCAGGTTCAAGATTCTCTGTAGAAATAATGACCACATTATTTACAACATTGTATCTTCCAACAATCTGTCCGGAAACATTTATAACCTCGACAAAGTTAATTTCCGTGCCAGCAATTATGACTTTAGAATCAGCTGGGTTTGGATAGAGTTCAAACAGATTAGCGTCGGTCTCGTGCATCGACATAGCGCCCGTTGTGAATGTAAGCGTCTCAGATGCAGGCGATTGCAAGCCAGAGTGGTCTATTGTCTTGATATAAATGTTATACGTTGTATTCGGTTCATAAGCGAACAAAAGTGAAGTGCCGTAGCAGTTCACATCTTCGCCATTGATATTCACTGCATAATGGTCAAAATTGTTACATTCGACGGCATCCCATAATAGTGTTGCGAAAAACTCCGAATATCCAAGGTCAACACGGAGATTCTGCGGGGCTTCCGGTGCGACATGTTCAACATTGAAAACCACAGTGTTATAATCGATAGGATTAAACGTGTCCTTATTATTGTATGGCCAATATGCCATATAGTCGGAGCCTTCACTCCTATAATACATATACATTCCACTTCTGTTGTTAACAGGAGTGATGTTATATGTCTCATTTCCAATAACAAAAGAGAACTCAACAAAGACATGTCCATCGACCATTCCAAACTCAAGTTCAGCGTCTGGGACATCTATTGTAGTACCTACGCTACCACCGTCATACAAAGGGCGGTAGGTCATTGAGGTGCCACTGCCGGTATATTTCATCCAGAAGTTTCCTTCGCTATCATCAGGATTGGTCTCGTTTTTAACAGGATATTGCCTGTCGCAGTTATCGTCCCAATACAAAGCGACGCAGTCGTTAGCGTTAAGTGTCTCATCTGTAAACACTTCGACGGCGAAATAGAGTTTTCCACCATTCATCTTGACATAAGCGAGGACAGAGCCGGCCGGTTCAATCTCGTTTGTCTTACCGGTGAAATCAGAGATGTCGAAAATGAAAGCATCGTTCCATTCGTCGGCGCCCTTCTGGCCATCGATAGTAGGAGCCGTTCCTTCGTAAGCATCAGCCTCTGTAACAAGGAATGTTGTTGAGGCACAGCCCATTGAAATGTTTGAGAAAGGTGTTTGAGCATCTTCATCGATGATTGCAGTAACCGCGTAGAAATATTCGTGTGTTGGGATTGCGGTATTATCAGAGAATCCGACCTCGTAAGTAGTGCCTAACGGTTGTTCGAATGGAGCATCGAAAGATTCTTTACGATAAACCGCATATCCTTGACACTCGCCTTCATATTCATTCCACACAAGGTTAACTGTTGTCGGAGATTCGTTTTGCGTTGCGTAAAGATTCGTCACAGGAGAGCCTAAAGAATTGAGGTCAGCATTAATAATTGTAGTCTCGCCACCGTTAATAACGACATCTTGAAGTGTAAGAGGCTCATATCCAACACAAGTGATTGTAACAGAATAGACACCTTCAGGAATATAACTCATTGAGAATGTACCGTCATTATTTGTGCGAACATAATAATCGTCAAGTTCATTGATGGTGACAAGACCGTTTATTACGTCAGTAGTTCCAGAGAGAGTTCCGACGGTAGCGACAGCAGTATTAATGAGATAAGCGTTTCCGCCCCAGCCCATATCACGGTCATGCACAGCCTTGCCTGTTACAGTGACATATTTTCCGTCAGGAGAGAAAGAGCAAACATTCATTGAGCCAGGAGTGTTAAGTTCCATATAAGGATTGTCACTCTGAGGGCGGAAAATCCACAGGTCCGAAGTACTGTTATCCATAGCACCCATTCCGGCGCAGGCAAACAAGGTTCCATCTCCGTTAAAAGAAATGTATTTCACCTCATCACCACAGTCGGTATAAATCCATTCAGGTGTTGAAGAATAATTGTTGAACAAGAAAATAGTACCTTGATAGCCGGAGCTAATGAATCCGAGGGTTCCGAAAGCGACATATTTACCGTCAGGAGAGATAGCTTGGGCAGCTCCCCATGTGCTTGACTCACCAGAGCGCGACAAACTTGCCGACCACACCTCATCATATCTCTCGCCATTCCATTTCATCAAAGTGCCTTTTCCGGAGAAATCAGCAAAAGCGATATAATCTCCATTAGCACTGATTGCCGGCGACTGTGTAGGTGAATTATTGTAGTAATAAATATCATCTTGAATAATATCACCTTCCTCACCATCTATAACATAGATTGTGTTAGAGCTTGACACACCAACTAAAAGTCTATTGTTAGTTTCCGAAACGTTCATAGCGACAGCCCTGCCGTCAATAGTGATAGTCCATTCAGCCGTTGTTGACTCCTTTTTATAATAACTCACATCCGTATTACCACTGGAATTAACTATTGACACATAATAACCTATTCCGTCAGGGCGGACAGCTACTTTAACACTGTTATCATTTATCACTAAATCATTAAGGACCTCACCATCACCGTTAAGTGCGATAAGGTTAGGATTATCAACGATTAGAATTAATTCACAATCCTTACTTGCGAAAAGAGAAGTGAAAGCATAATTTGTCTCAAAATCCCACACAACATCTTGGCTTTCATTCAAGTATGTTTCAATACGGCTGTCGTTTAGCGTCCAATTGTTGACTGTTCTGCGATTGCCGTCAATCTCATCGGAGATATAAATCTCACCTCCGATAGCATACTCTTCAGAAATGTTCCATACTACAACAGCGTCGCCAGAAACACCTGCGGCGGCTTTTGGTGAAACAACGTTCATACCGAACTGGTAATTACTTCCTTGCTGGGCATCAGTAGTTACTTTGACACCCACTTGTGCTTGAACTAACATGATTCCAAGAACCATCGTTAATAACAAAAATACTTTTTTCATATTACATTATTAGGTTAATATATTATCTAACAACAAGTTTCTTTGTTACTAAGCCATTAATAGTCACGAAATAGATACCTGACTCAAAATCTTCCGTAGAGATTATTGTCTCTACACCTTCAACATCTCTGTTGTAAACAATTTGTCCTACCATATTAATTATCTTCACATTATTAATATTTTCTCCCGCGACTTTCACATATCCATCGGCAGGGTTTGGAGAAATTGTCAATCCGATTAGGTTGTTATCATCTATGCCGTCGGCAAGTGTCACGAATGAGATAATTGTTGTCTCGCCCCATTCTCCGGCTGAGTTTTGACCTGAAGAGACAGCGTAATATTCTGTAGCCTCATCTAATCCTGACCACATCCAATCATCAATACCATAAAGAGGGTAGCCATTCCCACGGATTATTTCAACAGCTTGTTCCTCACCTATTTCATTAAAATAATCTACTGTGATAAGGCCATAGAAATAAACTGATGTCTCTTCGTTCGGAGTAGCGATCATTCTTACAGAAGAAGAGGTGATCTCTAGAGCCTCAAGAGCCACGACGGAAGTACCCGAGCCACCTTGTTGGGCTGTAGTAGCCAATGCTGTCACAAGTTCCTGCATTTCATCACCCACCATAGGTAGCACATAAATAGTGTACTCAGTGTCAGGGACCATATCCGTCCATGTATAAGTCGTCGTTTCCGTTTGATTAATACCCCATTGCATAACAAGAGTTTCAAGAGGCATCTGCATCATCTGCACCCACATCTCCATTTCTGCTGCGGTGCTAATCATATAATAGTATGAAGAGCATTCATCCGATTTATTAAATGTAGCGGTAACAGTGCTTGTTGTTGTAGAGATATCGGTTATCTCAACGAGTGAGCTTCCGCTGTCGCAATCGTGCTGCTTAATACCAAAAGGATCAGCGATATTAACAATTGTCATAGCATCATTAATAGGCCAGATGTCGTTGACAACAATAGTATGGTCAGGTGCGATGATTATACAAGTAGGATAATATTCAATACCATAATCACTACAGATTTGGGGTCCAACACTTGAACTCCCTATTGTAGGATATTCCACACCATACAGCTCACACCAACTCTGACATGCGGCGTCGTTATCGTTTGGGGAGATTTCCATGAAAAAAATTTCGTTCTGGTTGCAGCCGAGCAACTCGTAAGCCTCAACGATTTTCGGGCAGGCTTGGTTGCAAGGTCCGCAAGTGGTAAAGAAAAAATCGATGAGCACATACTGTCCTCCATCAAGAATTTCAAACAAATTAATCTCTGTCCCATGGCAATCGGTCGCTGTGAAATCAACAGCATTAGTAATAGGGCATTGAGCAAAGACATTGAATCCCAACATCATTGTGAATAACAAAGTAAACAATTTTTTCATTTGCAATAAATTATGATAGTTATACAAAAAAATACCGCTGTAAAAGTATAAAAAAAATGAAAACAAATTTATCTTTTCTCAAAAAATTTAAGCGTAGTAACAACATAATAATTTTGTATTTTTGCAGGCGTAATGGAAGACAAAAAGCCAAGAAGACGCGACAAGATAATCAAAGGATTTTCAAAGCTTCTGAAAGAGGACAAGTTAAAGGCCGTATCAGAATACATTGAGAATCCGGGGGAGTTTATTACTTTGTTGAAAGGGTTCTGGTATTCGGACACAGAGAAACAGAAACAGTTTGACGAGTTCAGTGAGAACACGATCTCCAACTTCCATATTCCATACGGGGTGTCACCGAACGTGATTATCAACGGCAAGATTTACATGGTTCCGATGGTCATTGAGGAAAGCAGTGTTGTGGCAGCGGCTTCGGCGGCGGCAAAATTCTGGGGCGACCACGGAGGATTCCATGCGGAAGTCGTTGATATTAAAAAAGTAGGGCAAGTTCACTTCAGTTATAGCGGTGACAGACAGATGCTTTTCGACTCCATAGCAGACATTAAGACGAAGTTAAAGGACTCGGCGAAAGAGCTGACTGCAAAAATGGAAGAGCGCGGTGGTGGGATCATTGACATTCAGTTAGTTGACTTCACTGACAAAATAAAGGACTATTATCAGTTACGGGTAACTTTCAACACCTGCGACTCCATGGGCGCCAACTTCATCAACAGCATACTCGAGTCGTTCGCGCACACCCTTCAGGATTATTTCGTTCGGTTAAACGAAAATGTCGAGATAATAATGTCGATTCTTTCCAATTACACCCCACAATGCAGGGTGAGGGTTTGGGTGCAATGCCCTGTAAATCAGCTCGATAATATTGACGAACATCTCGATGGGCAGGCGTTCGCGGAGAAATTCAAAAAAGCCGTTGACATCGCGCATATTGACGAATACCGCGCCACCACGCACAACAAGGGCATTTATAACGGCATTGACGCTGTTGTGATTGCCACAGGCAACGATTTCCGTGCGACAGAGGCGGCAGGGCACGCTTACGCATCAAGAAACGGGAGATACGAGTCTTTATCGTGCTGCGATGTCAAGGACGGGATTTTCACATTCACCCTCGATGTACCCATCGCCCTCGGCACCGTCGGCGGACTCACAAGCCTCCACCCACTCGCGAAACAATCGCTGAATATTCTCGGCAACCCTTCCGCACCCGAACTTATGACAATAGCCGCGACAATGGGACTCGCCAACAACTATGCGGCAGTGAAATCCCTAATAACCAAGGGAATACAGCAAGGTCACATGAAAATGCACCTCGCAAACATACTTAACTCGCTCAACGCTACCGAGGAAGAAAAAGCAGCAGCAGACAAGCATTTCAAAGACATTACCGTGTCTCACTCAGCGGTGGAAGAGTTTTTAAAAAACATGAGAGAGAAATAAAATGAAGACCTATCGTGCCAATGGGAAATTACTCCTGACGGGAGAATACCTTGTCCTACAAGGCTCGAAGGCTTTAGCCCTGCCGTTAAGAGTTGGACAAACGATGGAGGCCGACATCCTTCCAATCAGAAACGGGATTATCCACTGGGACGCTATGACTACCAAAGGATTATGGTTCACCGCCATGCTTGACAAACACGACTTCTCAGTGCGCTGCTCCGATGACATTGCCAAAGCTGAGACCCTTAGCGGCATTTTCAAAGTATTGAAATCACTAAACCCAAACATTCTCTGCGAGGATAACGATTACGCTTTCAGCACGAGGCTTGAAGCCGATTCCCAATGGGGGTTGGGCAGCAGTTCCACACTTATCTCACTACTGTCACAATGGGCTGATGTCAACCCATATCAAGTGCTAAAAGAGACCTTCGGTGGCTCAGGATACGACATCGCATGCGCAACAGCCTTAAAACCAATTATTTACCAAATCGCAGACAACACCACTCGTGTTGAAGAAACAAATTTCTCACCTTCGTTTATCGACAACCTATACTTTGTGTATCAAGGAAATAAGCAGTCTTCCGGCAAAGAGGTAAAGAATTTCAAAGACAGAGCCAAAGAAATAGACTTCACCAAGGAGATACAAGAGATAAGCAAGATAACGGAAACCTTAGCGACAGGCACTACATTTGTAGATTTCTGTTCACTCTTAGAAAGGCATGAAGAGATAATAAGTCGCTGCATTGACAGGAGACCGTTGAAAATCAACTTCCCCGATTTCCATGGAACTATAAAGTCATTAGGAGCTTGGGGCGGAGATTTCTTCTTAGCAGCAACCGAGATGCCCTATCAGGAAGTGTTAAATTATTTCAACAAAAAAAGATTTGACGTAATTTTCAGATACAAAGACATTATTATCAAATAATTTGTAAGTTTAGAATATTTTTTTTCAACAAAAAAGACAATATTTTTCAAAATTATTTTGTATAATTGCATACTCATAATTTTGATGAAAAAATAATAGATGAAAGAAACAAAAAACATAATAACTCTATCATTATTATTAAGTTTGCTATTTGGATTCCAGATGGTTTCATTTGCCGAACAGTCTGATAATGAGGCGCAATCAGAAACCGTAAAAGAGAAGTTCAACGCAGGCGAAATGATATTCGAGCATCTCCTCGACTCATATCAGTGGCACATCTGCACATGGAAAGGGCGCCATATCGGGATAAACCTACCTATTATAATATTCAACGATGGCAGGCTTTACACATTCTCATCAAAGGTGTTCCATCACGATGACCAATACGTGACAACAAACAAGAAGAGTGGCGAGGACATCACTTTCACTATACCGAAAGAAGGGAAATATAAGAACAAGGTAGTGATAATGAATGACGATGGCAGTGTAACGCGGCCTATCGACATATCTATCACAAAGAACGTCTTCGGATTGTTCGTCTCTTGCACAATAATAGTCGTTTTATTCCTCATCGTTGCTAACCAATACCGTAAGAGAGGTGAAAAAGCTCCGAAAGGATTACAGTCGTTATTTGAGATGCTGATATGTTTTGTACGTGACGACATCGCAAAGAAATCGATAAGCGAGAAACATGTTGACCGTTATATACCTTATTTAATAACAGTATTTTTCTTTATCTTTATTAATAACCTGTTAGGATTGGTGCCATTTTTCCCATTTGGAGCGAATCTGACGGGGAACATAGCCGTCACACTTGTCCTCGCATTGTTCACATTCTTCATCACGAACATTTTCGGTAACAAAGAATATTTCGCGGACATTTTCAACACGCCGGGAGTGCCGTGGTTCTTAAAGTTACCTGTTCCGTTAATGCCTATCATCGAGCTTGTAGGTTGTTTCACCAAGCCGTTTGTATTGGCGATACGACTTTTCGCGAACATCACGGCTGGACATATAGTGGTATTAGGGTTCATAAGCTTGATATTCGTTTTGGCGGAGATCAGCGCTGCCGCAGGAGGAGCGATGTCGGTTTTATCGTTGATATTCACGATATTCGTTGATGTACTCGAGCTTTTGGTCGCATACATCCAAGCATACGTGTTCACTTTGCTTTCAGCGTTATACTTCGGAATGGCAAGCAAGGAACACGGGCATTAAAATATAAAAAGACAACAAACTCATTTAATAACAATTAAAATTAATAGTTATGTCATTATTAGTCATGTTACAAGAAGTAGCTCAAGCAGTTATCGATTTAGCGCCACTTGCTAAGTTAGGAGCAAGCTTAGCTGCGAGTATCGCCACAATAGGTGCAGCGATGGGTATCGGCAAAATCGGCAGCAGCGCATTGGAGTCAATGGCACGCCAGCCAGAGGCAGCCGGTAACATTCAGACAAGCATGATCATCACAGCAGCTTTCATCGAAGGTGTTTCATTCTTCGCATTAGTCGTCTGCTTGCTTATCGCACTTTAAAAAGCGAAACATCTCAGGTTGCAACGGTTGGTTGTAACCTGAGACTAATTTGGAAAAAAATAACAGCAATATGGAACTAATTTCACCTGATTTCGGTTTGATATTTTGGATGACGCTTGCATTTGCGATAGTGTTCTTCATCTTGGCAAAATTCGCATTCCCCGTGATAGGCAACATGTTAAAGAAACGTGAGCAGAAAATCACCGAGGCACTTGAGCAGGCTGAACGCACTCATGAAGAGATGAAGAGGTTGCAGGCAGACAACGAGGTGCTTCTTCAAAAGGCACGCGAGGAAAGGGACAGCATGCTTAACGAGGCGCGCCAGTACCGCGACAAGATGATAGAAGACGCCAAAGCAAAGGCCACCGAGGAGACAAAACGAATTGTTGAAACAGCTAAAGAGACTATAGAGAACGAGCGCAAGGCTGTGATAACAGACATTAAGAATGAGATAGCGAGCATTTCCATAAAGGTGGCAGAGAAGATACTTGAGAAAGAGATTTCCAAAGACGACGCACAGATGGAATACATCTCTAAGATAATCAAAGAGATAGAAGAGGATAACAATATAAGATAGTATGAAAGACAATTTATTAGTACGCCGTTATGCCAAGGCATTCCTTGAATTCGCCATCAACAACAAGATAGCTGATGAGGGGCTTGCCGACCTTGAGCTTGTCACCGACACGCTGAAGGAAAACCGCGAGTTGCGTTACATACTATCGGAGCCATTCGTTTCTCCAGTTCGCAAGACCAATATCATAAAAAAGATTTTTCAGGGCAGAATAACAGACAGCTCCCTACGGTTCATAGAGATGATCATAGGGAAGAAACGCACTGAGATCTTAACATATATTTTAGAGTCATATAAGGAACTATATTTAGAACATAAAAATATAGCTATTGTGACAATAACAACGGCAATCGGGATTGACGAGGAGACAAAGCAAAAGTTATTGCATTTTGTCAAAGACAAGGCGAGAGGTGATATCAAGGTCATCAACAAGATTGACAAGGGGATAATAGGCGGCTTCATTATCAATTACCTTGATTACCAATATGATGCCAGCATAAGAACCAAATTAAAGAATTTGGAGAGGGCATTTACAAACAACTTATACGTCAAAGGATATTAAACAAAAAGATATATGGGAACAATAAAACCCGCTGAAATATCAGCGATACTTCTTGATGAGCTGACCAACTTTGAAAACAAGTCGTCGTTAGATGTCAAGGGAACAGTGCTCAATGTCGGAGACGGTGTTGCGCGTGTTTACGGCATGAGAGACGCTGAAGCGGGCGAGCTTGTCGAGTTCGAGAAGAACGGTGTAATGGGAATAGTGCTGAATCTCGAGGAAGACAATGTGGGTGTGGTTCTTCTCAATGATGCCAGCAACATCAACGAGGGTGACACCGTTGTATGTACCCACCGCATCGCCTCAGTGAAAGTCGGAGAGGGACTGCTCGGCCGTGTCATCGACACCCTTGGCAACCCGATAGACGGCAAAGGAGAGATAAAAGGAGAGACAGTGGAGATGCCGCTCGAGCGCAAAGCTCCCGGAGTTATATTCCGCAAACCCGTTGACGAGCCGCTTCAGACAGGAATCAAGGCTATAGACGCTATGATACCTATTGGAAGAGGACAGCGTGAGCTCATCATCGGCGACCGCCAGACAGGGAAAACGGCTATCGCTATTGACACTATCATCAACCAGAAAGAATTCTATGAGAAGGGCGAGCCGGTGTATTGTATATATGTCGCGATTGGGCAAAAAGGCTCAACAATCGCAAACATAGTGCAAAACCTTGAGGACCACGGCGCACTTCCTTATACAATAGTTGTCGCGGCCACAGCATCTGACGCAGCGGCAATGCAATATTACGCACCTTTCGCCGGTGCCGCCATTGGAGAATATTTTAGAGATACGGGCAGAGCAGCGCTTATCATCTATGACGACCTGTCAAAACAGGCTGTGGCTTACAGAGAGGTGTCATTGCTACTCCGCCGCCCACCAGGACGCGAGGCATACCCCGGTGACGTGTTCTACCTTCACTCCCGCCTTCTCGAAAGGGCAGCAAAGATTATTAATAACGATGAAATAGCAGCCCAGATGAACGACCTTCCTGAATGCCTTAAAGGCAAGGTAAAAGGAGGCGGCTCACTCACGGCTCTACCTATCATCGAGACACAGGCAGGAGACGTGTCCGCATATATACCTACTAACGTCATCTCAATCACTGACGGACAGATATTCCTTGAGACAAGCCTCTTCAACGCCGGTATCAGACCGGCTATCAATGTCGGTATCTCCGTTTCCCGCGTAGGCGGCAAGGCGCAGATAAAATCTATGAAGAAAGTGTCTGGAACACTTAAACTTGACCAAGCACAGTTCCGCGAGTTGGAAGCATTCTCCAAATTCGGCTCCGACCTCGACCCAGCGACACAAGCCGTTCTCGACAAAGGCCGCCGCAATGTCCAGATACTTATCCAACCACAATCCTCACCACTTAAAGTTGAAGAAGAAATCGCTATCATTTTCTGCGGCGTAAACAACCTTTTAAGAAAATTACAGACAACACAAGTCGCAGAGTTCCAAACAAACTATCTCGATGTGTTGAACAGCACACATAAAGATGTGATGGCCGCTCTGAAAGCCGGACAATATAACGATGAAATCACCGAAGTGTTGAGAAAAACAGCGGAAGATGTCGTCTCAACCATGATAATTAAACAGTAGATATTATGGCTAACCTCAAAGAAGTCAGAACAAGAATCAACTCTGTGAACTCTACAATGCAGATAACATCAGCAATGAAAATGGTATCCGCATCCAAACTCCGTAAATCACAGACTGCCATAACGTCACTGCGTCCTTACGCATCAAAGCTGAGGGAAATAATGCAGAACCTGTCTTCTTCTTTGCTGACATCGGCGGAAAGCGTTTATGCAAAAAAACATAAAGATAACGCCGAAAATGAGAAAATACTCATAATCCCCGTGGCTTCTAACAAAGGATTATGCGGAATATTCAACGGAAATGTCATCCGCGAAACAATCCGCTTCATAAACAATGAGTATCCTATTCAACTCGAAAAAGGCAATGTAGATATATTGTGCATAAGCAAAAAAGTGGAAGAAGCATTGAAGTTCAAAAAGATACAAACGATTGGCAATGAGAACTCTCTCCTCGACAACCTTTCGTACGACAATATCCTTCCTTTTGCAGAACGACTAATGAGCGACTTCTCAAATGAGAAATACGACCGTATCATATTTATTTACAATCAGTTTATAAACGCCGGCAGCCAGCTGTTGGTCAATGAACAGTTCCTACCTATAGTCGCAGAAAATACTGATGAGCCTAAAAACAGCACTTCTGAAATAGAATATATCTTCCAACCTTCAAAAGAAGAAATACTTAACTCATTGATTCCTAAATCTTTGAAACTGCAAGTCTATAAGATACTCCTTGATAGCTTCACATCCGAGCATGGAGCGAGAATGGTATCAATGACAAAGGCAACAGATAATGCGACAGAATTGTTAAAAGAACTTAACCATTCGTACAACAAAGCAAGGCAAACAACGATTACTAACGAGATTATTGAAATCGTTAGTGGCGCGGACGCTTTATAGAATAATATTTTTATAATAATTGTAGAGACATTCATAAAGTGTCTCTACTTTTTAATGATTTTAAACATGTTATCATTATTTAAGATAAAATCTTGTAAAGACCCATATTTCGAACCGCTGATACATCTTTTCAAGACCTCTTTCCCAGAAAATGAAAGAAGGGATACAGAAAAGATGATGTCACTATTAGAACACTCAGAAAAAATGTCGTTCAACGCGATTATCAATGATGACATGCTATCAGGATTACTGGTTTATTGGGATCTCGATGAGTTTTTCTATATTGAGTATCTCGCTGTCTTCCCAGAGATGCGGAATAAGAAAATCGGTGAGAAAGCCCTGTCTGAGCTTAAAATGACAACTTTTCCAAAGACATTGCTCCTTGAGTCGGAGCCGATTTGTGATGAGTTGACAGAAAGAAGGATTAATTTCTATTTGCGAAACGGCTTTTCAATTCTTGATAAGAACTATTTCCAACCACCATATTCAAAAGGCGGTGAGGGACTACCCCTATGGATTCTCGGGACAAACGGCACCCCTGTCCAAACAGAGGGATACATTTCAAAAATAAAAAAAGAGATATATTTTAAACATTATTAATAAAACATCAATTTTAAATATAAATCAGTTTTATCATTGAACACAACAAAAGAAATAGTTGTTAAAAAGCAAACAACATTAAACACATAAGTTATGAAAGCAAGAAAATTATTCACAGTCATTATGTTAATGACATTAATCATTCCAAAGTCAGAGGCGTGTACAGGCATCACTTTGAAGACCACTAACGGCGCAACGGTTCCGGCACGCACTATTGAATGGGCCGGTAACGATTTAGAGAGCAAGTACGCCATCGTTCCCCGTGGGTATTCCCAACGCTCTTTCACACCGAGTGGGCAAAAAGACGGCATGCTCTTCACTTCCCGTTACGGCTATGTCGGCCTTGCGGTACAGCAAGCAGAATTTGTCGTTGAGGGCATCAACGAGGCCGGCCTCTCTGCAGGATTATTCTATTTCCCAGAATACGGAGAGTATGAGGAGTTTTCCGCTGACAAAAAAGAGACAACAGTCAGCGACCTTCAGTTAGTATCGTGGATGTTGAGTAACTTCAAGAGTATCGATGAGATAAAGGAAGCCATAGGAGGGATACATATTGTTACAATCGACCCAAGAGGATCGACGGTGCATTGGCGCATAACAGAGGAGAGTGGAAGACAAGTGGTGTTGGAAATCATCAACAAAAAGGCTATATTTTACGAGAACACTCTCGGGGTACTCACCAACTCGCCATCATTCGATTGGCATCTCACCAATCTGAACAATTACGTCAACCTTTTCTCCGGGCCTATCATGCAGCGTAAGATCGGTGATTTAGAGTTGAGAGCGTTTGGAGGCGGCGGTGGCATGCACGGCATTCCCGGCGACATGACGCCACCTTCAAGGTTTGTGCGCGCTGCATTCTTCCAAGCGACAGCACCGAAACAAGAGACAACGACAAAAGCCGTCATGCAGGCTTTCCATATCTTAAACAATTTTGACATACCAACAGGGATACAGTTCGCAGAGGGGCAGCCGGTCCCTGACATACCAAGTGCTACACAATGGAGCGTGGCGTCAGACATTACGAACCGCCGCATCTATTATAGGACGATGTACAACAGCAACATACGCTGCTTCGACCTCAACAGTATCGATTTCAAAAAGGTGAAATACCAATCAGGACCATTAGATGCTGTGAAGGAGCAACCTATTGAGACAGTGAAAGTAAAGTAGTTAAAGAAACGACTATAGTAAGTTAAGGTTTTTTAACATCAAATCATCAACAAAAAATGGTTCTGAGGGGCGCATGCGCCCCTCAGAACCATTTTTTGTTATAACCATAACAATAATTTTCACACTATTAAAATTATTTTAAAAAAATCAAAAACAGTACATATTTTTTGTATTTTTGCGCACTAAATTTTCACTCTATATGAAGAAGAAATTGTCTTTCCTTTACTTATTAGTGCCATTATTATGTATGATGCCTTTTGTAACAGCACCAATGGCATTGTTTTGCGGAATATTATTCGCATTCTTTAAAATTGAAAAACCTTTTGATTTCAAAAAATACTCATCGCCCCTGCTTCAGTACAGTGTCGTGCTTATGGGTTTTGGCATGAGCCTAAAACAGGTTATAGAGGTCTCGTCTAAAGGTATCCTCCTCACAGCATGCTCCGTTTTCTTAGTGTTCCTCATAGGTATGATTCTCGGGAAACTCCTTAAAGTTGACAGAAACACCACAATGCTCATCAGTTCGGGAACAGCAATTTGTGGAGGGAGTGCCATTGCAGCAGTATCACCTATCATCAATGCGAAAGACAATCAGATTTCATTTGCGCTAACAGTAGTTTTCGTGCTTAACGCGATAGCCTTGTTCATCTTCCCTCCTATCGGGCATGCGTTGAATATGAGCGAGATAAACTTCGGATATTGGTCAGCGATAGCGATACACGACACATCATCGGTTGTAGGTGCGGGTGCCGCTTACGGTAACGACGCTCTTGAAGTGGCTGTAGCCGTCAAACTCGCACGAACCCTTTGGATTATTCCTCTGTCATTCCTCATACTCTTCCTTAACAGGAAAAACAACGCCGTGAAAGGCAAGGTGAAGATTCCGTGGTTCATTCTTTATTTCATAATAGCTATTCTTATCGCAGGATTCATTCCTCAAGGTCAACCTATTTACAAGGAGCTGTCGTTCCTCGGTCGCCGAGGTATGGTTGTGGCACTCTTCCTCATCGGCAGCGGATTCTCTTTCGACGACCTAAAGAAAGCTGGCGCGAGATCCTTCCTCCTTGGAATACTTTTATGGGTTATCATCGCTGTCGGTACATTCATGTTCTTCATGGGTTAATATTTTTACAATTATTATATTCTTTATCCCTAACAGATTTTTCTGTTAGGGTTTTCTTTTTAACAATCATTCACACCTATTAAAACACTCGGAATAGAATTGTTATGATGTTTTAATAAAATTTTTTAACGAAACATATTTTTAGAACTTTCCATCACATCAAATATTAAGAATCTTTAACATGATTTTATTAAAAAACTTAACTTTGTAAATTCTTGTAAAGACTAACATAAGCAATTATGCCAGACCACCTTACACCTGAACAACGACATCTTTGTATGTCACACAACCGAAGTCACGACACGAAACCAGAATTGGTCGCACGCAAATGGCTATGGCGGCACGGTTACCGTTACCGATTGAATGTCAAAGGGATACCAGGGAAGCCAGACATTGTAATGCGTCGTTATCATACTGCGATTTTCATCAACGGATGCTTTTGGCACGGTCATAAGGATTGTAAGGCGTTCAGAATGCCAAGTAAAAACAGAGAGTTCTGGGAAAACAAGATACGCCGCAACCAAGAGCGGGACATAAAAAACAGACATATTCTTGAAGAAAACGGCTGGCAGGTGATAGTGTTATGGGAATGTGAGTTAACACCCAAGAATTTAGAAAACACGATGAAGAAAGTGGAGCTACAACTTCAGCAATTATCATTAGAGATATTTTGCACAAAACCATACAACATTCCAAAAGAAGAAGACCTTCTTACAGCCGCAGAAGATTGGTCAGAATACGAAATATGAATTTCTTTTAAGTTTTTTACAAATCCCGGTCTTTCACAAAAACACGAAATACATCTAACAGGGGTTTCGTTAAAGAAAAAAATTTCAAACACGGTGAAAAAACTGTTTTCATCAGTAAGAAACGGAAAAAAACAGGATTATACGGGACATTTTAACACGTTTCCGACAAGATTTTTCAAAATTTTTTCACAAAAAACGAAGTAAGAAACGAATGTATTCAGAGTTTAAAACCGAGGTAAGGGAATGGGGATTTTAAAAGTAAGAAAGGTTAAAATATTGATTAACAACATTTTAACCTTAACAATGAGTACCCCAGCTGGGAATCGAACCCAAATCTAAAGTTTAGGAAACTTCCATTCTATCCGTTGAACTACCGGGGCTGAATCCGCTGCAAATATACGAAATTTTTAAACATTTTACATTTATATTTGCTAATTATGTAAATTTGTGCGGTTTTTCAAAATAGAGAAAAATATTTGTTATGATTCAAGTTTTTAACTATATCTCTGATCTTCAATCATTTCTGAAGTCAAAGCGTGATTCAGGTTATACGATAGGCTTAGTTCCTACCATGGGAGCGCTGCATGATGGTCATCTTTCGTTGATAAAACGCGCAAAAAAAGAGAACGACATAGTTGTTGCGAGTGTATTTGTTAATCCTGTTCAGTTTAATAATCCCGTTGATCTTGAGAAATATCCACGCACACCTGAGAAAGATGTGTCGCTGCTCGACAGCGTGGGTTGCGATGTTGTCTTCATGCCTTCTGTAGAGGAGATGTATCCCATAAAGGTCGAGGAGCATTACGATTTTGGGGAAATTGAGCGAGTGATGGAAGGCGCATGTAGGCCGGGGCATTTTAACGGAGTCGGCATAGTGGTGCACAAACTTTTCGACATAGTACAAGCTGACAAGGCCTACTTCGGAGAGAAAGACTTCCAGCAGCAAGCGATCATACGCAAGTTAGTTAATGACTATAACATCAGAATAGAAATTGTGCCTTGCGACATTGTCCGCGAGAGTGACGGCCTTGCAATGAGTTCACGCAATATGCGGCTCAACAATGAGGAACGCGCCATAGCACCTATGATTTTCAAGATATTACAGGATACCGTTACAAAATACAAGACGATGTCTCCTGATGAGATGAAGCAATACGCATTAAAAAAATATTCGGAAATAAAAGAATTTGATGTCGAATACGTTGAAATTGCAGATGAGACAACATTACAAAGCATCAGAAACTGGAGTGATAGTGAACATGCGCGTATTTTCGTCGCTCTGCAACTTGGTCAAGTTCGTTTAATTGACAATTTGAGAATTTATTAAGATAAGATGTATATCGAAGTAATGAAATCAAAAATCCACCGAGCTACAGTAACACAGGCGGATTTGAACTATATCGGCAGTATCACCATTGATGAGGATTTGATGGATGCTGTCAACCTCATTGAGAATGAAAAGGTTGACATTTATGATGTCACAAATGGGAATCGTCTCCACACCTATGCCATTAAAGGTAAAAGAGGCAGCGGCGTCATCGGAATAAACGGAGCCGCGGCACATCTCGTCAAAGAAGGCGACATTGTCATAATCGTATCATACTGCTCAATGGATTTTGAAGAAGCAAAGAATCATAAACCTTATATAATATTCCCAGACAAAGACAACAAGATTTGAATAAGACAGTATCAAAAACAATCAGTTATATCGCATTCCTTTTAATAGGCTTGTCATTATTGTGGTTCAGTTTCCGTAATATCGACTTGTCACAACTATGGACTGATATTAAAGGAGCGAAATTCTCTTGGATGCTCGCAAGTCTTGCCTGTTTAGGAATATCACTGTTTTTCAGGGCATTAAGATGGAATCTACAGATTAAAGCTCTTGGTTACAAACCTAATGCCTTATCAACATTCGGATCTATTTTAATAGCTTATCTCGCTAATTGTATCTTTCCACGTCTCGGTGAAGTTGTACGATGCAGCGTATTGAAAAGAAAAAACGGAATACCTTTCGACAAATCTTTCGGTTCCGTAATTTCCGAACGCATTATTGATTTGCTTGTCCTATTCCTCTTGGCATTCCTCGTTATAGTACTGCAATGGAAATTGTTAGGCCGGCTCATCACTTCGTGGTTAGTACCGTTATTCGAAAAAATAACAAGCAACATCTGGCAAGCGGTCGTACTCTCCATAATCCTTATCGCTATCTTATTCTTATTCATCAAATTATGTAGGAAAAGCAAAAAAATCTCATCAATTTGGAATGGTTTCCTTGAGGGATTGAAAAGCGTTATCAATATGAAAGAGAAGTGGCGTTTCATCTTATATACGATAGGGGTATGGGGATCTTACATAGTGATGACATGGCTCCCATTTTATATGTTAAATGAGACGAGCTGTCTTGGTTTTGTTGAAGCCGTCACACTTCTTGGCATTGCGACTATGGGCGTTGTAGCGCCTGTCCCTGGTGGAATAGGCACGTATCATTTCATCACAATAACGTTATTGAGCGGATTCTACGGAATCTCGGAGCTGTCAGCGGGATCGTTTGCGGCGATAAATCACGGCTCACAAATGTTGTTTTACCTAATCACAGGTGTCATCTCTTATATAGTCATGTTCTTTTTTAATAATAAAAGAATTGAATAACAGAAAGATAAAATGAAACATCTCGAAAAAATAAGGAACAAGATTCTCGATAACGACAGTTTGACAAAGTGGCTTGAGGCTTGTCGTCGCGACGGTAGAAAGATTGTGTTCTCGAATGGTTGTTTTGACATTCTTCACCGCGGACATGTAGAATATCTCTCCCAAGCCGCCGACTTCGGTGACGTATTGTTAATAGGTCTTAACACAGACGCCTCGGTAAGAAGATTAAAAGGAGAGTCACGGCCTATTAACGATGAAAACGCGAGAGCAGTAGTGTTAGCGGGCCTTGAATTTGTTTCGGCGGTAGTACTTTTCGATGAGGACACGCCTTACAATCTGATAAAAAAAGTCCAACCGGACGTATTAGTTAAGGGAAGCGACTATCGGCCAGAGAACATCGTTGGTTATGATATAGTTACAGCAAAAGGAGGAAAAGTAAAGACAATAGATTTTGTAGAAGGATACTCTACGACTAAAACGATAGAGAAAACGCAAAAGGCGAAATAGGAGTCAGATGGTAGATTAATCTGTTGGTTATCAGTGATGAGATAAATATTTGGCATAAAACATTTACCGTTGCGCGGCAAAAGTTAACTTTTGCCGCGCAACGGTTTTCACTTTGTCTTTTTCTTAATCAATTTGAAGGACTATACCTTTAAGATATGCGCCCTCGGGATGATAGATGTTTATAGGATGATCTTCAGGTTGAGAAAGCTGGAACAAAATCCTTGCCTTTCTTCCTGTCTCAATAGCAGCTGCCATCACAATGCTTTGGAACTGAGCCTTATCAACGGCTTGCGAACAGCTGAAGGTAAACAGAAGCCCACCCTTATTAATTTTTGCGATAGCCTCTTTATTAATAAATTTGTAACCTTGAAGAGCGCGGTGCAGCGATTTATGGTTTTTCGCAAAAGCAGGAGGATCGAGGATAATCATATCAAAGAGGTTAGGCTCCATATTTTGAAGATAACTCTTAGCGTCATCAGCCACACACGGATTCTCGTCTTTAGAGAAGCCATTGAGAACCAAATTATCTTCGCAAATCTTAATAGCTTTTTTTGAAGAATCGACAGACACCACATTTTTCGCTCCACCTTTCAAAGCGGTTACAGAGAAACCTCCGGTATAACAGAAAGTATTCAACACCTTACGTCCATTCGCGAGATTTCTGACAAGATGACGGTTATCCCGTTGGTCAAGGAAGAAGCCCGTTTTCTGACCATCTTCCCAGTCAACAAGGAATTTTGAGTCATTTTCTAATATGAAGTCATCACACTTCTCACCAATAAGGTAGCCATCATCAACAGCATCTTTACCCATTCGCTGCATTGCCTCGCTACTTTTGTTATAGACAGCGTCAACGCCCAACTCCTGAATAGCGTAAATTGCATTGGCGATAGCCTTGATATTCAGAGCCATACCTTCGGTCTGCGCTTGAATAACAGCTGTTTTACCATAAATATCGACAATAAGTCCCGGCAAACCGTCACCCTCCGAATGTACAAGTCGGTAACAGTTTGTGTGAGGATTATTTACAAAACCGAGAGCCTTACGAGATTCAAAAGCCGCATTGATTCGTTGCTGCCAGAACATCGCCCCAATCTTAATATTCTCAAACGACAACAATTTCACTGCAATGTTGCCAGCCTCACAAAAGCCAGTACCTAAAATCTCATCTTTAGAATTGACGACAGTGACGATATCACCTGCTTGCAACTCTTTTTCGGCAGACGCTATGGCACCAGAGAAAATCCATGGATGGAAACGTTTTACGGCATCTTCTTTACCTTCACGAAGTTTTATTACCGGATATAAAGGATTCATAATAATTCTTAATATTTATTCATATAAACTAACAAATTCAAAATTCTGGGTGTCAAAAAGACCTTTATCGCTAATCTTTAGGTTGGGAATAACGAGTAAAGCCATGAAACCCAACGTCATAAACGGAGATGATACCTTTGCTCCAAGCTTTGTAGAGAGTGCTTTAGCCTCCTTATATTTTGAAGCCACCTCATAGCCATCATCGCTACACATAAGTCCGGCAATAGGCAAAGGAATTAGTACTGATTCCTCCGAAGAATATGAAATCATGCCACCTTTAGATGCAATTATCTGGTTTACAGCCTCTGCCATATCCTCATCAGTACAGCCGACAACGATGATATTATGGCTATCATGCGCGACACTCGAAGCAATAGCACCTTTTTTCAAACCAAAATTCTTGACAAATCCAACAACAGGCTTTGATTGTTTATATCTGTTAATAACTGCAATCTTCAAGATATCGTTTTCGACATCGCTCTGCAAATTCATCGAGTCACCCTTTGGCATAAGTCTGACAGAGAGTATATTTGTAATAATCTGGTCTTTAACGATTTCAATAACTTTAACATTTTTTCCTTCATCTCTCACGAAGAAATCATCTGGTTTGACGGGCATAGCATTAAAATTATTGATAAAGTCAACATCGAGATGCGCTATATTCGATTTGCCGTTCTCAGCGACAATATTTCCATTGATAAAAGTTTGTAACACATTGAAATCGTTAAGATTATCAATGACGATAAAATCAGCGGGGTCGTTTTTCTGGAGCAAGCCGACATTAACATTATAATGACGCACAGGGTTCAAAGTAGCTGCTTTAATTACATCTAACACATTGTATCCCATTCCAATAGCTTTCTTTATCATCATATTGATGTGGGCATTAACCAAGTCGTCAGAATGATTATCATCTGTACAAAACATAAGTTTATCCGGGCAGATGTTAAAAAGCGGCAACAATGCGTCTAAATTTTTCGCAGCGCTTCCCTGCCTTATCTGTATCAAGATTCCGCTCTTAACCTTATCAAGAGCCTCTTCACAAGAGACGCTCTCATGGTCAGTGGAGATACCGGCAGAAGCGTATTTGCGAACGTCATCACCTCTCAGCGAAGGGACATGACCGTCAACGACTTTACCCCTCGAAAGGGTCATATTTATCTTTCTAAGTATCTCTTGATTTTCAGATAAGACACCTACATAATCCATCACCTCGCCAAGAAAATAGATGTCATCCATAGCGAGCAACTTCTCAACACCATCGCTGTCTATAACAGCGCCAGAAGTCTCGAAACAAGTGGCAGGTACACAACTCGGAGCACCGAAGAAAAACTTAAACGGCACACGTTTACCTTCGTCAACCATAAACCTAACACCTTCTATTCCAAGCACGTTGGCAATCTCATGTGGGTCACAAATAGCACCAACAGTACCATGTGTTACAGCAATTCTCGCGAACTCGGAAGGTACAAGCATCGAACTCTCAATATGTATGTGAGAATCAATGAGACCCGGCATAATGACTTTATTTTCATCATTATCCTCCTCGATAACATCTACAATTATCCCGTTGTCAACAATGATCGCACCTCTAAAAATCCTATTAGCGATAACATCAACAATTTGACCTTTTATTTTCATTTTATCTCCCAAAATTCATCTAAATTAATATCCCAATTAGCTCTTAATTCCAAAACATCATCAAATAAAATCACTTTTTCCGGCTGAAGTCCTCTTTCCAAATTACCCGGGCTCCAAATTCCATTGCCGTCACTGTCTATCGTCGCCTTCAACTTATATTTTCCAGGCTCAAGATATAAAAATGACAGTTTCTGTGGTTCGGTAACAATTTGTTTATCAATAGTTTTATCCTTATCATTAGTCAGTTCGACAATAATCTGAGGCACATTGTCCGCAAACTCAAGCGGCACAAAGATATTTCCATATTGTGACAATTCTCCAACCTTAAAGTTCACTCTGACAGTATCATTTGTCCGACCGCTCAAACCATAAAAAACCGAGTCAGGAACGATAATCTTATATTCACCCTCTGGCTCAAAAGTCATATCACAATGGAATCCACACCCGTTTCCATCAATAGATTGAAAAGGGAAACCGATTGTAACAGTATCATTATTAACGATAAACAAAATATCTCGAGGATTTGTCCTTACGATAGGCTCACCAAAGGAAAACAGCAATGGCTGCTCAGGCTTAATCTTTCCACCTTTAATATTATCTTTAACATTTAGTGTCTTATTAACATTATCTTTCTTGACATTTTTTCTCGATACCGACTTCCTCGGAACAAGGCTGAAATGAGTAGTATCATTTATCAGAGTATCGTAATTTATTGATACCCAGAGGCTATCCTTATTAGGTGTAAAATACCACAACAAAGTATCCCTTCTTTCGGAAAACGCCGGAATAATGTTAAACGAGTCGGGCAAAGGTTCAAGGACAGAAATTGTCACATCATCAGCCGGATAACGGAAAACAAATCGCAAAATGCCTTCATCTGCAAGTTCTTTCTTAAACAATTTCTGAACCGAATCTTCCTGGATGAAAGTCTTTATCACAAAACGAGGATTTTTCTCCAAATCCGGGTGTTGATTCACATTATGCGAACCGGCAGAATCGTTTATAAATATCTTATTATCAATATAATACGGTCTAATAAGTTCAGGATAAAAACCAATTTCCTCGTTAGGGAGGTCGAAAATAGTATTCGAGTTTCCATCTTTAAGTGCAAACAGAAAATAATCTTTATCAGAGAGACCCGACAATTGGAAAAATCCGTCTTTATTAGTTTTTGCCAAATAATCAGGTTGAGTCAGACGAGGAAGTAAATTGACATTAACAGTGTCATTATCAACAGAATACAATGCCACGATAAAATTCTCGCAAGGTTTCAATGAAGCAGCGGATACCACATTACCTTGAACAGAAAGGGTATCGATGCGAGGTCCTGTAGAGAAAATATAATCAAAGCCATTGAAAATGTTACCCTCATGCAAATCTTTAACAGCGTTTCCAAAATTAATGGAGTATGTCGTTTCTTCCTTCAAAGGTTCTTTAGCTTTGATAATCAGGCTTTTCCTATTTATTTGGAAATCAGGTTTTGTGGCGAGAGGTGGAGAAATAAGAATATTATCCGAGGCATTGTTCAAAGTAAAATACTCATCAAAAGTAATCGTAATAGTCCTACCGTTGAAATTAGTAGAGTTGTTTAAAGGGGAAGTTTCTACGACTATAGGAGGCGTAATATCTTTAGGTCCGCCGTTAGGAGTCACTACATTAGCGCACCGAAACAAGAACAACGCCGATAGGATTATGAGCAAATATTTTAATACAAATTTCATGTTGCAAAAATAATAAAAAAAAACCGCTTGTTAGAAAAAATCCGTATCTTTGACAACATTTTAAAAAATATTAACTATGAGGATCTCTTTATTAATCATCTTGTTGTCATTAGTGATGACATCAATGGGTCAGGACACAGAAGTATCTGGAAATCAAAGTGGTATATGGAGCGGAAACATCACAATAGTTGGAGATGTGATTGTTCCAATCGGAGAGACCCTGACGATAGAGCCAGGGACTAAGGTTGTTTCTCAGGGATATTGGGGAATTATGGTGCAGGGTGTGCTAAACGCACAAGGAGAAAAAGACAACAACATCGTCTTCACTGTCGCTGACACAACAGGTTTTGCAAACTATGAATCAGAACAGGGTGGCTGGAAAGGAATCTGGATTTCAAAATGTAAAGAACCGATTCGATTCTCATACTGTGATTTCTCTCACGGGAAAACAAAGCGTGAAGAAGACGGCGGAGTAATGAGGGTCAATTATACCGATGACATCGTAATCAGCAACTGCACATTCCACAACAACATTTCAAGGAGGAAAGGCGGTGCGATGTATGTTGAGAAATCAACGATAAACATTGACAACTGCTTAGTATATGAGAACAATGGGTATCCGTATGACGACTATTACACATGGGGAGGCGGTTTCCAATTCCACAACAGCGATGTCAAGATTCACGACATAATATTCCATGACAACAACGCTTTTTCGGGTTATGGAGGCGGGATGAGCATTGACAGCTGCGATCTTGAGTTAACAAACACCGTCTTCTATAACAACCACGCGACGAACGCCGGAGCTTTGGGCATCCAACGCAGTTCACATCTTAGCGTAAAAGTGACAAACATTCTTGCATATAACAACTGGTGTATTCATTACGGGGGCGCGCTCGCCATTGCAACTTCAGATCCGGAATTAAACAACCTCACACTCGTCAGCAACTATTGCGGCGGAGGTGGCGGCGGCGCGATGCAGATGGCTTTCAACTCAAAACCAACACTTAACAACTGCATTATTTACGGGAACCACGCCGGCCATTACCTCAATAAAAGATATGAGTTAGACTCAATCCATGAATATTATGTCGGTTCACAGATATGGCTCTGGGGCAGCGACTGCTTACCAGTGTTCAACAACAGCGACATTCAATACGGATACGACTCTATCAACAACAATCATCTTATCCCAGAAGAAAATTATAACAACATGATTGAAACAGACCCAATGTTCGTTGACGCTGAAAACCACGACTATAGGCTAACCTATGGAAGTCCTTGCATCAACACCGGCATGGAAGATGTTAGCGGGATATTTATTTCAGAGACTGACATTGCGGGAAATCCAAGAATCTTCAACGACAGAATAGATATGGGGTGCTACGAATGGAATAACATCGGGTTGTTTGAGCATTATCAAAACAACGCCGCCATTTCAATTTATCCCAACCCTTTAAACGAGAACAGCATCTGCAACATCCGCCTCAACAATGAAAGTAAAGTAACCATAAGCCTATTGTCCATCAACGGCAAAGAGATTAATAAAAAGGAATACGGCATGCTGGATAAGGGAGAAAACGCGATTTCGCTCCAACCAGTTTTCAATAATATTGAAAAAGACAACAACATTTATCTGTTGATTATTTCGACACAAGACAACACATATATTAATAAGGTGATTTATTAAAATGAACAGTTTTATCTCAAGGAATAAGAACACTCTCGGCATCACGCTTTGCGTCATTGCTTTCGCATTGATAACATTAATTTATTTTTCTCCAATCATTCAAGGGAAAAGGATAAAGCAGCATGACATTGAGATGTATCGTGGAATGCAGCAGGAAATAAATGAGTTCAAAGCCAAGACAGGAGAACAGAGTCTGTGGACAAACTCAATGTTTGGAGGCATGCCCGCATGGAACATCAGCGTTTCACAAAACAGCAACCTCATCTCTTATCTTAACAAGATATTAACATTAGGCTTCCCCCACCCTATCGGCGCCGTGTTTATCAGCATGTTAGGCTTTTTTATCCTACTACTCGTGCTTGATTGCAAAATATGGATAAGCTTCATCGGAGCATTGGCGTACGGTTTCACCTCGTACCTTTTTATAATAATAGGAGCCGGACATAACACAAAAGCAGTGGCAATGGCATATATGGCACCCGTTATCGCCGGTATCTTATTGACTTACAAAGGTAAATATCTATGGGGTTCTGTTTTGACCGCGATTGCTCTTGCCCTTGAGATTAGAGCGGGTCATCTTCAAATCACATATTATCTGCTTCTAATAGTAATCTGCTTAGTAATAGCAGAGTTGATTGAAACTATAAAACAAAAAACATATTCACACTTCCTCAAAGCAAGCGGGATACTCTCAATTGTTGCTATTGTAGCGATATTGACTTGTACCACAACACTTTACGCAAATTATGAGTTTGGAAAGGAGACGATGCGAGGGAAACCCGTCCTTACCAAGAACGACAACAACCAGACTAAAGGCCTCGACCGTGACTATGTTACACAATGGAGCTATGGTATTGGAGAGACTTGGAGCCTCATGATTCCAAATGTCAAAGGCGGCGCATCAGCATATATCGGAAACAACAACGATGCATTACAAAGCGCTGACCAACGATTCCGTCCTATCATCGCGCAACAAAACGCATATTGGGGCGACCAACCCGGAACAAGCGGCCCGGTTTATGTGGGAGCAATTGTCTGTTTCCTCTTTGTTCTCGGACTTTTCGTTGTGAAAGGCAAATACAAATGGGTGCTTCTCGCCGCAACGATACTGTCAATCCTCCTCAGTTGGGGCAAGAATTTCATGTGGTTCACCAACTTCTTCCTCGACTTTGTACCTGGATACAACAAGTTCAGAGCCGTCTCAATGACACTCGTCATCGCAGAGGTGTGTATGCCAATACTCGCATGCCTTGCAATTGCAGAAATAATGCGAAACCCTGAAACATTAAAGAAAAACATGCACTATTTCTATATCTCACTGGCTCTAACCGCCGGAGTATGTGTCCTTTTCTATATAATGCCACAAACATTCTTCAACTTCCTTAGCGAAAACGAAGCCTTTCAATTCCAAGAACTTAGCAAAGGTAGTGACGGACCGACATACAGACTTCTCGCCACTCAACTTGAAAACGTGCGAGTGACAATATTCCGTAAAGATGTTTTACGAAGCCTGACCTTCATCATACTCGCAGCAATATTATTACTCATTGGCATCAAAGGGAAGATTAAAAACCAGATTGTATTTGCAGGTCTCGCCGCACTTGTGCTCATCGATATGTTCGCCATAGATAAGAGATACCTAAACAACGACAACTTCATCGACAAGCGTAAATTCGACAAACCATTCACAATGAGCGAGATAGACAAACAGATACTGTCCGACACCGATTTAGATTACCGCGTCATCAATCTTGCTACAAACACCTTCAACGACGCGAGCACTTCTTATTTCCACAAATCAATAGGTGGTTACCATGGGGCAAAACTCCGCCGTTACCAAGATATTATTGATTACTATCTGACACAAAACGACAATAATTTCTGGAAAGTGCTTAACATGCTGAACACCAAATACATCATTTATCCAAACAATAACAAGGCAAGGCTTTCAGGTAATCCCGATGCCTTCGGAAACGCTTGGATTGCATCTGACATCAAATGGGTTTCTTCTGCAAACGAAGAGATTGAGGCAATAGCAACTACAGATGTTAAAAATGTCGCAATAGTTAATGAGGAATTTAAAAATATCGTTGGCGACTTCATGCCTTCAATGGCCGATGGGACGGTAACTCTCACTGATTATTGCCCTAACGAATTGAAATACAGTTTCAACTCATCTAAAGACGAACTCGTGGTATTCTCTGAGATTTGGACTAAAAAAGGTTGGACAATGCGTATTGACGGGATTGAAAAACCATTATTCAGGTCAGACTATATATTAAGGTGCGCTATTATTCCTGCGGGACAACACGAAATCGTAATGCGTTATGAACCAACGATTTGGAAAGTCGGAAACATCATCCAACTCATCTCTTCCTTAATTTTAATAGTAGGATTGATAATTGCTGTTGTCATCACGGTTAAATCAAAAAGAGAACATTGTTAATAACAATGAGACGAGTCCTGATAATCACTTATTACTGGCCGCCATCAGGAGGCTCCGGTGTCCAAAGATGGCTGAAAATGTCGAAGTACCTTCCAGAAAATGGTTGGGAGCCAGTCATTTACACCACCTCTGACGCCGAATACCCGGTTGAAGACCCATCGTTAGAAAAAGATGTCTCACCTCAAACAGAAGTGATAAGACGCCCAATAATCGAGCCTTATACCTTTTATAAAAGATTCATCGGGATAAAGAAAAACGACAAGGTTAAAGCAGGATTCACCAACGAAGGAGAAGAAAAATCCTCTTGGAGAGAAAATATCAGCCGTTGGGCAAGAGGCAACTTATTCATTCCCGATGCAAGACGCTGGTGGATTAGACCTTCTGTACGCTTTCTTTCTAAATATCTGGAAAAGAACCATATAGACGCTATCATCTCCACCGGACCACCACATTCAATGCACCTAATAGCAAGAGAACTGCATAAAAAAAGCAATATCCCTTGGATCGCAGATTTCCGTGACCCATGGACAGAGGTTTTCTACTTTAACTCTCTGAAACTTACAAAATGTAGCATCAACAAACACAAAAGACTTGAAAGACAAGTACTTACAGAATCAAACCTCGTGGTAGCGGTAGGCTGGCATGAGGCTGATGACCTAAAAAGGCTCGGCGCAAACAATGTGGCAGTCGTCACCAACGGTTTTGACGATGAATGTATCAATAAAGATAACTTTTATTCAAAAAACGAAAAATTCGTAATCTCATACACCGGGGTTTTCCTGCCAAACGAATCCTTCGTGATTTGGGACGCGATAAAAGAACTTTGTGAGGAAAGTCAGGATTTCAACAACTCAGTGAATATCAACTTAATAGGACATATCGACAATTCCGTCATGAAATATATCCATGAAAAAGGACTTGATGATAAATACAACAATATAGAATACGTGCAACACGAAAAAGCCCTTGAATATCAAAGGACTTCCGACCTACTTCTGCTAATGATACCACATGCGGATAAAGCAGAGGCAATATTGACGGGCAAACTATTTGAATACCTCGCATCAGGAAGACCAATTTTAGCAATAGCCCCAGTCAATGGTGACGTAGCAAAAATAATAAAAGAAACACATAGCGGAGTCGTGATAGATTATGACGACAAAGAAATGATGAAAAAGGCTTTATCTGATTTTTATCAAAAATACAAAGATAACCAACTCGTTACCAGAAACACCGACCTTGTTTCAAACTATTCAAGGAGAAATCTGACAAAAGATTATGCGAAACTTCTGAGCGAAATATCAAAATGAGATCAAAAATCCTATATATCGCGAATAATATTCCGACACCAACGAGAAAAGCGAATGATGTCATCATCAAAATTGCTCGAGAAATGTCGAAATACCACGATATCACATTCCTATATCCAAAGGAATTCGCCCCATTCCCAATCAACAAACTACCAAAATACAAACATCTAAGCAATCTTAACAAGCCATGGGAAACGTCAGGATTTAATGTCAATCCGATAAGTTACATTCGTATTCCAGGACTACGTTATTCATTTTCCTTACTTGACTTATCAAAACAAAAAATCGTCAAATATTTAAGCCACAACGAATTACCCGAATTAGTCCATGCACATTATATACTACCGGATGGATATTTTGCATTTATGATTAAACAGAAATACGACATACCATATATAGTTTCTGTTCGTGGGTCAGACATAAAGTATATGACTGAGATGCTTGCGCGTGGCATAAAGATAGACAGATATAAAGATGTAATAGACCATGCGGCAAAAGTCATCACACACAATGAATTCCAGAGAAAATACATAGAACAGCAGTTCCATAAGGAGTGTGAAATGATCCCACATGGAGTCGAACGTTGCTTTTTATGCGATGAAATTAAAAAAAACGATGATAACCAAGTAATTATAGCCTTTGTTGGTTCTTTAATAAAACTAAAAAGGACGTCATGGGTGATAGACGCTGTAAAAGAATATTCAGGAAAAAAGACTGTAATATTATGGATAATAGGCGATGGAGAAGAGAGACAGAGTCTTGAGAATCAAGCTAAAGGAAGCGACAACATAATATTTTGGGGACAGCAGCCTCATGAAAAAGTGAGCGAGTTGCTCCGACAAACAGATATTTTCGCGATGCCGAGCCAAAGAGAGACATTCGGACTTGTGTATATTGAAGCAGCGGCAAGTAGAAATGCAGTGATAGCGGTCAAAAACACAGGAGTTTGGGGAGTACTTAAGGAAGATGAAGAAGCATGTTTTATTAGTGATTATGAATCATTTAGAAAAACATTACACACTCTCATCGATAATGATGAAATAAGAAATTCAATAGCAAGAAACGCCTTCGAGAAAACACGTGACAATCTCATTTGGGACAAAACGTCCGAAAAATACGAGGCACTTTACAAACAAATCATTGACAACAAATAATATACATCAATAAAAACACCAGAATAAACAATTAAAAATAAAAAACGTTTCTAATTGACATTCTTTTATTATCTTTGCGCAGAATCAGCAATGAAACAAACATTTTTGATTTCGTCAGCAATAAAATCAAATTTTAGTCGTTCAACAAAACAAAAACATGAAAAAATCTATACTCACTATACTTATCTCCTTGATAAACATAATATTATGTAATGCGCAACAAATTGGAGAATGGATTACGCACACACCTTGCATGACGGTTAATAGCGTAGATGTTATGCACGATAAGATTTTTGCAGCGACGCCATACGATATTTTTTATTATAACACTATTGATAACAGTATCAATAGGTTAACGAAGGTTAACGGTCTCTCCGACTTCGGAGTGAACATTATTAGATACAGCAACACATCTGACATTATTTTTGTAGGATACAACAACACAAATATAGATATTATTGATAATCAAGGAAATATCACAAACATCCCAGACATTTTGAATAAGAACATTCTTGGGAATAAGACCATTAACAATGTGTTTTTTAATGATAGGTATGCTTACGTTTGCTGCGGATTTGGAATAGTTGTATTAGATTTGAAACGCAAAGAGGTCAAAGACACTTACATTATTGGCGACAACGGTAGTTATCTAAATATTAACGACTTAACAATATTCAACGGAAAATTTTACGCTGCCACTTCTAACGGGGTTTATTACGCTGACGTTAACAACACAAACCTCGCTGATTTCGCCCAATGGACGAATGACACAAACATGCTTTATCCGTTACGAAATTATTCACAAATTGAGACTTTCAACAACCAACTGATTGCGAATTACTCCGACAACAACAACGACACAGACACATTATATTCATTCAACGGCATCGAATGGGATTATTTTATTGATAACCAACACAATATCATCAGCGATTTACGTGCCACAAATGACAGAATCATCATTACAGAAAAATATAAAAATGTCATAATATACGATACCGATGGTCATATTATCACTGAATTTGAAGGGTTCCAACCTTTGGCATCAACATTTGACGTGTCAAGAGGATGCTATTGGCTGGGCACAAATTCAAGTTCGTTGGTAAAGATTTTCCCTAATGGGGACAAAGACTATGTAGTACCAAGCGGACCATATTCAAACAAGGTGTTCAACCTTTATGCCTACGAGAAAGACCTTTGGGTTGCTTCAGGAGGATTCACAAGTACTTGGGCACCGACATGGAATCATGACGGCATCTTCCATTACGATGGCTATAAATGGTCATTCATAAATGGCTGGAACAACTCTGCGTTCGACACTGTCACCGATGTCACATGCGTGAGAGTAAATCCCTCAAATCCAAACATAATCTACGCCGGCACATACTCAAAAGGATTATTAGTGATAGAAAACAACAAGGTTAAAAAAGTATTCGACTATACAAACAGTTCATTAGGCAAACACCTTCTTATCGATTTCACGTTCGTCACAGATATGGATTTAGACTCAAAAAACAATCTGTGGATAGCTAATAGCGGAACGGACAATATGCTTTCGGTCATGAAGACAGACGGAACATGGAAGTCATATAATATCGGAACAGGCGGTATCGATATCAGCAAAATGATGGTTGACAAGAACGACAACAAATGGATATTACACCGCGATGGAATAATCACCTTATTTAATGGAAATTACAAAACAATATCAAACAACAACGGTAAAGGTAATTTACCCGGAAGTGCGAATTGTTTTGCCACAGACAAAAACGGCACCGTATGGATTGGCACAAGCGATGGTATTGGATTATTCTATAATTCAAACACAATATTAAATTCAAACACTTATAACTGCTCTCAGATACTCATTCCTCGAAACGACGGCTCTGGTCAAGCCGATTATCTGCTGTCAGGTGAAGAAGTGTTATGCATCGCAGTTGACGGAGGAAACAACATTTGGTTCGGCACAAACAACGGGGTCTTGCACACCACAAACGATGGTCAGACAACACTACATCATTTTACTATAGAAAACAGCCCACTTCTTTCTAACACTGTGAAAAACATAACTATAGACTTTGACGGCAACGTATATTTTGCGACAGACAAAGGCATTATCTCATACAAAGGCACAGCATCAGAAGGTGGAGAGACCAATTCAAACGTAATAGTTTATCCAAACCCTGTCAGACCTGAATATAAAGGACCTGTAGGAATCAAAGGTTTGGTAAACGATGCACTTGTAAAAATCACTACTACAAATGGTGATTTCGTGACACATTTAAGGGCAGAGGGCGGTCAGGCAATATGGGATTGCACCGACATAAACGGCAGGAAAGTTGAACCAGGAATTTACCTTATTTTTGTAAGCGACAGCACAGGAAAAGAGACTTTTGCTACAAAAGTGCTTATCATGCGATAGTAATGGACACTACAGACAAGACAAGAGCAATCGCATTAAAAGGCATACGATATGGTGAAAGCAGCCTAATAGTAAAATTATTAACTGAAGATATTGGTTTACAATCTTTTATAATAAAAGGAGCCTTAAAGAAAGGTTCAAGGATTCGGTCCGCACTATTTCAACCATTAACACTTTTATCAATAGTGCGTTCTAAAAGCAAAGGCGAATTAGCGTATCTAAAAGAAGTAGGCGTTGAATATACATATCAAAATATCCCGTTCAACATTAACAAAAACACAATTGTGCTGTTCATTTGCGAGTTATTATCAAAATCAATTCAGGAAAGTGAGAAAGATGTTGAATTATTTAACTTCATTTACGATTCTTTAATTCACCTTGACAAAGCAGAAACCAATTACGTTGACTTCCCATTAAAATTCGCGATAGAACTCAGCCGATACTTGGGTTTTGCCCCAAACACTAACGATTACAAGGAAGGATATGTTTTTGATTTAAACGAAGGAAGTTATTGCAGAAATGCCATGGGCATTGTCTTTCCCATCGAAGGTGAATGTAACAAGATATTTAAAGAGTTATGCAATACAAACATCTTTGATGATATCAGCCTAAATATAAGGAACGATGTGCGCAGAAAGTTATTGGAATATGTAATAACTTATTATAAACTACATGTCAACGGATTCAACGATATGAACTCAAACGAAATATTACGGACAATACTTCAATGATTATTAATCGTTGACAATTGGTGTCACTTGAGAGCGAGAAATATTTATTGGCAAGAACTGTCCAACAGCTTCAATATTCACAATAACACGTTGTTTGCCTTTCATAGAAATGAATCTACCAACAAGGCCCTTCATTTGTCCATATTTTATTTCAACAAGTTGTCCTTCATGCAAGTCTGGGAGGCAATTATCGTTATCATCAACAAAATCAGAGACATAAGACTCCACAGCAGCTATTTGATTTTCAGGCACTTCTAAAGGTTTCCCATCAAAACAGATAAAATGCACTACACCAGGTACATGTAGGATATCAAAATAGTTTTTCAAATCGGTACGGACGAAAAGATAAGACTTAAACAATGGTTCTTCAACCATCTTTTTTCTGTCGCTCCATTGTTTAAGTCTTTTTATTAAAGGTAGGAATGTCTCGACATTTTGTTCGGTCAACAATTTAGCGACTTTTTTCTCATGTCTCGACACCACATAGATTGCATACCATTTTATGATTCCTGAACTTGACATTTATTGTCTGCGTCTTCTGAGGATACGGGCTAACAAGCCATTATTATCTTTTTGATTCTCATCGCTACCATAATATCCATATCCGTCACCATAGCCATAGCCATAGCCATAGCCATAGCCATAACCATAACTATAACGGTACCCATAAGTTCCTGAATACCTGATACCATTAATGATAATGTTTGCCTTAATTCCTCGTTCTTCAAGATCTTTGATAATGAATCCAAACACTTTTTTATTTGTGACACCCTGGCGAACGACGTAAGTAACAGCGTCACAATATCTAACCAAGAGCAAGCAGTCTGTCACTAAAGCTAATGGCGGGGTATCAATAATGATATAGTCATATTTTTCTTTCAACTCAGCGAACAAATCCGCACAACGTTGAGAGGCAATCAATTCGGCAGGATTTGGTGGTACTGGACCAGCACAAATGATATCGAGAGAAGGTAATTTACCCGATGATTGAATTATCTCGTCAACAGAGGCTTTGTGTGCAAGGTAAGTAGAGACACCAACCTTATTACTCAATCCAAATTCCTGATACAGACGAGGTTTACGGAGGTCAAAACCTACAAGAACTGTTTTCTTTCCATATAAGGCATAGATTGACGCCAAATTAATTGCAATATACGTCTTACCAATAGAGGCGACATCACCTGTAACCATAATAGTACTCTTTTCCTTACCTTGGACGATATAGTCGATATTCGTTCTTATTGAGCGGAAAGCCTCAGCAGCAGGTGATTTCGGCGACTCAATAACCAAAGTCTTTGATTCTGAGTATTCTGTAGTAGTCAAAGGAATCTGTCCTATGATTGGGAACTTTGTTATTTTCTCAACATCTTTTCTTTCAAGAACCTTTGTATTGAAAAATTCTTTTAACAAAATATATGCAATAGGAATACACAAGCCAATAATTATCGCAAACAAGTAATTCTTCATTACATTTGGCGAGACCATTTTAACCATAGACAATCTTGCGACATCAATGACTTCATTATCAGGAGCGTTACTTGCCTTTAGGATTTGAGCTTCAGAACGTCTCTGCATCAAAAAGTTATAAAGATTCTCGCTATATGCGAATTTTCTCTCATATCCAATAAGTTGACGTTGTGTTTCTGGAAGCATCTTCACTTGGACATCCAAATTATTAATATTATCATCAATTTCCTTTAATGTAAGATTGGTATTATTAATCATGTTATTGATATTCTCAAGCAAAGCCTGCTTTGTCTGCGATATTTGTTGGTCGATAGTAACAACAATAGGGTTTTTCTCTGTTGATGTAATAAGTTGAATAGATTTTTTACTTGAAAGTTCGACGAGTTTGCTAACCAAGCTATTAAGCAAAGGTTCCTGAATACCCATTGCACTTGGGGCAATAAGTTTATCAGGCTCGTCCAAATTAGCCTTTACATATTCCTTTAAATCCTTAAAATACTTAAGATTTAATTCCAATTCGGCGCGTCTTCTCTCCTGTCCCTTCAAATAAGAGAACAGATCAGCAGCTTGAGTATCCAGATTCATAAAGTCGTTACCTTCTTGGAAATTCTGCAAATCGACTTCCGCCTTATTAAGATTCTCTTGGATGCCAACAAGTTCATTATCAATAAACATAATGGTGTTTTCAGAGACTCTATTCTTAGATTCGAGGTCGCGCAACACATATTCAGAGCAAAGCTGATTAAGGTATCTGGTGATTTTTGCCGCATTAGTACCTCTGATTGTAAGAAGTAACAAGGAAGACTCTTTACTTGTAGTCGCGATACTCAAATTACTCATCATTTTAATTTGAGAGTTCAAGTCATTAATGCGGAACATCAGTTTTATCTTGTTATCCCTATCATAATCATAATGCTTGTTAAGAATTATTCGAAAAACATTATATCCATTATTAATGGTATCTCCAAAACTATATGTTTCGTCAATTTTAATATTTTCCGTTTTTGCGACAAACATATCATTTTCAAAATCATAAATATTCGCATACTTGCTTTCAGCGGTCAGTCTATAACGTCCATCACCTAAAACACTAACATTATATGTCACTCCAACCATTTGAGGTTCAGAATAAACGAGTTCTACTGTAAACGGGTTATCACCATATTGTTCTACCGTTGAGATCCTACCCTTTGCAAAATAAGACACATCAAAATCAAGTTTTTTAAGGGTTTTCTCGGCGAGCATTCTCGATTTCAGGATACCTATTTCATTATCGATATTTCCTTTATTTCTAAAATTCATACCAGTCATCATTGAGGCAGCGTCCATACCCAATTTCTGCTCTTTGATATAGATTGATGCAGAAACCTCATAGACATTCTTTGAATATCTATTATATATAAATCCACAGATAATGGCAAGGAATCCGAAAATAATGAAGAGATACCAGTAACTTAAGAATTTAACGATCCAACTTTTAATATCTGTTTCCTCTTGTCCAGGTTGGTTCTGAATATTAGACATTTCGTTATTATTCATAATAAAAATTATTTAAGATACATCATGAAAAAAGTTAAACAAGTAATCAGCAAAGACGCAGCTGAGAAAATCGTTGAATAAGGGACACTCGTAAATCCGTACCTCTTGATTCCCAATGGTTCCACATAAATAATATCATTAGGTTTTAAATAGAAGTCCGGATTAGAAAGAATATCGGCATCATTAAGGTTAACCCTTACAATTTGTGAGCCTTCTGTTGTCTGATGTACAATTTTGATATTGCTTTTGTTGGCGTAATCAGTTGCATTTCCAGCAAGGGCCATTGCCTGCAAAACATTGATATCCGACTGATAGACTTGATATTGTCCCGGTCTTGCGACCTCGCCATATATTGTAAGGTTAAACACACCAAGTTTTACATAGACGATTGTCTCTTTCTGATATTCACCAATAACCTGTTGTATTTTTTTCTGTATCTCTTCTATTGTCAAATCTTTCACATAAATCACGCCGGCATAAGGGAAATCTATTGTACCGGCATCGCTTACGGTGTATCCGTTCAAATAAATAGAAGGGTGACCGATTGTATTTGAACCACCCGTTAATGAAGTATGAGTAGTAGTGTTACTATTGAAAAACTCTGAGAAGGTCTTATCCATACTCGACACCCTGATATATAGATTATCACCGGGCTGCACCTTATAGTCAAAGACCCTCTTGTTAACATACTCGATAGAACGAACGCTGTCAATCATCTGCTCATTTTGAAGCAAAATCACTTTTTTCTGGGACACACAGGAAGACATAAACAAAAGTGCCCCCACAACTACAAAAAACAAACCTTCTGGAATAAACTTTTTCATATCTAACAATTTTAGTATTTTATCTGCATACATTTAATCTCAACACTTTTGATTCCATACATTGGATCTTTTGGATATTTGTTCTCAATAATAAAATGGTAATCCCCTACCGTATTGAAACTCATCTCATTATTGAGAGGCAACTCAAAACGATAATAACCGTCTTTTTTCTCGGATTTCCAATTACCGTCCTTATCTTTAACATTAAAATTATAATCCCTTGAGCGGCGTCCACCATCCGGAGTATTAACCGTCATATTAATTGAGAAAACGCCTTCATCCTCATGATACGGATAAATATTAGGATACACCTCCGACAACACTATCTCCATCACCACGTCTCCTTCCATCGGGGCCTTAACAACATTGTAATCAGCCTCAAGATAGTCGAACCTGTTCCATTGCTCATTATCAAACTGTTTCGACAGAATTATATCGTCCTGTTTCTCAGAGCATGAGGGAAAGACCAGCAATGGAAAAACAGACAAAAAAACTAAAATCCACCTATATATTTTACCGCTATTACTCATCATCTCATAAATTTTCAGAGATTGCAAATATACGTCTTTTTTCATTAAAAGCACATTCTTTTTTTATTATTTTTGTAGATAAAAAATAAAAACGAAGTCATCGTCTAACAATATGATTAAGAATAAGGTAAACCATTCTCAGCGAAAATATGTCATCGGTTCGGCTTTCATTTTGACAGCCATCATCATTCTTCTCAAATTGTTTTACATACAAGTTATCGATGACTCATACAAGCAATCGTCAGACAACAACACCCTTAGATACATCACACAGTATCCGTCAAGAGGCAAGATTTACGACAGGAACGGCAATCTGCTTGTATATAACGACGCTATTTACGACCTTATGGTCATACCCCGGCAAGCAAAAGACATTGACACTGCGACTTTTTGTAAACTATTAAACATCAATAACTTCACATACAACAGCAACTTTAACAAGGCGAAAAGACACTCAAGCATCAAGCCATCCGTCTTCCTTTCTCAAATATCTAAAGATGAGTACGGCCGAATTGCCGAGATGCTGTATCATTATCCGGGTTTTTATTTCCAGACCCGCTCGGTGCGTCATTATCCCAATCCTATCGCCGCCCATATTTTAGGGAACATAGGAGAGGTTTCGAAGCAAGATCTCAGCAACGACAAATATTATAAGCTTGGCGATTACATTGGGAAATCAGGTATTGAGAGTTATTATGAGAAAGACTTAAGAGGTGATAAAGGATTGAAAATCATGGTAGTTGACGTTCATAACAGAGAAAAAGAGAGCTTTATGAACGGGGAATTAGACACCATTCCGATTGCTGGTAAGGATATCGTTCTCGGGTTAGATAGCGAGTTGCAGGCATACGGTGAGTACCTTATGAAAGGGAAGACCGGCTCAATCGTCGCCATCGAGCCTTCGACAGGACAGATTCTTGCAATGGTGAGCAGTCCGGCCTTTGACCCTAACGACCTTGTTGGACGGCAACGCAACCGTAAATACTCGGAGCTGTTAAACGACCCTCTTAAACCGCTGGTTAACAGAGCGACGAGCGGCACTTATCCTCCCGGTTCCACATTCAAGCTTATAAACGGGCTGGTAGCGCTTCAATGCGGTGCGATAAGCCCGACGACGGCATTCCCTTGCGAGGGCAAGAACAGCAGTCCAATAAAATGCACGCACAGCCATCAATCGCCGGTGAGACTTAACGATGCGATAGAGAACTCCTGCAATCCTTATTTTTGGCAGGCTTTTCGCGATATGATGAACTCTCCCGTTTTCTCCAACAGCAAAGACGCATACCGGTATTGGTACAATCTCGTGACCGATTTCGGTCTTGGAAGGTCGTTCAAAAGCGACATCACATCGGTTGTTTCAGGCAATATCCCAAGCGGCGAGTATTTCGACAAGCTGTACAATGGCAGATGGAACGCTCTCACTATTCGCTCTCTGAGCATTGGACAAGGAGAGATTCTTGTCACCCCGCTACAGCTCGCAAACCTTTCAGCTGCAATAGGTAACGAAGGCTATTACTTTGAGCCTCATTACATCAAGGCATACTATGAAAATGGAAACATGCTGACTAACGACATCGACAGCAGTTTCTTACGAAAACACGTCATAAATATTGACAAACAGCATTTTAAAAGCATAAAGACAGGCATGCGCAGGGTTTTCGAGAACGAGCACGGCACAGCAAGATGGTCGCGTATTGACAGTATCCTTGTCGCTGGGAAAACAGGCACCGCCGAGAACCCCCACGGATTAGACCACTCCATTTTCATGGGATTCGCACCTGTTGACACCCCCCAGATTGCCATAGCCGTAATAGTTGAAAATGCTGGATTCGGCTCTGTTTGGGCAGCTCCTATCGCCACACTCATGATAGAGAAATACATTACAGGGGAAGTCAAAAGGAAATCATTAGAGAACAAAGTTTTAACACTGAACACAGAAGATGAGAAATAAGAATATTATAGGGAAGATAGATGTTTTTCTATTTGTTATTTATTTAGCATTAGTAATAACTGGATTATTGAGCATATATGCCGCGGCATATAACGACGCACATCCTCACATATACGACCTTTCGCAAAACTATGGGAAACAGTTGATGTTCATTTGTGTGACCTTAGTATTAGGCTTTTTCATACTTCTTATCGATGCTAAGTTTTTCAACACATTCGCATACATAATATACGCTGTCTCCATAATATTGTTACTTCTTGTTTTAGTAATAGGTACAAAGGTTTCGGGAGCGACCTCATGGATTTCGCTCGGCCCTATCTCGTTTCAACCTTCAGAGTTTGCCAAATTCGGCACATCATTAGCGCTCGCGCATTATCTTGGGAAGCTCGACACCGACATCACAAAGACACGCACACAGATCACTGCGTTCATAATAATATTACTTCCGATGATGCTCATCATCGCCCAGCGAGATGCAGGTTCTGCACTTGTGTTCCTTGTGTTTCTCCTCGTTTTATACAGGGAAGGCATTGGCAGTAAATTGTTGATAATCGGCATTGTATCCGTTGCATTATTTATCCTGACCCTTTGCATAGGCAGATGGTACGTAATCGTTGGAGTGACCGTCTTGTATGCGATTTTCCTCCTTATTATAGACAAATCGAGGAAAAATGTGATGACATTAACGATATCGCTTATAACGGCAATCGTATTTGTTTTGTCCGTCAACTATGTGTTTTACAATGTTTTAAAGGCGCACCAGCGGGATAGGATAAACATTATCTTAAATAAGGTTGATGATATAAATGGGGCAGGATACAATCTGCATCAATCTATGATTGCGATAGGTTCGGGAGGATTCAAGGGGAAGGGGTATCTCAATGGCACTATGACGAAATACAACTTTGTGCCCGAGCAACACACCGACTTTATATTCTGCACTATAGGAGAGGAAGGAGGATTTGTCGGGTGTTTCCTATTGATATCTTTATACATTGCGATGATGCTTAGGATCATCTATCTTGCAGAGCGGCAACGTTCCGCATTCAGCAGGATATACGGATATTGTATTGCGTGCATTCTATTTTTCCATTTCACAATAAATATAGGAATGACAATCAGATTAGTGCCTGTGATAGGTATTCCATTGCCATTCCTAAGTTACGGAGGGTCGAGCCTCCTGATATTTTCGTTAATGATTTTTGTCTTTCTGAAGCAAGATGCTAACAGAATGAACATCTTATAGTGTCATATACCCAAGGAGATATTGAGTCCTTTGGCTGTTCTGACGAGGTCGCTATCAAGTTTGACGAAATTCATATTTGCCACGGCGTCTTTAATTGGGACGCTGATAACATTCGGGTGGTGGTAAGCCACCATGTTGCCGTATTCTTTATTAAGCACCATTTCGAACGCTTTCACGCCAAATTCGGCGGCGAGCACTCTGTCATAAGCGATTGGGATACCGCCACGTTGCAGGTGGCCCAATGTCGTGACGCGCATATCATGTTGGAATCCGGTGGCTTTCATCTGTTCAACGAATTTTGAGCCTATACCACCGAGTTTCACATTCTCGTATCCTATCTCCTTGCTCACCTCGAAAATCTGCTGTCCGTCTTTAGGCTTTGCCCCTTCGCTAATCACAACAACGGCGAAGCCCCTGTCGTTATGGAAACGTTTCTCAAGGCGTTCTTTAACAATATTCACATCGTAAGGGAATTCCGGGAGCAGGCATACTTCCGCGCCTCCTGCTATTGCCGCATTCAAGGCAATCCAGCCAGCGTCACGCCCCATCACTTCAAGGACGAACACTCGGTTATGGCTTGCAGCCGTTGTGACGAGGCGGTCAACAGCCTCCGTTGCGATTTCCACTGCTGTCTGGAATCCGAAGGTACAGTCGGTCATTGACAAATCGTTATCGATAGTCTTCGGCACTCCGATGATGTTCAATCCTTTTTCGTAAAGTTTTTGAGATATACGCTGTGAGCCATCGCCACCAATATTTATCACACAGTCGATGCCCATGTATTCAAGTTTCCGTATCATCTCATCGGAACGGTCAACGAATTCCCATGTACCGTCGTTTTTCTTAACGGGCCAAGAGAACGGGCCGCCCTTGTTAGTTGTTTCAATGATCGTGCCTCCTCTGAAATGTATTCCGCGCACGACCTCCGGTGTAAGGCTCACTATTTCAGAAGGTTCCCACAGCACACCGTTAAATGCCTGAATACTGCCAAGCACTTCCCAATCTTTTTCCTGTTCGGCTCTCTTCACAATAGCGCGAATCACCGCATTAAGCCCTGGACAGTCACCGCCGCCAGTAGCAACTAATACACGTTTCATATAATATTGTTTTTTATTAATTTAAAATTTTGAAGCATGAAATAAATTCACGCTTCAAAAAAGTCGTTAGATCCTTACTATTTAAGGTCAAGTTTTATTTGCAACTCATCAAGTTGTTCGTCTGAGATTGGAGACGGGGACTCTGCCATGACATCGCGTCCGCGGTTATTCTTCGGGAAGGCTATGAAGTCGCGGATACTATCCTGTCCTCCGAACAATGCGCAAAGGCGGTCGAAGCCGAAAGCGAGACCCGCATGAGGTGGCGCGCCGTACTCAAAAGCGTTCATAAGGAAGCCGAACTGTTCCTGAGCCTTCTCATCGGTAAAGCCGAGGGTTTGGAACATCTTTTTCTGAAGCTCGCGGTTATGGATACGCACGGAGCCGCCACCGATCTCGGAGCCGTTAAGCACGATGTCATAAGCGTTAGCCCTGATGTCGCCCCATCTATCCGGCTGTTCGAGCAGATACTCGTCCTCAGGCTTTGGAGCAGTGAACGGATGGTGCATAGCATAATAACGCTGCGTCTCTTCGTCCCATTCGAGAAGTGGGAAATCCACCACCCATAAAGGCTTGTAGTCGTTAGGGTTACGAAGTCCGAGCAAATCACCCATCTCGAGTCGCAACGAGTTCATCTGCACTCTCGTCTGCATCGCCTTACCGCATAATATCAACAGCATATCACCGGGAGCCGCATTGCATTTATCGAGCCATGACTTCAAGATATCTGGAGTAAAGAACTTATCCACTGACGACTTAACAGTACCGTCTTCATTATATTTGACATAGACGAGTCCTTTTGCGCCAATCTGAGGACGTTTCACGAAATCGGTAAGAGAATCGATCTGCTTGCGAGTATAGTTAGCGCATTTCTCAGCATTGATCGCTACTACAAGTTCCGCCTCGTCGAAGACAGGGAATCCATGGCCTTTTGCCACATCGTTGAGTTCCACAAACTTCATTCCGAAACGGATATCCGGTTTGTCAGAGCCATAATATTTCATAGCGTCATGCCATGTAATGCGTGGGAAATCGCCGAATTCTATACCTTTTATAGTTTTGAAAAGATGTTTTGCGAGACCCTCAAACATATTTATCACGTCTTCTTGTTCAACGAAAGACATCTCGCAGTCTATCTGTGTAAACTCAGGCTGGCGGTCAGCGCGAAGGTCCTCGTCGCGGAAGCAACGCACAATCTGGAAATAACGGTCGAAGCCGGAGACCATAAGGAGCTGCTTGAACTGCTGAGGGGACTGCGGCAGAGCGTAGAACTCACCCGGGTTCATCCTTGAAGGGACGACGAAATCGCGGGCGCCTTCTGGTGTAGATTTAATGAGACACGGTGTCTCTATCTCAAGGAAATTGTTGTCCGACAGATATTTACGTACTTCCTGCGCCATATTATGACGAAGAATAATGTTATTCTTAATAGGGTTACGGCGAAGATCGAGGTAACGATACTTCATCCTAACGTCATCACCACCATCTGATTGGTCTTCAATAGTAAACGGAGGGACTTTAGATGTTGTAAGGATCTTCAGAGAATCCACCTTCATCTCGATGTCACCTGTAGGATTCTTAGGATTTTTCGATGCTCTCTCAACAATCACACCCTTCGCCTGAACGACGTACTCACGACCGAGAGAGCGTGCCGTTTTTACAATTTCTTCTGAGACAACTCCTTCTTCTATAAAAAGTTGTGTAATACCATAACGATCGCGCAAGTCAATCCACAGCAATGCACCCTTGTCGCGCACACGCTGCACCCAACCGCTAAGTGTAACTTCCTGACCGACATTGGCCATACGAAGCTCGCCACATGTATGAGTTCTAAACATATATCCTATTTTTTTATCATTCAAAAATATTGGTTGCAAAGATAATTAAAAAAAATCATGGACAGTTTAAATTACGAAGATTTTTAATGAAAATCATTCATCATAACAGTTCAACGCTATCACCTTCATACAACAGTTTTTACAGTCAAAATCCAAACGAAAACGGCCTTTCTCATTTGAGATATACAGAGGCTCATCTTTTGCATTCGTCTTACGCAAACACATTCCGTTTGAGAAACGAATACAGTGTTTTGTCGTCATCACCACAATCTCACCCTCCGGCATTGTCCTATCAAGACCGTCGTCAATATGTTCAACACCATGGTTATCATAGAACTGCCGTGCTGATTCATTTATCACATTACCCAGATATGACAATTTTTTTGAGACAAAATCCGTATTATTATCGACGATGGGAGCCGTTTCTCGCTCATTTCCATGTTTCTCGCTCAAAAAATCCTCCAACTTACTAACAATCAAACGTTTCATCTCGCCAATAGCAGATGCCGGCAAGAAATAAGCCTCATCAAGATTTATCTTAATATTAATAGGTGTAAACTTTGTATCCCCCCCATTGTGCAAGTTTTTTCCTAATATTTTCCATCGCCAAATCAGGATTTTTCGCCCGTTCTTTTTTCAAAGGCAATGAAATTGAGACAGCAAGAGTTTCATCAGAAGCTAAAGAGGCGTTAAGTTGGAAACCGTCTTCTATCTCATTCAAGGCCAATGCGATGTCTATTTTCCTCTTACCGTCAGAGTTTTCAACGGCCTTTTGCCAAACGATGTCGAGATTGCGGTACAGAGCAACGCTGTCCGATTTCGGAAGTCGGGCGATAGAGAGAGGATTAGAGACGAGAATCACATTTCCGTCAACGCCATTAACGTTGAAACCCATCAGGTTACCGTCTTCATCGAAGAAACAAAGACCGTCACCGTTATGAAGTTCTTCCTTTGTGTCAACTATCACCCTTTTCGCATCTAATCTGCTCACCGTACCAACAAGCTCTCCCACCGATTTAGGAGTCATAGGTGCGTCAATATTTTTCTGCCTGCCATGGATGAAGAAATCGGTGAATCCGCGGGAGAACGATTTTTCAAGGAGCGGCACAAACGATGGTGTCGAGATTCCGCGGGAGCCTCGTACCAAATCAGGGCGGCGGCATAAGACATCATCTATGGCCTTTCGGTAAAACGCAGTCGTATTCTTCACATAATCAGAGTCTTTCATTCTTCCTTCAATCTTAAAAGAAGTGATTCCAGCATCAATAAGTTCCTCTAAATGCTTTGAGTTGTTAAGGTCTTTTAACGACAAAAGATGGCGGTTTTCGATAAGGGCATCTCCCCATTCGTTCTCAAGGTTCCATTTCAGTCGGCAAGGCTGAGCGCATGCGCCACGGTTAGCGGAGCGGTTTCCAATAAACTTGCTAAGATAGCATTGTCCGCTATACGACACACACAAAGCGCCATGGACAAAGAACTCGAGAGCGACATTCGTCTTCGCCTTAATATCTTTTATCTCATTGACACTCAATTCACGAGCAAGTACGACCTGTTTAAAGCCAACGTTTTCCAGAAATTTCACCTTTTCTGCGGAAGTGTTATGGCATTGTGTTGAGGCGTGAAGAGCGATTGGAGGCATCGGCATTTTCAGAAGCGCCATATCTTGAACTATGAGAGCATCTACGCCAGCGTTCCAACAGTCCCAAGCGATTGAGCAAGCTTGTTCTAACTCATTGTCGTACAACAAAGTATTAAGAGTAACATAAACTTTTACGTCATAGATTGAAGCATAACGGCACAATTTCGCAATATCCACAATGCTGTTACCGGCCTTTTCGCGCGCGCCAAATCCCGGGCCGCCGATATACACCGCGTCAGCACCATGGTTTATCGCATCAATACCAATCTCAAGATTCTTGGCAGGTGAAAGAAGTTCTATTTTTTTCAATACAAAATTTTTTTGCAAAAATACACAATTATTATAAAGTCACACAAAGAAAACACTTCCGACATCGACAAGTTTACCGTCATATAACTCAATGATTCTCATATTGTTCATACGAATAAACTTCTTCAGTTCCCTTCCCTCCTTAATATTTTTCAGCGAGCCGCAAATCACTACCGCATCGTCCATTATTCCGCAGCATCCGGGAAAGAAGCCATAATCATGCCCTGGAAGCATTATCTGGCGAGGGTCAACATAAAAGACCGAGAAGCCTTTATTTTCGAGCGTTCTTTTTATTCCAAGGTCTGAGGTCACGAAATTCTTATCATTAAGAGCCAACAAGTTACAACGGGTATAGCCTTGTCTGACGTTAATTTTTATTAAGTTTCCGTCAAAAGTATCAATGATTTTCGCATCAGTGAGTTCTATATTATGAATCAGGGTATGTCCGATTCCGACAGCGTTAAAATGCACTGTATCAGGATAAGTTTTCCCCACCTCATTATCTCCGGCGACAATTCTCACGCCATAATTTTCGAGTTGTTCAATCCATCTTGGCGGGGTGTTAGCGGCGCATACAATTGATTTACAACATCTCTCATCTTTACAGAAGAAGAATATATCGGGATGCGAAGCTATAGATTTATAGGCGAGATTAGAGTTATCAAGCCAAACGACATCGCACAACGAGCGAAGTTTCTCTTTTGCTGCGGCAGGCATTTCGGAATTGGCGATAGCCACAAAGTTTTTCTTTGGCGCGATAGGTTTAAACACCACCTTATTAAATTTATGGAGCAGTTTGGCTTTATTTTCGGCGCGATAGCCTATTGCATGGTTCAATTCGTCTTGCGGCACCTCAACCACGAGAGTATCGGAGTCGGAGAGAATATTGTCGAGCCGTCTGCTCCAAACTCTGCTATAGACCATTTCTGCGAAATTCTTATGATAAGGGCCGGCGATATAGGCTTGTCCGTCAAGTTCGGAGGAAGTATGCAATCCGATTCTCAGCACTTTAACATTATTTTGGGTAAAGAACTCATAGAGCGATGCAGATTGATCAACGGCATCATCGATTGAAAGCGGGCGATAATCACCGGCTTTGTAAAGTCGTTCGAGCTCAGTATCTTTCACCACGATACAAGGATAGATACGGGTCTCGCGAGCGCCAAGTCTAACAATATCGCGAGCGGTTTGGAAATCGTCCTCAAAAGAGTCGAAAGGCAGTCCGAGCATCATCTGTAAACCGAGAGTAATATCATTTTCAAGGATTATCTCCGATGCTTTCGCGATGTCATCGAAAGAATGGCCACGCCCACATTTTTGAAGAATAAGATCGTTCGTTGTCTGCGCTCCGAGTTCTATATTCTTCATTCCCAGCGATTTAAGGGTCTTCACTCTGTCAAAATCGATATAATCGGGGCGGGTGCTACACCTAATACCGTCAACGAGGCCGTTCTCGAGATAGGGCTGCACTATGCGGAGGAAGTCATCTTGCATTTTCAGCGGGAGGCCTGTGAAATTTCCGCCGAAAAACGCCACTTCGACGAATCTATCTTCAGATGTGAAAGAAGCCAAATATTGGTCGATAGTATGTTTAACCTCTTGAGCATCAGGAAGCTTGTGTTTTCCCGTAATATTATATTGGTTGCAATAGACGCAACGGAAAGGGCACGCCAGTTCAGGCAAGAAAATCGGAATATTATAATATCTCATATCGGCTTCAAAATTGCAAAATAATCTTGAATAAAAATCGTTATATAAACAATATTTTTTACTATTTTTGTAAGTTAATAAAATCTTAAAAAGAAAATATTTGAGATATGGTAAAACAATTGAGAAACATTTTCATCATCATGATGATAGCATTTGTAACTATTGGAGGAGCAACAAGTTGCAAATCATCGCAAGGGGCGACAAAGAAAATGACCAAGAAAGAGTACAAGGCATTGGTCGAGCAAGCGAAGAAAGACCTCAACGCGATATTAAATGACGAGACGAGTTGGACGCTTGAGGAGCAGTACGACAGGATCAACGAGTACAAGAATGTTGATTTCTCGAAAAAGAATCCGGAAGTAACGGAGATGATAGAGCGTGCGGAGGCGAAAGTCACGGCAGCTATTGAGGAGCGTGACAGAATAGCCGAGGAGAAACGCTTACTTGAGGAGCAACGTCTGCGGGAGGCAGAGGAACAGAATGCACCTAAGACAGATATAACCGACTATCTGACAAGGATTGCGAATGCCGCGAGTTATTCGGCAGCAAACAATATAATAAAAGAGGCTTTGAAACTGTTCGCCACACCCGATGCAGCGGTGCTTATTCTTCTTAACAATTACGGTGACTATGACAAGCCGACGACTGCGGAGAACTACCTCAACTACATCAAGGACATTAAAAAAGTTGACGTAAAGGTTAACAACGTGAAATACAACGACAACAACAAAATCATCGAACTTGAATTAATAAAGAAATAAAAAAATGAGAAAAGTATTATTTGCGATAGCGATACTGCTTCTCACGCTGACAGGCCAGAGAGCGTTCGCACAAGAGGGAGAACTAAGTCCAGAGCGCAAGCAAGCCATTGACAGTCTTGCACTTGAGAAAGTCCGCGACTTATCAAAATACATCAAGGTTATTGGTTCGAAGGACACACCTTGGAGCGAGGCAAACAGAGTTATCGACCGTGCGGAAGAGTTGTTCGCACCTGACGCCGAGATAGGAGTCTCATCATTGGCGAAGACAAAAGTCGATTATTATAAGGTGAGACAATATTTAGAAAGGCTCATGCGCCTCAACTACGACCGCGTAGAGATAGACTGGTACGATATTCAATATGTCTCTGATTTACAACGCCAGCCAGACGGCACATACGTCGGTGTAATCACTATTTTCCAGACATTCAAAGGCTATGACGCCGAAGGAAGGCTCGTTTACAAAGATACCACGAAAAAAGACATCACGGTATATGTGAAACGTAAACAGACACAGATTGGCGGACGACTCATCGGATTCTGGGACGTCATGCTCGGAGACATGAGAGTTAAAGAAACAACTCAGAAATAATGACAAGAAAGATATTATGCATAGTGCCGGTGTTATTACTGGCACTATGTTTAAAAGTTGAAGCCCAATTGGTAGAGAGTTTAGGCGATGTGCAGAAAGACGAACGCGAGCTGTACACCATGACTAAACAGATGACCCAATTTATCAGACGTTTCAACTATGAGGAGGACAGGTTCGGGAACAAATTATTCCCAAACGACCCCGATTACCGCAGTTTAGAGAAAAGGAAAGACATACTTCCCTTATTATTCGACCTTGAAAATCAGAGGACAAGCGGCAATCTTCGCGACTATTTCATAGAAGACCTGCTGAAAGACAACAATCAGTTTCTTGAGTTCCTTGGAGGACAATGGTTTTCCGAAGTGTCCGCCAGATTCATCTGGAAAGGGAAAGAAGTGGATATCAGTATGATAATGGCAATAGAGAAGGACGGACTCGGCTCGAAGTGGGTGCTCACAAACGTCTTCTTCTCCGAATTCCAAAAATATTTCCCACAAGGCGAACTTGCCGAACGCGAGAAACATTTCCTACACCCCATGAGTCACGAACTTGACTTCATGAACATATATAAGATATTCAAAGACCCACAAACCATTGAATATTATTCATCTAACGAATACACACCAGATTATCTCTCTATTTTTTTCTACGAGATAAAACAAGGGAACCTTAAATTCGACCATGTTGAAAAAGTAAAATTCCACATTTTCCAGATAAAGAACTGGTATTTCGAGGTATCATGGTTTAACAGAAGCGGCTACAATTCAGGATGGCTCATCTCAAATCTCGTTTACCTCAAAGAAGAAGAAAAAGAACCATTGATAAAATTGTACCAACCAAGGCAATGAAAAGATTATTAGTCATAACGTTTTTATTTTTGTTTTTCAACAACCTCAACGCACAAAACAACACTCTCTCGAAAACAGAAATAGAGGAATACACCAAACAGATTAACACAATGGTGAATTACCTTGAGGAGACTTTCTCTTTTATCGGCGACCCGGAGAACTCCGCACAAGAGAAAGACATCATCTTCAGGGATAGTTATACAAAGATTTTCAAGGACGAGGACGTACAGATTGAAGACGACCTCGACGAAAACAGAAGGACATATATAAATAAAAACGTCCAGGCTTATCTTAAAGACATTGACTTCTTCTTTAAAGACATAAAATTCACTTTCAACATTGACGACATAACGACACAGATAAACGAAGAAGGCAACACATTTTTCAAAGTCACCATCACAAGGCAAATAGCAGGCCACAACGTGATGGGGGACACCGTAAACAACTCTTTAAAACGTTACATAGAGATAAATGTTGACCCTTTCAAAAAAGATTTGAAGATAGCAAGCATATATTCCACTAAACTCAATGAGAAAGAAGAACTTAGAGTATGGTGGAACAAAATGCCAACCGTATGGAAAATGTATTTCGGCGAAGAGCAATATGTTTTCGACACCTTGGAAATGCAAGATGTGGCGCATATCTTCCGCGACTCAATAGTTGTTGTCAACGACAGTCTCATAGAAAACACTATCGCTTGCGACATGGACGTCATCTACAACAAACTGTCATCTTTCACAAAGACCACAAGCGTTGATGTCAGTAACAAGTCCTATATTCACAACCTTGAACCACTATACGAACTCGACAACTTACAAAGCCTTAACTGTTCAAACACAGATATCTTTGATGTCTATCCTATACGTAACATGAACAAACTCAAAAAGTTAGATATAAGCAACACCTCGATAGAGGATATTTCAAATTTAAGATATACCACTGCTATAACAGAGTTTGACGCCAGCGGCACTAAGATAAACGACATCAGCGTATTAGGGCTTTACAGCCAACTGACAAACCTGTCACTCAGCGGGACGGACATAGAGGACATCACCCCACTGAGCAACTGCTCAACGCTGACAAACCTTGATATTTCAGACACAAAGGTTAACAGTATCGACTCTATAACACTTCCAAGTACGTTAAGATACCTCAATATCAGCAACACAGGCATTTCCAGAATCGAAACAATAGAAAATTTAGACAACCTGCATGTGTTAATAATTGACAACACCGGTGTCACCGACATCTCTCCAATAAGTAAACTTATTAAACTTAATGAGTTACAATGCAGGAACACACAGATAAACGACATCACGCCATTGCAAGATTTGAAACAGCTTGTAAGAATTTATTGTGACAACACAGGCATCGACTCGAAAAAGGCTGAAGAGTTTTCGAAAACAAACAAAAACACGCTTGTGATTTACAAGACCAACGCGCTTCAAGAGTGGTGGAACGGCCTTCCAATTTATTGGAAAACGGCTTTCTCCAAACAAAACAACACAAGCATAAACCCAAGTCCCGAGGAGTTGCACACTATCATTAATATGAAGTCACTCACCGTTGACACTTTTTTCCAAGACGCGTATCCTATTGAGCGACTCACTGCTTTGGAACGTTTAAACATTGAGAGTTCGAAGATTGTTGACTTGTCACCGCTCCACGGGCTTAACAACCTAAAATACCTTAACTTAAAGAACACCAAGGTTATAAGTCTTGCCCCTCTTTCTGAGCTGTACAAACTTCAAGAGATAAACATTGAGAACACGCCTATTTCGGATCTCAGTCCGTTACATACGCTTTCAGAGTTAACATTAGTGAGAGCTGATAACAGCAAGGTAGATTCCGAACAGGTTTTCAATCTCAGAGTCGCACAGCCGAAGGTGACTGTGATTTACAAGACGAAAGAGCTTACCGAATGGTGGTACACGCTCGACAGCAATTGGAAAGATGTCTTCAAACAATACGTCACTATTGATTCAGAGCCGAAAGCCGACCAGCTCCATGCAGTCATAAACCTTGAGCATATCGATATTGATTCTAAGATTTATATTGCGAGTTTAGAGCCTTTGGCAGAGTTTGATTTCCTTAGAGTGTTAATAATCAATGAGAACCAGATCACCGACCTTTCATCGTTGAGCAATATGCGTTTACTCAAGGAATTAGAAGTGTCAGGGAACGATATTTCCGACCTCACGCCACTTACTGATATTCAGACACTTGAGATACTTAATATTGCGAATACACGTGTCACCGACCTAAGTCCGCTTGAAGGGAAGACAAAACTCCGTATCCTAAATATCTCAAACACTACAATAAAGAATATCAAGGCATTATCGAATTGCACGTCACTTCAAGAGATAAACATCTCGAATACTAATGTAAAGACATTGGCGCCTATTGAGAACATCATCACACTCAAGCATGTGAAGGCGTTGAACTCAAGGGTGAAGAGTAAGGAGATAGCAAATATTAGGGCGAAGCGTCCTGATTTAAATATTCATTATTTCTAATGAGTGCCCTCTATCCAGACGATAGGGAATCCGTTGTCTTTCATAAATGTTTCAGTAGCGTTTTTATCATCAGAGAATCCGAGGTAGAATCCGCCACCGCCTGAGCCACAAATCTTTATCTGGAAGTGTGCGTCGCTGCGTTTCATTTTCATCAGCGGCAGCATATTGTCGGTCAACATCGGGCGTAACATCACTGTTTGATAGTACGAGAGGCGTTCCAATGATGTGAAGAAATCATCGATATTTCCTGAAACGAGTTTCTCAATACACAGATTCACCAACGGCAGATAAAGCTCGTTATAAGCCCTCCTATATGTATCATTCTCATGCTGTTCCATGAAATAGTTGACAAGGCGTTTAGTCTCAGCCTTCTCGCCACTATCAACGAGGAAGATATGTATTTTGTTGTCTATGAAGTTATTATCGAGGATATCCACTATTCCGTCACTAATGATAAACGGTTTTCCGATAAAGCATTGAAGCGGGTCGAGACCGGAGCTGTTACCATGGAAACAATTCTCCATTGCTCCTAAGAAAGACTTCAGTTCAAGATAGTCCTCAATGATCTCACCTTTATGGAAACGGTCATAGATCGCGGCTGTCAATGCGCCAGAGCTGCCCACGCCATAGCCGGTAGGGATATTCGAGTCGAGGAACAATCCCTTTCTCAGTTCGGAGCGCAGCTTGTCAATATTCAGTTTGTCAGCGAATAATTCATTCTTACACAGATAATCGGCGAAAGCACGGAGGCTACGGTTTGATGCATAGTTTTTCTTTCCCGGTGAGCGCCATATATAATCCCAATGCGCAGAGTTTGAATACAGAGGCATGATAAGAGCAGGTGAACCGAAGATCATCGAATACTCACCAAATAGAATCACCTTGCCGTAGTAATGTTTTATTTCCATAAGACGTTGTTATTCAATAGTATTTAAAACAATATCATCAATATACATATTTTCATGGCAGTAATTTATAAGTTCATCATTTATAAAGCCATGAATCTGTGCCGAACATTCATCGGGATATAGCAGATGCACATTAGGGCCTGCGTCGAGAGTGAAGCATACGGGGATATTGGTTTTTTCTCTAAACCTTCGCACAGAACCGATGATTTTCTCTGTCCCTTCTTCCATAAGTCTATATGGAGGATTTGAGGTTGCCATCATCTCATGAAGTTGGAGCGCCTCAGCCTCGGCTATTTCTATAAAAGTATCAACATCGCTGTTTTTCAAAGCCTTAATAAGACGTTCTGTATTTTTTTTCGCGGTATTGTAACGTTTCTCGGCAAAAGGGTGCCCGTTCATCAGCGAGTGACCGACGGTGCTCGACACTTTTTTCTCTTTGTTTGACACTATCAAAACAGTATCGTGATAAGATTTAAAAACGGGAGCCACGATCTCGGCGAGAGGCATCGCATATTCGTCAGAGCTTGATGGAACAGAAGGAGTCGCGCCCCAGAGAGCCATCACCGGGTAAACGGATCGCGAGGCACTGCCAGATGCAAGTCGCGACAAGAACGAGGCTTTCCGTAAATCGACATACTCCTCGCCTCCTTTAAGCCTTGCCTCAATTTTAAGAAGGCAAATCACCAAAGCGCTCATTGACGACGCGCTCGAAGCAATACCCGACGAATGCGGGAAAGTGTTGTTACTCTCTATCTGAAGAGCCAAGCCATTGAGAAAACCGAAATACTCCTTATTTTTCTCTATAAAACGCTCTATCTTGCTTTGGAATTTCTGTGATTCTTTACCTTCAAACAAAAAACGAATCACGCAGCCGTCAATGCCGCCACCATCAGAAACTTGTATGCGCATCTCTGTACGACAGTTAGTTAAAGTAAAACTAACGGAAGGATTACAAGGCAACTGATTACCGTGTTTGCCCCAATATTTCACTATTGCGATGTTTGAAGGCGATACGGCAGAAACAAAAAAACGTTCATTCATTATTCCAGAGCGAATTTTGATTGAATTATGATGCAAAGATAAGTCGTTTTCTACAAAAAAACACAAAAGGAACAAAATAAAATTTTTCTGTCCAACAACAGCCATCAAAGAAATAATCATTACTTTTGTAAAAAATATGATTTACATGAAAGGAACAAGATTTATTACAGTTTTAATAATTTCAGCGTCTTTATTTGTAGGTTGTTCGGACAAGCCGAAAAAGGTTGTAAAAGACCGTTCAGTTGGCGGGACATCAGAGATATTGTTTGTGACGCAGAACGATGAGCAGTGGAACGGTTCGATAGGGCAAAACGTACGCGATTTTTTTGAAGAGGAACAATACGGCCTTCCGCAACCTGAGAAAACGTTCAAAGTAGCACATATTAATATTGATGCTCTCAACGATATGTTCAGCAAACACAGGAACCTCATCATTGCGGAGATTGTGCCAGAACTACCGAACCCGGTCATAGAATCGCAGGCCGATTGGCAGGCTTCGCCGCAATATGCAATAAAAATCAAGGCGAAAGACGCAGAGACATGGAACAAAGTCTTTGATGGGAAAAAAGAGGAGTTGAAACAGATCTTTGACAATAACGAGCGCGAGCGTCTCATGAACTTCTACCGTCCAATATCGAACACGGAGGTGATAAAGCAGATAAAGAACAAGTTCGGGATAAAGATGACAGTGCCTAACGACTTCTGCATTGCTGTCAACAAGGAGGGGTTTATCAGTGTGGTGAAAGATGCTGAGACAAAGGAACTTATCATGGACATCATCATTTACGAGCTGCCGTACAGGAAGGAGTCGGATATGAGCGATGCGAGCCTATTAAGAGTAAGAGATTCTATCGTTAAGAGATATTTCGAGGGCGAGAATCCCGGGAGTTACATGAGCACTGACAAAGAGTTTATGACACCGCGTTACACTGTCGTCCCCGATTTTCCAGCAGGGTATGCGAAAGAGATGCGTGGCATGTGGAACATGGAGAAGGACTTCATGGCGGGACCTTTCGTCTCATACACTATTGTAAATCCCACACACGACAAGCTGATTACTGCGGAAGGCTTTGTTTATTATCCTAACAAAGAGAAGCGTGACTATCTCAGACAGCTCGAAGCAATAATTTACAGCATAAGATTCTAAATATTAGTTAAAGTGACAAGGATTGCGCTGCGGAATAGGAGACAGCTGAATCATTTGATGCCAAGTTAGATGACAGCGGACTCATTTGAGTCTCAGCACTTGTCCGACTTTGATATTATCGCTACTTAAGTTATTCAATTTCTTAATATTACTTACAGAGACATTAAATTTATTAGAGATCCCGGAAAGGGTATCGCCCGATTTAACGGTATAGGTTGTAACATTATTATTAGCGGTGTTTGAGTTATTTTCTGCCGGAGGATAAACTTTAAGTTTCTGTCCCACAACAATATTCGTTGATTGAAGGTTATTCCATTTCTTCAGGTCAGTGACGCTGCATTGGTATTTGGCAGCAATCTTGCTCAATGTCTCACCTTTTGACACCACATGTATTTTCTGAGTTGTAGAGCGTTCCACAGGCTGAGCGTTTCCCACCTGCGCCATTGGCGCTCCAGAGCTATAGACAATGAGTTTCTGACCAATTTGCAAATTCGTAGTTTTAAGGTTATTCCATGTCTTCAATTGGTTTACACTGACATGGTATTTCTTTGCGATTCCGCTGAGTGTCTCGCCCTTCTTAACGACATGGACACTTCTATCGGAGATTTTCCTCATTTCTTCCTGCAATTTCTCCTTATCAATGCCGCTCTTTGTCTTGAAAGAATAAATCTCTTTCTCATTATCAACAAAAGTCTCAACGTACTTTTCAGGGATTTGAAGCACATATTGTTTTTTCTCTGTAGCGGGAATAATACCTTGCTTATATTGTGGGTTAAAGAATTTGAGGTCTTCCATAGGGATACCGAGCATCTCATTAAGTTGGTCAAAATGAAGGACATCGCGAACCATCACCGTATCTATTCCTGTTTTGATGACACCCGGATTCAGGGGGCAGATATTATGTTCGGGGGCATAATTCATGATATAGTTTACGGCGATGAAGGCCGGCACGTATCCGCGGGTCTCACGAGGGAGGAAAGGCCATATAGCCCAATAATTTTTAATTCCGCCTGCCCTTCTGATAGCTTTCTTAACATTTCCTGCGCCTGAGTTATAGGCGGCAAGCGCAAGAAACCAGTCACCGAAAGTCTCGTAAAGGTCGTTCAGATGCCTACAAGCCGCATCGGTAGATTTCAAAGGGTCGAAACGGTCATCAACAAGGGTTGTGACATTCAGCCCGTACATCTTTCCGGTACCATACATAAACTGCCATAGACCTTTTGCGCCAGCCTGGGAGCCAGCTCTCGGATTAAGTGCCGATTCAACGACAGCGAGGTATTTGAGCTCCAATGGCATACCATATTTATCAAGAGTCTCTTCAAACATAGGGAAATACACATCGGCGAGACCCAGAATTCGCTCCGTCTTATCGCGTTTCTGAACGGCATAAACATCGATAAACGACTTAACATGTTTATTAAACACAAGTTCTATAGTCGTCTCCCTGCTCAAATCATCAATACGTTTCGCATAAACGCTGTCAGGAAACGAGGGTATAAACCCCGGAGGATAATTACAACTGTTCGCACTCGACATATCAAAATACGGAATACCATTCAAAGTATCAATCATTTCAAGCATTTTCCCCGATTCATCAACAATACCTTTCCCCGAATTCTCATCATCAAAGACCTCTTGAATCTTCAACTGAATGCTATCTGGCAAGTTTGGATTAATAGAATCCATCACTATAGTGTCGGCAATTATTCCATTATTAATACTGTCATTAACTATAACTGTATCATTAACAGCGACAAAATGCGCCAAAGAAAAAACCAGAATTAATAAGTTACTCATTTTCTAAAAAAATATTTTGCAAAATTACAAATTTTAATATTTTTAACGCAGATAATCTACAAATAAGTATCTTTGCAATTTAATATTTTAACAAAATGAGAACAATTTTTCTTAAACTATTCATTGTCATTTGCCTCTTTTGTGGCATAAAAGTTAATGCCCAGGAGCAGGGCAGACCAGATTGGAGAAAATTACACTATCTTTCTGAGGAAGAGATGAACACTCCTGTCAGAGGTGACCGTTTTATTGAGACCGATCCTCCTACAGGAGAAGTAAGATTTGTAGCAGAATTTGAACCTATGCAAGCCGTATTAATCCGTTATCCATTAGGTATCCCGATGGATGTGGTGAAAGAACTTGCCGAGGATTGTACATTAATAACCATAGTATCGACAAGTTATCAATCACAGGCACAGCAGCAATATCAGAATTACGGAGTAAACATGAACAACTGTATTTTTGTCAATGCCCCAACCGATTCATATTGGGTACGCGACTACGGTCCGTGGTACATCTTTGAAGGAAGAAATCCGGCAATTGTTGACAACATATACAATAGGCCACGTCCAAACGACGACAATGTATCAAGTGTTTTCGCAAACTATTGGGACATACCGATGTACGGCATGAACCTCCAGCATACGGGAGGAAATATGATGCAGGACGGACGCGGACACGGCTGCTCTGACGACCTCGTAGTGTCAGAGAACAACAACAACGAGACCAACGTCAGAAACAAGATGCGCGACTATCTCGGAATCGATCCATATCACATCACTATTGACCCACAGGGTGATTACATTGCACACGTTGACTGCTGGGGGAAATATCTCGCGCCTGACAAAATCATGATCGCACAACTACCTGAGAGCAACCCCCGCTACCAATATTACGAGCAAGTGGCTGAATATTTCGAGACAACAAACTGTTGCTGGGGCTATCCATATAAGGTGTATCGCGTTCAGGAACCAGGAGGATACACTCTCGCTCCTTACACTAACAGTCTCATCCTCAATAAGAAAGTCTTCGTCCCTCTTGGAACCGACAGCAACTATAACCAGCAGGCGTTACAAGCTTACGCAGACGCTATGCCAGGATATGAGATACTCGGTTTCGTAAACAACGACTATTATACCGGATGGGAGAACACCGACGCCATTCACTGCCGTACACGTGGCGTTATGGATTTCAACATGCTTTTCGTTGACCACAGAAACGTTTTATTTGGCGAACAAGAATGGCAAGACTCAATCGCAATCACAAGCAAGTTCATCGCATACAGTGGTGAGGAACTCAAACAGGACTCACTATTGGTTTACTACAGCATTGACGGGAACGAATATGAAGTCGCACACATGACTCCAACAGGCAACCCTGACGAATATGTAGGATATATCAAAGGTTATCAAGGCAACTCAGAAATCGATTATTATGTGTTCGGTGCCGACAACTCCGGTCACAGATACAGCCAGCCGGTTTTTGCCGAACTTGACCCACACCACTTCACAATGGGAGCATACACACCTACGACACTTACACTCAATGTAAACTCTATCACTTTTGATGAGACAAGTTCTGCCACATTCACAATCACCAACAACACAGCTAACGAAGTGACAATCAATAATATCAGTGAGGTCGAGACTTCATATATGACCATCTCGACGGCTCAGAACATGCCTGTTACATTAGCTGTTGGCGAGAGTTTAGATGTCAATATTGAAGTAAATGTTGTGGTAAAAGGTTTCGTTGACACATCTATTCTTATTGAATCAACAGCTGGAGAGCAGAGCATTAGCGTAACAATCAGTGGAGAATGGTTAAACATGGGAGAGAATGAAGCGTCCAACTTCGACATTTATCCAAACCCAGCACATAACACGTTGTTTATCAAAGGCGGAGATGTAAAAGAAATCAGACTTTTCAATGCTCTCGGACAACAAGTATTATTCGTTGAGAACTCCAACGAGATTAGCTTAATGACATTGAACAACGGTATATATTTTGTTAAGATAAGTGATAACAATAATAACGTTATCATCAAGAAGATTACAAAGAGATAGTATGGTAACTTTGTGAAAAGCGACAGGTTGCATCGGAAGGTGCAACCTGTTCTTGTTTTATACGGTGATTATGAAGGGTTCTCCGCAGGGAATAAAAAAATCCGAAAGAAGGTCTTTACCATAATAATAAGTGTGAGGTCTAATGAAAAAATCCATTTACAAAAGCCTATACACTTAGAACTAATCACAACCCATATTTCGGATTAGTAAAAAAGGCAACATTTTCAAATCAAATCAACCGCCGCATTTTGAGTATCCGCAATTATTACAGTGTTTGCAGCCATCTTCATAAACGAGGTCGGCGCCACATTTCGGGCATTTCTCCTTATCAACAGTGGTTCCGTCTGGGATATAGCGTCGTAGTGCGCGTGCGATACCGTTTTTCCAAGTGTTGATATTATCCTCATCAACATTAAGGTTTTGGACAAGTGTCACAACGTATGCAATTGGCATTCCATGTCGGAGCACGCCGGAAATAAGTTTCGCATAGTTCCAGAATTCCTTATTGAAGGAGCGTGAGAGTCCTTCCATATTGACCTTATATCCTTGTTTATCAGAATACCTGAAATCATAGCGGGTTAAATTATTCTCATCTTTATTCTTAATTATCCAGCCAGTATCAACGAAAGGAGGGATAAAGAAGTCATCGAGTTTACCAGAGAAGATCTCATAAGGTTTCCCATCAATCTTACCTACGAAAGCGATCCATTTTTCATAATTATTTTGGAAACGGACGACATCGCATTCCACTTCTTTCGGGCGTGTAGGCGATTGAGTTTCAATGATAGTATTTTTTTTAGTTTCTTTTTTCTCGTTGCTGACAAGTACGCCTGTGCGAGAGCCGTCACGGTATATTGTCATTCCTTTGCATCCGCATCTCCAAGCGGTCTCATAAATCTGGCTGACAAGTTCTTCGGTAGTATCTGTAGGTACGTTAACGGTGACACTGATTGAATGGTCAACCCATTTTTGCATCATGCCCTGCATTCTCACCTTGCTAACCCAGTCTATATCATTCGAAGTAGCTTTATAATAAGGTGATTTTTCGATAATCCCGTTAAGTTTATCTTGTGGATAATCTTTCACCTCATCAACATTATAGCCGTTAACCTCAAGCCATTTGATGAATTTTGGGTGGAAGACATTATATTCTTCAAAAGCGTTTCCGTCGCTATCGACGAACGATACTTTTGCTGTTTTGTCGTTCGGATTAACTTTACGGCGACGTTTATAAGAGACGAGGAAGACCGGTTCGATGCCGGAAGTGGTTTGAGTACAGATACTTACGGTGCCTGTAGGAGCTATTGTAAGCATTGCGATATTACGGCGGCCGTATTTACACATATCTTGATACAAATTCTCATCAAGTCCACGGAGGCGGAGGATGAAAGGATTGTTTTCTTCGCGTTTATAGTCGTACATCTCAAATGCGCCACGTTCTTTAGCAAGTGTGACAGATGAGCTATAAGCTTGATAAGCGAGGAGGCTCTGTATTTCTGTTGAGAATTGTATTGCCTCTTCCGATGCGTAACGAAGTCCGAGAGCTGCGAGCATATCCCCCTCAGCGGTGATACCGATACCTGTACGGCGCCCTTGCATCGATTTATTTCTGATGTTTTTCCAAAGATTTATCTCAATTCTCTTAACCTCTTCATCTTCAGGGTCAGAGTAAATCTTATCAAGTATATTGTCAACTTTCTCAAGTTCGAGGTCTATAATATCGTCCATCATACGTTGCGCTATGCGGACATGTTTTGAGAAGAGTTCCTTATTGAAATAAGCGTCCTTTGTGAACGGGTTTTCCACATAACTATAAAGATTTATAGCGAGGAGACGACAGCTATCGTAGGCGCAGAGAGGGATCTCACCACAAGGGTTTGTGCTGATAGTCTTGAAACCGAGGTCGGCATAACAATCCGGGATAGACTCGCGTATAATAGTATCCCAGAACAACACACCCGGTTCAGCAGAAGCCCAAGCGTTATGGATAATCTTATCCCAAAGCTTTCTCGCATCAATCTCCTTTGTATATTTAGGATTAGGAGAGTCGATAGGATATTGCTGTACGAAAGTCTTATTTTCCACTACTGCCTGCATGAAATCATCGGTGATACGGACAGAGACATTAGCGTTCGTGATTTTACCTTGAGTCATCTTAGCATCTATAAACGCCTCTGAATCAGGGTGTTTAATGCTGATACTCATCATAAGAGCGCCACGGCGTCCGTCTTGTGCAACCTCTTTTGTGGAGTTAGAATAACGCTCCATAAAAGGCACTACACCTGTTGAAGTGAGGGCGCAGTTTTTCACAGGACTACCAGCAGGACGGATATGCGACAAGTCATGGCCGACGCCGCCACGACGCTTCATGAGTTGGACCTGCTCCTGGTCAATCTTCATAATGCCGCCGTATGAGTCAGAAGAGCCATTATTACCAATAACAAAACAATTTGATAATGAAGAAATCTGGAAGTTATTTCCAATACCCGCCATCGGGCTTCCTTGGGGCACAATATAACGGAAGTCTTTCAAAACCCCGAAAATTTCTTCCTCAGTCAGAGGATTCGGATACCTGCTCTCGATACGCGCGATCTCAGCCGCAATACGATGGTGCATATCATCAGGAGTCCTTTCATAAATGTTCCCCTCACTGTCTTTCAATGCATATTTGTTCATCCACACATCACCAGCAAGTTGGTCACCACCAAAATATTCAACGGCGGCTTCTCTTACCTCATCCGAAGAGAACTTCTTGTACTCTTTCTTCGCTGTTGTTCTATCCTCATTATTACAACAACAATTATCCGCACATCCACAACCATTGACTTGCCCTGTGCTACCTGCTTGCTGCTGTTTGACATCAAACGTCATTTCCTCATTTTTTAATTCAGAAAACAAATTATTATCAGAGTCGTAATTGATAGACATATCGAATAATGTTGATTATTATATACTTAATTATTGCTCGTTTTACGCATTTTTTATTTGCGTTTGATTTGCTAAATTAGTAAAGAGATTTGTATATTTGCAATTAATATTTCACATTTTTTATCAACATGATGTTGAAATCTTTTTACAGAGAAAAACATTAACAAATTTTTGACAATCATTAATTATTTTTTAACATGATAAAAGTTAAAACATTTATATTCAACAGTTTAGAAGAGAATACCTATGTGTTATACACAGAAAGCAAAGAATGTATGATCATTGACGCGGGGAATTATTTGAGACAGGAAGACGAACAAATCATAGGCTTTATTGATGAAAACGAACTCTGCCCGAAAATGCTTTTAAGCACACACGCGCATATCGACCATGTGATGGGAAACGCCTGTTTGTCGAAAAAATACGGCATACCGTTAGCAGCATATCCGGTGGAAAAAGAATATTATGATAATGTGTGGAGATATGCCGAGACATTCGGAATACGGTTCACTGAGGACATGTGCATCTACCCAACCATAGACCTTTGTGATGGCGAAATTATAAAGATTGGAGACGATATGTTAAAGGTCCTTCACACTCCGGGGCATGCCAAAGGCCATGTCAGCTTTTATGATGAGAAAGGCGGCGCCGTGTTCACCGGCGACACTCTTTTCCGCAGGAGTATCGGGCGCACCGACTTCCCTGGAGGCAGCTACAATGAAATTGAAAACAGCCTCAGAAATGTACTCTACAAACTTCCTGACAACACAATAGTTTTCCCAGGGCATGGCCCTCAAACAAGGATTGGAGACGAGAAAAGGAACAACTATTACATCACAATGTAATATATAACACCTTGAAATTCAAGATGATAAGAAGTACAAAAAATTAAAACAATCACAGGTCAAAGCCGGCTCCGATAATGCGAGCCGGATTTTTTATTTTTTAAAAAAAAGCATGAAAACTCAGATGAAGAATATAATGTCAGTCCAAAGTTCCAGCGGCGTCATGGTACTTTTCAAATGCCTTACAACAGTTCAAAAGACAAGGATTTAAGCATCATCCAAAAACATCACTGTCTGAGGAAATTTTGAATCAGTTTTCTAAACAGCAATAAAAAATGTTGTTGTTGGTTGCCCCCGTTGTCGTCATATATCAAAATCAATAACCACAAGACTTTGACTCCTTTCCAAACAGCAATAAAAAATGTTGTTGTTGGTTGTCCCCGTTGTCGTCTTCTATCAAAATCAATAATTACAAGACTTTGACTCCTTTCTAAACAGCAATAAAAAATGTTGTTGTTGGTTGTCCCCGTTGTCGTCATGTATCAAAATCAATAACCACAAGCCTTTGACTCCTTTCCAAACAGCAATAAAAAATGTTGTTGTTGGTTGTCCCCGTTGTCGTCATATATCAAAATCAACAATTACAAGGTTTTAATCCTTATCAGACAACAATAATTCAAAGCATTTTAGGAAAGCCATTTCAAATGAATCGATATTGGATTGACATTTATAAGAATTTGGTTTAGGCATAGTGTCAAAAAAGCGAAAAGACCGCTAATTGATTAGCAGTCTTTCTGTATCGGGTAAGGGAATCGAACCCTTATTTCGACAGTGAGAGTGTCGTTACCTAACCGTTAGTAGAACCCGACATTTTTATGATGCAAAAGTACAATATTTTTTATTATGCGCAACATTTTTTTCAACTTTTTATCAATAATTTTACAATTTCTTCAGTATCAATATCTTGCATACATTTAAAATGACCTTTTGGACATTTTTTATAACCTAATTTTGAGCAAGGGCGGCATTTGAGGCCTTTCACTTCAACAATATTCACATCCATTTTGAGATTTTTCGGATAATATTGATACATACCGAACTCAGGGACGGTATTACCCCAAACGGAGACGATTGGTTTGTTAAGTGCCGCAGCTATATGCATCATTCCGGTATCGCTTGTCAGAACCGCCTTTGACATTTTCAACAACGAGGCAGACTGTTCAAGGTTAAGTTTTCCCACGGGGTTACCGACGTTTTTCCCTACGGCATCAACGATAGCGTTAGCTCGTTCCATATCGCCGGGTCCACCTATAAGAATCACAGGCTCATCGAGTTTCTTAATCACCTCTACAACAATATCTGTCGGGATAACCTTTGTAGCGAAACTTCCACCTATCACCACTGCATAAAAACCATCTTTGAACTCTTCAGGGATGTCAGGCTCTTGCAATGCATTCGTCTCCGAGATATAGAACTCAAGTCCCTCGCCATCGTTCTTAACTCCAAGATTATCAACGGCTTCAAAATACCTGTCCACAATATGAATATCTGGCAACACATTTATCTTAAACAATGTCAGAAGCAACTTCTTGAAATCAAGTTTATGGAAAGAAGAATGCTCACATCTCAGGGCGCGGCAAACAGCCTTCGACCTATGGTTCTTCTGCAAATCAACGACATAATTATATTTCTCGGCTTTAAGTTCCATAATTGTATCACTCAAAGAGCCACGGAACTCGAACACCTTATCGACATTTGGATTGTTATGAGCGATGCTGGCGAACTTATCTTTAATAAGGACATGCAGCTCAACATTTTTTATCTGCCGTTTAATACAACGGATCACAGGACTTGTCAACACAATATCCCCTATTGAGCTAAATCTTATTAACAATATTTTCATATTATTTTATTCTTCAATATTAATAGCGGAATATCTGCTGACACCTCTATAATCGAGCATCTGATGATCATGCAGATACATAAACAAGGCGTCATTTGAGCCTAATTTGCAGTCTTCTTTATTACTACACATGCCGTCAGCCCAAGGAGCCATATAGCTGTTCATAGCGACTTTATAGACCTTTTCCGCGCAAACAGGCTTGCCATTTTCAAGCATCGGCTTTGCATTAATAAAAACCTCATTACCGTCTCCATCTATATAGTATTCAACACTATAAGTTATGCCTGACACATGAAGGGGGCCGTAGTCTTTTGTTGAAGCTATAGCGATAAAATCAGCCAGCTGCCTGCCTGTCATATCCATAGTTACCATTGAATTATTAAAGGGATCGAGGTTATAGACATCAATTCGCCTAATAACGCAGCTGTCAAGATTGTCAAAACGCACGCCACCAGGATTCTGTAAAGCCACATCGGCACCTGTCATATAACGTTGTGCATCAGCCATTAACGCGCCAAGTTCCTTTTTGTTCGACAAAGGAGCGATTGTAGTCCCCACCACCTCGCGAAAAACCGGGAAAGAGCTGCTCTCGTCAACGATTCTCTGTACTTTTTCATTAACATTTGTTGCATTGTTAATATTTATTAACTCTGCATCTTTCGACACTATCGCACCATTTTCAACCTTTATCTTCGTGACAGTAGCGTATCTTACTTTGCTTTTCGATTGAGTATAAATGACACCGTTTTCATATTTTTTCAAAAACAAGTCATGCGAATGACCACCTATGATAACATCAAACAAAGAATTATGGCTTGCAAAGACGGTGTCAAGGTTTAAGCTTCTATGAGAAACGAGGACAAATATGTCACAACTATTACGAAGAGAGTCGCAATTATTTATAATACATTCAGCATCAACGAAATGGACATCTTTAATGCTATCACGGTGAGCACTCGGATAACCGTTATTTGAAGTCTCTATTACGCCAAGAAAAGTAATTTTGACATCCTCTCCCCCAACGTTTTTCACGATTTTAGTGTAAGGCTTTATATTTTCTTTAAGTTTCGGATATTCAGAAAAGTCAGCGTTTGAGCAGAGAAGAACAAAATCCGCGCTGTCAACGACATATTCCAAACCCTTAATGCTTCCATCAAACTCATGATTTCCAAGTTCAGAAATATTAAAGCCTATCTCGTTCATCATTTTTATCATCGGATAATTCGGGTATATCGGACTCTTATCATTATATGCGCCTCCTGTACGATTGTCACCGGCACTAACGACTATCATATCCGGATATATATTACGCAGACTATCAACAACATACGCCAATTTAGGCATCATATCGATATTAGCGTGCATGTCATTAACTGAAAAAATCACCACTTCATTGGTTGAATTAGCATTCTCTTTTACAGATTTTGGACGAGAGCAAGATACAACCAAAGTCGCCAAAATCATCAAATATATAAGTCCCTTCATTTTAAATTTTATTAACATATTTTCTATCAATATTCAAGTGTCAATTTCAAAAAATATTAACTACTTTGTTAATTTTTATTAGTAACGATTCACAAAAAACATTCACAAACCGAGCTAAGCGCTTCAGATCATCAACATAGTCACACAAAACGGTACAAGAGCAGGGTTTATTAACAACGGTTCCATCAGAAAAAATTCAGTGTGAATAAGTTATCTTCATTAACCACATCAGGATTAATCTTTCCAAGCACCTCGTATGAGCGAAACACCTCAGACACGGCCTCCTCGTATTCATCAGTACTGCCCACTTTTTTTATTTTACGCCACACATTTTGAGGCTCATCAAAAATATTCATCAAATATTTCCACAGTTCTTTCATGCTGCCGATAATTTTGGGACTACCGCCGGCATGTTTAAGCCTTTCAAAATACAAATCCATCACGAAAGAGAACAGTCTTGACTTCATATCCTTTTGATTATCATCAATATTTAAAATTTGTTCAGCGAGGAAAGGATTTGCAAGAATTCCACGTCCAAGCATAATCATGCTAACGTGAGGTAGGCTGTCAGCGACGAGAGCGAATTTCTCGGTAGTAGTTATATCTCCATTATAGACGAGCGGTTTATTAATAAGTGATGACAGTTCGATAAACTTCTGAAGAGAGGCGGCACCTTTATACATCTGTTTCCCTATACGCGGGTGTATTATTATCTCGCTGAAAGGCAACGTGTTAAATATGTCTATAAAGCCAAATATCTCTTTATCGTCAAAATAGCCAAGGCGGCATTTTATACTGAATTTTATACCGTCAATATTATTAAAAGCCTCGGTAAGCATTGCGGCAGTACTCTCAGCGTTTGCCATGAGACCGCAGCCACGGGTTTTGTTCGCGACTCGTGGGAAAGGACAACCCATATTCAAGTTAAATTCAGGATAGCCCAACGCCTTACATTGGTTTGCAAAATGGGATATTTCTTCGGCGTTATTGCTTAACAATTGAGGCACAACGGTTTTCGTATCATTAAACGAAGGGTCTATTTCGTCTGTGCGAAGACTTTTCGAATTATATTTATGGACACCTGTAAAGAAAGGTGTATAGAATTTATCAATTCCACGGAAATGTTTAGAGAAAACATTACGGTAAACGACATCGGTAATACCCTGAAAAGGGGCGAGGCTTAAAGCTTTCATTTTCTCTTAATAATAATACGCACAAAAGTTAATACAGAAATCATCACGGTAAGGAACAGTGAGAGCTTGTAGATATAATCGCCATAACGGACATAGAATGTCTGTTTATCGTTAGTTTTCAGCGTGTTACGAATGGCGGTATGAGTATTGTAATCCGTTTTTTGTAAAATATCGCCTCTTTGGTTGATGAAACAAGACACGCCGGTATTAGCTGAGCGGGCAATACTACGCCTTGTCTCAATAGCGCGAAGTTGAGACATTTCGAGATGTTGTTTGTAACCGGGAGAGTCGCCCCACCAGCCATCGTTTGTAATGACAAAAATCATTTGCGCGCCTTTTTTAACAAATTCGGTAACATAGCCACCAAAGACGGATTCATAACAAATCAAAGTTGCCACATCAATTCCATTGAAAGACATAAGTTTAGGTTCGCTATCTGTTTTTAGCGTTCCCGTTGTGCCTCCAAGGTCGATACCAATTTTAACAAACGGGCGCAAGAACCACCACGAAGGTACCATTTCCACACCGGGGGTCAGGCGCGATTTTTGGTACATCTGGATATTGTCTTTTTCCACAAGGGCGGCGGTGTTATAAGCATAATAATATTTTTCAGCGTCAACAAATTTACGTGCTGCGAAATCATCAGAAGCATCATCGGGAGCCAATCCTAACGTACTCATTCCTATGACATAACATGTGTTAGGGTATTTGTCAATAAAATTTCGCAATTTATTGACCGAGTAATATCTGTCGATACGCTCAATCCAAATATCCTCTTGAATTGCAGATTCCGGACTGACAACAAACATGGTGTTCTCCGTCATCATTTTAGAAGCCACGGAAAGATTACGTTCCATTATCTCATAAGGATTTAGCACAAATTCCTCTGTATATGGGTCAAGATTTGGTTGAACCACGACAATTTCCACGTCATCGCCCGTCTCTTCATACGAATAATAAATTATCTTGCTGATAATCAATGGTATAACAATCATTAGAAAGACCATCAGCGAATATTTCCCAAGATGGGACCATTTTGCTTTTGCAAGAGAGAAATTAGCTTTCGTCTCCAACTTATGTGAATATCTATTAATATCAAAACCGAATAACAGTTTGTAAATCAAAATATTCACTGCGAGAACCCACACGGTACCGCCGGCGCTACCGGTAAATTCATACCATTGGACCCAAGTATAGTAATGGGAGAAGACATTTCCAAGATTTAGCCAAGGCCAATTCAGTTGCCAATTAAGATGCAGATATTCGAAAGATCCAAAAAGGACAATCAACAAGAAATAGCCTTTCTTATTGTTATACAAGCGAGTTTTAATAAAATGATAAGCGTAGAACACCATTGCCATAAAAGCGCTGTTTAGCAAAACCATCGCAATTGCGCCGGCGAAGGTGCATTTCCCGACCCACCATGTTGCGAGAATATTCCAAACGAGGAAAGCGAGGAAAGAAAGGAAAAAAATGTTACCTTTTATTAATTTATCGCCTATTTTATCCTGAAGAAGGAGAAGTGGCACGAACGCGATGAAAACTATTGGGGCGAAACCATCAACAGGCCAAGCCAACCCTAACAGCAAGCCACTCAACAGAGCAAATCCGATTCTCATTAATGCTTTCATTATCTGTATCTTAACAATTTTGACATTTTGAGACTATCATCCATAAACACAAGTTGGGCGTTGGCATTTCTCACTATTTGGTTGATACTTTCCTCGAAGAGCCCGCAAATTTGCGCCACGTTTTTCATATTAATATAAGGTGCGAAGTTCAATGCAAAGTTCTTCTCACCGCTTGTGAGCATGACAGCATCAGGAATGTTATTGTTTATTAACAACGCGCTATGGAAAATATTCAATCCATATTCAAGGAGAGCCTTTTGTCTCTCTCTTCCAAGACCTTTTATCTCATTTGCCACGAAATCAATCAGTTCAGGCACGGCGCCTTTAAAGCAGTATCGCATCCATTTTCTGAATATTTCGGCATAAAGCATTTCATTATCAATGTCTTCCGAGAAACGTTTTGCCAAAGGCCAGCTGCCGTTTGACAGAGTAGAGGCATCGAGAGCGAGCTGTTCAGAGCATCCGCATTTTTCAACGAGGGCGTCTTTCAAAACCCGTGTCTCAAGTCGTGGCACTTTCACAAGGACACAGCGAGAACGTATAGTGGACAGCACTTCCTCTTGATTTTCAGCAATCAAAAGGAACAGCGTCTTCTCCGGCGGTTCTTCAATAAGTTTCAAAAGTTTGTTCGCACTAAACACATTTAGTTTTTCAGGCATCCATAAAATCACGACCTTAAACTCACTTTCATAAGATTTAAAGCTAAGTTTACGGATAATAGTAGATGCGTCACGAACATTAATAATTCCCTGTTTATTCTCAACTTCAAGTTTGTCAAACCATTCCGACAGATTGACATAACCCTGACAATCAATGAAATAATTCCGCCATTCAGCAAGAAACAAATCCGACTCAGGATCTTTCTTGACACTTTTATTTATAGCGGTAGGGAAAATAAAATGCAAGTCAGGATGAGATAGAGACATATACTTCTTACAGGAAGGGCATACGCCACAACTATCGTATTCTGAACGATTATGACAGTTGATATATTGGGCATAAGCCAAAGCGAGCGGCATTTTCCCACTGCCTTCCGCCCCAACAAAAAGCTGGGCATGAGACACACGATTCTCATTAACACTCTGAATCAGGCGTCTTTTTAAATCATCTTGTCCGACTATCTCTGAGAATAACATTATTTCTTTATGATTTTTGAAGACGATACGTTTCCGTTAACATCAATTATGCGGATAATATAGACACCTTGGCAAAAATCAGAGATATCTATATTATTACATTCATTATCAATTACATAGTTTCCTACTTTTCGACCAAGTAGGTTATAAATCTCAACCACATTAACATCATCGCACAAAACGGTGATATTATTATCGGCAGGATTTGGGAAAACAGTGACGCCATTCTTTTCTACTGAGGTCACAGCAGTGATTATCACAGAGTTACCGGGGAAAGTAATATCATCGAGCCAGCAGGCATCGTCATAAGCCGAATCTTTAGGACTCTTATCGTACCTCCATTCAATTAAATGATTACCAGGCTCTAACGTATATGTGAATAAGGTCCAATCTTCCTCACCGCTCCACCATTTCACAAACTTCTCATCGATATAAAGCACAAAATAATCCCTCCTCTTCTCTGTAGAAGTCTTGAAATAGAACGAGAACTCTCCTCCTGTTGAGGATTTCATCTCAATTAATAAAGATGTTATCTCATCATCAGCGATATTTCCTGTTTGTGCACTGAATGTTCCGCTATGTGCTTGAGTGTCAGTCACTGTCCAGAATTCATCACCCTCATGCAGCCATATTAGGTTAGAGAAGTCGCCCGACTCGAACCCTTCTTTAATAAGTCCGACAGCAAAATCAAAATGGTTTTCAGAAACGATCCTCCCTGATTCAGTTTTTGACACAAGCATAATTTTTCCAATTGAGTTGTCAATAGCGTTTTCTGACACATTCATTCTAACAGTTGCGGAGAAGCTGCCATAATTATACACATCCCCGATTGTGACAGTAGGGTTTTCTATTGTGACGAAATCATTTTCAGTAGAGGCGAACAACACAGTTCCCATAGACATTCCATTTCCGATATTCTCACCTGTCAAAGTGATTTCGACCACATCACCGGGAGTGATATAGCCATTCATATCGCCAGAAATTTCCTCGAAACTAATGTCGAAAGTCCTGAACACAGGAGCGAGTAACATAAGGCTGAAATCCTTTGACCATGAATTAACGCCATCGGTGCAAGTTATTGAGAAGTCAGCATATTCTCCGTCAGGGGTCTCATTTGATACTGACAAATCGAACTGTCCGTTAGCAGTGCCTCCATTTGATACGGAGCCTAAAACGCACTCACTGGTTTGAATATTAATATAAGGGGAAGTTGTTGATAGAGTGGCGATTACATTATTTGCGGTGACAGAGCCAGCGTTTGAGAATGCTATTTGAAGAGAAGCGGTCTCGCTATAGTCGAGAAGTCCGTTATTGTTGCCAAGAGGGTCTGAGACAGAAATCACATCAGCAAAAACGAATGGGACGTCTGTTTCTATTGCGTTGATAGTCAGCGTTTGGGGCCAAGCATTCGGTCCTGTGACAATTAGATGGAGTTCTCCTGTCACGTTAAGAGGGGAATCGAGCAGCAATTCCGCTATTCCATCATCGTTTGTTAATCCGAAAGCGAGGAGGGCATCACCGTTAAACAGAGAGCATCTGAAATTATTTTGTGACACTCCTTGTTTCTTAACCGTCACTGTTGCAGCGGTTACACCTTGTTGCAAAGCCGAGGGATAGCGTATTTCCGGGATAAAAGGCTCATCGAGCCATGGGCAAACCGCTACATCGCCGAGTATATTCAGGTCATAAATATTCCAACGCATCGCGCCATTATCACCCCACGGCTCATTGACATACGGTGCGGTCATTATCTTCATCTCCACGAAGGCTGTGCCAATATAAGGCAGGCGGTCATTATAGTAAGAATCAACGAATTCACGATGAAGGTGGGCCGCCATACCGTCGCCCCAAGGCACATACCAGCCATAGCGGGAGTTTCCCGTTGTAGCCACAAAACCTGTAGAAATATTTACAAGTCGTTCAAGGATACAGTTATGGGTAAAGTCGCCGCAGATACAGCCATGCGTATGGAAGAAATTATAGTTATGGTTTACACCATCGAGACTTGCGAAAGAGGCGTCGTTAGTAGAGGAGACATACCAGCCAGCCACATAGTCCGTGTTAGCATGTCCCACATGATGCACGTATTGTCCACCGATATTATTAATGGCATTTCTGAATATCGAGCCGTTCCAACCCGTCTCGCCATCAGCATAAACCTTATGGAAGTCATACACTTCTGGGATACCGACGGTAGTATAGTCGAATTGGCTGCTGCCACCGATAAGCATATTAAGGTCATTACTGCCATAATAGCCGTCACCGAGATGTTCTGCGCCGAGAATGACATCGTGGAACTCACCGAGCACTGGGCTGTCTTGATAACGTAATGTCTTATGCATCATATTGTTAAACTGCGTCTCGTTATTAAAAGGCATACGGGCGACAGCAAGTTCTGGGAGAAGGTCATCTTCACCGACCTCGCCCCACAGCTCGTTATTATTATCATTCCATGTGCCGTCGAGACAGACATAGTACATATCAGCGGGCAAGTTGTCTTGAGTATCGTCGTTCACGAAGCAATACAATGAGCGATAAGGGACTACACCAGCATCGCCACCAAGGAGCACCATCATGATACCGTTATTCTCGTACTCATATTTGATATAAGTCCTGATTTTTTCCTGTTCGTCGCGACCTTCGTTATTGGAATATATTTCCTCCAAAGCTGCCACCCTTGTCCTTAGTCCCCGCGCATTATAGAAAGAGACGTACTCATCGAAATGGGAGACCCATTCTTGAGGGGTTATCACAAGTAATTCATAACCAGTGATATTACGGGTTCTAACTTTATAATCCGACACAGCTTCCGGATTCTGAGCCAAACGTTCCACTCTTCCTTGGATCTCAGGTGTCAGCCACAATAGTCCCGACTTATCGGTTTTAGAATCTGTTAAATTAATTTTAACAACAGCTTTTTTTGCGAAAGAGAGCCGACCCGATGCCGGCACATATCTGACAGGTGAAAATTGCGCAAAAGCGAAAGAGCAACCATTGAGATACTGTGTCTCAACTTTTGAGAAGGAGTGTTCCGGATAGACACTCTCAGACGAATAGAACTCCTCATTTTTCTCGAAAGACATTGGTTCTGTCGAAGATATAGGACGTGGCGACTGTTGTGGGAAGAGATTAAAAGACCCTTCAAGTTCGACAAAGTCAGAATATTCAACGATAATATCTTCTGCTTGCGAGTTTTGAGGAAGAAGCAAAGAGACCATTTGCCAAGGAATTGAAGCTTCTCCAGGCTTTCCATTATTTGTTGTAGTGCCAAATGTGATAACATCATAACCGTTAACAGATTCTAACGATGGGTTATCAAAAAAATACGTCTTCTCTATTGTCTGTGCGAACGACAGACATGATGCTGTAAGAAGCACCACAATTAGCGCAATTTTATTCATTTTCAATTATTTATCCAAGATTCTACTTCTTCAAGTTGTAAAGCAGGGACATCCATTTTGGTCTTTTTTCTGATGCCGTTCAGTTTTTCGCGAAGGGCAGCAGGTTTCTCCGACTTCATCTGCTCTACTGTATTATATTGTTTTACAAGCACTTCTGCCCAAACTTCCGGTACGCCGGCTGCCATAAAATCCTCTTTCGTCGCGGTTTTTTGGACTTTTTCAGGGCGCATCTGTGGGAAAAGCAGCACCTCTTGAATCTGTGTTTGTCCGGTAAGCAACATTACGAAGCGGTCGATTCCGATACCCATACCTGATGTTGGAGGCATACCATATTCCAAAGCGCGAAGGAAGTCTTGGTCAATAACCATAGCCTCGTCATCGCCTCTGCCGGCGAGCATCATCTGCTCCTCGAAACGTGCGCGTTGGTCAATAGGGTCGTTAAGTTCGGTATAAGCGTTTGCTACCTCCTTACCGTTAATCATAAGTTCAAAGCGCTCGGTGAGTTCCGGATTATTGCGGTGGCGTTTGCACAAAGGCGACATCTCGACAGGATAATCGGTGATAAATGTAGGCTGGATATAGTTGCCCTCGCATTTTGCTCCGAAGATCTCATCAATAAGTTTCCCTTTACCCATTGAAGGATCTACTTCAATATCAAGCTGTCGGCACACCTCGCGAAGCTGCTGCTCATCCATACCATTAATATCAATACCGGTGTTCTCCTTGATAGAGTCTATCATTGAGATACGTTTGAAAGGACGTTTGAAGCTAATCTCCTTATCTCCGACCATAACCTTGTCAGTTCCAAGGACATCCATTGCACATCTGTGAATCATCTCTTCAGTATAGTCCATCATCCACAGATAGTCTTTATATGCGACATAAATTTCGAGAGCTGTAAATTCCGGATTATGGGAGCGGTCCATACCCTCGTTGCGGAAGTTGCGTGAGAACTCGTAAACACCGTCGAACCCTCCCACGATAAGGCGTTTCAGATAAAGCTCATTAGCGATTCTCAGATAAAGCGGGATATCGAGTGCGTTGTGGTGTGTGATGAAAGGACGTGCCGAGGCACCGCCAGGAATCGATTGAAGCACAGGGGTCTCAACCTCGATATAACCGCTCTCGTTAAAGAAACGGCGGATACTGTCGATAGCCTTTGTCCTCTTAATAAAGATATCTTTCACCTTATCGTTCACCACAAGGTCAACATAACGCATACGGTAACGCAGCTCCGGGTCGTTGAACTCGTCATATTTCACCCCGTCTTTCTCCTTCACTATTGGAAGAGGGCGCAACGACTTGCAAAGAACCGTCATCTCTTTCACATGAATAGAAATCTCACCCATCTCAGTACGGAAGACGTAACCCTTGACACCGATGAAATCGCCTATATCGAGCAATTTCTTAAAAACAGTGTTATACATTGTCTTGTCCTCGCCCGGGCAAATCTCGTCACGTTTCAAATAAAGTTGGATACGTCCATGCGCATCTTGCAGCTCGCAAAATGCTGCCGCTCCCATAATACGACGGCTCATGATTCGTCCGCCAATGCTGACATGCTCAAACTTCGACAAATCATTGTCGTCAAACTCTTCTTTAATCTGTTTCGTCGTCACATTGACTTCATACGCAGCCTGCGGATATGGGTTGATACCTAATTTATAAAGCTCCTGCAAGGAGTTCCTTCTAATTTGTTCCTGTTCGCTTAACATCTTTATTCTTTTAAGTGTTTTGAGGAAATAATCCCTGTCTCTTTTTAACAGGCATCATCTCCGATACATAATTATATTTGGGTGCAAAGGTAATAAAAATTCCGTTCTTTTATCCTATTAATTCACGATTTCATCACATCTTATTTCTTTACAAAACCGCGATTTGTCACATTGCTAATAATTCATCACATATTACGTCTAAAAATTATTAACTATCATTAACAAAACGAGTATTTCTTGACTATCCACAATCAATTTCTAAATGAATTAGTATTAATTAGGATAAAGTTAAAAATTATTAAGGATTGCAAAAACAATCATTTTAATAAGAAGCGGTCTGTCCTAAAATATGCAGTTTCAAAATAACCACATCTCCTTTTTGAAAAAATCTTGATTATCAGACACTTAGGAAGAAAACGAGATTTTTCAGAGTGTATAAAAACATTTGAATAAAAACAAGATTGCTATCCAGATTAAAATTCTTTGTTGTATCTTTGCAGTAAAATAAAAATGATGGTTGACCTTCTTCAGACGAGTATAGAATATCTAAAAGGTGTCGGGCCAAAGCGAGCCGAGTTACTAAACAAAGAGCTTGGAATCCACACTTTTGAAGATTTGCTTGATTATTATCCGTTCCGGTACATTGACCGTTCGAAGATCCACAAGGTCAATCAGATTTGCGACGACAGTGTCTATTATCAGCTTGTTGGCACTGTCAGCAACTTACAATCATTTGGTAATCCGAGAGTTACGAGAATCACCGCGACTTTTAGCGATGACACCGGCTCCATCGAATTGGTATGGTTTAAGGGATTAAAGTGGATAAAGAACCGTTTCACGCCGGGGAAGAAATACCTTATTTTCGGGAAGGCGGGCATATTCAACAACCGTTTCAACTTCACTCACCCCGATGTCGAAGATTACGATCCGGCCGACACCGTTGTAGGAGAGGCTCTGCAAGGGGTTTACAACACCACTGAGAAAATGAAGAATGCCGGCATGGGAACCAAGCAGTTAGCAAAGATTATTAAGACCTGTGTTTTACAAGTCTGGAATGTAATCCCAGAGGTGCTGCCCGAAAGTTTAGTGCTCCAGGACAACCTATACTCACGTAAGGAAGCCTATTATAAGATTCATCTTCCATCTAACAGCAACGACATTCAGAGAGCCACCACAAGGCTAAAATATGAAGAGCATTTTTTCTTCCAGCTGAGGCTTCTCATTCACAGGAAAGACAGGGAGAGGAATACTAAAAGCGTTGTTTTTCAAACAGTTGGAGATTATTTTAACACATTTTACAAAGAGCATCTTCCTTTTCCGCTCACCAACGCCCAGAAGAGAGTCATAAAAGAGATTCGGGCAGACCTTAAGAGCGGACATCAGATGAACCGTTTGTTACAAGGCGATGTTGGAAGTGGCAAAACCATTGTCGCCCTTATGGTTATGCTTTTAGCCCTCGACAACGGATTCCAGGCAGCACTAATGGCGCCAACAGAGATTCTCGCCACCCAGCACCTCGAAACCATCGATAACAACCTCAAAGGCATGGGCATACATTTCGCCTTACTCACCGGCAGCACCAAGGCAGCGGAACGAAAACGAATACTTGCCGACCTTGCCAGTGGCGACCTACAAATCATCATAGGCACACACGCACTCATTGAAGACAAAGTGATTTTCAAAAACTTAGGCTTGTGTATCATTGACGAGCAACATCGTTTCGGAGTGGCTCAGCGCGCCTCATTCTGGGACAAGACAGCATTACCACCCCACACCCTCGTCATGACCGCGACACCTATCCCCCGCACCCTCGCCATGACTCAATACGGGGACCTCGATGTCTCTAAAATCGATGAGCTGCCCCCTGGAAGAAAACCGGTGAAAACAATTCACGCCTTTCAGGAACAACGGCTCGCAATTATTGGTTTCATGAAGAAGCAAATCGCTGAAGGTCATCAGATTTACGTTGTTTACCCTCTCATCAAAGAGTCGGAAAAAATCGACCTCATCAACCTGCAAGAAGGATACGAGGCAATGCTCCGCGACTTCCCCGAACCAGAATACCATATCAGCATAGTGCATGGGCAGATGAAACCCGATGACAAAGACTGGGAAATGCAGCGTTTCGCCAGAGGCGAGACTCATATCATGATTGCGACCACCGTAATAGAAGTGGGCGTGAACGTGCCAAACGCCTCCGTAATGATTATCGAAAACGCAAACAGATTCGGACTCTCTCAGCTGCATCAGCTTAGAGGACGCGTTGGACGAGGTGCCGACCAATCGTATTGCGTGCTCATCACAGACCATAAAATCACAGGCGAAGGCAAAAAAAGAATGGAGACAATGGTGCGCACCAACGACGGATTTGAGATTGCTGAAGCCGACCTCCAACTGCGAGGCCCCGGCGAGACACAAGGAACACGACAGTCAGGTATGATAGAGATGAAAATCGGTGACTTCCAATGCGATGAACCTATTATCAGACATACAAGGAAAATGGCAACGCTTCTTCTTGAAGACGACCCTACCCTATCAAAACCCCAGCATCTCGCCACAAGATATTATTTCTCAAAGAAATTTGAAAGCGACTTTGATTGGAGCAGAATCGGATAAAATGTGAATTAATATTAAGTTCAAATTACACTATTGACACTTCTTTACAATGTAAAAAACCTTTAACAACGCTTTTTTTCCCCCTAAAAAACATTAAGACAAGATATTAACATTGTTAAAAAAAGATGATATTTTGTGTCACGGACTTCCAAAACCCAAGAAATCATTGATTTTTCAGCCAGATTCCCTTCACACCTATACTTAAATAGCAATCAGTTTGAGGCAGGGACATTTATAAGAAATCGGCAAGCTATACCAGAAATCAATTATCAACCGGTAAAGTACAGAAAGAAAAACCTTTCCCAGAATAATACTTTAAAACCCTTGGCAAAGCCGAAATCATGTTTGAATAGGCTTTCTCGCTATCGTGAAAGGCCACTATCGCACCGTCGTCAGCATTATCAATAACATTATGATAAACATCATCAGGCGACAAAGATTTGTCCCAATCATAAGCAATCACGGTCCAAGCGACAGGGACAACATTTGGGCAGACAGCTTTTATAGCTCGCAGTTGCGAATACCTCACTTTCCCATAAGGAGGTCTAAACAGTTCCGAGCCAACGAGTTGGAACGTATCAAGGAAAGATTTGACATAAGAATCATCATCTGTTTTCCATCCATTCTCATGATTAAAGGAATGACAGCCGACAGCATGTCCGTTTTTTTCAAGTAACTCGAATGTGTCAGGATAATCTCTCACATTGCCACCCACGCAGAAAAATGTCGCCTTTGCGTTATATTCATTAAGAATATCAATCACTTGAGGAGTAATTTCCGGATTCGGACCATCATCAAAGGTAAGATACAGGCACATCTTTTCCCTCTTTGGGACGCGCCAAAGCATTGAAGGATAAAACATCCTCAGAAAGGCACAAGGTTTAATCAATCTCATATTTGCAAAAATATAAATAACAAACACATGTTCAAACAAAAAAAAGCCTATATTTGCAAAAAATTGTGATTAAAAATGAAGAAACTTATTTTAATACGCCACGGTGAAAGCGAGTGGAACAAATTAAACCTTTTCACAGGTTGGACAAATGTCGATTTAACAGAGGACGGCATTCAGGAAGCTCTTGCAGCGGGAAGAGAGTTGAAGGCAGCGGGTTATAAACCAGAGGTTTGCTTCACATCTTATTTAAAGAGAGCAATAAAGACTTTGAACAACGTCCTTGACGCGATGGACATGGATTGGCTGCCTGTCAACAAGTCGTGGAGACTTAACGAGAAGAGCTACGGCAAGTTACAAGGCGCAAACAAGACTGAGATGACTAAGAAATACGGTGAGGAGCAGGTGAAGTTATGGAGACGCTCATTTGATGTACAACCTCCTGCGCTTGAGATGAACGACCCGAAAAGCCCACGTATGGACGAGAGATATGCAGAGCTTACCGACGAGCAGATCCCACTGACAGAATCATTGAAAGACACCATCAACCGCCTCATGCCTTATTATAAAGATGTGATTCTGAAGGCGTTTGACAATCACGACCAAGTGATGGTAGTTGCACACGGTAACAGCCTCCGCGGTATCGTCAAAGAGTTAAGAGGAATGTCAGAGAAAGAAATTATAGAGTTCAACATCCCGACAGCAACACCTTATGTCTTTGAATTTGATGACAATATGAACCTTGTCAACCATTTCTTCATAGGCGACCAAGAAGAAATAGCTAAAAAGATGCAGAGCGTTGCAAACCAAGGAAAAGCTAAATAAACTTTAAAATCCGTTATGAGAAGGAGATGGATTATACCAGATATTCACGGCTGCATTAACACTTTGACGCAGCTTATAGAATACAATATTAAATTAACAAAAGAGGATGCGGTCTATTTTCTTGGCGACTATATTGACAGAGGTCCTGATGGGAAAGGGGTGATTGATTACATCATAAACCTAAAAGAGCAAGGATATGATATTAATTACCTTATTGGGAATCATGAAGATTACTGCATAAACACATACAACAAAGACCAAGGCAGGCTTCTGTTCAAGAGCAGAATCCAAAAAGAATGGGAGAGCCATGGAGGAAAAGCCACATTAGAAAGTTTTGGTGTGAAACGTGCGCGCGATATTGACAAGAAATATATCGACTTCATGCGCAACGGCAAATTCTTCATAGAGTTAGAAGATTATATACTCGTACATGCGGGGATGAATTTCAACATCGCGAACCCTTTCGAGGACACGAAATCTATGCTTTGGGCGAGAGACTTCAAAGTTGACCCAATGAAAATCGGTGCGAAGAAAATTATTCACGGACATATTCCTGTAGAATACAGCATGATAGACCTTTTTGTTAATTCAGATGAGTATAACTTCATCGCACTTGACAACGGAGTTTATTACCAGAACAAAGCCGGATTCGGTAATCTGATGGCATTTGATTTAGACAGCAAGAAATTGATAGCCCAACCGAATATCGATTTTTGATGTACGTTGATATTCATACACATAATCAAGATGATAGCGAATATGTTATCAAGATAGTGAATATCAATCCTATCGATGTAAAAAGCAGAGACGTTCAAAGGGGCGTCTCTACCTTTTTCTCGGTAGGTGTACATCCGTGGGATGCGGCGGCGGGCGCTAAAGTGACGATGCTTGAGACGGAGGCAGCGACATATTCAAGCGTGATAGCGTTGGGCGAGACCGGTATCGACAGGATACACCCGAACATAAAATGGCAGACGGAAGTGTTCTTACAAATGATAAACCTTTCGGAACAAAGCCACAAGCCATTGATAATCCACGCTGTAAAAGCCTATTCCGACATTATTGGGATCAGAAGGCTGACGAAAGCCAAGATGCCATGGATAATACACTCTTTCCAAGGCTCGAAAGAAAGTGCGTCGCAATTGCTGAGACACGACATTTCCCTTTCTCTCGGTGATATTCTTTTTAACGATAAGAAAAAAGAGAAAGCCATAGAACTATTACAAACTATTCGGGGAGACAGATTGTTTTTAGAGACCGACGACTCAGGCAGAGACATCATTGATGTGTATAAAAGAGTCGCTTTATTGTCAGGCAGCGGCATTGACCGTTTGGAAGGGCAAATTTTTAATAATTTTAAAGAGATATTTTATAATGAATGAGGATTGGCAGAACAGGACACATATATTAATAGGTGATGAAGGCGTTGAGAAGTTAAGAAGCTCACATGTTCTTGTTGTAGGATTAGGCGGAGTAGGAGGATATGCCGCGGAGCAGCTTGCGCGGGCAGGGATCGGTGAGATGACAATTGTTGATTGCGACACGGTAAACACAACAAACAAAAACCGGCAGATTTTAGCTCTTGACAGCACTATTGGAAGACATAAAACCGAGGTGATGGCAGAGAGAATCCGTGACATCAATCCGGAGATAAAGTTACATGTGATGACGCAATACCTTAAAGACCAATCTATTATAGACCTCATGTCGCAGAAGTTCGATTTCGTTGTCGATGCCATTGACACCTTAGCTCCAAAAGTCTTCCTGCTTTATTATGCTGTGCAGAATCATCAGAACATAGTAAGTTGCATGGGTGCCGGCGGAAAGTTCTATCCAGAGAAGATTGAGATTGCCGACATCTCAAAATCATACAACTGCCGTCTTGCATTTTACATTCGCAAACGTTTGCATCGTCTCGGCATACGGGAAGGCATCACAGTAGTATTCTCATCAGAAAAAATAACGGAGAAATCATTTGTTGTTGAAGACGAGCATCAAGAAAACAAGATTGCGACAGTAGGGACTATTTCGTACATGCCAGCAGTATTCGGTTGTTTCTGCGCTTCTTATGTGATAAACACCTTGTTAGGTAGATGATGTCAACCAACCACAAGGAACACGAAATCATGTCTCTTCCTCACCTCCTCCTCTATATGGGCAATATAATGAGTTCTTCTTCCGATATTGGAAAGCATTTTCTGAGCCTCTTCATACTCACCCATCTCACGGTAAATCTCAATAATCTCTAAAAATGCGGCTTCATACTCCTCATCATCAGAGTTATATCTGCTTTTAAGGAGGAGCAAGAGATGTTTAAGATTATCAATATATTCTTCGCGATGTTTTCTAAAAAGGACACGTCCTTCTATCTGTTTGCTCCTATTTTTCCGCCATACGTTGAAACTCATTTTTCCAGAAAGGAGGAATCCAATCTTCATCTGATAGTTATTTCGCACTAAGTCATTGAAAGCCCACCACATAAGGCGTCGCAGATAAAGTTCTTTGTCCTTATCGTCCCCAATAATATCAATAAATCTCTTATAATGGTTGACGAGGGCGAGTTTTCCTTTGTTGCTGCTGAAATGCACTCCAAAGAAGCGCCAATGGTTCCAGTTATAATAAGGTGCGTCAGGTTTAACGTTAGTCACCAGAGGCTCGCAATAATCATTTATCCAGAAATAATGGCTGCACGCCGGGCATATCACGACTTTCTGCAACACTGTTATATAATTATCATTCAATATCTTACCATCAGAATACAGCACTGATTTATTAATCATCTCTGACCTGACGACATGTCCTTCGAGCCACGATTTGCAACAAGGACACTGCATATAAAAAGTATCGAACTTAATCATATCATTTTCTCCCAAAATCTGCGGGTATTTCGCCCCAGACATCTGTTTTCCATTTATATATCGGCACTCTGAAGGAATTATTTCTAAGCCAATTTTCAGCTCTTGCTATCACTTCAAAGAGGTATGTGTTTTTCTCATTCTTAACAAGTTTCGTTTTACACGTTTTTTCCCTCACCCATTTCTGTCCATTGACGGAGTCGGAATATATAGGGATATTAAGATGATTTTTCTCTTGCCATGCGAGGCAGTGGACTATAGCGAGGAACTCTCCAATATTATTTGTACCGCCTTCAAACACAGGGCTTTTGAACAATTCCGTTCCAGTATCGACATACACGCCTCTATACTCCATTTTCCCCGGGTTGCCGGAGCATGCCGCATCGACGGCGATAGTGTTTTGCAAGGGGCGAGGAGCGTCAGCGGGAAGGGAATCCAAAGATTTCACCTCGTTTTTCTTCCCTATATAAGAGTTAAAATCAGAATTAAAGGCATTTTCGGCAGATGACCTATCGGGGAATCCTTTATACAAGGCACCTTGGAAGCCCTCTATCTGTTTACGGCAATCATTCCAATTAGAGAAGACGCCAATTTGTCTTCCACGCCAGACCGTATAAAACTTGTTTTTCATGACGCAAAGATATACATTTTTTTGAGAGGAAAACAAAAAGGGAAATAAAGAAAAGGCCACGAAAGAAAAAATCTTCCGTGGTCCATATTAATTAATAATGTATAATCAGATAAGGGTGGTTTACTTCCTCATTTCGATAAGCAGTTCGAGCATCTTGATAGCCGAGTCAGACACGATAGTGCCGGGGCCGAATATTGCCGCTGCGCCTGCGTCATAGAGGAACTGATAGTCTTGAGGAGGGATAACTCCACCGACGACGACCATGATATCCGGGCGGCCGAGTTTCTCAAGTTCTTGAATCACCTGAGGCACCAAGGTTTTATGTCCGGCTGCGAGAGAAGACACACCGAGGATATGTACGTCGTTCTCAACTGCTTGGCGTGCGGCTTCAACAGGAGTCTGGAACAACGGTCCCATATCTACATCAAAGCCTATATCGGCATAACCTGTTGCTACGACCTTTGCGCCACGGTCGTGACCGTCCTGTCCCATCTTAGCGATCATGATACGAGGGCGTCTTCCTTCAATTTTCTCGAACTCGTCAGCCATTGACTGAGCCTTAGCGAATTTGTCATCACCTTTTGCTTCCATAGAATAAACACCTGATATTGAACGAATTACTGCTTTATAGCGACCAGCGACTTTTTCGCAAGCCATAGATATCTCGCCGAGTGTTGCGCGGCATTTTGCTGCTTCGATAGCGAGTGCGAGCAAGTTGCCATTGCCTGTGCGGGCTGCTTCGGTGATAGCGTCGAGGCAGCGTTGTACGTCTGCTTCATTTCTATTGGCGCGCAAGGCGTTAAGGCGTTTGATTTGCGATTCACGCACGGCTGTGTTATCCACTTCAAGAGTCTCAATGCTATCCTCATGTTCGAGGCGGTATTTATTGATACCGACGATTGTCTCGTTACCGGCATCTATTCTCGCCTGTTTACGAGCGGCGGCTTCTTCGATACGCATCTTCGGAAGACCTGTCTCGATAGCCTTTGCCATGCCACCCATTTCTTCAATCTCCATGATATGAGCCCATGCTCTCTCGGCGATTTCCTTAGTAAGGGACTCGACATAGTATGAGCCTGCCCATGGGTCAACGGTGCGGCAGACATTAGTCTCCTCTTGGATATAGATCTGGGTATTACGGGCGATACGAGCTGAGAAGTCGGTAGGAAGTGCGATAGCCTCGTCAAGGGCGTTAGTATGCAGCGACTGGGTATGTCCGAGAGCTGCGCCCATTGCCTCAACGCAAGTACGAGCGACATTGTTGAATGGGTCTTGTTCGGTGAGCGACCAGCCTGATGTCTGGGTATGTGTACGCAACGCCAATGATTTCTCACTCTTTGGATTGAATGTTTTTACAATCTTAGCCCAAAGCATACGAGCGGCACGCATCTTGGCAATCTCCATAAAGTGGTTCATTCCAGAGCACCAGAAGAAAGAGAGACGAGGTGCGAAGGCATCAATATCGAGACCAGACTTAACACCGGTGCGTAGATAGTCCCAGCCGTCAGCGAGAGTATAGGCGAGTTCAATATCGCAAGTGGCTCCAGCCTCCTGCATGTGGTAGCCGGAGATTGAGATAGAATTGAACTTAGGCATATTCTGAGATGTGAAGGCAAAGATATCAGCGATAATTCTCATTGAGAACTCTGGTGGATAGATGTACGTGTTTCTAACCATGAACTCTTTGAGGATATCATTCTGTATTGTACCTTGAAGTTCCTCATACTTTGCTCCCTGTTCCAAAGCCGCCACGATATAGAAGGCAAGGATTGGAAGAACAGCTCCGTTCATTGTCATTGAGACAGACATTTTATTAAGAGGTATCTGGTCGAAGAGCACTTTCATATCTTCAACAGAACAGATACTGACGCCAGCCTTACCGACATCACCCATAACGCGCTCATGGTCAGCGTCATAACCACGATGTGTCGCAAGGTCGAATGCCACTGACAGACCTTTCTGTCCAGCGGCGATATTACGGCGATAGAAGGCGTTCGATTCCTCAGCGGTAGAGAAACCAGCATACTGGCGCACTGTCCAAGGGCGCATGACGTACATTGTTGAATAAGGCCCGCGGAGATATGGAGCGATACCAGCGGCATAGTTGAGATGCTCCATGTCCTCGAGGTCTTTAGCCGTATAAACAGGATGGACATTGATGTGTTCAACGGTTTCCCAGTCCTGCATCACATTCTTTTCCAATTCTTTGCCGTCACCTTTTGCGACCGCATTAATATTTATATCTCTAAAATTGGGTTTCATTTTATATCTTTTTTTTATTTGTTACTGTTTGATAAAACGATTTGTGTTACCATTGCATTCATAAATGTATATTCCTGAAGGATAGTTACTTACATCAAGAATTATCTCATCGAAGTCACTGCCCACGCTTTTTTCATCTACCAAAACGCCATTGGCATCAAAGACCTTCAACACACCCGTCGCACCTTTTTTCATTGTATAGTGCAGTCGGACGAAGTCCTTAGCCGGGTTAGGATAGCAAAGGCTGTTAACATCGGCGTTATCGCTATCCACCGACTCATAAGTGCCAGGTAGAGAGTAAACACATGTGTGATATTTTTGTTGGGAATCCAGTCCATAAACAATCAACTTAAAATCACCGTTATTCTCGACTATGCTGTGTGGGAACAATGCTTTATTATCGTCAGAGATTGTATGGACAACATCACCGTCCTCATTTAAAACGAGGAGAATACCTGATATAGAGGCGAAATTATAGGCTGTTATCAGGAACTCCATTTTATCATCACTGTTGAACAGGTGTTTAGACGGGAAACTCACACTGATAGACAATGAATAGCCATCAGGGACAGAAATATTCACCATTTTATAGAGAGAGTAATCAAGGTTATAGATATTCAATGTTTTACTCACATTATCAAAAATGAGATATTTTCCATCGTAGAAGACAGGGTATCCCTCGAAGGAGTGTTCAAGTGAGATTTGAGCGTTAGCGAGAACACCCATCAGGCAACAAGATATGAATAGCAACAGTTTTTTCATCGTAAAAAATTAAATGATACCTAATTTCTTTTGGAAGCTCTGCAAGGTCTCGAGCACGTTACTCTTGACATGGATAAAATACTCCATACCAGCCTCTTTCAAGATGTCGGCGGTACCTTCCGGGTTACCTGCGAGGACGATGATAGCGTCATTTTTAAGTTCATTAAAGATACGGAGTGCGTTACCGTCGCCGTATTCCTCATCAGAAGAGCATATTACGATGATCTCCGGTTTTGCTTGACGGGCAGCCTCTATACCAGCGTCGAGAGTCTTAAAGCCAGCATTATCAACCACTTCAAATCCTGCGCATGCGAAGAAGTTTGATGCGAAGTTAGAGCGGGCTTTCAGCATTGCGAGGTTACCGTATGTAAACATCCAAGCGGTAGGACGTTTATGGTCTTTTGCGTAAACATCTGTCGCATAGCGCATTGTGTCAAACTGTTGAGAGACGCGGAATGTCACGATAGTATCGACCTCAGCATTATCATCACGTTTACAATCAGCTTTGAAGACCCATTCGGCAGGGTTATACTTCATTGTCTCGGTGAAGTTAGGGAACTGGTTTGTACCGAGGATTATCTCGCGGCGGGTAGCGACATTATTAAAGCGTTTTGCCGCGCTTTCTTTTACTGTATTCTGAATCATTCCCTTACGGACAGCAGCGATGTAACCGCCCTCATCTTGGATCTGAAGGAAGAAGTCCCAAGCAGCGTTTTCAAGAGATTTAGTGAGATTCTCAATATAATACGAGCCGGCAGCGGGGTCAGCGACCTTGTCGAAATGAGACTCTTCTTTAAGAATGAGCTGTTGGTTGCGGGCGATACGCTCGGCAAATTCCGTTGTCTCCTCAAAAGTAGCGTCGAAAGGAGCCGTTGAGAACGAGTCAACGCCGCCAAGGACAGCCGACATTGTACCTGTTGTAGTACGCAGCATATTGACGTATGGGTCATATAAACTCATGTTAATGAGGGCATTAAATGCGTGGATGTGCATTTTGCAATTCTCTTCTTTTGCGCCATAAGCCTTAAGTATTTCCGCCCAAAGCATGCGGTAAGCGCGCATCTTCGCCATCTCCATAAAATAGTTCTGTCCGACAGCGACATTGAAACGGATCTTAGTAGCTATTTCATCTATTGTCAAGCCTTTAGCAAGAAGTTGGTCAACATATTCAGTGCCAATTGCCAATGCGACACCCATCTCTTGTGTTATTGTAGCACCCGCATTTGTAAACACATGTGCGTTAACACCTATTGTCTGAACATTCGGAATCTCAGCTTTCACAAGAATATATGCGAGTTCCATATCAGTGTTCTCGGTCACGAACCAAGTGCCACGACGGATATAACGAGTAAGAGGGTCGTAATTCAATGAGCCATGAATGCCCGGAATCTTCGACAACATCTCAAGCAAAGCGAGATGATACTTGTTGTTATAAAAATTAATCTCAACCTTTTCAGCGTCAATTCCATTCAAAATACCTGAAATCTCAACAGCGTCATAAGGCTTGTCGTACTCAAGACGGAAAGAGACAGCATTGGCACCACGCTCTATTGCATTGAGAGCCTTTTTATTAGCCGACTGATAATCTTTCACCACGATGTCTTCGCAAATGAGCCAACTATTGCCCTCGTTCTTATTGCCACGAATATAAGGGAACTCACCCGGCTTAACATCAGTCCAAGCGATATCCTTAAGATCTTCGGCACGATAGTAAGGCCTCACCTGAAACCCTTCAGCTGTTTTCCAGACAAGTTTCTTGTTGTAATCGGCTCCTTTGAGGTCTTTCTCAATAACAGCTTCCCACTGCTCCGTTGTAACAGGAGGAAACTCCTCAAAAAGTTTTTTCTGGTTACTCATGATTTTTATGATTTGATATATTATCCAAAATTTTTCGCAAAGGTAATAATTATTTCCAAACAATCACTTATTTATAAATATATATAGAGAATATTTTCATTAATATCCCCCCAAAAGCACCTAAGGCAAAAAATATCAGGAAACAATGTGAAATGTAAACAAATTTATCATAAACGATTTATTATCAATAATTTGTAAAAATAATTTTACAACTTTTTTGTCACGGGAACAAAATAATGTTATATTTTTGCGAGTGAAAAACCAACATACCAACACCAAAATTTATCAAACATGGAAACCATAAACACAAAAGAGGAAGAAAACGTTCGCCTTTCGTTTACAGCGAGCAAAGAAGCAACATCGATTTCAAAAACAATCAAAAAGCCAATCAAAACAAAGATAGAGGCATTGTTATTATTGCTAATAATGACGAGTATCATTTTGCCAACAAAGATAATGGGGCAGTGGATACGGGTCACTGATATCTCAGAGCTGACAGCAGGAGGGAGTTTCGTTATTGGTTATCAAGAAGATGCCGGCAGCAGAATAATCATTCCTATGCAGAACAAAGGAACGGCGACAACCACTAAAGCCGGATATTTGTATAGCGGTGCAGAACCAAACAACAGTACCGAAACAACCATTGACATGGATGAGATATCCGAGACATCTGATTTTGAGTTCACAATAACAGAGAACAGCTTGGTAAGTGGTGCGATAAACATCAAGATAGGAGATTATTATTTAGGTAACGAGAACACTCAGAACAACTGTAAATTATTTCTAAATGAATCAGTTAACACAGCATTCAGTCCGACGATAGACGAGAACGGGATTATTACGTTAGCGATTAATGATAACCAGACATACAACAAGCTACAGTATAACAAAACCACACCAAGATTCGCGGTTTATGGAGGGACACAGAAAAACGTATCTATATTCAGAAAACAGTCCGAGCCTGTTCCACCTGCGACATATTCAATAACATACAGCATCAATGGAGTAATCGATGCGACGATACAGCCGCAATCAATAGTAATTGGGGAGGAGATCAGTGAGCTTCCCACAACCAGCACGCTATCACCTGAAGGCTTCGAGATTATTGGATGGACATCATCAGAAGGAAACATTTCATTGATAGAGACTCCGTTCACACCCGAGTCCGACATGACACTATACGCCGTATTATCAAGAGGCAGAACAATATTCAGAGAAAAGGTCACAATCGTTAGCGGTTCAACTCTTCCAGATACCGAGACGACAAACACAACGACACAAACAATAGAAGGATACTCTTACACCTTTAGCCAAGGAGCTAAAAAAACCTCAGTCCCAAGTACCGCACAAAACCATTTCACGAACAGCGAGGCAATACTCATTGGTAAAAACGGAGCCTTCATTTACAACACGACACCATTCGAGTACGGCATAACAAAATTAGAGATTTACTCAAAAAAAGGCGCATCAGAGAAAGTTTCAGTGGCTGTATGTTTCAGTTCTGAAGAAATCACCGAGTTCATAGATGAGGATAACACTTGGAAATCAATATTATACAAAAACGACTCAGTATATGAAGTAACAAAAAACATACAATCAGAGACAAAATTCTTCAGGTATCAGGTAACGAACAGCTATAATTCGCAAATACAATTCAGAATCACTTACTTAGAACCGGATACAGAATATTTCACCCGAGTCTTCACAAATGAAGTCGCGAGTTCAGACATCATTATCACAGGGCCATCAATCATCACCGCAGGTTTTATTTTAGACATGGGCACTTACGAGCTCGAATGCGACAATGCCGACAACCTAATAATCGAAGACGGCGCCCAACTTATACTCTCGCCACAACAGTCAACGGGGGAAGCGACCGTTATGGCGACAATACAGAAAAACATTATCCAAAGAGAGAGCACCGCAGAGGGAACCCCTGTATCAGGTTGGTATTTGATTAGCAGTCCTATACAGAACAAGCCATTCAAAGAGATAAACAACCTTATCACGCCTACTCCAAGCGACTACGACCTGTTTGAATATGACGAAAGCACCATCACTTGGAAAAACACCAAAAGCATGAGCGACCCTATTAGCGAGACGAGCAATGGATACCTGTATTCAAACGCATCTGATGTCACTATTGAATATAAAGGCAAGGTGTTTAGCGACGCAACTACAACATTCACAGCGACAAAGACAGGAGAGTCCTGTTTTTCCGGATTCAACTTAGTTGGAAATCCGTATTGCGAGAACCTGCCTTGGCATAACATTATCAGCGACAACGAAGAAGCATTATCCGCGGGCTATTACACACTCAACAACGATGGTGGATTCATGGCAAAAGCAAACTACTCAAACGATGATATAAAACCATGCCAAGGCTTTTTGGTTCAGGTCTCAGAGCCAACGACACTCATAATAACGAAGCCAGACAACAATCGCGAAAACAAAACAAGGGAAGATATTAGTTCTGGCAAAATAAAGATAAAAGTAGCGAACACGAAGTTTGACGACTATGCCTATGCCATGATAGGAGAAGGCCAGGGATTAAGGAAGATAGCTCATTTTAACAAAGAGATCCCAAACATATACATACCACAAGGCGACGAGAAATACGCCATAGCACATATCGGAGACAGCGTCACAACAATACCAGTCAATTTTAAAGCCGGCACACTTGGAAGATACCAATTAAGCATTGAGACAGACAACGATTATCTGCATCTCATTGACAATGCCAATGGCAATGAGACAGACATGCTGCTTTGTCCAAGTTATGAGTTCACCGCATCACCAGAAGACGAAGAAAACCGTTTCACTTTAAGAGTAAAAAATGCAAGCAACGCCATTCATGATGATGTTTTCATATACCAAAGCGGGAACGAATTAATAGCAACCGAAGATGGCATAATAGTAATATTTGATATTCTCGGTCGCCCGGTAATTGTACACAACGAAAACAGTAGAACAATAAACGCCGAAGGCTTGAAAGCAGGCATTTACTTTGTCACGATAAAAGGTAATCAAAACAAAACACAGAAGATAATAATAAGATAACCAATATTTTAAAAACCAATAATGACACAATCAAAAACCAAAAGCCATGAAGAAACTATTATTAACACTTTCGATAATCGCATCAATAGGGTTATCGACAGAGGCACAGACCGACTTATTCTTTAATGACTATAAAGACAGTCGGTCGTTAGAGAACGGACTTATAGAGACGCCGCAATTTTTCGGCTGCGACTACGATTTCAACGGAATGAACGGGAGCCCCAACGCACCAGTTGGAAGTGGATTATTAATCTTGACAACACTTGGCATTGGATATTCGGTAGCGAGAAAGAAAGAAGACAAGTAAATACTCAATCATGTGAGTTTCATTGCTGTAAGGCGCGACTTCTATTGACCAACACCACGCCCGTAAATACGAGTATTGCAGCGAGGACCTTCTGCCATGTCAGACTGTCCATACCCATTGCAATACTCATCACAGTGGCAATCACAGGTTGCAAATATCCGTATAGACTTATCACTGTAGGACGTAACACTTTCTGTCCGACAGGAATCAAAAAATACGCGACAAAGGTTGAGAACACTATAATGTAACCCAGTTCAAGAAGATATTTAGGCGGCATGGCAGAAAAGTCAAGGTTCACCAGCTCCTTAATATCGAATGGCAGCGCGACAATGGCAGAGAAAAGGAACATCCATTTCATGAATGTCACAACACTGTATTTGGAAATCAGCGGCTTGAATATCCCGAGATAACATGCGAAAACAAAACAGTTAACAATCATGAGGACGACTCCGAGAGGTTTGGTGAAAGCGACACCTCCATCACCTATGCGCACGGTGTTAAGAATCAAAAAAACCACTCCGCCAAAACTTAACGCAACGCCTCCCACCTTCTTCAGCGTTATCGGCTCTTTGATAACTATCGCGGCTATAAACATCGTGAATATTGGAGTAATGGCAGTTATGATACTTGTATCAAGCGGAGTCGTCATTGTGATTGCCTTCAAGAAAGCCATCTGAGTAAGGAACAACCCAAGCATTGATGCGAAAAAAATCTTTATGAAATCCTTTTTCTCAACAGACTCCTTTGGCAGGAACAACGACACGAGCCAGAACAATAGAGACGCGCCTACGGCACGAAAACAAAACAACCCTATCGGAGATATCAAAGCAAGATTCGACAAATCTTTACACACAATGATATTGAAGCCGAAAATGGAATACGCGACAAAACACGCTATATGTCCAACCAATTTACTGTTATCTTTCGCCATCTCAAACCTTACAATTTATCAGCATAAGTAACATAAAAAACAAGGCGCAAAATTACAAATAATTCAGACACTCCTTTTCTGAAAAACAAGTATCTTTGCAAAATAAATTCTTGTAAACATACATATACAATATGACTAAAAAAGAAACTCCGGTCCTGCTTCTGACCGGTTATCTCGGAAGTGGAAAAACTACATTAGTGAACTATATCCTCTCAAACAAGAAAGGAATAAAATTTGCCGTGATTGTCAATGATATAGGTGAAATAAACATTGACGCCGACCTTATCCAAAAAGGCGGTGTCGTCGGCAAAAAGGACGAGAGCCTCGTGGCACTACAGAACGGCTGCATCTGCTGTACACTGAAGTTGGACCTCGTTGAACAACTCAACGACATCATGAGAATGGGACGATTCGACTACATCGTGATCGAAGCAAGCGGAATTTGCGAACCAGAGCCTATAGCACGCACTATAAGCAGCATTCCAAACATGGAGGCGCAATACACAAAATACGGCATCCCTCGTCTCGACTGTATCGTTACCATAGTTGACGCATTACGAATGAAAGATGAGTTCAACTGCGGCGACAACCTCTACCGTGACAATATTGATGAAGAGGACATCGAGAACTTAGTAATCCAACAAATAGAATTCTGCAATATAGTAATACTCAATAAGGTATCAGATATAGAAGCCAACGAACTTGAGCGTATCCGACAAATTGTCAAGAAACTTCAACCTGACGCAAAAATCATAGAATGCGATTACGCCCAAATTGACCTTGACAACATTATCAATACAAACATGTTCGATTACAACATTATTTCAGGCTCCGCAGGATGGATAAAAATCATAGAAGGCAGAGAAGAAGAACACGACGAACATGACGAGCATCATGAGCACGATGGACATCACGAGCATCATGAGCACGATGGACATCATCATCACAACCACGGTGATGAAGGTGAGGCGGAGGAATACGGCATTGGGACTTTCGTATATTTCTGCCGCAGACCTTTCGACACATTACGGTTCAACGATTACGTGCTGAATAAATGGCCTCGCAATATCATCAGAGCCAAGGGTCTTTGCTATTTCGCTGACAATCAAGACATGTCTTACATTTTCGAGACAGCAGGGAAACAGAAGAAACTCACCGAAGCCGGATATTGGTTTGCAACAGCGTCGGAAGAAGAGTTAGAGATGCTTGCGAAACAAGACCCGAGCATTTTGAAAGACTGGGACGATGAGTTTGGAGACAGAATGGAAAAAATCGTCTTCATCGGTCAGAAACTTGATAAAGAACAGATCAAGAGAGACCTTGACGACTGTATTTTCTGAGTTTGAGAATCAAAAGGAAGCGGGGATACAAACAATCAAGATATTCCCGTTTCCACCATATCTTAAAATGTGGATTCTCACTTGTTTTTAACTTCTTTTATCGCGAATGGAAGGGCGAAAACGAAAGTAAAGATATCTGCGAACGTCTGTGCCACCTCGACACCTTGGAATCCAGCAAAGTGAGACAGCAGCATCAGTGTAGGGATAAAGAAAATCCCCTGTCGTCCCATTGCTAACAACGATGCCACGAGCGTCCTACGGGTTGTCTGATACATCATATTTGTTATTGTCACAACACCGAGAAGAGGATATGACAAGCATTGGAAACGAAGGACACGGCTCCCTATCTCGATAAGGTCAGCGTCTTCACTTCTGAAGAAACTTATAATATCAGGAGCGAAGATATAGATAATCGTAGAAAGGAAAATCAGTATTATCGTAGAAAGGCGCATCGTGAACACGTATGAATCATGGACTCTGCGATTCAGTTTCGCACCATAGTTAAATCCGCATACAGGTTGGAATCCCTGACCTATTCCAACAATAACAGAAAAAGCGAACATCATGACTCTCGACACAACCGAGAATGCCGCGATAGCACTCGCCTCCAACCCAGATTCAGCGTAAAAAGACGCATACCTGTTAAGCATTATCGTTGAGACACAGACAAATATATGCCGGCACAATGAAGGAGTACCTCCTTTGAAAATCTCCTTATATAAATGCAGCGTAGGAGTGAAATTCTTCAGCCTAATATGAACATTCCCGTTGCGCATTGTACCTAACAATAAGACGAACCAACCCGTCATCTGACTGATACATGTTGCCAGAGATGCTCCGGCAACGCCCATATCGCACACGAAAATCAACAAAGGGTCAAGAATGATGTTCAACACCGCACCGGAAGCGATGCCAAACATCGCATAACGCGCATTACCCTGAAGACGGAGTTGGTTGTTCAAAGTCAGAGACGACATCATAAACGGTGTCCCAATAAGTATAAACATCAGATAATCATTAGCATACGGAACAATATCTCCCGTTGCTCCCATCAATGTCGAAAACGAAGACAGTAGAAACAGCCCGATTATCCCAGCCACAAATCCAAAAACAAAGCAGGAAACAACTCCGGTCGCAGCCATCTTTTCAGCCTCATCGTATTTCTTCGCACCAAGGGCATTTGAAATGAAATTGCCAGAACCGTGACCGAAAAAAAAGCCTATAGCGTTGATAAAAGTCATGTATGCAAACGAAACACCTACACCAGCCGTGGCCTCCGTACTAACATGCCCAACAAAAAAAGCATCAATAATATTGTACAGAGACGTAACCATCATAGAGATGATAGTAGGGAAAGCCATTTTTATAACCAATTGTTTTACAGGGCTTCCCGTCATTAACGCATAGCGTTCTCGACGTTCTCTCTCATCTTCTTCCCGTTCGTTTGCGAAACCATTTTTCATTCAGCAAAAATACAAAATAAACCAAAGCGTATTGTTATTTTCATTATCTTTGCAAATTATTTATACCACTATTATTATTTTATATATATGAAAGAAAAAGACAACATCAGCGAAAAAGACAATATGAAAGTCACTAACCCTGATGAAAACAATAAAAAAAACAACAAAGATGCAAATAATCCTACAAGAAACAAGCATCAAAAGACGAACAAACAATATCATCACAGACACCCAAAAGCAAACAATCAGGATAAAGAAAAAAACCAAGTAAGTGACAATCAAGAAAACACAGTGATTGAAGCCACTGAAAAGGTAGAGATAATCGAGATTCAGACTTCGGAGATCAGGGAAAACATTGTTACTGAAAAGCGGGAGGATAAAGAGAGGAAAAAACCTGAAAACAATGAAAATAAAGAGTATAGGAAGTCGGACAAAAGGGATTATCATGAGCGAAGGAAGATTGAAAAGCGCGATAACACAGAACATAGGAAATCGGAAAGGCACGATAGTCCGGAGTTGAAAAACGGCGTTGTTCAAAAGGCAGAGTCTCAAGAGAAGACTGTGAGCAAACAACAGGAGGTACAATACGGTATCGAGCAAAGAACTATTGATAATCAAGACATTATTGGTATAAAAAGGACAGAAATGCCGGAGGAAGAAGAGGAATTGAAAATCACATGGCCTCTTCACGACTCAATGGAAAAACAAATCACCAAAGATTTCCACCGCGGATGCAGAATCAATCCCGCAACATACGAAGTTGGCTGCAACGTACTTCGTCATGGACAATGTAAACTCGACAGTTTCAATTGGTTAAAAGATTACGAAAACGAGACTAAGACTTTCAAGGAAGGAGAACTCTCAATTGTCGAAGTGCGTTTCAAAAATGACAGAAAAGACTTTTTCAGCTATCCTTCCGAACTAAGATTATCCGAAGGCGAGTTAGTAGTTGTTGAAACGACCATCGGTCACGACGTTGGAATCGTATCTCTCACAGGTGAACTCGTTGATCGTCAACGTAAACGCAAGAAGAGAGAAACTCCTATCACCGAACTGAAAAAGGTTCTGCGCCGCGCTAAGATAAACGATGTCGAAAAATTCCTCGAGGCTATTCAACAGGAAGAACGCACATTACACAAAAGCCGTGAGATAGCTTCAAGCCTTAACCTTGAGATGAAATTAAATGATATTGAATATCAAGGAGACAGGACAAAAGCCATTTTCTATTATACTGCTGACGGACGAGTTGACTTCCGTGAATTAATAAAGAAACTCGCTGAGGAATTTCATGTTAGGGTTGAGATGCGACAAATAGGATTCCGTCAGGAATCGGCAAAGCTCGGTGGCATCGGCTCATGCGGAAGAGAGTTATGCTGCTCTTCTTGGGTCACTGATTTCCAATCAGTTACAACCAGCGTAGCAAGAGTCCAACAATTATCTCCAAATCCACAGAAACTTGCCGGACAATGTGGGAAATTGAAATGCTGCCTCAATTATGAATACGAGACCTATATCGACGCACTAAAGGAATTCCCTGACAACCGCATAGTTCTCAAAACCAAAAAAGGCGATGGCGTGTATCAAAAAATCGACATCTTCAAAGGATTGATGTGGTATTCTTACCCTTTCGATAAAAATAACATGATGGCTATACCTGCCGAGAAAGTCAAGGAGATTATCGAGGACAACAAAAAAGGCGTCTTACCGGAGCAGCTTGAGGACTTCGCTTTCATTAAAGAACAGAAAAACAACGATTATGGCGAGGACGGGCAGAATGTTGACCTTTCAAAATTAGAATAAAATGAAGACAAGATATTTCATATCGATAGTGTTAATTGCGGTGTCAGTCATGACATCGTGCGGCAGAGGTGCGATTTACGATGAGAGCGTCGTAATTCCTGATGCCAAATGGAGTCTCAACAACATACCTTATTTTGACGTAGAGGTTGACGACACACTGGCAACATATTCTTTCTATCTGAATATCAGGCATTTAGAAAACTATCGATATAGCAATCTTTTCATTTTCATGAACACCGTCTTCCCTAATGGGAACCATACGCGCGACACCATCGAATGTACTTTGGCGCTTCCTGACGGACGATGGCTCGGTAAAGGCAGCGGCACAATACGCTCGGCAAAGGTTCTGCTCAACCCCGCGCTTCGCTTCCCCCTGAAAGGCAACTACCATTTTGAGATTGAACAAGCGATGCGTGACGACGAACTGAAAGGTGTCACCGACATCGGAATATGCTTTGAAAAACAATAAATTATGGCGAAAAAAAAATCAACAAAGAAAAAAAATGTCAAGGTCAGTTTGATTGTCCTTTGGTCACTTTTTATCATTTTTATATTGTCAATATTCTTTTTGTTTTATGGCATTGTAAATGAGTGGTTTGGAGACATGCCCACTTTCGAGGAGCTTGAGAATCCAAAAACGAATCTCGCCACAGAGATCATCTCCGCTGACGGCAAACTCCTTGGCACATATTACATCGAGAACCGTTCAAACATCAGTTACGATGAAATATCTCCTAACTTAGTCAACGCCCTTGTCGCCATCGAAGACGTGCGTTTCTACGAGCATAGCGGCATTGACCAAAGAGCTCTCTTCAGAGTTGCATTAGGCATTTTCACCGGTGACAGCGAAAAAGGAGGAGGCAGCACCCTTACACAACAGTTAGCGAAAAACCTTTTCCCACGCGATGTCAACATGAAAAAACATCAACTCGTGATACGCAAACTCCAAGAATGGGTCACAGCCACAAAGTTGGAATACAATTATTCCAAAGACGAGATTATCGCGATGTACCTCAACACCGTCTTTTTCGGACACAACGCCTTCGGTGTGAAGAAAGCGTCAGAGACATTCTTCGGGAAAGACCCTATCGACCTCAACATAGAAGAAGCCGCAGTGCTTGCGGCAGTGGTCAACGCCCCTACTAAATATAGTCCGAAACGCAACCCCGACAAAGCCTTAACAAGACGCAACCTCGTTCTTAAACGCATGGAAACCAACGGCTTCATAACATCGCAAGCATACGACTCTATTTCACAAATACCTATCGACATGTCTCATTTCGGCATTCTCGACCACAATACGGGACAAGCAACATATTTCCGTGAGTTTTTAAGAGGCATGATGCACGATTGGGCAAAAACACATTTCAAAGCAGACGGCACACCATATAATATTTATAAGGACGGTCTGAAAATCTACACCACTATCGACTCAAGAATGCAACAATATGCAGAGGAAGCCGTCAGAGAACATCTCTCAAAAGACCTCCAGCCAACATTCTACAAACATTGGAAGAACGACAAGCGCGCACCTTTCGCCCTGCCCACCGACGAAGACGTGAATAATGTCATGGAACTCTCGATGAAACGCTCTGAGAGGTATCGCGTCATGAAAAACGCCGGCATCAGCATCGACTCAATACGTACCGTCTTCAATATCCCTGTCCCAATGACCGTTTTCTCATGGGACGGACCTATCGACACAATGCTAAGTCCAATGGACTCAATAAGATACTATAAATATTTCTTGCAATCATCATTGATGTCGGTTGAGACAAGTACCGGCCATGTCAAGGCTTATGTTGGCGGCAACGACTATCGTTTCTTCCAATACGACCACGTCACTCAAGCGAAACGCCAAGTAGGCTCCACTTTCAAACCATTCCTTTACTCTTTGGCAATGCAGGAAGGCGAATACACTCCGTGTACCAAGGTCCCAAACATCAGCTACAGCATACAACTCCCTGACGGAAAGTTCTGGGAGCCAAAGGACTCCGGTAAGACGAAACTTGGAGAGGAGGTGACTCTGCGATGGGCTTTGGCACATTCTAACAACAGAATCTCCGCTTATCTCATGAAACGTTTCGGACCGGAGGCTGTAATAAATATCGCAAGAAGAATGGGAATAACTTCTGATATACCGGCAGTCCCATCGATTTGTCTCGGTGTCTGCGACATCTCTCTCTACGAAATGGTCGGCGCAATGAACACTTTCGCAAACAAAGGTGTTTTTGTAAAACCTATTTTCATCACAAAGATAGAGGATAAAAACGGCAACGTTATTGAGACTTTTGAGGCGGAACAGAGCGAGGCTCTCGATGAGGTGACCGCGTACAAGATGATAGAACTCATGAAAGGTGTTGTGTATGAAGGCACTGGCGTGCGTCTAAGATTTAAATACGGGTTAAAGAACCCAATAGCCGGAAAGACAGGAACAACACAGAACCAAAGCGATGGTTGGTTTATGGGCATCACCCCCGACCTGACAACAGGTGTCTGGACCGGTGCAGAAGACCGTTCTGTTCACTTCAAGACAATATCGCTCGGACAAGGTTCTAACACTGCGCTCCCTATCTGGGCACTTTATATGAAAAAAATATATGCCGACAGCACTCTAAATATCAGTCAGGGTGATTTTACCAAGCCCTTATCCGACATCTCTCTCGATTTCGACTGCGACAAATATGAAGAAAGCAGCGCAACAGACTCCACCGAGACTAACGAAGAAGACGAATTTTAATTGGAATTAAATAAGTATCAATTAATTAGAAATAAAAATATATGGCAAGTTCAAATTTTGTTGATTATGTAAAGATTTTCTGTCGTTCCGGAAAAGGCGGCAATGGTGCGATGCACTTCAACCGTGCCAAATATGTTCCCAAGGGTGGTCCTGACGGAGGCGATGGCGGCAAAGGCGGTGATGTCATATTGCGCGGCAACGCCCAACTTTGGACGCTGCTTCATCTTCGTTACACCAAACACCTTTTTGCCGGCGATGGCGAACCCGGTGGAGCGAACCAAAGAACCGGAGCAAGCGGTAACAACATAATCATCGAAGTACCTCTTGGCTCAATGGCTTATGATGCAGAGACTCGCGAGCCTCTCGGAGAAGTGACAGAAGACGGACAAGAGATAATAATAATGAAAGGCGGACGCGGAGGCAAAGGCAACACCTTCTTTAAAACAGCAACCCTACAAGCACCCAAATTCTCACAACCCGGCGAACCCTCTCAAGAACGCTGGATAATAATCGAACTGAAAATCCTCGCCGATGTGGGCCTCGTCGGTTTCCCTAACGCCGGAAAATCAACCCTGCTCTCAGTGGTCTCTGCCGCAAAACCTGAGATTGCCGACTACCCCTTCACCACTCTCACCCCTAACCTCGGCATCGTGCCTTATTACGATTTCAAATCATTCGTCATGGCCGACATACCGGGAATCATAGAAGGAGCCGCAGAAGGTAAAGGACTCGGTATCAGATTCTTACGACATATCGAAAGAAACTCAATACTGCTCTTCCTCGTTGCTGCAGATAGTCCAGATATAAAAGAATCCTATAACGTGCTTTTAAATGAGTTGAAACAATACAACCCGGAACTGCTCGATAAAAAACGCATCCTCGCAGTCAGCAAGACCGACCTCATCGATGAGGACACTAAAAACAAGATTAAGAAAAACATTCCAAACATCCCTCACCTCTTCATTAGCTCAGCAACAGGCGAAGGAATAAAAGAGTTGAAAGATTTAATTTGGCTTTGCCTGACAGAATAATATGTTGAACGAACTCGACCATCAGTTATTCCTGTTTCTCAACGGCTTACACTTCAGCTGGCTCGATCCTGTAATGACATTCATCTCCTCAGAGACGGGCTGGATCCCTTTTTATGCCGTCTTGCTTTTCCTTGTCTTCTGGAAATACAGATGGAAAGGCATTTGGGTGGTTCTCGGAGTAGCGGTGTTAATAACTTGCTCCGACCAACTCTCGGCACATTTCTTCAAACCCGTTTTCCAACGATTGCGCCCATGCCACGACCCGCTTATCCAAGACCTCGTACATCTGCCAAACGGGAAATGTGGCGGACAATACGGATTCATTTCCTCACATGCCTGCAACACTTTCGCATTAGCAACATTTATCACACTGATAATGAATAGATCCTATAAATATTTAGGAATAATAATGTTCGTATGGGCCGCATTAGTCTCGTACAGCCGCATCTATATGGGTGTGCATTTCCCAGGTGATGTTATTTGCGGTGCCGCCGTTGGATTATTAATAGGTGTCGCAATTGGAACTTTGGTAAAAAAAATATTTCTTAAAAAAGATTTGGAAATTCAGTGAGTGCCTCTATCCTCCCTTCCTCGACCTTATAGCAAAACATTGTCTTTCCGTTAGTTAAGGTAAGATATTGCACTCTAAGACCGGAGAAATACCTTATTGCTTGGTCTAACACTTTCTCAGTGAGCGGCACTGATTCAGCCTTGCATTCCACAATCATCTGCGGCTCACCTAACTTATTAAAAACCACTATGTCGCATCTTTTTGGAAGGTTATTCACCTTGATAGAATACTCAACAGCAATAAGTCCTGCCGGGAATTTTCGTGTCTCCACTAAATAATACAGCATCTTTTGGCGCACCTGCTCCTCCGGAGTTAAAGAGACCCATTGCCTCCGAAGCGTATCGAAGACAACTACTTTTTCATCAATCAAAGATGTTTTGAACCATTCCATGATGCAAATTATGAAACACCTATCAAACCGTCACGAGCAGCATCATATCTCCTCTAAAATAGCATCCAGATTACTATTTTCCGACTTATTTCCCAGCAACTCTTTGATTTTCTGCTTCCTTTTGAAGATTGCGCTATCCGAGACACCATAAATCACCGACAATTCCAACGTTGAAAGCCGTGATTTCACCAAACAACAAAACTGTAAGTCTTTAGCAGAGATTCTATGGTTATTGAGATACTCCACGAATGTTGGGAATACTTCTGAAACGGCATCGCACAACTCGTTAACCTCATGTTCCTCAAGAGCTTTCAGCTCAGATTGTCTGACTGTTGAGAAATAGCCTTTCTGACAAAACTTTTTATATATGTCCCTGTGTTTCAAGAGTTCATATCTCAACGAGGCATCTTGTTCGGCCGGTTTCGCTTCCACATCATCACCACGATGTTTTTTCAAAATATATCTTACAACAAAAAACACGGCAATAGCAAGCCCAAGAGCGGCACCAATCCACCAAAAGCTATTACCGTTTTGAATATCCTTATCTTCAACCACTGTCACATCTTCCGGCACAATTGCGATACTATAGCTCATAGCTCCAGTCTCTTTGTCAGTAGTACCTGCAATTTCCACCTGACCATCCGCCAGATTATAAACTATTGTTTTATGTATAGTGTCGTTATCCATTTTTTTTTGCAAAGATAATCATTTTTAGTCCTTTTCCATTAGAATTCCACCATTTTTCCACACTTCCACACCCCTGATTTTTGTAATTGGCTGTATTTCATCTGTTTATAAA